>CAKTJC010000010.1 GCA_934567355.1 uncultured Oscillospiraceae bacterium
TATTCCCTCGCTTTTGAAACTTTGAATTGGGGCAAAATTCCTGCCTGAGGCTTCTTGCCAAATTATGCGGTGCTGCCCTAAGTTTCCAAAATTCTTCGACTTGCGTCCACGGCTTGCGGCGCTTCTTGATTTTCACGCGGCGCTATGGTAAACTGAAATCAATCAAATTCCACTTGCAAAGGAGAAAAATATGAGCGTTGGTGTCATCGGCGGCGCGGACGGCCCGACTGCCATTTTCGTTTCCTGCAATTTCTCCCCCTGGACGGTTGGGGCGGTGATTGCGGTTACCGCTGTTTTGGTCGTGGGCTGTGTACTTTTCATCAGAAGGCAGAAAAGAAAGAAGAAATAAGGGAACCTCTGAATAAATCGACTTCGGCTGGGCGGCGAATCTTTTGCCCCATCCGCGCGGTTCTGAAGGTGGGAAATACATACAGTATTCCGGTGCTTCCAGAACTTTCGGCTGAGGCAAAATCTTCTGCCGTCAGCTCTCGCCGATTTTTTCAGAGCTTCCATAAGATCGTCCGGCAGCGCCTGATTTGCCGGAAATCTGACATGGAAAGGATTTTTTATGGAACGCCGCAATAATTATGCCGTCGCCGCCGCTCAGGCGCGCAGCCTCTTCGCGGGCTACGATCACGAAACCCTTGCCCGGAAGCTGGGCGTTAGACTGGATGGGGAGTATCTGTATCCTTCGATGCTCTCCCGCCCCTATCGGATCCGCCGCAGCAACGGGGACATTTCCCGGCTGGACGGTACGGTGTGGGTGGAGGCAAACGGATTTGATGAAAGCCTGACCCTGCTGGATCTGGTATGCGACAGCCGGGAAGACCGCAGCATTTCCGGCCGCTGGAAGGCCATGGGCAATTTCGGCCATCAGTTCCACCAGACGCTTCTGGAGCGAGCCGACCCCTGGGCGCAGTACCTTCAGGAGCATCCGGCGCAGATGGAGGCAGCCTGCCGGGCGCTGCATGGGGAAAAATATCCCATCGGGGACAGCGCCTATGTGATCCCTCTGTTTGAAGACCTGTCCGTCCTGCTCAAGCTGACCTACGGCGACGATGAGTTCCCAGCCTCCGTCCACTGGTTTTGGGACGAAAATGCGCTGCAATACCTGAAATACGAAACCATGTACTACGCCGTCGGTCTTCTGCGCAGTCACCTCCCTTGAAGGGCATAAAAATCCTCCCGCAGCGGCTTTGCGATGCGGGAGGCGTTTTTTATTCCATGACGGTTCCGTCGGGGTGGAACAGGGGGAGCTTTTCCAGATATACGATGTCCGGACGATCCTGGGCGTCGCCCTCGGCAAGGATCGCGGCTCTGCCGCAGATCTCACCGCCGGCCTTGGTGACCAGGGCTTCCAGGGCGGAGATGCTCTCGCCGGTGGAAATCACGTCGTCCACCAGCAGAATCCGCTTGCCCTTCATCAGGGCGGCATCGGCGCCGTCCAGATACAGCTGCTGCTGGTTGGCAGTGGTGATGGAATTGACTTTCACAGAGAAAACGTCCCGCATATACAGCTTGGGTGCCTTCCGGGCCAGCAGATACTTGGCATCCCCGGCCTGGCGTGCCATCTCGTGAGCCAGGGGAATGCCCTTGGCCTCGGCGGTGATGAGGTAATCATATTCCGGCACCTTGGCCAGCAGCTCCCTGGCGCAGGCAACGGTGAGCTCCTGGTCGCCGAAGATGACAAAACCGGCAATGGACAGATTCTCGTTCACAGGGCAGATAGGAAGATCCCGTTCCAGCCCGGCGATACGCATATGATAGAACATGGGAAAGACTCCTTACTATATTATTTCTATAGGAGTATTATATACCGCTTTGCCGGAGCTTGTCAAGCCTTCTTGCTGGGGGTGGTGGGGATGACGCCACGGTTGGAGACCTTGGAGGCAGTCTCAATTTCACCGGCGGCGGTGAGAGCCATCTTGGTGAACACAGGGCCAACCAGCTCATAGATAAGGACACAGAACAGGGTGATGTTGCGAATCAGCGCACCCTCTGCGCCAAACTCGGCGGCTACGGTGACGCTCATGCCCAGAGCCACACCGGCCTGGGGCAGCAGGGTGATGCCCAGATATTTGCAGATAGTGTTCTGGCAGCCCATGGCCTTGGCGCTGTAGTGTGCGCCCAGAATCTTACCGGCGGAGCGGGCGAGAATGTTCACCACGCCGATGCCGATGACCGCCGCGCTCTGGAACACCCGCAGATCCAGCTCCGCGCCGCTGAGCACGAAGAACAGCACGAACACGGGCGCGGTCCAGCGGTCGGTGCGGTACATGATTTCCTCGGAGAAATCACAGAGGTTGCAGAAGAAGGTGCCGCACATCATGCACACCAGAAGGGACGAGAAGCCCAGCTCCACACCGCCGCCCAGTGGAATTTCCAGCTTGGAAAGGGCAGTGCACGTAAACACGAAGCACACCGTCAGGCTCAGACGCTTGGAGCGGGAGTGGAAGAATTTCTCCATGTGGCTGAACAGCCAGCCCATGGCGGCGCCCAGCACCAGAGAACAGACGATCTCCAGCAGGGGATTGACCAGCACGGAAACCAGGCTGACGGAGCCGCTGATAAGCGCCTTTGCAATGCCGTTGGACACGGCAAACACCATCAGACCCACGGCATCGTCCAGCGCCACGATGGGCAGCAGGATGGAGGTCAGGGGGCCTTTTGCCTTGTACTGGTTGATGACCATGATGGTGGCGGCAGGGGCAGTGGCGGTGGCGATCGCACCCAGAATCAGGCAGGTGGAAACGGGAAGCACCTCGTCGCCCAGCACCAGATGCAGCAGGAACAGGGCAATGTCCACAAACGCGGTGGCGGTCAGCGCCTGCACGATGCCGATGATGGTGGCCTGACGGCCGATGTGCTTCAGATCCTCCAGTCGGAATTCGTTGCCGATGGAGAAGGCGATAAAGCCCAGCGCCACATCGGAGATCAAGCTCATCTTGCCCACAAAATCAAAGGATTCAAAGCCCAGCCCCGGGATGCCGAGACGCCCCAGCACCAGCGGCCCCACCAGCAGACCGGCGATCAGATAGCTGGTGACGTCGGGCAGATTGAAGCGCTTGGTAAGGCGGGTGAGCATCAGGCCTGCCAGCATGGCAATGCCGATGGCAAGTAAATATTCCATAAAGAAAGCCTCTCATTTCAATACGTTTTTTACACGGAACGCGACTATTATATCACCCTTTTTGCCGGATGCAAGACGTGAATCCAACAATTATTGCCATATGAACTTATGGAAAATTGTAGCTTTTTCCATTGCCGCTGCAAATGGCAGCATTGTCCAGCCCCATCCCCTTGTGCCGGGTACCTCTGCCAGCCACAATATCCAGCACGGGTACAAAACTGCGGCAGGGAATTTGGCAAAATCCTTTTCAATCAGAAGTTGTCGAGCGGAGGACTTTGTGTTATAATAGATGAAAATGGATTTTTGTGCCCATTTAAGACGATGCAGACAGAAGGAAAGAGCCATGACAGCGGAAGCAGTTAAGATAGACGAAGCCAGTGTGCGCAAGCTCCTGGGCGCGGCAAGCCCGGATGCGGCGCTGCTGTACATATTCATTTCCAGCGGCAACGTCCCGGAGGAGGCAGAGCAGGCACTGCGCCTGAGCCCCTCCCGCCTGACCGTCGCCGCGGCGACCCTGCGCCAGCTGGGGCTGTGGCCGGAAAAGCGCCGCAGCGTCATCCGCCCCGGTGAGCGTCCCAGCTATTCCGAAGAGGATGTGCTCCGGGCAATGGAGCGGGATGTGTCCTTCCGCGGCCTTTACGAAGAGCTGCAGCGCCTTCTCGGCCGCACGCTGAACACCGACGAGCTGAAAATCATCCTGGGCTTCACCCGCTATCTGGGGCTGCCTGCGGATGTGATTTTGCTGCTGGTGCGCTTTTGCTGCGAGCGGGCGCGCCGCCGGGGCGCAAGCCGCCGCCCCAGTTTGCTGACCATTGAAAAGGAAGCATACTACTGGGCGGAAAACGGGATCGATACCCTGGAGGAGGCATCCGCCTACATCCAGGATCAGAATTTCCGAAGCTCCCGCCTGCACGGTATCATGGATATTTTGCAGATCCGTGGGCGCTGCCTGACCCAGGCAGAGGAGCGCTACGCCCAGGCGTGGCTGGACATGGGCTTTGACGACGGTGCGATTGCTATGGCCTATGAGCGCACCTGCCTGAACACCGGCGGGCTGAACTGGTCGTATATGAATAAAATTTTGCAGCGCTGGGCAAAGGAAGGCATGCTGACGGCGGAAGCCGTGAACAGCGGCGACAGCCGGAAGCCGCCCAAGGGCGCCTCCGGTCAGCTGGGTCAGGCGGAGCTGGAAGCGATTCAGCGCGTATTGCGGGAGGGATAAGCAATGGCATACAGCAGTGAAGTGGTTCAGCGCGCCAGAAATCGTCTGGCGCAGGCAAAGGAAGACCGGGAATCCGAAAACCGCCAGCATCTGGCGGAGGCTTACGCCAAGGTGCCCAGAATCAGAGAAATCGATATTCAGCTGCGCCGCACCATGGCGCAGGCGGCACAGGCGGCGTTTTTGCAGGGCAGCGACGGCAAGGAGCTGCTGGAAAAGGCCAGAATTCAGAATCTGGAGCTGCAGCAGGAGCGGGCGCTGCTGGCCTATGAGAATTTCGAGGAGGGCTATCTGGACGAGACGCCCATCTGCGAGGTCTGCGGCGGCACGGGCTATATCGGCTCGAATATGTGCGAGTGTCTGGCAGAGCTCTGCCGGCAGGAGCAGAAGAAGGAAATCTCCGTCCTCAGCGGCGGCAAGGAGAGCTTCTCCCAGTTCCGGCTGGACTATTATTCCGACTATACCGATTCCAAATACGGCGCAAGCCCCCGCACCATCATGGAGCGAAATTTCCAGAACTGCAAGAAATACGCCCTGAATTTCTCTGCCAACTCCGGCAACCTTCTCTTCATCGGCGGCACGGGGCTGGGCAAGACCTTCCTGTCCGCCTGCATTGCCCGTGCCGTGGCAGACCGGGGCTTCAGCGTGGTATACGAAACCGCAGGGCACCTGTTTTCCAGGCTGGAGCAGGCCAAATTCGGCGGCAGCGAGGACGCACGCAAGGAAATTACCAAATATAACACCTGTGATCTGCTGATCCTGGATGATCTGGGCACCGAGATGCCCGGCCAGTTCGTCACGGCGGCGCTCTATGGTCTGCTCAACGACCGGCTTCTTTACAATAAGCCCATGGTCATCTCCACCAATCTGAATGTGGATGAAATCGCCCGCCGCTATTCTCCGCAGATTGCCTCCCGGCTTCACGGCAGCTTTAACCGGCTCACCTTCGTGGGGGAGGACATCCGCGTGCTCAAGAATCGAGGAATATAATGACAGGAATTTTATTTGACTTGGACGGCACCCTGCTTGATACGCTGGATGATCTGATGGACGCCGTCAACCATACCATGCAGGCTTTTGGCTACCCGACGCACAGCCGGGAGGAGATCCGCCGGTTCGTGGGAAACGGCGCGGCGCGGCTGATCCAGCTGGCTGTTCCGGCAGGGGAGGGTTGGGAAGCGCCCCTGGCGCAGTTCCAGCAATATTATAAAACCCACTGCCAGATCAAAACCGCTGCCTATCCCGGCATTCCGCAGGCGCTGCAGGCGCTCTCCGCTCGCCCCATTGCCATCGTCTCCAATAAGCCGGATGCGGCGACGAAAAGGCTCTGCGCGGAGTATTTTCCCGGCATCTGTGCCCAGGGGGAGCACCCCGGCTGCCCCCGCAAGCCCGCGCCGGATATGGTGCGCGCCGCCATGGCGCAGATCGGGGCTGACCGCTGCATCTATGTGGGCGACAGCGAGGTGGATGTGCTGACCGCCGCCAATGCAGGCGTGCCCTGCCTCAGCGTCCTCTGGGGCTTCCGGAACAGACCGGAAATACAGGCGGCAGGGGGCACGCATTTCTGTGCCAGCCCCGCCGAGATGCCTGCATGCCTTGAAAAAATGATAAAGGAACTGGAAGAAAATGGCCAATGAATTCTATGCCCTCATGGGGCGCATGCGCTATATCACCCGCTGGGGGCTGATGCGCAATACCTTCTCGGAGAATATCCAGGAGCATAGCCATCAGGTGGCGGTGCTGGCGCATGCGCTGGCGTTAATCCGCCGGGACATCCTGCACCTGCCCACCCCCGACCCCAACCGCTGCGCCGTGGCGGCGCTGTACCACGATGCCTCCGAGATCCTCACCGGCGATATGCCCACCCCCATCAAGTACTACAATCCCGAAATCAAGGATGCCTACAAGCAGGTAGAGCGCATCGCCGGAAACCGGCTGCTGGATATGCTCCCGCCGGCGCTTCGCCCCAGCTATGAGCACCTGGTGCTGGAGGATGACAAGGAGCTGGAGCCCATCGTCAAGGGAGCGGATAAGCTCTCCGCCTATATCAAGTGCGTGGAGGAGCAGAAGGCAGGCAATACCGAGTTTGATTCCGCCGCCGTCGTCACCATGCAGGCACTGCGTGATCTCCGCCGGGAGGAAATGGACTGGTTCATTGACAACTGCCTGGAGGCCTTCAGCCTGAACCTCGACCAGCTGTAGGGAGGCCTGTATGGAATATCGGTTTGAACTTGCCGCTCCGGAGGATGTGGAGCCGGTTTTCCGCCTGTATGAGCGGCGGATTTCCTGGATGAACGATAAGAATATCCGCCAGTGGAATATCACCGGCTACCTTGATGCCTACCCCATCTCCTATTATCGGGAGCAGCAGCGCCGGGGCAATCTGTGTGTGCTGCGCGGGGAGAATCGCCTTGCGGGAGCCGTGGTGCTCCTGACGGAGGATGAACGCTGGGCAGACAGGGCAGCGGAGCCTGCCTACTATGTCCACAACCTGGTGACGTCCCCCGCCGTCCCCGGCGCCGGGCGGCGGATCCTGGAGGAAATTGAGAGGCTGGGAAGGGACGCCGGAAAGTGTGCCCTCCGTCTGGACTGCGCCGTGGATAACGCGTTTCTCAATGCTTATTACGAATCCGGCGGCTACCTCCCCTGCGGCCGCTGCCAGGACGGCTCCTATTGCGGAAACAGAAGAGAGAAGCGGCTGTCCGGCGGGAGCTGCTGAAAGGAGGCATTTATGAATACATACCGTGTGATCGGAGTGAAGCAGAGCGTTTTTGCGGACAATAACAGAGATGCCGATGCCCTCCGGCAGGAACTGCGGGAGCAGGGCACCTGCCTGATCAACCTCATGTCCTCCCCCGGCTCCGGCAAGACCACCACGCTGACAAAGCTCCTGGCGGCGCTGCCCCGGGAAATGCGGGTGGGCGTGATGGAGGCGGATATCGATTCCGACGTGGACGCCGGGACGATCGCAGCCACCGGCACCAAGGTGATCCAGCTGCACACCGGCGGCATGTGCCACCTGGATGCGGACATGACCCGGCAGGGCATCCGCCAGCTGGAGACGCAGGAGCTTGACCTGGTGGTGCTGGAAAATGTGGGGAATCTGGTCTGCCCGGCGGAATTCGATACCGGCGCTTCCCTGAATATGATGATTCTGTCTGTCCCTGAGGGGCATGATAAGCCTCTGAAATATCCGCTGGTATTCCAGGTGTGCGATGCCATGATCGTCAATAAGATCGATGTGCTGCCCTACTTTGACTTCGACATGGAAAAGGTGGAGGCCTATGCGAAAATGCGCAATCCGAACATCCGCATTTTCCCCATCAGCGCCAAAACCGGCGAGGGTGTCCCCGCCCTGGCAGAGTGGGTCACCCGTCAGGTGCAGCAGTGGAAGCAGAACCGGGCGTAATGTAAATGCGAAAAATCCGTAGGGGCGGTTTTGTTTTCTCGCTTTTCGGGAACTCGTGAATATTTATACAATCGGTTTGCATTGAAATATAAATCATAAAGAGGAGGCAGAGAGATGATCGACAAGGAATTGCAGCAGCGGGCAATGAACCCGGTGCACAGGGGGGAGGCAGCGCCCCGGGAGAAGATCCTGAAGCTGGGACAAAAAATCACGGATGTGATAGCGCACAAAATGAAGGGCATTACGGCGGATGACCCGGAATATTGGGGCTTGGCTGCCCTCGTCACCGACGAAATGGCGGACATTGCCCTGTCCATGAAGCTGCGGACGCCCTACACCGTGGAGCAGCTGTGGGAGATGAACCGGGTCAGCGAAGCGGAGAAGCCCCATTTCCAGGAGCTGCTGGACAAGATGAGCTACATCGGCCTGCTGGAATATGACTACGGCTATCACTACGATCACAACGGCCGCACCGCGCCCCCGTCGGTGCGGCGGTACATCCTGCCCATGTTCGTGCCCGGCAGCGCCGAGCTGTTCAACATGGAGGAAGGACCCGAGGGCAATAAGCGCCTGCGGGACACCCCGGAAATCGGCTATTTCTTCGAGCGTATGACCTATATCCCCCTGGCGGGGGTCACCCATCTGCTGCCGCCCGGCGGCGGTGGCGTGGGCATGCACGTCATCCCGGTGGAGAAGGCGATCTCCATGGAAAACCAGACCCTGGATATTGAGCACCTGTCCTACTGGCTGAAAAAATACGAGGGGCATATCGGCGTAGGCCAGTGCTCCTGCCGCGCCAGCCGCGCCGCCATGGGCGAGGGCTGTGCAGACGATGAGCAGTGCTGGTGCATCGGTGTAGGCGACTTTGCCGACTACTGCCGGGAGACCGGCAAGGGGCACGACATCACCTATGAAGAGGCCATGCGCATCCTGCAAAAGGCGGAGGACAACGGCTTCGTCCACCAGATCACCAACATCGACGGCGAAAATAAAATTTTCGGCATCTGCAACTGCAATGTGCAGATCTGCAATGCGCTGAGAACCAGCCAGCTGTTCAATACCCCCAATCTGTCCCGCTCTGCCTACACGGCTGAGGTGGAGCGCGAAAAATGCGTGGCCTGCGGCAAGTGCGTGGAGTACTGCCCCGCCGGCGCCGTCCGTCTGGGTCAGAAGCTCTGCGATAAGGAAGGCCGGGAAGTGACATACCCCAAGCATGAGCTGCCCAATTCCATCAAGTGGGGGCCGGAGCACTGGGATCCCGACTACCGGGACAACAACCGGAAAAACTGCTACGACAAGGGCACCGCGCCCTGCAAAACCGCCTGCCCCGCCCATGTGTCCGTCCAGGGCTATCTGAAGCTGGCGGCGCAGGGCAAATATCAGGATGCGCTGGCGCTGATCAAAAAGGACAATCCCTTCCCCGCCGTCTGCGGCCGCATCTGCAATAAGCGCTGCGAGGATGCCTGCACCCGGGGCAGCGTGGATCAGGCCGTGTCCATTGATGCAGTGAAAAAATTCCTGGCGGAGCAGGATCTGCACGCCGAGACCCGCTATATCCCGCCGGTGGTGATCGCCTCCAACCAGAAGACCCATTGGGAGCAGAAGATCGCCATCATCGGCGCAGGCCCTGCGGGGCTGTCCGCCGCCTATTATCTGGCCACCCGCGGCTACAAGCCCACGGTGTTTGAAAAGAACGAACGCCCCGGCGGCATGATGACCTACGGCATCCCCTCCTTCAAGCTGGAAAAGGACGTGATCGACGGGGAGATCCAGGTTCTGCGGGAGATGGGCGTGGACATCCGCTGCGGCGTAGAGGTGGGCAGGGACGTGACCATCCAGCAGCTGCGGGAGGAAGGGTATCTGGCGTTCTACATTGCCATCGGCTGCCAGGGCGGGCGGCTGCCCGGCGTCCCCGGTGAGAATGCGGAGGGCACCTCCATCGCCGTGAATTTCCTCCATGATGCGCTGGAGGATGAGCAGAAGCATATGGACGGCCGCGTGGTGGTCATCGGCGGCGGCAACGTGGCTGTGGACTGCGCCCGCACCGCCTCCCGCTTCGGAGCTGCCCACACTGCCATGGTGTGCCTGGAATCCCGGGAGACCATGCCCGCCGCCAAGGATGAAATTGCCGAAACACTGGAAGAGCACATCGAGATCCTGAACGGCTGGGGTCCTAAGGAAGTGCTGCAAAACGAAGCCGGGCACGTCACCGGCGTGGTGTTCAAAAAGTGCCTGCGCACCATCGACCCGGAGACCGGGCGGTTCTCCCCGGTGTACGACGATGCCCAGACCATGACGCTGGAAGCGGATCATGTGGTGTTTGCCATCGGCCAGTCCATCGAGTGGGGCGGTCTGCTGGAGGGCGAGAAGGTGGAATTCCATCGGGGCAGCTACCCCGTGGCGGACGGCCTGACCTACCAGACCGCCGTGGAGGATATTTTCGTGGGCGGCGACGTGTACCACGGCCCCCAATTTGTCATTGACGCCATTGAAGAGGGCAAGTGTGCTGCCGAGTCCCTGCACCGCTATGTCCACAAGGGAGCCAGCCTGACCACCGGCCGGAACCGCCGGGATTTCAGCATGCTGGATAAGGACAATGTGCTGCTGAAGGGCTATGATACTGCCCAGCGGCAGCAGACCGGTGTGGACGAGAGCATCGACCGCGCCCACTCCTTCCGCGACCCCAACCGGGTGCTCACCGAGGAGCAGGTGAAGATCGAAACCGCCCGCTGCTTGGGCTGCGGCGCCAGCTGGGTTGACCCCAACAAGTGTATCGGCTGCGGCGTGTGCACCACCAAGTGCGTGTTCGATGCCATCCATCTGAAGCGGGATCACCCGGAGTGCTCCAAGATGATGAAGGCCGAGGATAAGGTCAAGGGCATCCTGCCTATGGTGGGCAAGCGCCTGGGTCAGACTGTGGTCACCAAGCTGGGCGGGAAGAAAGACTGATGCACGAGCTGGGCGTTGTATTTCACATTGCGGACAGCGTGGAAAAAATTGCGAAGGAGAATCAGGCGCAGCATGTCCGCCGGGTGACGCTCCAGATCGGAGAGGTTTCCGCGGTGATTCCTTCCTATCTGGTGGACGTGTGGAACTGGAACTGCAAGCGCACCCCCATGCTGGAGGGCTGCGAGCTCCTCTGGGAGCCCATCCACGCCGTCAGCTACTGCGAAAACTGCGGGAAGACCTACGATACCGTCCCTCAGGGGAAAATCTGCCCTCACTGCGGCAGCGACCGAACCTATTTGCAGCAGGGCAACGAGCTGGAAATCAAGGAAATCGCAGTGGAGTAGCCGGCATCCCAAATAAAAATCAGCCCCGATCCGTTGATGCGGATCGGGGCTGAAACAGCTTTTAAGGTTTATTTTATCTGCCCGTAATAAGCGTTGGGGCCATGCTTGCGCATGTAGTGCTTGTCCTGCAGCCGCTGGGGGGCGGGGGCGGCGTGGGGGTTCAGGACGCGGGTGAAAATGCCCATCTTGGCGCATTCCTCCAGCACCACGCTATGGTATACGGCCTGGGCGGCGTCCTTGCCCCAGGTGAAGGGGCCATGGCTGTAGCACAGCACGGCGGGAACGGCCTTGGGGTCAATGCCCCGCTCCCGGAACGTCTCCACAATGGTGACGCCGGTGTTGCGCTCGTAGTCCTCGAGCAGCTCCTCCTGAGTCAGGTGACGGGCGCAGGGAACACTGCCGTAGAAATAGTCGGCGTGGGTGGTGCCGTAGCAGGGAAGATCCTCGCCTGCCTGTGCCCAGGCAACGGCGTAGGGACTGTGGGTGTGCACGATGCCGCCGATTTCCGGGAAGGCGTTGTACAGCACCACGTGGGTCTTGGTGTCGGAGGAGGGATTCAGCTCACCCTCCACCCGGTTGCCCTGCAAGTCCACCACCACCATGTCGCTGGGCTTCAGCACATCGTAGCCAACGCCGCTGGGCTTGATGACAAACAGTCCCTTCTCCCGGTCAATACCGGAGACATTGCCCCAGGTGTAGGTGACGAGCCCCCGCTTGGGCAGCTCCATATTGGCAAGATAAACCTGCTCTTTCAGTGCTTCCAGCATTTTTACAGTCCCTCCACTGCGGCCTTCTCCATGGGGAAGGCTTTTTTGTATCGCGCCAGGAAGGCGTTGAAGCCATCGATGTCGGTCTGCTCTGCCAGCAGCGTGGTGGAGGCAGCGCCTACAAATACTCGCTTGTCCAGATAATCCGCCAGGGACTCACCCTCGTTTTTGAGCACCATGTAGGCAGCCAGCAGCGCCATGCCGTAGGGACCGCCCTCACCGGCCGTCTCCATGCAGGATACCGGCGCGCCGATGGCGGCGGAGAGCATCCGCTGGCCGACGCCGGGAGTCTTGAAGAAGCCGCCGTGGCCGTACAGCTTGTCCACCTGCACCTTCTCTTCGCCGGTCAGAATATCCAGGCCGATTTTCAGAGTCGCCAGGGCGGAGAGAATGTGGGTGCGCATGAAGTTTGCCAGGGTGAAGGAGGCGTCGGGCGTCCGGGCAAATACGGGGCGGCCTTCGTCCAGATCGGTCACGCCCTCGCCGGAGAAATAGTTGTAGCTGAGCAGCCCACCGCAGTCGGCATCGCCCTCCAGCGCCTTAGGGAAGAGCATGGTAAACAGCGCGCCTTTATCCTGGGGAGCGCCGATCAGCTGGGCAAATTCGCTCAGAAGATTGACCCAGGCGTTGATGTCGGAGGTGCAGTTGTTGCAGTGCACCATGGCCACCGGCGCGCCTGCGGGGGTGGTCACCATATCGATCTCCCGGTGTACGCCCAGGGCGTGATCGGTGACGATCATGGCAAAGTCGGAGGTACCGGCGGATACATTGCCGGTGCGCTCCCGCACGGAGTTGGTGGCGGCCATGCCGGTGCCCGCGTCGCCCTCACAGGGAGCCACGGGAATGCCGGACTTCAGATCCCCCTGGGGATCCAGGAACCACGCGCCTGCCTCGGTGAGCGTGCCGCCGTGGTCACCGGCGCACAGTACCTTGGGCAGGATGTCCCGCAGCTTCCAGGGCATGCCGCTCATGGCGTCAAATTTCTCGACCATCTCCTGGTCGAAGTCTAGCTTCCCGGAATCGATGGGGAACATGCCGGAGGCCTCGCCGATGCCCATCACCTTTTCACCGGTGAGCTTGAAATGGATGTAGCCCGCCAGCGTGGTGAGGTACGCGATGTCCTTCACATGGCTCTCCCCGTTCAGGATCGCCTGATACAGGTGGGCAATGCTCCAGCGCTGGGGAATGTTGAAATGCAGTGCGGCGCTCAGCTTTTCAGCGGCCTCGCCGGTGATGGTGTTTCGCCAGGTGCGGAACCGTGCCAGCTGGTTGCCGTCCTTGTCAAAGGGCAGATAACCATGCATCATGGCGGATACGCCGATGGCTCCGACCTCTGTCAGCGTCACGCCGAATTTTTCCTTCACGTCCCGCTTCAGGTCGGCATAGCAGTCCTGAATGCCGTCCGTAACGGCCTCCATGGAGTATGTCCAGATGCCGTCCACCAGCTGATTTTCCCATTCATGGGAGCCGGAGGCAACGGGAATATGGTTTTCGTCGATCAGAACGGCTTTGATCCGGGTGGAGCCCAGCTCAATGCCCAATGCGGTATTTTTCAGATTCATCGTCATTCTCCTTCCATGTCCCCCGGCACGGCCGCCGGAGTTCCAATTACAGGCATTATTTTACCATATCCACTTTTGAATTGCAATTCGTTTCACACAAAATGTGAAAAAGAGCAGCACGAACCCCCAATGCCATATGCGCGGCATTGGGGGATGAAGAAGAGCTATCGGTTTCTGTATTTCTCAATGTAGTCGGCAGCGAGAAAGAAATTTGTGACCTCCTGGTTGGCGGCAATCATTCTTTGATAGTCCAGCTGAAGCTCTTGGTTGCTCTCAAGCTGTGCAATTTGCTGAAGCTGCTCCCGATGATTCTCGGCAATCGCCTTATTTTGGCTTTCCTGCAAAGCAACCTGATACCGCTGAACCAACGCAATTTCTTCATTTTGTGCAATGATTTTATCAAGCTTTTGCTTGATTTCATCCAGAAGGAGCGTTTGAATGATTTTGTCCAAGTCATTTTCACGACTGGTGCTGAAATAATCATAGAGATAGTAGGCGGCATATTTGTCCCGATATTTTGAGGGGATAATATTGACACTGTATATCTTGCTACGTAGATTTTTCGCTTTGGCGTGCCGCTGCATTAAGAGTGAGAGTTCTTGCTGGCGCTGATATAGGGAGTTGCGATATTGAGGAAATTTGTCTTTTTCTTGTTTGATTGCGTCAAGAGTCCTGTAGTACTGATCAAGCGCGTTTGCATACCGATTTTCCTTATCTACATGGCCAGAATAAATGCACGAAGCAAGGATAATCACGCAAATGCTTCCGCCAATTATAAAGATTTTTGCAAGAATACCCCTGTTAAATGCTAAACCCAAAAGGACGGCGCCTATGGATACGATCAACCAAAACCAATACCCAACTGCATCAAGATCCCCAAAACTGGATTTTTGAGGGCGGCACGGCTCTTCAAATCTTTGATTAAGGGCATTATTAAGGGAGGAAATATTATAGTTGCACTGGTCTATTTCTTTTTCAATGTGTGAGCACAGCAATTCGCTGCTGCAAACATCCTGCAGATAGGGGACGAGGAGTCTTCGGTCATAGTTTGCCATGTACGATACCTCTTTGTATGTAAAGTCAATGTTATGCCTGAAATACAATCCGGACATACTTCATTGCGAGTATAATTATAGCCCGCATACGGGCAATTGTCAATAGATGAACAATATTATACGATAACCATATATCTCCAAAAGGAACCGGTCGTATGATTGTTTTTGACAGACTGTGGCAAACCATGAGGGAAAGAAATATCTCTCAGTATAAGCTGATTAAAACCTACGGAATCAGCACCGGTCAGCTTGACCGGCTGCGAAAAAACGAAAACGTCAACACCTATACGCTTGACCAGCTGTGCAGTATCCTTCAATGCGGACTGGAGGACATTGCCGAGCATGTTGAGGATAAAGAGAACAAAAAAGAATAGCGGCGCAGCGGAAAAGACATGCTTTCTGCTGCGCCGTTTTGTATGCACTTATATTCCTTTGCAATCTAAAGGTCACCGTGTTTCAAACCATTGAGCAGCATCAGGACAACCTGAATTTCTGCGTTTTCACGCAATGGGTTCAAAGTCGGCGGCGCCGTGCTTGCACAGGGGGCAGATAATATCGTCGGGAAGCTCATCACCTTCATAGACCCAGCCGCAGATCTTGCATACGAAGCCCTTTTTCCCTTCGGTCTGGGGCTGGGGCTTGACATGCTCCTGGTAGTAGGAATAGGTCATGGTCTCCCGGTCGGACAGGATCCGGGCTTCGGTGACGGAGCAGATGAACATGCCGTGGGTGTCCAGATCGACGTACTGCTCCACTTTCAGGGACAGGAAGGAATTGATAAATTTGGGCAGGAAGGCCAGGCCGTTGTCGCTGTGCAGGGGCTGCAGGTGGTCGAATTTGTTTTCGCTGCGGCCGCTGCGGAAGCCAAAGTCCTGGAATACGGAGAATGGCGCGTCCTGGCTCAGGCAGTTCACGTTCATTTTTCCGGTCTGGCGGATGACGTGGTGGGAATAGTTCTGCTTGTTGATGCACACGGCTACCCGGTTGGGCGCGTTCGTGACCTGGCTGACGGTATTGACGATCAGGCCGTTATCCTTCTTGCCGTCGTGGCAGGTGACCACATACAGCCCATAGCCGATGTTCATCAGCGCGCCCAGGTCATTTTTGTTGGCGGTGTCCTGCTGCTGCATATAGTCCATGCACAGCTCGTCGGCCAGCGCCTCGATCTGGCTGCGGCTGCTGTCGCTGAGGGCGGAGAGAATGCGCACGGTGCTGTTGGCCAGCGTCAGATTCTTGCAGCCCTCCAGCATGTTCTTCATCACCTTGGTGGCCTGGGGCGCCCAGGAGCCATTTTCCATAAAGGCAACGGTGCGGTTCTGGAAGTTCCGCTCGGTCAGGTGGTGGATGAATTCCCGCATGTAGGGGAAGATTCCGGCGTTATAGGTGGTAGTGGCCAGCACCAGCCGCCCGTAGCGGAATGCATCCTCCACAGCCTCTGCCATATCGCACCGGGCAAGATCATGCACCACGACCTTGGGGCAGCTGCGCCGCTTGAGCTGCTCTTCCAGCAGCTCTACCGCTTTCTTGGTGTGGCCGTAGATGGAGGTATAGGCGATGACGATGCCCTCGCTTTCCACGGCGTAGGACGACCAGGTGTTGTAAAGATCCAGATAATATCCCAGATTTTCCGTAAGCACCGGGCCGTGGGTGGGGCAGATGATGGAGATATCCAGCGCGGCGGCCTTTTTCAGCAGCGCCTGCACCTGAGCGCCGTATTTGCCCACGATGCCGATGTAATACCGCCGAGCCTCGCATGCCCAATCCTCCTGCACATCCAGCGCGCCGAATTTGCCGAAGCCGTCAGCGGAGAAGAGCACCTTGTCGTGGGTATCATAGCTTACGATGACCTCCGGCCAGTGAACCATGGGGGCGGCGACGAATGCCAGGGTATGCTTGCCCAGGGTCAGCGTATCCCCCTCGCCCACAACGATCCGCCGGTCGGAAAAGTCCGTGCCGAAGAAGTTGCCCATCATCACAAAGGCCTTGGCCGAGGAGACAATGGTAGCCTGGGGATAGGTCTTCATGAAGTGGTGGATGTTGGCGGCGTGATCCGGCTCCATATGGTGCACAATGAGATAATCCGGCTTCCGTCCGGCCAGTGCCTTTTCCAGATTGTCCAGCCATTCATGGGTGAAATTCCGATCCACCGTGTCCATTACGGCGCATTTTTCATCCAGGATCAGATAGGAATTATAGGCCATTCCGTTGGGCACCAGATACTGCCCCTCGAATAGATCCACCTGATGGTCGTTGACGCCGACGTAAATAATATCGTTTGTAACTTTCATAGGGAAGCCCTCCGCTTTTTTGTTTTTAGAATACCATAATTCCAGCCCGATTACAAGAATTTTTCCCCGGCCTTTTCAACGGAGACGGCAGGGGAGGCGTTTATTTCCAAAACCCATTACAAAAAGGAAAATAAATGATACTTTCTGCTCAATTGTCATAGTCTGTTCACAGTTTTATTATAAAATAAAGAAAACGATTCAAAAAGAGGTGGTACGTTGAAATTCTGGAATCCTAAAATGCAGGAAAAGATGTCCGAAGCCCTTTCGGCGGTGGTGCCCATCATCGTCATCGTCCTGTGCCTGAGCTTCACCATCGCCCCAATGTCTCCCGGCGTTTTGCTCAGCTTTTTGCTGGGGGCGGTGCTGGTCATGGTGGGCATGATGTTTTTCTCTCTGGGCGCGGAGATCTCCATGACGCCCATGGGCGAAAAAGTGGGCGCAAAGATGACCCAGTCAAAAAACGTGGGGATCATTGTGCTGCTCAGCTTTCTGCTGGGCATGATCATCACCATTTCCGAGCCGGATCTGCAGGTGCTGGCTGAGCTGGTGCCCTCCATTCCGAACAGCACGCTGATTTTGGCTGTGTCTGTGGGTGTGGGTCTGTTCCTGGCGGTGGCCATTCTGCGTATGCTGCTGAGCGTGGCCCTGTCCCACCTGCTGGTGGTGCTGTATCTGATCGTATTCATTCTGGCATTCTTCGTTCCCGGTGATTTCCGTGCCATCGCCTTCGATTCCGGCGGCGTGACCACCGGCCCCATGACGGTGCCGTTTATTATGGCGCTGGGCGTGGGTATTTCCGCTATCCGTAACGACCGCAATGCGGCGGACGACAGCTTCGGCCTGGTGGCGCTGTGCTCCGTTGGTCCTATCTTGGCGGTGCTGATCCTGGGGTTGGTTTTCTCCACCGGGGAGAGTGCTCCCGCGGTCAGCCAGGGCATCCAGATTTCGGATACCGTGGAGCTTTGGCAGATGTTTGCCGTGGAGTTGCCTGCCTACCTGAAGGAGATTGCCATTTCTCTGCTGCCCATTGTGGCATTTTTTGGACTGTTTCAGATTTTCTCCCTGCACCTGTCCGGTCGGGCGCTGGGAAAAATCCTGATCGGCCTGGCCTATACATACATCGGACTGGTGCTCTTCCTCACCGGCGCAAACGTGGGCTTTATGCCGGCAGGCACCTATCTGGGCAGCGTCCTGGCCGGCGGCGTGTTCCGGTTTGCCTTGATCCCCATCGGCGCAGTTATCGGCTTCTTCATCGTCAAGGCGGAGCCGGCTGTGTATGTGCTGAACCACCAGGTGGAGGAGATCACCGATGGCGCCATCTCCGCCCGTGCCATGGGCACCTGCCTGTCCCTGGGCGTGGCTGCATCGGTGGCGCTGGCCATGACGCGGGTGCTCACCGGCATCCCAATCCTGTATTTCCTGATCCCCGGCTATACAATCGCGCTGGGTCTGAGTTTCGTGGTGCCGAAGATTTTTACCGCCATCGCTTTTGACTCCGGCGGCGTTGCCTCCGGCCCCATGACAGCCACCTTCCTGCTGCCCCTGGCGCAGGGCGCCTGTACGGCTGTGGGGGGTGATTTGGCGGCGGATGCATTTGGTGTGGTTGCCATGGTTGCCATGACGCCGCTGATCACCATCCAGCTTCTGGGTTTGGTGACGGTGCTCAAGCAGCGCAGGCTGTCCGCCGGCGGTTTTGTTGCATCCCCTGTGGACGCGGATGCCATCATCGAGCTTTGATTTTGGGAGGGCTTTTGTATGAGTGAATTATCTATGCTGGTGACCGTCACCACCCGGAAGCTCACCAAAAAATTTGTGGACTTTTACACCGGTCAGAATATGCCCGTTTCCGTCACAACGGTGGGCACCGGTACCGCATCCAGTGAGATCCTGGACTATTTCGGCTTGGACGGCTCGGAAAAAAGCGTGATTTTCCAGCTGATCACCGATACCAAATGGAAAGAGGTCAAGCGCCAGCTTCGGCTGAACATGAACATCGATATTCCGGGCGTGGGAATTGCATTCCTGATCCCCCTGAGCAGCATCGGCGGGACAAAGGCTCTGAATTATCTGACAGCCCAGCAGGACTATGTGAAAGGGGGAGAATCTTCATTGAAAGATACCAAATATGAGCTGCTCGTTACCATCGCCAACCAGGGTTACAGCGAACAAATCATGGATGCAGCCCGCAAGGTTCATGCCGCCGGCGGCACGGTGATCCACGCCAAGGGAACCGGTACCCATCTGGCTCAGAAATTCATGGGGGTGACGCTGGTTCCGGAAAAAGAGATGATTTTCATTGTGGTGCGCACTGCCCAGAAAAATGACATCATGCGCGCCATCATGGAGGAAGCCGGAACCGGCACCAAAGCCGGCGCCATCGTCTTTTCTCTGCCCGTCACTGATACTGCCGGTATGCGCATGATGGAGCAGATCGAGGAAGCGTAAGAAAACCGAAGCAGGATGTGCGCCCACCTGACGCGCCAATCTAAATGGAGCTGTCTCAAAATGCAAATTGTAAGAGAATAGCCCCCTTCAAAAAGTTAGGGAAGCTCTGATTAAATCGGCAAGAGCTGTGAGCAAGAGATTTTTCGGCCAATCGAGGTATTGAAAACGGCGGAATACTGTATGTATTTCCCGTTTTCGGTACCGAAGAGTGGGCGGAAAAGATCCGCTCACAGCCGCAGACGATTTATTCAGAGGTTCCTTAGATAAAGCCGTGAAAATTCAGTTTCAATCGGATTTTCACGGCTTTATTGTTGGACTAATTTTTAGAAAATTCTATTTTGAGACAACCCCATTTAGATTTTCGCGTAGTCGAAAAATTCCCGCTTCAAGCGGTCGCCCACGTTCAGTCCTTCGGGCAGCAGGGCGAGGGCAACCTGACCCTCCGCGCCGGTGCTGTCGTAGCGGATGATGGCGTAGTCGCCGGAAATATCGATCACGGTGCAGGTGTCGCTCATGAAAACATCTCCTTGTAAAAATCCCTCCCCCACAAAAGCGGGGGAGGGACATATTATAGAATGTCAGGAATCAGTCCTTGTACATCTCAACCAGCTTCAGCAGGTGCTCGTAACGCTCCTTGGCGGCAGTCTCGTTCTTTGCGAACAGGACGGTTGCGCGCTCGGGGAACTCACGGGTCAGGCGGCTGTAGCGGGCTTCGTTCATCAGGAATGCCTGATAGCCATCCTTGGGTGCCTTGGAGTCCAGAGTGAACTTGCCGGTTTCCTTGGAGGGATCGAAGCGGAACATGTTCCAGTAGCCGCACTCAACAGCCTTCTTCATCTCAGCCTGGCAGTTGGTCATGCCGCCCTTGATGGAGTGCATCTCGCAGGGAGCGTAGCCGATGATCAGGGAAGGACCATGGTAGGCCTCGGCCTCGGTGATGGCCTTGATGGTCTGAGCGGGGTTGGCGCCCATAGCCACCTGAGCAACATAAACATAGCCGTAGCTCATGGCAATCTCAGACAGGGACTTCTTCTTGGTCTCCTTACCGGAGGCAGCAAACTGAGCAACCTGGCCGATGTTGGAAGCCTTGGAGGCCTGTCCGCCGGTGTTGGAGTAAACCTCGGTATCGAAGACGAACACGTTGACATCCTTGTTGGAGGCCAGCACGTGGTCAACGCCGCCGAAGCCAATGTCGTATGCCCAGCCGTCGCCGCCGAAGATCCACACGGACTTCTTGGACAGATATTCCTTCTTGTTCAGAATATCCTTGACGGTATCGCAGCACACATGAGCTTCCAGGTTGGCAACCAGCGCCTTGGTGGCAGCCTTGTTGGCTTCGCCGTCGTCATAGGTGTCCAGCCATGCCTGGCAGGCAGCCTTGCGAGCCTCGTCCTCGGTGTTTTCCATCACGGCCTTGACCTTGTTGGCCAGGGACTCACGGATGACAGCCTGTGCGGTGTACATACCCAGGCCATGCTCGGCGTTGTCTTCGAACAGGGAGTTAGCCCATGCGGGGCCGTGACCCTCGGCGTTGACAGTGTAGGGAGCAGTAGCAGCGGGGCCGCCCCAGATGGAGGAGCAACCGGTGGCGTTGGAGATGTACATCCGGTCGCCGAACAGCTGGGTCACGAGACGAGCGTAGCTGGTCTCGGCGCAGCCGGCGCAGGAGCCGGAGAACTCCAGCAGAGGCTTGCGGAACTGGGAGCCCTTGACGGTGTTGTCCTGCATGTCCTTCTTCTCGGACACATGATCGACCATGTAGTTCCAGACTTCCTGCTCAGGCAGCTCCTGCTCCTGAGGCACCATGGTGATTGCCTGCGTGGGGCAGACACCGACGCAGACGCCACAGCCCATGCAGTCCAGGGGAGAAACGGCCATCATGTACTTGTAAACGCCCTTGCCCTTGCCGGCCTTGACGCCCACGAGACGTGCACCGGCGGGAGCGGCAGCAGCCTCTTCCTCGGTCAGCGCGTAGGGACGGATGGTGGCATGGGGGCAGACATAAGCACAGTTGTTGCACTGGATGCACTTGGTCTCGTCCCAGTGAGGAACGGTGACAGCGACGCCGCGCTTCTCGTAAGCGGAGGCACCCAGGGGGAACTGACCGTCGGGCAGGTCAGCAAAGGCGGAGACGGGCAGGCTGTAGCCGTCCATCTTGCCGATGGGGTTGAGAATGTTCTTGACGACCTTGACGGTGTCGGGGCGGCCTTCCAGCTGTGCCTCGGGCTTGTGATCCTCGGCGGTCGCCCAGGCGGCGGGCACGTTGATCTTCTTGTAAGCGTTGGCGCCCTGGTCGATGGCGTTCCAGTTCTTCTCGACCACGTCCATGCCCTTCTTGGCATAGGAGTGCTCGGCAGCATCCTTCATGTACTTGATGGCATCCTCGGCGGGCATGACCTTTGCCAGGGAGAAGAAGGCGGACTGCAGGATGGTGTTGGTGCGCTTGCCCATGCCGACCTTGATGGCCAGGTCGATTGCATCGATGGTGTACAGCTGGATGTTGTTCTTGGCGATGTACTGCTTGGCGGAGGCATCCAGATGATGCTCCAGCTCAGCCTCATCCCACTGGCAGTTGATCAGGAACACGCCGCCGGGCTTGACGTCCTGGACGATCTTAAAGCCCTTGGTGATGTAGCTGGGGTTGTGGCAAGCCACGAAGTCAGCCTTGTTGATATAGTAGGGGGACTTAATGGGCTTGTCGCCGAAACGCAGGTGGGAAACGGTGACGCCGCCGGTCTTCTTGGAGTCGTACTGGAAGTAAGCCTGTACGTACTTGTCGGTGTGGTCGCCGATGATCTTGATGGAGTTCTTGTTGGCGCCAACGGTGCCATCGCCGCCCAGACCCCAGAACTTGCACTCGATGGTACCCTCGGCAGCGGTGTTGGGGGAGACCTTCTCATCCAGGGACAGGTGGGTCACATCGTCCACGATGCCGACGGTGAACTCGTTCTTGGGAGCGTCCTTTGCCAGCTCCTCATAAATGGCAAACACGGAAGCGGGATGGGTGTCCTTGGAGCCCAGACCGTAACGGCCACCGATCACGGTGACGTCATGACGGCCGGCCTTGGCCAGAGCCATGACCACATCCTGGTACAGGGGCTCACCCTGGGAGCCGGGCTCCTTGGTGCGGTCGAGCACAGCGATCTTCTTTGCGGTTGCGGGGATGGCAGCCAGCAGCTTCTCGGCGCTGAAGGGACGGAACAGGCGAACCTTGACCAGGCCAACCTTCTCGCCGTGGGCGTTCAGGTAGTCGATGACTTCCTCTGCCACGTCGTTGATGGAGCCCATGGCTACGATCACGCGGTCGGCATCGGGAGCGCCGTAGTAGTTGAACAGCTGATAGTTGGTGCCCAGCTTCTCGTTGACCTTATTCATGTACTTCTCGACGATGGCGGGCAGCGCCTGATAGTACTTGTTGGCAGCCTCACGGTGCTGGAAGAAAATGTCGTCGTTCTCATGAGAGCCGCGCATTGCGGGGCGCTCGGGGTTCAGGGAGTGCTTGCGGAATGCATCCACAGCATCCATGTCCACCATGTCCTTCAGATCGTCGTAATCCCAGATGGCAATCTTCTGGATCTCGTGGGAGGTACGGAAGCCGTCGAAGAAGTTGATGAAGGGAACGCGGCCTTCGATGGCTGCCAGGTGGGCAACAGCGCCCAGATCCATGACTTCCTGCACGTTGGTCTCGCACAGCATGGCAAAGCCGGTCTGGCGGCAGGCGTACACGTCGGAATGGTCACCGAAGATGTTCAGAGCCTGGGAAGCGACGCAGCGGGCGGATACGTGGAACACGCAGGGCAGCAGCTCACCGGCGATCTTGTACATGTTGGGGATCATCAGCAGCAGACCCTGGGAGGCAGTGTAGGTGGTGGTCAGAGCACCGGCGGCCAGAGAGCCGTGGACGGTACCGGCAGCACCGGCTTCGGACTGCATCTCGACGACCTTGACGGTGTTGCCGAAGATGTTCTTGCGGCCGGCAGCGGACCACTGGTCAACATTGTCGGCCATGGGGCTGGACGGGGTAATGGGGTAGATGCCAGCGACCTCGGTAAAGGCATAACTGACGTGGGCGGCAGCAGTATTGCCGTCCATGGTTTTGAATTTTCTTGCCAAAATGAAATACCTCCTAAAGTATTCAGATTTTGTCGCATACATTCTACCATCTTCGAGCCATTTTGTAAAGCCGGATTTCTATTTTACTATGTAAAATCTTGTGGAAATTTCCGGCGCCGTCCTATGATAAACGTATAATCTCGCCGGAAAGCTTCCATTCTATCCCGGAAATTACCCCAAAGGGGATTGTAATTTTATGGCAAATCAGGTAAACTGATGTTATACAATCATAGAGAAGGGGTGGACAGATGATTTGCAGCGTCCGCACCATGTGCATTCGTGGTATTTTGGGCAATGTGGTCACCGCAGAGGCGTATATCTCCAACGGCATGCCCGGCTTTGAGATCGTGGGGCTGCCGGACGCCGCCGTAAAGGAGGCGCGTGAGCGCGTCCGGGCGGCGGTGAAGAGCAGCGGTATGACCTTCCCGGTCAGCCGGATCACGGTGAATCTGGCGCCGGCCAGTCTGAAAAAATCCGGCACCCATTTTGACCTGCCGATCCTGCTGGCGATTCTGGCAGCCTCCGGCCAGGTGCGCAGACCCAGACCGGACTGCGCCTTCCTGGGCGAGGTGGCGCTGGACGGCACGGTGCGCCGGGTATCCGGCGTGCTGCCCATGGTGCTGGCTGCCAAGCGGGAGGGGATCCGGCATGTGTTCGTCCCGGCGGAGAACGCCGCCGAGGCGACCCTCGCCCACGGCCCCGCCATCTACCCCATTTCAAATGTCCGCCAGCTGGCCGACGGACTGAACGGCGAGCTCCAGCTGCACGAGGAGCCTATCTGGGTTCCCGGCAGCGAGACAACGCCCCAGCTGGACTTCAAGGACGTCCTGGGACAGGAGAAGGTGAAGCGCGCGCTGGAGGTCGCCGCCGCAGGCGGGCACAACGTGCTGCTCATCGGCCCTCCCGGCTCCGGCAAGAGCATGCTCAGCAAGCGCCTGCCCTCCATCCTGCCGGATATGACCTGGGAAGAGCAGCTGGAGGTGACCCAGGTCTATTCCGTTCTGGGGCTGCTCAGCGACCGGCATCCGCTGGTTTCCCGCCGCCCCTTCCGCGCCCCGCACCACACGGTTTCCAATGCCGGGCTTGTCGGCGGCGGCAGCAACCCGCAGCCGGGGGAGATCTCCATGGCGCACAAGGGCGTTCTCTTTCTGGACGAGCTGCCGGAATTCCGCAAGGACAGTCTGGATTTGATGCGTCAGCCCCTGGAGGACGGTAAGGTTACCATTTCCCGGGTGTCCGGCACGGTGACATATCCGGCGGAATTTATGATGGTGTGCGCCATGAATCCCTGCAAATGCGGCTGGTACGGCGACCCCAGCGGCCGGTGCCATTGCAGCCAGGCGGCGGTGGAGGCCTACCAGAGCCGGATCTCCGGCCCCATGCTGGACAGGATCGACATTGTGGTGGAGGTCACCGCCGTGCAGTATGAGGATCTGCGCGCCCGCGCCGAGGGGGAGCCGTCCTCCGCCGTCAAGGCACGGGTGGATGCCGCCCGCACCATCCAGAACCGCCGCTTCAGCACCAGCGGCATGTGCAATGCCCGGATGGGGCCACAGGAAATGCGCAGCTACTGCGCCCTGGATGCGGATGCCGAAGAGCTGATGAAGCTGGCATATGAGAGCATGGGGCTCACCGCTCGCAGCTACGACCGCATCATCCGCGTCGCCCGCACCGTCGCCGACCTGGACGGCAGCCCGGATATTCAGGCACCGCATATCGCCGAGGCAATTCAGTACCGCTCCGTGCGCATCGGCAATCGGGGCTAGGCGAATTCCGGCGTGAAATATCCTTGGGAACCTCTGATTAAATCGTCTTCGGCTGGGCGGCGAATCTTTTGCCCCATCCGCGCAGTTCTGAAAGTGGGAAATACACAAAGTATTCCGGTGCTTTCGGAACTTTCGGCTGAGACAAAATCTTCCGCCGCCAGCTCTTGCCGATTTAATCAGAGCTTCCCTTGCAAAGTGGGAAAAGAATCATTATAATGGTTGTTGCAAATTCAGTGTTTATTTTTTGGAAAGGGAAAACAGATGAACGAAATTTTTTTGATGAAGCTGGGGGAAATCGTCCTCAAGGGCGGCAACAAGCGCCAGTTTGAGAGCCGCCTGCGCCAGAATGTCCGGCGGAGAATGAAGCATTACGGCAATTTCGATGTGTATATCATGCAGTCCACGGTATATGTGGAGCCTCAGGACGAAATGGCGGATTTGGAGGGTGCATGGGAAGCCTGCCACAGCATTTTCGGCGTGGTGTCCCTGTGCCGCTGCCGCCCCTGCGAAAAGAATCTGGATGCTATTTTTGATGCCTGTGAAGCCTACCTGGGGGATGATTTGGACAGCGCCAAATCCTTTAAGGTGGAGTCCAAGCGCTCTGATAAGCAGTTCCCTCTGAATTCCATTGCCATCTCTCAGGAGATCGGCGGGCGGCTGGCGGAGGCACATCCCAATTGCCTGGTGGATGTCCATCACCCGGAATACACCGTGTATGTGGAGGTGCGGGATCTGGCGGCCTATGTCCACGATCCTGCGGAGCCGGGCGCGGGCGGCCTGCCCACCGGCGTGGGCGGTAGAGCCATGTGCCTGCTCTCCGGCGGCATCGATTCCCCGGTGGCGGCCTATATGATCGCCAAGCGGGGCGTGGAAGTGGAGGCGGTACATTTCTTCTCCTATCCCTATACCTCCCAGCTGGCCAAGGACAAGGTGCTGGAGCTGGCGCGGCTGGTCACCCGCTATTCCGGGCGGATGACCGTCAACGTGGTTCCCTTCACCGAGATTCAGGAGGCCATCCGGGACAACTGCCCGGAGGAATTCTTCACCCTCATCATGCGCCGCTTTATGATGGAGATTTCCGCCGCCCTGGCCAAGCAGGATGGCTGCGGTGCCCTGGTCACCGGCGAAAACCTGGGGCAGGTGGCCTCCCAGACCATGGAAGCCATGGCGGTCACCGGTGCCGTGGTGGATATTCCTGTGTTCATGCCTCTGGTGGGCATGGATAAAGAAGAGATCGTTACCATCGCCCGGAAAATCGGCACCATGGAGACCTCCATCCTGCCCTATGAGGACTGCTGCACCGTCTTTACTCCCAAACACCCCAAAACCAAGCCCACCCTGGGGCAGGTGGTTTATGCCGAACGGAACCTGAACCGGCAGGAGCTGATCGACCGGGCGCTGGCAGGCGTAGAGAAGATCAAGGTGGCCTATCATGACGACGCTCTGCTGTGAAGTCCTGTCCGCGCTGGCGGGGAAGACCCTGGTCACCGCCGAAAGCTGCACCGGCGGCGGCATCGGCGCGGCGCTGACCGCCGTGCCCGGAAGCTCCAATGTGTATAAGGGCGGCATCATCAGCTATACCAACTGGGTCAAGCATCACCTTTTGGGGGTTGATGAAGGGCTGCTGGAAACGGTGGGCGCGGTCAGCGCCCCCGTGGCGGAAGCCATGGCAAGAGGGGCGCGGGAAGCCCTGCAAGCGGATGTTGCCGTGTCAGTTACCGGTCTGGCCGGCCCCGGCGGGGACGAATTCGGGAACCCCGTGGGAACAGTGTTTATTGGCTATTGTGATGAAAGCATCGTCCTTTCCCGGCATTTCTGCTTCCCTGGTGACCGGGAGACCATGCGTCAGGCCGCCATTGAAGCGGCATTGGACATCGTATTAGAACAAAATCACGGATAATATTTTTACGGAGAACACAACATGGAAAAAATAACCAGCTTTACCATTGACCATATCAAATTACAGCCCGGCCTTTACGTCTCCCGCAAGGATAAGGTGGGCACCGAAACCGTCACCACCTTTGACCTGCGCCTGACCAGCCCCAACGAGGAGCCGGTGATGAACACCGCCGAGGTGCATACCATTGAGCATCTGGCGGCCACCTATCTGCGCAACGAGCCCCGGTGGAAGGACAGGGTGCTCTATTTCGGCCCCATGGGCTGCCGCACCGGCTTCTATCTGCTGCTGGCGGGGGATTACACTTCCCAGGATGTTTTGCCCCTGGTGCTGGACTGCTTCCGCTTCATCCGGGACTATCAGGGCGATGTGCCCGGTGCATCCCCCAAGGACTGCGGCAACTACCTGGACATGAACCTGGGGATGGCAAATTTCTGGGGCAGGCGATACGCCGCTCTGCTGGAGCATATCACCCCCGACCGGCTGATTTACCCGGAGTGAGAACTTCAAAAGTGGACATTCAGAACGGATAGTTATAATTTCGGAAAGTCAGCAAGGAGGAGAGACATGGAGAAATCAGAACTGACGGCGATTTTTGAAAAATACTGCCAAAAGCTGCGAATCGTCCCGGATTGGGACGTGAAGCTGGAATTTGTGGATGACCCATCCTGGCGGAAAACCGGGGATTTCAAGGTTGACTGCGATGATAAAAAGGCGGTGTTCCTGCTGAACATCGCCAATCCCAGGCAGGAGAATCCGGAGGAGGTCATTTGCCACGAGCTGATGCACCTGAAAATGTACCCCCTTGACCAGGTGACGGAATCCTTGATTGTCAATGCCTTCGAGGAGGGCAGCCCGGCCAGCAATTTTGCCTATCAGCAGTTCTTCACCGCCCTGGAGCAGACGGTGGAGGAGCTGGCGAAGTGCTTCCTGCTGGAGTTCGGCGACAACCGGGAGCTGTCCTTTGGCCGCTGTAAGGGGAAGAAATCCTTTAACGAACTGTATGATGGTTTGAAAAGTATCAAATGATAGGAGAGATTCCATGACAAAACTGGGAATTATCGGTGCCATGCAGGAGGAAATTGAAACCCTGCTGCACCTGATGGAAAACAAAACGGAAAAGGAAATTGCAGGCAGTGTCTTCCATGACGGCATTCTGGAAGGACTGCCTGTGACGGTGGTGCAGTGCGGCATCGGCAAGGTCAATGCGGCGCTGTGTACCCAAATCCTGTGTGACCTCTTCGGCGTGACCCACCTGGTCAACACCGGCATTGCAGGCTCTTTGTGCAATGACCTGGACATTGGCGATATGGTGGTCAGCCAGGATGCCATGTACCATGATGTGGATGCCGTGGCCTTCGGCTATCCCATGGGCAAGGTGCCGGGAATGAACGTCACCGCTTTCCCCGCGGACGAAACCATGATTGCCTATGCCTTTGCGGCGGCGGAAAAGGTGAACCCCGGCCACACCAAGATTGGCCGGGTAGCCAGCGGCGACCAGTTTGTAGCCAGCAGGGAAGTGAAGGACAGGATCGTATCCATCACTCACGCACTGTGCACCGAGATGGAGGGCACAGCCATTGCCCAGACGGCTTACCGCAACCGGCTCCCCTTCGTTATTCTCCGTGCCATTTCCGACAAGGCGGACGACAGCACCCACATGGATTACCCCACCTTTGAATCCATCGCCGCCCACCGCTGCGCCGCCGTCACGCAGACCCTGGCAAAGCACCTGAAAGAAGCACAGGAGTAACCATCTGCCTATCAATAATAATTGAGGCTGCCGCATTTTTTGCGGCAGCCATTTTCCACAGCAGATCCGGTTATGTCAGCTTCTTCCCCATTTCGATCCGCACCTCATGCCGTTCAGGATCGGTGTTGGAGTACGAATACAGGTCAAAGCCGATGATCGCAAATCCGTTCCTTTTATAAAATGCAATGGCGTTTTCGTTGCACGACTGCGTTTCCAAAACGATCATCCGCGCCCCAAGGGATTTTGCCACCTGCTCCATGGCGGCCATGAGCGTCGTTCCGACGCCGCGGCTGCGGTTTGAATGGTCGAATATGCAGATATTGCTGATGCGGAAGCGATTGTTCCAGTTCTCCGGTGCGCCCTCAACATAGCCGATCAGCTTCCCGTCTTCAAATGCGCCGAAGGCGACCGGGTCTTCCAGCCATTCGCCGAAGAATTCATCGTCGAAGGAGCGCTCAGTCGCTGCCTCAAAGGGGACATAATGTATCTGAAAGCCGGTTTCAGATGCTTTGATTTCATAATAGCCGCCTGTTTTGTGTCGGGCGGTAAATTTTTTGCCTGCATAGGTCTCTTTATCCAGCTGCTTGATTTCCATACACTTTCCCTCTTTTTTACAGCGGCCGCTCCAATTTATGGATAGCGTCGCAGATGACCTCCGTCACTGTGTCCAGCGAGGCGGAGAGATTTCCATAGAAATATTCCACCACCACATCCACGCATGCGCTGCAGAGGAAGCAGAGCTGCACCTGCCGCCGCGTCGGGTCGGGGTCGAGGGGGAGAAAGGCGGCGTTTTCGTCGATCTGCCGCGCAATGATCCGCTTGAGCCGCTCCACGAACAGGCGGGGAGAGGCGGCACGCATCACCATGCGATAGTCCTCCTCGTTTTCCTTGAGGACGGCAATGATCCTCTGGGCGTACTGCTCAAATTGCAGCGGCCGGGCGGCAGCGTTGCGGTTCAGCTCCGCCAGGGCGGCAGACAGCGCCTCCATCAGTTCGTTTTCATAATCCTCCGCCACGGCGTAAATATCGTCGTAGTGGTAATAGAAGGTGGTCTTGGAAATATCCGCCCGCCGGGCAAGCTCGGTGACGGTGATTTCCGCAATATCCCCCTTTTCCGCCATCATCTCCCTAAAGGCGCGGCGGATCCATTTTCTGGTGCGTTCAGCGTTTCGGTATGTTTTCATCAGTTAAATTTCTTACGCATCTGTGCCTTATGTCCAATTTCTTACGCATCTGTGCCTTATGTCCAATTTCTTACTCTTGAATGGGAAATGCCCTTCTCATTTGAAGTTGGAGCCATTATACTATGGAACAAACAAAAAAACAACCTGTGACGGAGGATTTCACAGGAATTTGAAGGAGGTTATTCCCATGGAAACCAAAACGAGTACCCGGGCGCGGGTCATTTCCCTGGTTGTAATTGCGCTGTTCGCTGCAGCGGCGGTGCTCTCCGCCATGTTTATGAACATGGTGGCGATCAATTATAACCTTGCCGATTACCTGGGCGCGGATACGCAAACCAAAATTGCCCTGGACATCATCGACGAGGAATTCGGCATGACGGGCAGCATTCAGGTGATGGTCAGAAACGTCACCCCCGACCGGGCGGAGGAGCTTGCGGACGAAATTGAAGCGCTCCCCAATGTCCTGAATGTCAATTTCGACAAATATGACACGGCTTATTACAAGGAGGACAACATAAACTGATTATATTGATAATTTTATCGCACTTGCTTTTGAAGATTTTGGAATGATAGCCATAAGGCAGCAGGGACATTTCCCAAAATAGACGCACCAATGAATCGACAGATGCCACAAATATGAGAACCACTATCGCCATAATTCCTACAGCAAGTTTTAATTTGCCCATTTGTTGTATGCAATTTGAAATTGCGTGCTTCATAATTCCATCTCTCATGTGCAGTAAAGAAAGTTTCTGCATCTGTCGATACTAGGATTGAATCTGAATTCAATAAAATGCCAATGTGCAACATGACTGTAGTTTTACCATAAGTGTGGAATTCATGCTAGTTTTATCAGTAGAAGACAGAATGGTATTGTATCCTAAGACGCTGGAGAAATGTCTTGGCATTATGCTCCTCACATGAATAGGCTTGAACTCTGCAAAGCCAATCTGGAATTGCTGATTCTTTCTACTGCTCAAACAATCCTTCCTCAACTTGAACTTGTTATAACGGTGCCGGGTATCCAATCCTATTCCACAATCGGTATCATTTCGGAAGTTGGCGTGGATATGTCCATGTTCCCATCCTCGAAGCACTTTTGCTCCCGGACTGGTCTTACGCCGCAGAACAACGAGAGTGCAGGAAAGAAGAAAATCACCAGAATCAGCAGAGCCGGGGTGTGTACCAAGCCTTTGCTGGTACAGTGTATGCTTACTGTATGTAAGAGCAGGAAACACCCGGAAATCAGAAACCGTTACCTTTCTTTAAAGAAACGTAGGAGGCACAAGAAAGCCATTATTGCTATTGCAAGAATGCTGCTCACTGCTATTTACAATATTCTTAAGAAGAATGAGCCATACAATCCAGAACTTTGTCTCCGTTGTAACAATACTCCACCGGAACACAGGGCAGTTTCCGTGGAGGGGGCCATCTTTATTTTGCAACGTCAGGGCTATCTCGTTACCCCCAGTATCCCTGGACAGGCTCTGTTACCATCTTTTGGCTCTCGCAAGGTGGTCTGGTTTTGTGCGCTTTTTCGGGATGGTGCCAAAATTATAATATTCAAACTTTTCCTCTTTGCGTATCATGTATTATACATCATGTAGCAAAGGTGTGATGCTGGATACAGTAAATGTCTTCAAATATATGAGGAAAATCTCGATTTAAAAACTCTTTAGGCATATCGTATAACTGAACCATCAGTAGCATTGAGCGCCAGTAAGTGAACGTTTTTCTCAATAAAATAAACGTTGTTTCCATTTTTTTCGTAGATACTAATTGTTCCGGAAAAAACGACACTTGGAACATATAGATAGCTTTCGTCCGAGTTAGGAATGTTTATACGATTTAGCCCATATGACACATCTGAAATTTCAACCGCACAAGCAATATTTTCCTGCCCATCGGAAATGCCGAATGAGTCATAATTATGAATGTCACTTAACTCAAGCATGTTTCTGGCTTTCGCTAATAACGTGTCATAATCTAAAATTGGAGCATTACTTTCGACCACTTTTTTTGCTTCAACCGGAGAACAGAGATTGAAATATAACATGTCACCATTTGCAGAGAACTCGAAATGGACATCTGTAATGTAGTAGTTGGAGGAATACACCTCTTTACTCTTCAAACTATCTATCTGCGGTCGGCGACATGCGGAAACTCCAGAAAAAACTGGCACTGCATCAATATGGATAATATACTCAGAGCATTCTCCGTAGTGTTGTTCTTCCACAAAATAATGATCAATCTTCCACTGACCTAAGTTTATGCTGTCAAGAATACTCTGAGCTTTTGTCTTAATTAGCTCGATTTGCTGCGCATCAGGCTCGTTTGTTCGGCAAAGTTGTGCGTGGAATATTCTTGAATCTAACTGACGGGGAGCACTCCCCTCATTCAGGTATGCGCTTACATTGCTTATTTTGTAATCAGTACGGTTCCTTTTTGCAACAGAAAGCAAATAAGGCAGATCCTTGTGGGTTACCTCCAGCATGATTGCATCGTTGTCTACAGAGAAATCATGTGTCGAACGTTCTTCATCAGTAAGGTAATAGAAGGAATCTTTTTGAAACGTCCACCGGGCTGGTAGGCGAACATCCTCTTCTGGCGCACTCTCACACAAAATGGTATTGCGCTCTATGGCTCGTTTTACTTTTTCGGTAATATTTCCTCGGTTCTCTCCATACAAACTGATCACCGATTGTTCTTGCGTATATTGGCTCCACCGATTTATTTGCTCAAGTAATTCGCTACGAGAATAGATGCGATTTGAGTTTATTCTTGCTTCATAGTATGCATCATTTTCATCAAAGAGAGCGTTTGCAACTGCACGAACATCTTCTTCGTTTAAATAATATGGAACTACCTCTACGATCGGCATCGATTCTGGGAGTTTTACAGAGTTAGTAATAAAGTGGAAGCTAACACTCCCATCAGTGCTTTGGAAAGAACTGTCAGAAATAATATCTGTTTTTTGATTAGCCTCACCCCAGCTGGCGCATTCGCTGTTATATACTATATCCGAACCTGCAAATGGAATGAGATTCACACTTCTAAAATGGTCTAACTGTCCCAACGAGAACTGAAATTTGAACAGAACAATCCAGACCAATGCTATAATATAAAAAATCAATAATCCAAAAGTTACTTTCTTAGAGTTCATATAACTGTTTCTCCTTGGAACGTTATCACAAGCTTGTCACTGACCTTATTATACATCATATGCATCTTAAAAATATAGTTAGAATTTATTGAATTTTTTCTTAAGATTATCCGAGAACTTGTTATCTGGGAACAGCTTGCATTGCAAGGTGTTCCCGGATGGCAAGTCCACAAAAGGGTAGCTGGCGGTGGCCAGCGCAGCGTCCCCTGCTTGATTTGGAGCAGACCATGACTGCGGAAAATCACAGCCCTCCGGCAAGGAGCCTTCGGAGAACGCGATGCATGCATCTCTGAAAAGGAGTCAAGCGCCGATGCTCCCCTTAAAAAGTTTTTACACGAAGTACCTTGACAGGCGAGGTACTTCGTGCTATTATATGCGAACAAAGGAGGAATGTCCATGTCCATTGCGGGAGATTTGATCAGAGGACACACGGACGCCGTCATTCTGGCGCGTCTGCTGCATGGCGACAGCTATGGCTATGAGATCAACAAGGTGATTTCCACCCTTTCCTCCGGGCGCTTCGAGCTGAAGGAGGCCACGCTCTACACCGCTTTCAAGCGGCTGGAGGAGCAGGGCTTCATCACCTCCTATTGGGGCGACAGCGGCGCGGGAGCGCGGCGGCGGTACTATGCCATCACCCCCGCCGGGCGGATGGCCAGCAAAAAACTGGCACAGGAATGGAAGGAAACGAAAGAAATTATGGATAAGCTTATGGAAGCGGAGGAAGAGGTATGAGAGAACAGCTCATTCAATACGTGAATCTCCTCTTTGCCGGCAGCGCCGACACGGAGGAAATCAAGCAGGAGATCCTGCAGAACACCCTGGATCGTTTCGACGATCTGATTGCCCGGGGCAGCACGGAGGAGGCGGCCTACCGCCAGGCCATTGCCGGAATCGGCGACGTGGGGGAGATCATCGGCGGAAAGAAGCCTGATTTTCAGGCAGAGGAAAACTATAACCCCCTGCCCGATTTTGAGGGCACTGCCCCCGCTGTGGCGCGAATGCTGCGGGCGGTGGCCATTTTCCTGTACATCGTCAGTCCGGTGCCGCTGCTCATCTCTGATGCGCTGGGCTGGGATGTCATTGGCTTGTGCCTGATGCTGGTGATCATTGCAGTTGCCACGCTGCTCCTGCTGACCTTTGGCAGAAGCAAGCCCGGGCAGACGGCGCAGGAGCACACTCCTGCGGAGAAAGGCGAGCAGGGGACGAAGGCGCTGAAGAAGAGCGTCGGCTCCCTGATTTCCACCGTTGGATTTGTGCTGTACTTCGTCATCAGCTTTGCCACCCATGCCTGGTGGATCACCTGGCTGGTATTTCCCGTGATCGGCGCGGTTCGGGGCGTCGTCAATTCTCTGATCGATTTGAGGGAGGGCACCTGAGATGAAAACAGGAACAATTGTACGCCTGATTGTTTTCGCCGTCATTGCGGTGGTGCTGCTGTGCATCCTGCTGGCGGGCATTGGACTGGGGAAGTTTCTATCCATCCCCATTTTTACAAGGGGCAGCAGCGCCCCCATTGTCGAGGCGTCGGCATTCAGGCCGGAGGACATTGATGCGCTGCAAATTGACTGGGTAGCGGGCAATGTGTACCTGACCCCGGCTGACCAGAAGGAAATCACCGTCACCGAGGACAGACACGGCAGCGATGACCCGATGGTCATCCGTCAAAATGGCTCTGAGCTGATCGTGGAGTTCAGCGAGAAAAATTTCATTGGCAGTCTTTCACCCAAGAAAAAAGATCTGCATATCGCCTTCCCGGCGGACTGGCACTGTGAGAAGCTGGAGATCGATGCAGTGTCCGCCCGGGTGGAGGTGCAGGAGCTGACCGCCGGGAAGGTGACTGCATCCACCGTCAGCGGAAACTTTTTCCTTGAAAACTGCACCGCAGATGAAATGAAGCTGGACAGCGTTTCCGGAAATCTGACGCTCAGCGGCGCGGTGAAGGAGCTGCGCCTGAGCGGTGTTTCTGCCAGAGCGGACGTCACGGTTTCCGGCGTGCCGCAGGAGATCCGGGCGGATGGCGTTTCCGGCAGCCTGAACCTGACGCTCCCGGCGGACAGCGGCTTCACCCTGGAAAAGGACACACTCAGCGGCAGCTTTTCCACGGATTTCGTTACGACACAGAGCGGCGGGAAAATCATCAGCGGCGACGGCGCATGCGCCATCAAATTCAGCGGCCTTTCCGCCGACATCCACATCCGGCAGGCACAATAATCAAACGGGGGGTACGGTTCTATGAATCGTCCTCCTTTTTATGAGATCGTGCAGGCAGTGGTCATTTCCCCGTACGTTGTCAGCACCATTTTGCTTGCTCCAAAAGAAAGACGGAGATGCTTCCGCGTAGGAGGCATCTCCGTTTTTGAAAATTTAGAATTCCCCGGCGGCGTACATGACGGCGGAGAGGGCGCACAGGGGGGCGGTCTCGCACCGCAGGATCCGGCTGCCGAGCGTGCAGATTTGCAGTCCGGCGGCGCGTGCCTGGGCAACCTCGCTCTCTTCCAGTCCGCCCTCAGGGCCGGTGAGCAGGCTCACGGTGCGCCAGGGGGCAGCGGTGAGCGCCATGCGCAGGGTGGTCGCATGCTCGTTTTCGTAGAACAGCAGCGCTCTGTCGGCGGCTGCTGCACGGGTCAGGGCTTCCCGATAGCTGCCCAGGGCGGTCACCTGGGGGATTCGCCCGCGCCCGGATTGCTCGGCGGCGGAGGCTGCGATTTTCTGCCAGCGTTCCAGCTTCTTTTTCAGGCTTTTTTCATCCGGACGGGAGACGCACCGGGCAGAGGGAAAGGTCACAATTTCAAAAGTGCCCAGCTCCGTGGCTTTCTGGATGACATGCTCCAGCTTATCCGCCTTGGGAAAGGCCATGTAGACGCTGACCTGCACGGCAGCCTCCGTTTCACTCCGGCGGCGCTGCACCACATCCAGCGAAATATCCGACGTGCCCACGGCGGCAACGGTACACAGCGCCTCCTGCCCCGCACCGTCACAGATTAGCAGCTGCTCACCGGGTTTGAGGCGCAGGACGCGCGCATGCTGAAAATTTTCGCCGGTCAGCTGTAGGGAGGCAGCGGCGAAATCCTGCCCCTCCATAAAAAATCTCGTCATATTGGCTCCTTCAGTTGGAGTATCTCTGAATCAATTGCCCGTTGCCGACGCTTGCCGGTCGGTTCGGAGTTTTCTCAGCCGTTCTTCCATGCCTGGAAGGAGAACAGCACCAGGATCGGGAAAATCTCCAACCGCCCCAGAAGCATGTCCAGGATCAGCACGATTTTGCTCAGGACACCGTAGATGCCGAAATTGCAGGTCGGCCCCACCAGCTCCAGGCCGGGGCCGATGTTATTCAGGCAGGAGAGCACGGCGGACAAATTTGTTCCGACGGAAAAACCGTCCAGGGAGATGATCACAAAGCTTGCAAGCAGAATGATCACATAGGCACACAGGTAGGCATTGGTGTTTGCCACCACCCGCTCACTGATCACCGCGCCGTTGTTGCGGATGACCTGCACCTTGCGGGGGTGGAGCATCTGGGCGATGCTGCGCCGCAGGCTCTTGAAGAGAATGAGCACCCGTGCCACCTTGATGCCGCCGCCGGTAGAACCGGCACAAGCGCCCACCACCATCAGGCACAGCAGAACGGTTTTGGAAAAGCTCGGCCACAGGTCAAAATCCGTGGTGGCAAAGCCGGTGGTGGTGATGATGCTGCCCACCTGGAAGGCGGCGTGGCGCACCGTTTCACCAAGGCTTGCGTAAAAGCCCCGCACGTTCCATGCAATCAGTGCAATGCTGCCCAGCACAATGCCGACATAGAGCCGAAGCTCTTCGTCCTTGAGTACGCTCTTGATCTGCCGCAGGGTCAGCAGGTAATAGCAGCTGAAATTCACGCCGAAGAGCAGCATAAAAATGGTGGTCACATTCTGAATATAGGGGCTGTAGCTTGCCATGGAATCGTTCTTGATGCCAAAGCCGCCGGTGCCCGCCGTGCCGAAGGCGGTGCACAGCGCATCGAGTACCGGCATTCCCCCTGCCAGCAGGAAGAGAAAGTTCAGAACGGTCAGGGCAATATACAGCAGATACAAGATCGCAGCCGTCTCGCGCATTTTGGGCACGAGCTTTCCCACGCTGGGACCCGGGCTTTCGGCTCGCAGCAGGTGCATGGTAAAGCCCTGCCCGCTCCCTTTGGAGGGGGCAATGGCAAGCAGGAACACCAGCACGCCCATGCCGCCTACCCAGTGGGTGAAGCTGCGCCAGTACAGCAACCCCTTTGCAAGGCTCTCCACCTCCGGCAATATGGAAGCGCCGGTGGTGGTGAAGCCGGATACGGTTTCAAACAGTGCGTCGATGTATTTCGGGATCGCCCCGGAGATGCGGAAGGGAAGCGCCCCCACCAGGCTGAGCACAAGCCAGCTCAGCGCCACACACACCATGCCGTCGGTGGCATAAAAGGCACTGCGGGCATTGCGGCAGAGAAAATAGAGCGGAACGGAAAATACCGCGATCAGTGTCAGCGTGAAGGCAAAGCCGCGGACAGCCGCTTGCTCGCCGCAGCACAGGCTGATGAGCATGGCGGGAATCAAAAACAGCCCCTCGATCAAAAGCAGCTGGGCGGTGAGCCGCCCCATCATTTTGTAATTCATGGAGCCTCCCGATCACGCGAAGATGTCGTTGAGCTGATAGAGCACTTCACGCCCGTTGGTGACCACCAGCACAATGTCCCCTGGGAGAAACACGGAGTCGCCGGTGACGAGCTGCGGTGCAGCGCCGTGGGCGATGGACACCAGCAGCACATTTGGCTTCAGCTTGATCTGCTTCAGCGGCTCGCCGCAGTGGCGGGTGTGCTCGTCCACCTGGAATTCCATGGCCTCCGCCTTGCCGTCGGCGATGGAGTGGACGGTCAGGGCAGCGCCGGTCTGGTTTTTCATGGCGCGGACGTAGCGGGCAATGTTGTTGCTGCAAAGATCCTTCGGGCAGATCACGCTGCCCAGGCTCAGGCTGTCGATCAGGCTGCGGTTGTCCGCGTTGCCGAGACGGGTGATGACCTGCGGCACGCCGCACCCGGCGGCGTACAGGGAGACGATCATGTTCATTTCGTCCAGCCCAGTGCAGCTGACCAGCGCGTCATACTGCGCCAGCCCTTCGCTGAGCAGCAGATCCTGGTCGCTGACGTCGCCGCAGATGATGTCCGTGCCCGGCAGCAGCGCGCTCAGCTCCTGGCAGCGCTGGGCGTTGGATTCCACAATTTTGACGGCCATGCCCTCTTTTTTCAGTCGGGCGGCCAGATAATAGCCTACCATGCCGCCGCCGCAGATCAGCACCCGCCGCACCCGGTGGGAGAGAATGCCGAGACTGCTCAGCAGCGTGGTCAGATTTTCGGAGAGCGCGGTGACAAAGATACGGTCGCCTTCCCGCAGGACGAAGTCGCCGCCGGGGGCAATGGCGGAGCCGCTGCGCAGCACGGCGCATACCAGCACTCTGCATTTGATGATGCTGCGCAGATCCACCAGCTTGACGTCGCACAGCTTGCTGCCGGAATCCACCCGCAGCTCCACGATCTCCATTCTGCCCTTGGCGAAGGTATCGCGCCGCAGGAAGCCGGGATATTTCAGCAGCCGGTGAATTTCCGTGGCGGCCTGGTTTTCGGGATTGATGACCATGGACAGGCCGAACACATCGCGCATGCGGTACGCCTGGTCGTTGTATTCCGGGTTGCGGATGCGGGCGATGGTGTGCAGCTTGGGGTTCATGGAGTGGGCGGTGGTGCAGCACAGCAGATTGATCTCGTCGTGATTGGTCACGGCGATCAGCAGGTCTGCCTCCTTTACCCCCGCCTGGCTCAGCACAGCCATGGAGGCGCAGTTGCCCTCCACGGAAATGACGTCGAACCGCTCTACGCTGGAATCCAGGACGGATGAATTATAGTCGATGACCGTGACATCGTGCCCCTCGGCAGTGAACTGCTTTGTCAGGGTATTTCCTACCTTGCCGTCGCCGGCAATGATGATCTTCATAGCAGCCTCCGTTTGCATAAACTCACCTTATTATACCAGTTCTTTCTGCTCTTTACAATGGGTGAGCCTTTATTTTGTCAGAGCCTCCACTGCGGCCTGAATCTGTGGATCATCCTTCGGCTCCACATTTCCGTAGGCAATGGCGATACGGGTTTCATCGTCCACCTCCACCTGAATGTCCGGCTGGATCCCGGTGCCGATCAGGCTTTTGCCCTGGGGAGTAAAGTATTTCCCGGCGGAAAGGCCGACGGCGGAGCCGTCGTTCAGCTCGTAGGTATACTGGAAATAGCCCTTGCCGCAGGTGGGCATGCCCACCACAGTGCCCGCGCCGTATTCCTGAATGGCAGCGGGGAAGAATTCAGCGGCAGAATAGGAATCCTCATTGCATATCACCGCAATGGGCATATCCAGGAAGGCAGCGTCGGAGGTGTCCACCTTCTCCCGTCCGGCGTAGTCCACCGTGCGGAACAGGTCGCCCTCCGGCAACAGGTAATCAAGCACCTTCACCAGCTCGGAGGCATAGCCGCCGGGGTTATTGCGCACATCAAAGATCAGGGATTCCGCCCCCTGCTCCCCCAGGGCTTCAATGGCGGCGATGGTCTCCTCGGCACAGCGCTCGTCAAAATTGTGGATGGCGATCAGACCGATATTTCCGTCCAGCAGCTGGGAGGTGACCACTTCGGTGAGAATCTTCGTGCGGGTAACGGAAAGAGAAAGCGTATCCTCCCCCCGTTTCAGCTCCAGCGTGACCTGGGTGCCCTCCTTGCCCCGGATGATGTCGCGCAGCTGGGCGGTGGTCATATCCAGGACGCTCTGCCCCTCGGCGCCTACCACAATATCCCCGGTGAGCACACCCGCCTCCTGGGCGCCGCTGCCGCTCTGCACACCAATGACCTGGAAGCCGCTGCCATCCTCCGCAGGCGTAATGGTGATGCCAATGCCCACATAGGCGTTTTCCACCTGCTCCTTGTGTGCAGCATATTCCTGCGCGTTCAGGTAATAGCTCCAACGGTCACCCAGGGAGGCAATCATGGCGTTGGCGGCAGTGTCCTCCGCTTTGTCCATGTCCGCATCCTCTACAAAGCGGTTTTCAATCAGGTATTCAATTTGATCCAGCTTGGTATTTCCGGGTGTTTTCCCGATGGTAAGGCACAGCGTAACCGCGCAGGCGGCCAGGGCGGTGGCTGCATAGGAGAGAATCGTTATCAGTTTTTTCATGGCGATCACCTTTTTGAATTTGTTCCTAAAGATTTAATGTGCACCGCAGATCCTGTGAAAGAGGGGGACTGCCATGAGACAGTCCCCCGTGCGGGATGATTTAGGGAAGCTCTGATTAAATTTGCAAGCGCTGACAGCACGAGATTTTTCACTAGGCGAAGGTTCCGAAAACGGAGGAATACTTTATGTATTTCCCGTTTTTGGAACCGCACGGATAGGGAAAAAGATCCGCTGTTCAGATGGAGGGGATTTATTCAGAGTTTCCTTAGTACAGGCTGACGTAGCTGCAGGGATTGACATAGGCGCCGCCGGTGGCGATGCCGAAGTGCAGGTGGTTGCCGGTAGAAATGCCGGTGCTGCCCACATAGCCGATGGTCTGTCCCTGGTTCACCTTCTGGCCGCTGCTGACGATGTAGTTGGTCATGTGCATGTAAATGGAGGAGAACCCATCGCCGTGATTGATGGTGACATAGTAGCCGGCGGAATTGGAGTAGCTGGCAATGGTCACCGTGCCGCCGCGGGAGGCGATAATGGGTGTACCCGCCGGGGCGGCGAGGTCAACGCCCTGGTGATAGCGGGATGCGCCGGTGGTCGGCGATTCGCGCATACCAAAGGGGCTGGAAATCATCCGGTAACTGCACGGCACCAGCCAGGAGCTGCCTACGGTCACGCCGCTGTTCGAATTTCCGGAATTGCCGCTGTCGCTGCCGGAATTTCCGTTGCCGTTGGGATCGCTGATCGGAATGGAGGGCGCCACCGTCGTGGGGGGCACATAGGTTGCCATATAGGCCAGCCATTCCTCCAGCTTGGCTTCGTTGTATTCCTGCTCTTTCTGGGCAATTTCTTCAAGAAGCGCCTGATCCTCTTCTTCCAGATCGATCTGCTGCTGCTTCAGCTCTTCGCCCTTTGCGATGAGCTCGACGATCAGATTGTCTGCTTCTTCACGCTTGGCGTCCAGTTCGCTCTGGGTGTTGTTCAGTTCGACGCGGGTGACCTCCAGTTCACTTTTTTCGCTGGCAAGCTCTGCCTGCGCATCCTCCACCCGCTGGGCGGCGTCGCTCAGCTCTTGTAAGCGGCGGGTGTCAGAGGAGGCGATTTCCTCCACCATATTCAGCCGATCCAGCAGGTCAGAAAAGCTGTTGGCCTTGAAGAGTACCGCCCAATAGCTGACGGTCCCTTCCTCTTCCATGGCGCGGATACGCACCTTGCAGTCCTCGTTCAGCTGGTTAAACCGCGCCTGGGCGGCGTCCAGCTCCTCCTGCTGGTCGGCGATCAGTACGCTATAGGCGCCGATCTGCTCGTTGATGTTGATGATCTCGGTGTGCAGCAGGCCGATCTCCTGGTCGATGATGTTCTTGCGCGCTACAATGTCGGCAATTTCATTGGAGGTCTGCTGATACTGCGCCTGCAGTTCGGTAATCTGATTTTTAATGTCCTTCCGGTCGTCCTGCAGAGAATTGATCTGCTTTCGGATCTCACTGGAAGAGGCGGCGGATGCCCGCAGGGGCAGGATGCTGAAAAGAAGGGTCAGCAGCATGATTGCCGCCATCACTCCGGCCAGAACGGAAACAAGACGCTTGCGGTTTTTCATAAGAAAACTCCTTTGCTTGTGTTACAGGTATGCCATGGGGTTGACATAGGTGCCGCCGTAGGAGACGCCGAAATGCAGGTGAGGGCCGGTTGCTACACCGGTGCTGCCCACATAGCCGATCAGCTCTCCCTGGGCGACGGACTGCCCCTTGGAGACCACATAACGGGTCATGTGCATGTAGATGGAAGCAAAACCATCTCCGTGATTGATGGATACGTAGTACCCCGCACCGCCGGCCTGGTAGGAGGCGACCGTGATGGTGCCTGCCCGGGTGGCGTAGATCGGAGTGCCGGAGGGGCAGGCCATATCCACACCCTTGTGATTGCTGGAAGCACCCGCCGTGGGAGACTTCCGGTTGCCAAAGGGACTGGAAATGGTGTAGCCGGAAACCGGTTCGATCCAGGTGGCGTTGGAGGGGGGATTTTCTCCCTTCAGCGCCATTTTTACCAACTCTTCTTTGTATTGCGCGGCCTGAAGCTCCCGCTGCTTTTCGGCAATTTCGGTGAGCAGGTCGTTTTGCAGCTTTGCGGCTTTGTCCAGCACTGCCTGGAATTCGCTCTGCTGAGAAATCAGCTCCCGCAGAATGTCATCGGACTCGGTGCGCTTTATCTTCAGCATTTCCTCGCTGCTTTCCAGCTGGTCGCGGGTGTCCTGCAGGTCCAGCATTTCCTCGCTGAGGATGCGCTGATTTTCCTCCACATTGGCGGCAGCCACCTGCAGGTCAGCAAGCCGCTGGGTATCGGCGGCGGCAATTTCATCCACCATGTTCATCCGGTCCAGCATGTCTGTGAAGCTGCTGGATTGGAAGATGACCTGCCAATAGGTGATCTCGCCGTATTCCTCCATGGCGCGGATGCGCTCCTTGTACTGCCGGTTCAGTCTTGCAAGCTCAAGAGTGGAGGCATCCAGTTGCTCCTGGGTATCGGCGATCATCTGGCCGTAGATACGCAGCTGTTCATTGATGTTTGTGATCTGGTCGTGGAGCAGGGCAATTTCCTGGTCGACGGCGTTTTTCTTGTCCACCAGTGCCTGGATCTCCGTGGCATTGGCGTTATATTGGGACTGAATGGAATCGATCTGCGCCTGAATAACGGCGTTTTCTACCTTTAAATCATTGATTTCGTTTTTGATCTCAGAGGTGGTCGCGGCATAAGCCGGCCGGGGAAGTGAGCAGAAAACCATTGCAGCCGCAAGAAAAGCGGCGGCAGCAGACCGAAGAACTCGGGTTTTCTTCATAGTCTCTCCTGGAAAGCGCCCCACAGCCGGCAGCGCTTTCAAATTTGATTTGGAGCCTTTACACATCCATAAACTTCCGGATGGAGGTCCAGCTGCCGACAATGCCGACGAAAAGACCGGCAGCGCTGAACACGACCACCATGGGGACCAACAAATCGCCCACGAAGGGAACAAAGCTGAACAGACGAAGTGCATCCACACCTGCCAGCTTTTCAACCAGCGCATCATACAGGATCCATTCCAGCCCGAAGGCCAGCACGGCGCCGATCATACCCAAAGTGAAGCCTTCCACCACGAAGGGCAGGCGGATGAAGCTGTTGGTCGCGCCCACCATCTTCATGATGGCGATCTCGTCCTTGCGGTCATACATGGCAAGCTTGATGGTGTTGGAAATGATCAGCAGGGAGATGACCAGCAGCATGGCGATCAGCGCCACGGAGACGATGTTCAGCACATTCTGGATGGTGGTAAAGCCCTCCGCCAGCTCATAGGCGGCATTGGTCTTGACGACGCCGGGGATCTGCTTGAGCTGGTCGTCGGTCTGCTTCATCAGGTTGTTGTCTTCCAGGGTGACCACATAGCGGTCACGCAGATCCGTTGCCTGGACACCGTTGAAGGCGGCGTTGTTGTCGTGATCGCTGACGAAATTCTCCAGTGCCTGCTCCCGGGAGATGAATTCCGCTTTTTCCACGTTGTCCAGCATATTGATCCGGGTGCCTACGCTGCGGGCGTCGGCGCTGGAATAATTGCTGTCGATGTACACCATGATCTCGCTGGTCTGGTTCAGCTTCTGCACCATCACGTCCAGATTGTAGGCCAGGATGGAGAAGCTGCCCACGATCAGCAGGCACGCTACGGTAACGCAGATAGCGGCGAAGGACATAAAGCCATGCAGGAAAATGCCCCGGAAGCCTTCTTTGATCAGGTAGCCTAAATTGTTAATCCTCATCGTAGTAGCCCTCCCCGTCGCTGACAATGATGCCGTCGTCGATAACGATGACCCGCTTGGAGAACAGCTGCACCAGATCCTTGGCGTGGGTCACCACCAGCACGGTGGTGCCCAGGTTGTTGATCTCCTGCAGCAGGGACATGATCTCAAAGGAACGAGCCGGATCCAGGTTGCCGGTGGGCTCGTCTGCAATGATGGTGGAAGGGTTGTTCACCAGCGCCCGGGCGATGGCAAGACGCTGCTGCTCGCCGCCGGACATCTCACGGGGCAGCCGCTTGGCCTTATTTTCCAGACCCACCAGCTCCAGCACATAAGGTACCCGGTCGCGGATCTCCTTTTCCTTCGCGCCGATGACACGCATGGCGAAGGCCACGTTTTCATACACGCTCATTTTCGCAATCAGCCGGAAATCCTGGAACACAACGCCGGTGGTGCGGCGCAGATAGGGGATCTCGCGCTTGCGGATCCGCTCCAGATTGTAGCCGTTGACATGCACGGTGCCGGAGGTGGGGCGGAGCTCCCCGCTGATCAGCTTGATGATGGTGGATTTGCCGGAGCCGGAGGGACCGACCAGAAAGCAAAATTCACCGTCCTCGATCTGCATGCTCACCCCGTTGAGTGCGGGGGAACCGTGACCGTAGGATTTTACGACATCGGTAAATTCAATCATTTGCATCTATCTCCAAATAAGATTGGTCGCAGAAAGCCTTTGACCGCAATGTAACCGAATTGTAACACATTCCCCCCGTAAAGTCAATGCTATTGCACGGAAAACCGCTCTTTCTGAAAAGATTTAATAAAAATTCAATAAATAATCCAACCTTTTTCCACCCCAAATTCCTGATTTTCTGAGTTATGTAATCCAAAATCAACGCGCCGCAGGACTGTATCAGCCGCCGCCGCAAAAAAACAGGGCGCCCTCCGATCGGAAGGGCGCCCCGGGTATGGTATGTATTTTAATCTCTGAAATCGAAGAGCCGGGAGGGTTTTACATTCAGTACATCGCAGATATCAAACACCACATCCAGCGAGACCGCACAGTCCGCCGTTTCGATCCGGCTCATGTGGGTTCTGCTGATATTCACCAGCTCCGCAAGCTGGCTTTGGGAAAGCCCCTTTTCCTTGCGGTAATAGGCGATATTCAAACCAAGAAATCTAAACTTTTCCCGCTGCTGCTCCTGCATAGCCTTCACTCCTTACTATAAAGTGCGGCGGCTGGATTTCTCAAAAGCGGCAACGTGAAAAGATATGTTTCCGACTTGACACGCTGCAAAAGTTGCGCAATAATAGGCTTGTCGAAGGAAAAAGATTCCTTTCGGTAATGATTCAGTTCAAATAACAGCACTCAGAAAACTGGGGGCATATCAGAAAGAAGTGTTTACGCATGGATGAACAATGGATGGTTGGGGAAGACGAAGAGATACAGTGGATTGAAACAAAAATGACACTGCATATCATAGCAATGTGTCTGTCGGCATTGGGCATTGTTTGGTCGGTGCGGGAGATGATTGCAAATGGAGGGGACGGCGAGCTTTGCCTCATTGCATTTTGCTGTGCCGCCTTTACTGCCGGGTTTGCGCACCTGGCACGGAAATGCGCAAAGAAAATAAAGGAACGCAAGCAGTGCATACAGGCAAAACGCAAGGAGAACGCGGAAAGGCAAAAAAGGCAGAACGAGAAAAATGCGCTGGCTCAAAAAGGAACGCTGGAAATTTCGGCAGAAAAATTCTACAACGCCTGCAAAGAAGCGCATATCACATCTTTTAATGATGAATTCAGCCAGGCAAAGGCAAAACAAATTATCAATGACATGCTGAATGATGAAGGAATTTTGCCGGAAAACCGCACATTGTACTTGAGCCCGGATTATTTCGAAAGGTGTTTTCGTGATGGAGAGGCACAGGCGAAAGCGAGCGAAAAAGCCCGGTTGGAAGCCTCCAAAGCACCGCGCAATGCCACGCCCAACGAGGACGAAGCAAGATTTTTTCAGCGGGTTGCGGAGATTTCCGGTCTGACCGGCAACCAGAAGCGGATTAAAATGCTGCAAAACCTGGAAAGCGATTGCCAGACCCGCATCACGAAAAAGAAACAGGGGCAGGAGGCAATGCGGCAGTTGGGGCAGTTTTACTTTGCCGCGCAGCAGAAAGAGGCGAGCTGGGGGCTCTCCGGCGGAATTGCCGAGGGAATTGCTGGGCCGGCAGCAGGCATAATTGCCGCCTCTCAAACGATAGAAAACAATCGGAAGATTCAGCAGTATAATCAGTCCATGCGGGAGATGTCCGCCATCGCGCTTCGCGGCTCCTTTGGGCTTAACAATGACATTTGTGAACTGGAATCAGAACGAAACGAGATTCAGAAAAAGGTGAGCGAAGCGGAGAAAAAGGTTACGCTGCAAAATCCCACTGCGGATGAAATCTTTTCCAACCTGAAAATCGGAAGGGCAAGGATTGAAAAATCCGAAACAGGGGTTCTGCATATCGAGCTCCCCATTTCCATTAAGCGCCCCTTTGCGCTGAGTGCGCCGGAAGAGATAATCATGGTTGTGGACGGAGTACTGAGCGGGGAAATCTGGATGGAGGAAAAGATGATTGGTTCCGTGTTGATTCCGCTCCCGCTTTATGGCATTCCCACCAATATGCGGGAAGAAGTCACACTGGATGCAATGTCTGATCGGTCTGTGGAGTACAACGGGAAATACACAGTAAAACTTGCAGAAAGTCAAAATCTTTGGATTATGGAAGCGTAAAAAGTGGGGCACCCGAGACCGGGTGCCCGCTTGCGTATATCCAATTATTTCAAAAATCCGTTGACGATCTGTTCTTCTGCTTCCTGCTCGGTCAGGCCCAGGGTCATGAGCTTGATAATCTGCTCACCGGCAATTTTGCCGATGGCGGCCTCGTGAATCAGGGCGGCGTCAATGTTGTTGGCCTCCAGCTGGGGCACTGCCAGAATCCGGGCAGAGCCCATGATGATGGCGTCGCATTCGGTGTGGCCGGTGCAGGCGGCGTTGCCAATGATGCGGGAATCGAACTTCTGATAGGAGCTGTCCTTTGCCACGCTGCGGGACACCACGTCCGCCCGGGAGCCATCGCCGTCCAGCTCGGTGACATAGATGCTCTCCGCTTTCTGCTCGCCGTGGGTCATCAGCCGCTCACGCACCACCAGGGATGCCCCGGCAGCCACGTCGGCGTGGGTGGTGCGGACGGTGGAATCCACGCCCTTGATCTGCACCATCTCCATCTCCATGGCGCTGCCCTCGGCAAGGTGCACCTCGGTCACCGGGTTCAGGATTCGCTTGCCCTTGCCGTCGCCCTCGCCGTAGTGCTTTTCTACGTATTTTACCTTTGCGTTCTTCTCCACAAAAAAGCGGTGTACGCCGTCGTGCTGGGAATCCTGGTCGCCGCAGTTATGGATACCGCAGCCCGCCACGATCACCACGTCTGCGCCCTCGCCCACAAAGAAATCGTTGTACACCAGATCTTTCAATCCGCTCTGGCTCAGCACCACGGGGATGTGGACGCTTTCGTTCTTTGTGCCGGGCTTGATGTGAATATCAATGCCGCTGCCGTCGGGCTTGGATACGATGTCAATATTGGCGGTAGTGTTCCGCCCTGCCAGACCGCCGTTGGAGCGGATGTTGTATGCCCCCTCCGGGATGGTGTGCAGGTCGGCAACCTCCTGAAGAATGTGCATCTGGATTTCGTCAAGTGCCATTTTTACATGCCCCCTTCTTCGATCTTTGCACAGCCGCGTGCCACATCGGCGCTGCGCAGCAGCTCCGGCATGATCGCTTCTTTGCTGCCCTGGGCGCTGATGCCGCCGCCGGAGAGCACAATGATCTCATCCGCAATGTCCAGGATCCGCTCCTGGTGGGAGATGATGATAATGGAGCCGTGGATGGTGTCGCGCATGTGGCGGAACACCTTAATGAGGCTCTGGAAGCTCCACAGGTCAATGCCTGCCTCCGGCTCATCGAAGATAGAAAGCCGGGTGCCGCGTGCCAGCACTGTGGCGATCTCGATCCGCTTCAGCTCACCGCCGGACAGGGATGCATTGACTTCTCGGTTTACATAATCCTTTGCGCACAGACCGACCTCAGAAAGATAATTGCACGCCTCGCCCACGCTCAGCCGCTTCTTTGCGGCCAGACGCAGCAGGTCAAGCACGGTGATTCCCTTGAAGCGCACCGGTTGCTGGAAGGCAAAGCTGATGCCCATATTGGCACGGTCTGTAATGGAAAGATCGGTGATGTCCTTCCCGTCGAAGACGATCTGCCCGCTGGTGGGCTTTTCGATGCCCGCGATCAGCTTGGCAAGGGTGGATTTGCCGCTGCCGTTGGGGCCGGTGATGACGATGAACTTACCCTCGTCCACGTTCAGGTTCAGCCCCTTGATGATCTCCTTCTGCCCCTTCTGTTCGGTCACATCAAAGGTCAGATCTTTTATTTGAAGCATATGGTGTTTCCCTCCAAAATGTCATAACACTTTCCAAACCTACATTCTACACTATTTTCCTCCCCGTTTCAACCAAAATTTAGGGGAAGAACGGAAAATAGGCTCAAAAGCAGTTGCGGGAAAAATGCAGGTGTGTTATGATGTAAAGAAAAGGAAAAACCAATCAAATTTATAGAAATTGGGAGGGGAAGAGATATGGACGAACTGGAGATCATTCATCACGGACGCATCCCCGGCCTGACTTCCTTTTTCAACACAGTGGATTACCGCACCCCCCATTTCCACCAGGAGTGGGAGCTGATGTGGCTGCTGGATAATCCCCTTATGGTCAGCAGGGGCGGGGGCAGCTTCCGGGCGGAGAAGGGAAGTCTGCTGCTGTTCCAGCCCAACGAGCCTCATGAGCTGCACATGATCGATGAAACATGCACCTTCCTGTGTCTTCAGGTATCGCCGGAGCTGCTGCGGCTGGAAAATGATTTGGTGACCGAGGATGTCCTGCTGAACCCCTACCTGGGGGACAAGGCAGCCGGGATACGCAGTGCTTTGCTGGAAATCGCGGATGCCTACCTGAGCCGGGAGCCTTACAGCGCGCTGCTGTGCATTGGCCGCACCTTTTTGATGTTCCACCAGATTCTTGGCAGTATCCCCGTCCGCGCCATCACCCGGGAGGAGCGCATCAGCCAGGAAAAGCGAAACAAGCGCCTGACTTCCCTCATCCGCTTTGTGGATGAAAATTACATGCACAAGATACGCCTGTCCGACTTTGCGGAGGCCGAGGGTTTCTCCATGAGCTACCTGTCCCATTTTATCAAGAGCACCCTGAACCAGAGCTTCCAGGAGTATGTCAATTCCGTCCGGGTCAACTGCGCCTGCAAGCTGATCTCCGGCGGGGAGGAGAAGCTCACCGCCGTGAGCATGGCTTCCGGCTTTTCGGACTACCGCTATTTTTCCGCCGCCTTCAAAAAGCAGTTCGGCATGACCCCGGAGCAGTATAAGCTTTCCCTGGAAAAGCCGGAAAATGCAGTCATTCACCACAGCATCCATTCTTTGGAGCGATTTTATACCGACGAGCAGAGCAAGGCAATCATTGCAGAGCTGCGGCGGTGAATGCTGCACAATTTCGGAGCTGCGAAAATGGACGATATGCCGAAAAAGCAGAAAAAGCAAGATAGTCTAATAAAAAGGAACAACAGTTACTTGCGGCAGACACGATCCTGTATTAAACTGAACGTATTGAAAGTGGGCGCTTTTGGCGTCCCGAAATGAAGGAGGATTTTCCATGCAGTATTTTATCGGCATTGACCTGGGTACATCCGCGGTGAAGCTCCTGCTGGTGGACGGCACCGGCAAGATTTGCAGCACCGTTTCCAGGGACTATCCGCTGTTTTTCCCCCATCCCGGCTGGTCGGAGCAGAACCCCGAGGACTGGTGGACTGCCGTGCAGGACGGCTTGAAGGAACTGACGAAGGACATTGATGTAAATGAAGTGGCCGGCATCGGCTGCGGCGGCCAGATGCACGGTCTGGTCATCCTGGACGAGCACGACCAGGTCATCCGCCCTGCCATTTTGTGGAACGATGGCCGTACCTATAAGGAAGTGGAATACCTCAACGGGGTCGTTGGCAAGAAGAAGCTGTCCGAGCTCACCGCCAATATTGCCTTTGCCGGATTCACCGCCCCCAAGCTTCTGTGGGTGCAGAAGAACGAGCCGGAGAATTTTGGCCGCATCCGCAAAATCATGCTGCCCAAGGACTTCATCAATTATAAGCTTACCGGCGTTCACGCCTGCGACTATTCCGATGCCTCCGGCATGCTGCTGCTGGACGTGAAGAACAAGTGCTGGAGCAAGGAAATGCTGGATATCTGCAGCGTTTCCCTGAGCCAGATGCCCAAGCTCTTCGAGAGCTATGAGGTTATCGGCAACGTCACCGCCGATGTGGGCCTGCCCAAGACCGCCAAGGTGGTGGGCGGCGCAGGAGACAATGCCGCTGCCGCCGTGGGTACCGGCACCGTGGGCGACGGAGCCTGCAACATCAGCCTGGGCACCTCCGGCACCGTGTTCATCTCCTCCGAGAAATTCGGCGTGGACTCCACCAACGGTCTGCACGCCTTTGCCCATGCCGACGGACGATTCCATCTGATGGGCTGTATGCTCTCCGCCGCCAGCTGCAACAAGTGGCTGTGCGATGAAATTCTGAAAACCAAGGACTATCCCGCCGAGCAGAAGGACATTACCGATGACAAGCTGGGCAAGAACCACGTCTATTTCCTGCCCTATCTGATGGGCGAGCGCAGCCCCATCAACGATACCAACGCCCGGGCCACCTTCCTGGGCATGACCATGGATACCACCCGCTCCGACATGGTTCAGGCCGTGCTGGAGGGTGTGGCCTTCGCCATCCGGGACAGCTTCGAGGTGGCCAAGACCCTGGGCATCCACATTGAGCGCTCCAAGGTCTGCGGCGGCGGTGCCAAGAGCCCCCTGTGGCGCAAGATTTTTGCCAATGTGCTGAACCTGCCCCTGGACATTCCCCAGACCGAGGAAGGCCCCGGCTACGGCGGCGCTATGCTGGCGATGGTGGGCTGCGGCCTGTATGACAGCGTGAAATCCTGCGCCGATGCCCTGGTCAGCGTCCGGGAAACCGTCCAGCCCGACCCGGAAATTTCCGCTCGCTACGAAAAGCAGTACCAGAACTTCAAGCAAATCTACCCCGCCCTCAAGCCCCTGTTTGCAAAGTTCCGGCAGGAGTAATTCGGAGGGAGGCCATGATTGAATCAGAGCTCCCCTAAAATCTTCAGAGCCGCCCGGATATTGGGCGGCTCTTAGTGTTTTGTTAGGTATAGCAGGTCACAGAATTGTGCTCCAAAGGAGCATGGAAACATACGGCTGCAGGAAGAACATAACACCTGCAACCAAACCGCAGATCGTATAAAAATCCCGCCCATCAGCTGCTGCGGTATGGGTGGTAAAGTTCTGCGTGAATCCTTTGGCAATGCAGAAGCCCAGCGCTGCACCGAGTGTATTGGTGATCAGGTCGTTGATGTCGGTGGTTCGGAATGTGAAGAGCTGAGCAAGCTCGATCACACCGCTGACGGCCAAGCCCGTCAGCGCGGTTCGGCGCAGGCTTCGGAAGCTGCTCCACAGGATGGGAAGAAAAATACCGAAGGGAACGAACAGCAGCACATTCAGACAGGCATTTTTGAAATCGGGGATCATGTCCAGAAACGGAATGATATTTACGGAAAGATCGATGTTCAGTGTCATGAGACTTGGGAACCCGACCAGCGCCAGCATTGCGGCGAGGTACAGACCAAACAGCGTGTAAAGCCCGATTTTTTGCCCTTCCCGAAAGAGCCGTCTGCGCCCGATCAGAAAAACAGGAACAAGAAAAACCGCTGCCGCCAGCGTTTCGATCACCGCGCTGTACAATCTGCCCATCTCGTTTTGCCTCCGTTTTTTCTGCCTATTCTAGCCGTTCCCGCCTTAAGAAACAAGTACGCTTATCCTTAACATTTCCTTAAGCGGTACTGCATGGGGGTGCAGCCCTTTGCACGCCGGAAGCATTCGGCAAAATAGCTGGAGCCGGAATAGCCGCAGGCAGCGGCAATTTCGGTGACGGGCAGATCGGTGGCTCTGAGAAGCTCCATGCTCTTTTCCAACCGGAAGGAATTCAGGTAATCATTCGGCGTCCGGTTCAGGTATTGCCGGAACATGCGGCAGCACTGCGTCCGGCAGACGCCCCCGGCAGCGGCAATGGCGGCCAAAGTGATCTGCTCTGCATAATGGGTGCGGACGAAATCCAACATCCGCCGCACGGCCTGCAGACCGGCTTCGTCTCCGGGGGGTAAAAGCGCCATTTTCTGCCGGGTCAGCACGTACAGCCCCTGCCAGAGGGCAAGCAGCGCCGAGGAGGCAAGCAGCTCATAGCCGATGGGCTGCTGCTGATACAGGGCATCCACCTGGCGGATTTTTTCGGTCAGTGCTTCGTCACGCAGCAGCAGATAGGGCAGCTGCGCCGCCGAGAGGATGGGCAGGACGAACCGCCGCCCCATTTCGCCGCTGCCCCACAGCTGCTGGGGGCGGAAGGTAACGCAGATGTATTGACAGTCCGTCCCATCCGCACTGTAGCCGAAGTGCATCTGCCTGGAATTGACAAAAATGGCTTCCCCATGGGAGATCTCTACGGTGGTTCCGTTTACGCTGTAGCAAAGATGCCCCTGCATGGGCAGCAGAAGCTCCACATCGTCGTGCCAGTGGCACAGCGCCGCCATGCCGGAAAAGCTCTTCAGGTTTCCCCGCCGGGCGTAAAGGGGGATGCGCGGGTCGTTGTAATGGATCTGCTCGGAGCCGTCCTGCAAAACCGTTAAATTCATAGGTTTCTCCATTGTGTACGTTTGTTATAAAAGAATACTCAAATATGAAAGACATGGGGAAATTTCTGTACTAATATAATAGCAGCCAATACCACAGTTTGCAAGTGGAGGGAGCGGCTCTATGGAAAAAAAGGATTTTTACCGGCAGCTGCGTGCGCTGGTTCTGCCCATCGCGTTTCAGCAGTTCATGCTGGCGGCGGTGAGCGCATCGGATGCGGTGATGCTGGGGCTGCTGAGCCAGGACATCATGGCGGCGATCTCTCTGGCCGGGCAAGTGCAGTTTGTATTCAGTCTGTATCTGGCCACCATGACCATTGGCGCAAGCATGTTTGCCGCCCAGTACTGGGGCAAGGGCGACCGGGAGTCCGTGGAGCGAATTTTCGGGATGGTGATGCGCTTTACAGTGCCGGTCAGCGCCGGGTTCACGCTGCTCACTGCCCTGCTGCCTCGGGCAGTCATGCGCATTTTCACACCGGATGCAGAGCTGATTGCACAGGGTGCGGTCTACCTGCGGGCGGTCAGCCCCTCCTATCTGCTGTGCGGCATCTCGCAGCTTTTTCTGTGCATGATGAAAAACTGCGGCCGCGCCGCAGCCGCCTCCCGCATCAGCGCGGCTTCCGTTGTGATCAATATCGGCCTGAACGCCCTGCTGATCTTTGGGCTGCTGGGGCTGCCCGCGCTGGGCGCTGCCGGGGCAGCCGTCGCCACGGTGCTGGCGCGGCTGGCAGAGCTGGCGCTGGCCTGCCGGGATTCCGGGAAGCCGGGGCGCATTCGGCTTCGCTGGCACTGCTTCCGCACCCGGGAACAGCGCCGCAGCCGGGAGTTCTGGAAATACGTGGCTCCGGTACTGGGCAATGAGATCGTATGGGGTGTGGGCTTTACCATGTGCAGCGTCATCATGGGGCATCTGGGCAGCGACGCCGTGGCAGCAAATTCCATTGCGGGCATTGCCAAGGGACTGCTGATCTGCCTGTGCATCGGCATCGGAAGCGGCGGCGGGATCCTCGTGGGCAACGAGCTGGGCGCCGGGAATCTGGAGCGGGCAAAGGAATATGGCCGCCGCGTTGCAAGGCTCTCCGTGCTGGCAGGCTTCTTCACCGGCGTGGTGCTCCTGCTGCTCAGCCCGCTTATCGTGCGCCTGACCAGCCTGACGCCGACGGCGCAGGAATACCTGAAATGGATGCTCGCCATCTGCTCGTATTACTGCATCGGCAAATCCGTCAATTCCACAGTCATCGGCGGGATCTTCTGCGCCGGGGGCGACAGTCGGTTCGGCTTTTTGTGCGATGCCGTCACATTGTGGGCGATAACCATCCCCCTGGGGCTGCTGGCGGGCTTCGTGTGGAAGCTGCCGGTGATTGCCGTCTACTTCATCCTGAATCTGGATGAGATCATCAAGCTGCCCGCAGTGTACCTGCATTTCAAAAAATACAAATGGGTCAGAGATCTGACCCAAGAAGGAGGAACCGCAAAATGACCATGCACGAACGCATTATGAACGGCAATCTCTTTACCGACATGTGTGAGGGAATGCTGCAGGAACGGCTGGAGGCAAAGCAGCGGATGAAGCAATTCAACGACTGCCGCCCGGAGGATGTTGAGGGGCGCATAAGGCTGCTGGGGGAAATCTTCGGCAAACCCTGCGACGCCTGGATTGAACCGCCCTTTTACTTCTGCTACGGCCGCCATATCTCGGTGGGGAAGGGCACCTACATCAACGTAAACTGCAATTTCATTGACGACGGAAAAATCACCATCGGCGATGCGGTCATGTTCGGTCCTGCCGTGACCATTGCCACCGTTGGCCACCCCATCAATCCCAAAATGCGGGAATACATGTATTGCGACCACGTGACCATCGGAAATAACTGCTGGATCGGGGCAAACAGCGTGATCTGCCCCGGCGTGACCATCGGTGAAAACACCGTTATCGGCGCAGGCAGCGTCGTCACCAAGGACATTCCGGCAAACTGCGTGGCGGCAGGCAACCCCTGCCGGATCATCCGGGAAATCAATGAGGACGACACGAAATACTATTACCGCGACCGCCCCATCACCCGGGAGGATCTGGAGGAAGAACGCCGCCTGCGGGACGCAGAGTAATTTTATAAAAGGCGTGCCCCTCTGGCCGGGGGCACGTTGTTCTGATAAAAATAAGGATTTTTGAATGAATTACCACGACAGGAAGAGATAAAAGTGGATAATATTGAGAGAAGAGACAGCGGCCTTGTATATCTGTCAGACGATAAAGTATACGAGGAACAAAAGCGTGCAAGGATCCTTACACAGGAACTGAACACGGTTGACCGCGCCGATTTTGACGCGATTAAGAAAATCGTAAAGGAACTGTTCGGGAAATCCGAAAATGCATTTGTTAACCCGCCGTTTTATTGCGATTATGGCACTCACATTGAGGTGGGCAAAAACTTTTTTGCAAACTATAACTGTACGATCCTCGATGTGGCGAAGGTAACGATCGGAGATAACTGCCAGATGGCGCCCAACGTTGCCATCTATACTGCCGGTCACCCTGTTCACCCGGAAACCAGAAATTCGGGGTACGAGTATGGAAAAGCGGTTTCGATCGGAGACAATGTATGGATCGGCGGCAATGCCGTAATTTGCCCGGGCGTTCACATCGGAAACAATGTGGTTATTGGCGCCGGATCCGTCGTAACAAAAGACATTCCGGATATGGTAATAGCTGCCGGGAATCCCTGCAGCGTCATCCGCGGCATTACCGATGAAGACAGAAGATATTTTTTCAAAAGAGAATTGATCGATGACGAAGCCTGGCACGTTATTTCGGGTGACAAGTAATGTTCATGTGAATGGGCGCGTGCAGTGAAGCAGAAGGGATATTTCAATGCGACCATAAAAAAGCAGGAGGGGCTGACTCATTAAGAGGCAGCCCCTTTCGTAGATTCTCAATAATGATATTTTTTCCGCTTTGTGATCAGGAAGATCGCACCCAGCACCACGGCCATGAATTCCGCCACTACGATGGAAACCCAAATGCCGTCAATTCCCCACAGCAGCGGCAGGAGGATGACCGCCGCACTCTGGAATACCAGCGTGCGCAGGAAGGAGATGATGGCGGAGGTAACGCCGTCGTTCAGTGCGGTGAAGAAGCTGGAGGCAAAAATGGCATAGCCGGTAAAGCCGAAGGACAGGCCAAAGATCCGGAAGCCGGAGACGGTCAGCGCCATCAGCCCCTCGTCATACCCCACGAAGATACGGGATAGGGGCGCCGCCAACAGCTCCGCCGCCGCGATCATGCCGATGCCGAACACGCCGATGATGATCAGGCTCTTGCGCAGCAGTCCGCGCAGCTCTTCGTAGTCCTGCGCCCCATCGTGGAAACCGATTACCGGGGCAGTGCCGATGGAATAGCCGATGAAAAGGGCGGCAAAAATCATACTTACATACATCATCACGCCGTAAGCCGCCACGCCGTCCTCACCGGCGTACTTGATCAGCTGGAGGTTATACAGCATGCCAACCAGGCTCATGGAGATGTTGCTCATGAATTCCGAGGAGCCGTTGGTGCAGGCCTTCCAAATCGCCTTGCCGTCGTACTTCGTCTTGCCCAGGCGAAGGATGCTGCTGTTCTTCCTGGAAAAATAGACCAGCGGAACCGCGCCGCCCACCACCTGGCTCATGGTCGTGGCAACGGCTGCACCGGCCAGCTTGTATTCCTGGGGCAGCAGGATCACCAGCACGGCGTCCAGCACCATATTGGTCACGCCGGAGGAAATTGTGACCCACAGCCCCAGCATGGGCTTTTCGGCAGTGATCATAAAGGACTGGAAGAGATATTGCAGCACATTGAGCGGCAGCGATACCAGGATGATCCGGGCATACAGCACCGCGTCATCCCGCATGGTGCCGGTTGCGCCCAACGCCGTGGCGGCATAGGGCACAAAGATAATGCCGATGACGGCGAAAATCACGCCCAGCACCAGGCAGACATAAACGAACAGAGAGAAATACTGGTTGCCCTTTTCCCGGTCTCCTTCGCCGAAGGTTTTCGCCACCAGTGCGGAGCCGCCGGTTCCGAAAATGAAGCCCACGGTGGAGAAGATCATCAACAGTGGGAAAATCAGATTGATGGCTGCAAAGGGTGTCTTGCCCGCAAAATTGGAAACAAAGAATCCGTCCACCACGCTGTAGATCGATGTGAAGATCATCATGCCGATGGAGGGCAGGGTGAAGCGAAGCAGGCGGCCATAGGTAAAATGGTCGGATAATTGAATTCGGTTTTTCATCGCTTTGGAAATTCCTTTACATTTTATTGATTTGCACGCGCAGGCAGGCGGCATATTTTTCCTGGAGCTGTACATAGGCGGAAATTTCCTCCTCCGTCCAGCCGTCAAAGGCGTCCATTTCTGCCTGATAGAGCCGCCCGACGGTTTTTTCCGCATATTCCATTCCGGCTTGCGTCAGTATCACCCGTTTGGAGCGCCCGTTGTACGCCTCCAGACAAAGTAACCCTCTCGCCTCCAGGTTCCGCAGCGCGGAATTCACCGTCTGCTTGCTGATGCCGGAGGAAGAAAGGATCTCCCGCAGCAGGCACGCCCCGCCCACGTCGTATAAATGATACAGCACAATGCTGACACTGTCACTGATCCCCATTTTCACAGAGGCTTGATGATACAGCGCATCCATCTCAGAAGTAAGATAGTTGATGCGGTGGATTTCTCTGCTTCGGTTTTTTGCCATGACGCAGCTCCTTTAGTACGAAATCGGACGGTTTCCAGTATAGTACGATTTCGGACAAATGTCAAGCGCTTTTTTGCGGACAGGACAGAGCATGGCGGAGTTCAGCAAAAAAAATGTACATGTGAAGCTGGGAACTTTCTTGACAAAGTGCCGGGCAGCTTGTATAGTATCAATAGATTTTCAGGAAGGAGCTGAAGTTGGTTTATGAAGTTTAACGTTAAACTGAACGGAGAGAAGTGGTCAAGGGTACTGCTGTGGGTGCTTGCGGTGCTGGCGGCGGCCGGTGTGACGGTGGCGGTGCTGGCGTGGAGGACGGAGGTGTTCTCGCCCGAAAGGCAATTTGCGCAGCTGGTGCTGTATGAAGGGCCGAAGCCGGTTGCCGCTTCGGAGACGGCAAAGATGTGGGCAGATGGCAACGAGCTCTTTGTTTATGATACGGCGGTGAACAACACTCACACCTGGGACAGCCGGTATAATCCACCCCTGTCCACGGCGCAGATTGCGTCCTTTGACTTTGCCGACGGCGAGGTGGAGCTGAAGATCACGCTGCCTGCCGAGGAGGATCTGGGTGAGGTCACCGTGCGGCCGCTTTCCTATGGGATTGAGCCGAAGGTGAAGGGCAACACCATGACCTTTTCCATTGCGCAGCCGGATGTGTACACAGTGGAGTATCAGGGCAGCTCCAGCAAGGCCATGCATATCTTTGCAAACGCAATTGACGCCGATGCCCCGACGCAGAGCACGGACACGGTGAAATACATCGGCCCCGGCGCCTGGATCGCAGATACCATGGTGCTGGAGGACGGAATGGATGTCTATATCTCCGGCGGCGCGGTGATTCGCGGCACGCTGGTGGGCAACAAGGTAAACGGCGCCACCGTTCGGGGGCACGGCTTCTTCGACGGCTCCGACCAGAAGAGCTGGATGCTGAACAAGATGACGGCCTATCTGCCCGTCAGTCTGCACGACTGCCAGAATGTATCCGTCAGCGGCATCGGCATTCTCAACCCCAACGCCTGGTGCGTGGAGCTGTATGGCTGCGACAACGTGGACATCAGCGGCATTAAAATCATCTCCGCCCGCCCCAATGGCGACGGCATTTCCGTGCAGTCCTGCCGCAATGTCACCGTCCGCGACAGCTTCATCCGCACCTGGGACGACAGCCTGGTGGTGAAGAACTATTCCAACCGCAAGGGCAGCGACAGTGCAGACATCCTCTTTGACGGCTGCCAGCTCTGGACGGATCTGGCACAGTCCATGGAGATCGGCTACGAGACCAATAAGGGCGGCAAGCTGAAGCCCACCATCCAGAACGTGACCTTCTCCAACATCACGGTGCTGCATAATTTCCATAAGCCCGTGATGAGCATCCACAATGCCGACGACGCAGAGGTTTCGGGCATCGTGTTCCGGAACATCACCGTGGAGGATGCTTCCATGGGGAAGGGCGACGCCGGAAAGAACTGTCAGCTGATCGATATTACCATTGCCCAGAGCAGCTGGTCGACCAGCAAGAAGCGGGGCACCGTCCATGACATTCTCTTCGACGGCATCCATGTGCTGGACGGGGACGACGGCATCGACTTCAAGGAGGGCAATCTCTGCCCCATCCGCATTCAGGGCTTTGACGAAGAGCATCTGTGCGAAGCCGTCACCATCCGGAATCTGGAAATTCTGGGCAAAAAGGTGACGCAGGAAAATTATGCCGACAACCCGGATACATCCGTCAGCCGGTTTACGGACAATATCGTGTTCGAATAAGGAGGGCTTTTCCATGAAGAAATCGACCAGAACTGTGTTGACCGTGCTCCTGACCGCGGTGATTCTTGCATCCGCCGCCGCGACGGTGTATCTTCTGCGGGAGAAAAACAGCCGGGAGGTCATCAATCCGAACGTGACGCTGGTGACCGCCCCGGAGCAGGAGGATTTTGAAGTTCATCCCGAGTGGACGCTGCCGGAGCCGGAGGTCATCGACTACGGCGAAAACCTGGCGCTGGGCAAAAAGGTGACGCAGAACGGCAGCACTCAGATCTATCAGTGCCGCAACGCCGTGGACGGCGACCGCTTCACCTATTGGGAGGGACTGCAGGACAGCTACCCCAGCATCATTACAGTGGATCTGGAGCAGGCGCAGAAAATCTCCGGCTTCGGCATCCTGCTCAACCCTAGGCAGATCTGGAGTGCCCGCACGCAGGAGGTGGAGATCCAGATCAGCGGCGACGGCGAGGAATTCTCCACCCTGATTCCTGCCCAGACCGTAGAGTTTGACCCCATGACGGATAACCGCTGCTACCTGCCACTGGAAGAAACTGCCGAAGCCCGCTATGTCCGCTTCGTCTTCACCGCCAACAGCGGCGCAAAGGCCGGGCAGGCAGCGGAGATCGAGGTCTACAAAGCGCAATGACCAGCCAGGAAGTAAAATCTCTGCTGTACGCTCTTGGTGCAGAGCTGTGCGGCATTGCGGGGATCGAGCGTTTTGCGGATGCACCGGAGGGGTTCCACCCAAGGGATGTCTGTCCGTTTCATCCGGGGAGCCGGAATTCCTTTGCGGATGACCGCTGAATATCCGCAAATAGTTTGGAATTTCTTGACAAACGAAAAGGTTTAACGTACAATAACAGGGAAGTTCGTAAGAATTGGATGTGGAATTGACGATGATCACGATTGAAGATATTGCCCGGGAGGCCGGGGTCAGCGCAACCACAGTCAGCAATGTCATCCACGGGCGCACCAATAAGGTTTCCAGCCATACCGTCGATTTGATCAACGAGATCATCCGCGAACGCGGCTATGTGCCCAACCTGTCCGCAAGAGCCATGAAGACCCGCTCCTCCAAGGTGGTGGCGCTGATCAACCACCTGGAATCCCGCGATCAGCCCAAATTCATGTCCGACCCCTTCTTCATGGATCTGACCGGCGCAGTGGAGCGCGCGCTGCGGGAGCGGGGGTATTTCCTGATGATCCGCGCCATTTCCGAGCCGGACGACCTGACCGCTTTCCTGCGCAACTGGAATGTGGAGGGGCTGTTCATGCCGGGGCTTTTCGAGGATGAGCCGTTCTACCGGGTGCTGCAGGAGCTCCGGCTCCCCGTGGTGCTGACGGACAGCTACGTTTCAAACCTGGGCAATATGGTAAACATCGGTCTGGACGATTTCAGGGGCGCGCAGCTGGCAACGGAACACCTGATCGCCCGGGGGCACCGGCGGATTGTTTTTGCAGGTCCAACCGTCAAAACCGGCGGCGTTGTGGAGCAGCGTCTGATGGGCTACCGCGCCGCGCTGGCGCAGAACGAGATTCCCTTTGACCCCGCGTTGGTATTTGAATGTGAATTTTCCACCAGTAAGATGATGGAATTCGGCGCGCAGCTGGCGCAGCGGCAGGACATCACCGCCGTGTTTGCCACTGCCGATATGCTGGCGGCAGGCATCATGTCCGGCCTGCAGCAATCCGGCCGGATGGTGCCCCGGGATATTTCCGTCATCGGCTTCGACGACATCAACTGGGCACGGATGACCATGCCCATGCTCACCACCATCCACCAGGATGCCGCCCAGAAGGGACGCATCGCCGCCGAGTGCATGATCCGCCTGCTGGAGGGCGAGCCAGTGACCCAGCGCAACCAATCCCTTCCCGTGCAGCTGATCGTGCGCGACAGCGTAGGGGCGCCGAAACAAAGCTGAACACAGGCTGCGGCTTTTCTGAGCCGCAGCTTTTTTCGTGGATGCGCGGTTAAAAAAGTGTAGCCGGTTGATGTTTCAATTGGAACCGGTGAGACCACAAGGGGACATTCGGCAGAGCAGGTGACCATGGTGGAAGCGCACCAAATCCGGTGTGCCTCTTTGGCGATTCCTACAAAAAGAGACGGCGAAATATGTGAGAACTCACTATTTACAAAGTACAAACTTTTTGATAGTATTTAGTTGAACGATAAACCTACTAAATAGCCAAAGCAGTGTCTGATTGATCGCTTCTATATGTTAGGTTTAACGTAAAACTTTTTAAGAAAGCAGGATGAAGAAATGACAATGCGTAAAGTTCTATCCATGATTCTTGCTGCCGCCATGGTGCTTGGCATGGTCGTCTGTGCCGGTGCACAGCAGGCCAAGGCAGACGAAGAGTCCGGCTCCATCACTCTGGGCATCTGGCCGGAAGACACCCAGACCGAGGCCATTGCGGTGCATACCAATTCGTATGTTCCCGCTTTCAATGCCCTGCATCCCAATGTGGAAGCAATTCCCGCTTACTACAAGTACTCCCCCGACACCTATGTTGCCCTGGCTACCGCCGGCAATGCTCCCACCGTGTTTGAGTCCTGGTACACCGAGCCCGAAAAGCTGATCCGCAACGGTCTCGTCAAGGACATCACCGACATCCTGGAAGAGCGCGGCTGGCTGGATGCCATGAGCCCCGCCATCCGTGACCTGCTGTCCGACGAGGATGGCCGCGTCTACGGTGTGCCCCGCGACGCTTACTCCCTGGGTCTGATGATCAACATCCCCCTGTTCGAGCAGGCAGGCCTGGTCAACGGGGACGGCTCCGTGAAGTACCCCACCACCTGGGATGAGGTTTACGAGTATTCCAAGATCATCCGCGAGAAGACCGGTGTTGCCGGCTTCTGCATGCAGGCTTCCGATGCCGGCGGCGGCTGGCACTGGTCCAACATCGCCTGGAACTTCGGCGCTACCCTGTGCATCCCCAATGAGGACGGCACCTACACCTCCAACCTGAACACCCCCGAGGCAATTGCCGCTATGGAGTGGGTTCAGAAGATGGTTCAGGACAAGTGCGTCACCGATGATCCCACTCAGGAAAACTGGGGCACCGGCTTTGACCGCATCGGCACCAGCACCGCTGCCATGTACATCGCTGCCAACGACGCCGTTGACCAGCCCAGCTACCGCGGCATGAAGGCTGACGAGTTCTTCCTGGCTCCCATGCCCGCAGGCCCTGGCGGCCACTACACCCTGATGGGCGGCACTCCCTACTTCTTCTCTCCTGACGCCACCGACGAGCAGGTCGGCTGGGCGCTGGATTACCTGGAGATCATGGGCAAGTCCCCCGAAGTCACCGACGCTGCCCGCGACGGCTGGATCGCCGACGCGCAGTACCGTCAGGATGCCGGTATCCCCGTCATCCCCGCCTTCCCCGCATGGACGGGCGCTGTCGTTGATGAGCAGAACAAGATCATCGACGAGTACAGCAACATTGACATGTCCCTGTGGCAGCCCTACTATGACTTCTCCAAGGAAGAGGGCGCTCTGCGCACCGAGGAGCCCGGCGACACCCAGACCATGTACTCCATCCTCAACGGTGTCCTGCAGGCCATCTGCGCTGACCCCGTGAATGTTGACATCCCCGCTCTGATGGAGCAGGCCAATGCCGACTACCAGGCTGTCCTGGATGCCATGTAATGCAATAACCAACCCGGGGAGCCGCCGCACTGTCGGCGGCTCCTTGGAGCGTTTCTGAGAGCGCCAAAATGAGCCAAATGATTTTGAAGTTCTCAGAAGCGCCCCGTGGGGTGACCTTCCAAGCCGACTTTTCGGGCTGTCCGTTTTGTGATATGATGCATGCGGGCAGGACGGAATGCGCCTGCGGCAAATCGATACATGAGGTGAGCATCATGAGAAATTACGACAATCCTCCGCGCCTGAGCCGCGGAAAGCTGCGGCGAAATATCAGCGCCTGGGCGCTGATGATTCCCAGCCTGATTTTGTTTGCCTTCTTCGTCTGGGGACCGCTGGTGGACACCGTGAAGATGTCCTTTTATGATACCCGGGGCATCCAGATCACAAAGTTCGTCGGGCTGAAGAATTATAAGAAGCTTCTTGTGCAGCCTGCCTATCAGATTGCCTGGGTGAACACGGTCAAGTACACCGTCTGCTCCCTGTTTGTCGGTCTTGCCGTGCCAGTGATCATTGCATCGCTGATCACCGAGGTCTCCGTCGGCCGGGGCTTCTTCCGCATTGCCACCTATTATCCCAACGTGATCCCGTCCATTGCCGCCGTGATGATTTTTACCTTCTTCTTCGGCACCGGCAACAGCGGCGTGCTGAATATCCTCCTTGCCAAGATCGGCGTCGGGCCGGTGAAATTCCTGACGAATGAAAAAACGGTCATTTTCTGGATCGTGGTCGCCATGACCTGGAAAGCGGCGGGCTCCACGGCGCTGGTATATATGTCCAGCATGTCGGGCATCTCCCAGGATCTGTACGAGGCTGCCACGGTGGACGGCGCATCCCCCATCCGCCGCTTCTTCTCCATCACCATGCCCACCGTGCTGCACACCGGCAAGACCATGCTGATCCTGCAAATTCTGGCCGTGTTCCAGATTCTTTATGAGCCCATGCTCATGACCCACGGCGGTCCCAACAATGCCAGCATCTCCGTCATGGAGCTGGTGTATGAGCTGGCCTTTACCCACATGAAATTCTCCCAGGCGGCTGCGCTCTCTGTGGAGGTCTGCATCATTCTGATCTTCCTGACCGTGATCTACTACGCCGTTGCCAACCGGGCAGACAAAGAGTAAGGAGGGAATCTGTCATGCGTCTATTCCGTAATTACCAGCACAAAGAGGACGGTGTCATCCGGTTTTACGATGTGAAATCCGGAAAAACCAAATTCTGGATCGTCGTCATTTTCGTCATCTGCTGCCTGATGGCGCTGATCGCGCTCTTCCCGGTATTCTGGCTGGTGTGCAGCTCTCTGAAAAACCTGACGGAGTACCTGAGCACCACGCAAATCCTGCCCAAAACGCCCGACTGGGCGGGGTGGCTCAAAACCTGGAATGATTTCGGCTTTACGAAGTACTACATCAATTCCGGCATTTCCGTGCTGGGCGGCGTGATCTGCGCCGTGTTCTTCAATGGGCTGCTGGCCTACGTGCTGGCGATTTTGAAGCCTGTGGGACATAAGATCGTGCTGGCGCTGGTCATGTGGTGCCTGCTGATTCCGCCCACCACCAGCTTTGTTGCCCTTTTTGTCAATATCAAGAAGATCGGCCTGACCGGAAGCTTTATCCCCCTCTGGCTGAGCATGGGCGCAAACGCCTACTGGGTCATTCTCTTTAAGAACTATTTTGAGAGCCTGCCCAAGGATTTCATCGCCGCCGCCCGGCTGGACGGATGCAGCGATTTTCAGGTGTTCACCCGGATCATCCTGCCCCTGTCCAGGCCCATTCTGGTGGTCGTGGCCATTTTCGCCATCTGCGCCGCCTGGAGCGATTTCCTGATGCCCTATCTGCTGCTGAGCGGCACGGACAAAGAGACCGTGATGGTCAAGCTCTTCTCCTTCCAGAATTCCATCAAAACAAATCAGATCGACGTCATTCGCGCGGTGCTTTACTCCATCATCCCTCCCACGATTCTCTTTGCTCTGTTCCAGAAGCAGATTATGGGCGGTGTAATGTCCGGCGGAATTAAGGAGTGACTGAAACATGGGAAAATATGCAGACCGCTATTTCCGGATCGACCCCTGGAAAATCATCGAGGAGGGCTTTGATCCGGATTACGGCCAGGTCGGAGAATCCATCTTCTCCCTTGGCAATGAATATACCGGCCTACGCGGCTATTTCGACGAGGGCTATTCCGGCTCCCGGCTCCAGGGCAGCTACCTGAACGGCGTGTATGAGCGCCGCATGCTGCCGAAATCCGGCTACAAGGGAATGCTCCCCTTCACCGAATTCATGGTCAATACGGTGGACTGGGTGTATACCCGCATTGCATGCGGCGGCAGGGTGCTCGATCTTGCCAAAAGCGTTTTTTCGGACTTCCGCCGGGAGCTGGATCTGCGCACGGGCGTGCTGACCCGGCAGTTTGTCTGGCACATTGATAACGATCTTGCGGTTGAGGTGTGCTTTGAGCGCTTCACCTCCATGCAGTGCGAACAGCTGGTGGGACAGAAGGTCACCTTCCGCGCCGTAAAGGGTGCGCCCACCCTGACGGTGCAGATGGGACTGGATTTCATTTGCCCCCATGTTTCCGTGGGCAGCCCCATGTTCCGTACCCTCACCCAGAGCGCCGGAGAAAATGCCGCCGAAATTCTGGCAGAAACCCAGGTGACCCGGCAGCAGGTCTGGGCGGGCGCAGTTTTCCGCGGGGCGGATGCGTGGAAGAATGCCTCCACCCAGGGTATTTCCGCCCTGGAGACCTGCATCCCCCTGGAGCAGGGGCAGACGCGCACCCTCGGGCGGCTGGTCTGCCTGTACAGCGCCCGGACGGATGCCGAAAAGGATGCGCTTTCCCTCCGCTGCCGGGATGCCCGGCAGCAGCTGGCGCAGGCGGAATATGATGCTCTGAAGGCTTCCTCCGCTGACTGGTGGGAAAAGCAGTGGCAGGTATCGGACATTGAGATCGACGGCGACCCGGAGAACCAGCAGGGCATCCGCTTCTGCATTTTCCAGCTCCACCAGACCCTGCACACCGCCAAGTACGGCGCGGTGTTCGGCGCCAAGGGGCTCACCGGCGAAGCCTACAACGGCAACACCTTCTGGGACAGCGAGGTGTGCTGCCTGCCCTTCTATCTCTTTAATAATCCCGAGGCTGCCAAAAGCTTCCTGAAATTCCGCTATGATACCCTGCCGGAGGCCATGGAGCGCGCGGCGGCGCTGGACTGCAAAGGAGCATTCTATCCCATTGCTACCATCAGCGGCAGGGAGTGCTGCGACCTGTGGCAGCATGCCAGCCTGCAGCTTCAGGCATCTACCGGCGTGGCCTATGGCTTATGGAATTACGTCAACCAGACGGGGGACAAAGCATTCCTCTATTCCTACGGCAGCCGGATGCTGACGGAGATCTGCCGGATGCTGGCCAGCCGCGGCGACTGGGATCCCGTCACGAAGAAATACGGCTATTACTGCGTCATGGGGTCGGACGAATTCCAGATGATGGTGCACCACAACGCCTATACCAATTTCATGGGCAGGAAGACCTTCCTGTTCGCGCTGGAAACGCTGCGGGAAATGGAGCATGAAGCGCCGGACGACTATGCCGCGCTGCAGATTTCCGAGGCGGAACTGGCCGATTGGCAGGAAAAGGCGAACAGGATGTATCTGCCCTACGACGAGAAGACCCGGCTCTATGAGCAGCATATGGGCTTCTTCCATCTGCCCCATGTGGACATCAACGCCATCCCGGCAGAGCAGTTCCCCCTGTATTCCCACTGGTCGTATGAGCGGATCTACCGCAACGATATGGTCAAGCAGCCGGATGTGCTGATGTTCTTCCTGCTCTACGGCAGTGAATTTACAAGGGAGCAGCTGGAGGCCAACTTCGATTACTACGAGCCCCGCTGCATCCATGAAAGCAGCCTGTCCCCCTCCATTCATTCCATTTTGGCCTGCCGCCTGGGCAGGATGGAAAAGGCGGAAAGCCTGTTTGATTTTGCCACCCGCATGGATTTGGACAACTACAACCGCAATACCTGCGAGGGGCTGCACACCACCTCCATTGCGGGCGCATGGATGAACATCGTCTGCGGCTTCGGCGGCCTGCGCACCGATGCGGCAACGCTGACGCTGGCACCCTCCATTCCCAAGGGCTGGCGCGGCTACTCCTTCCGGGTTTGCACCGGCGGCAGTGTGCTGAAGGTCTCTATCGACCAGGCGCACGTCACCGTCCGGGTGCTGCAGGGCAGCGACGTGACGGCGGTGCTCTATGGCAAGGAAATCACCGTTGGCGCGGCTCCCAGCGTTTTTGATTTGGAGGAAGCACAATGAGCTGGCATCTGGAAAACGATTGGCTTGCGCCGGAGTCCGTTCCCGACAACGGAAACCGCCTGCTGGTGGGCAACGGCTATCTCGGCATCCGCGGCACGCTGGAGGAGGCTGGGAAGAAGGAGCTCGCCGCCGTGAACATCGCGGGCATCTACGACAAGGTGGGCGACGGCTGGCGCGAACCGCTGAATGCACCCAACCCGCTCTATACCCGCCTGACCGTGAACGGGCATCCGCTCACCGCATTGGACGGCTCTGCCGTCCGCCACACGCAGGGGCTGGACTTCCGCCGCGGAATTTACCGGCGGGACACCGAATGGATGGTAGACGGCACCGCCGTGCACCTGCACGGCACTCATGCGGCTCACATGGGGCAGGAGCATCTGATCCTCGCCCAGTACACCGTCTCGGTGGACGGGGAAGCGGAAATCGAGCTTCTTGCCAAAATCGAAACCGACATCTGGGAGATTTACGGTCCCCATTACCTGCGCTTTGAGCAGGAACTTTCCGGCGATACCCTCCTATGCACCGCCCCGGTGCAGAATTACCGGGACACGGTGGCTGTCGGCCGGAAATGCACCCTCTCCCGCCCCGCCCTGACGCGACGGGAGGACGGCGCTCTGCGCTTCTGCCTGCACCTGCATGCAGGGGAGTGCGTCACCCTCACATCTATAAGCGCGGTTTACACCACCCAGGACTGCGCCGATCCCGCCCAGGCGGTACGCCGGGCGCTGGAGGGAGCGGATTTTGACACGCTGCATGCCAGCCACTGCGGAGGCTGGGAAAAAATCTGGGAGGTCGGCGCGGTTTCCATCGATGGGGACGAGCAGGCGCAGGATGCCCTGAACTATTCCCTTTACCATCTCAATTCCATCGCGCCGCGCAGCGGCAAGCCGCTGTCCATCCCGGCGCGGGGGCTCTCCGGCCAGACCTACAAGGGTGCCATCTTCTGGGACAGCGAAATGTTCATTCTGGATTATTTTCTCTTCACCCAGCCGGAGGTGGCAAGATCCATGGTGCGCTACCGCATCGAGACGCTGCCGGGGGCGCTGGCAAAGGCGCGGGAATACGGCTGGCAGGGCGCTTTCTACGCCTGGGAGAGCCAGGAGGGCGGGCTGGACGCCTGCACGGATTACAATGTGACCGATGTATTCACCGGCCGCCCCATGCGCACCTTCTTCCGGGACAAGCAGTATCATATTTCCGCCGCCGTTGCCAGAGCCATTATGGTATATGTGCAGGTGACGGGGGATAAGTCCATCCTTTCGGACGGCGGCGCGGAGACGTTGCTGGAATGCGCCCGGTTCTATCATTCTCTGCTGCTGCGGCATCCCGACAAGGACTGCTGGGAAATTCACGATGCCATCGGCCCCGACGAATACCACGAGCGTGTCAACAACAATGCCTACACCAATCAGATGGCGCGCAAAACCATCCAGTGGGCAGCAGAGGCTGCCGCAATGCTGCAGGAAAGCGACCCGGAGGGCTATCGCCGCTTTGCGGAAAGAACCAATGCGGAGGCCGTTCTGCCGGAGCTTTTCCAGGCGGCAATGCACCTTTATGTGCCCCAGCCGGATGATCGGGGCGTCATCGAGCAGTTTGACGGCTATTTCCGCCTGGAGGATACCACCATCGCGGAGGTTCGCAGCCGCCTGAAGGATCCGCGCGAATACTGGGGCGGCGCTTACGGCGTAGCGTCCCAGACCCAGGTGATCAAGCAGGCGGACGTGATCACCATGCTGGAGCTGTGCCATCAGGATTACCCGGTGGAGATCCTGAAGGCCAACTGGGACTATTACTGCCCCCGCACGGAGCACGGCTCCAGCCTGAGCGCCTGCATGTATGCGCTGGTCGCCTGCCGCTTCGGCGAGGCGGAGGAGGCGTATCCCTTCTTCCTGAAATCCGCCCGCGCGGATTGGGACGGCGGCGGCAAGCAGTGGGCGGGGCTGGTGTACATCGGCGGCACCCATCCGGCGGCCTCCGGCGGCGCCTGGAAGGTATTTGCCCAGGGCTTTGCCGGGTTGGAAACGGAAAACGGCGTGCCCACCGTTCACCCCTGCCTACCGGAAAAATGGAAGGAGATCCGCTTTAAGTGCCGTGTCGGCGATCGGCTCTACGCAATCACCGCAAACCACGAAAAAGGAGTCGTTGAGAGACTATGAAAAAATACGATGGGGTCATTTTTGACCTGGACGGCGTGATCTGTTTCACCGATCACTACCATTACCTTGCCTGGAAGGCGCTGGCCGATTCCCTGGGCATCGATTTTGACGAAAGCAAAAACGACCGCCTGCGGGGCGTCTCCCGGATGGAAAGTCTGGAAATCGTCCTGGAGGGCTACCACGGCGCGCCGCTCAGCGATGCGGAAAAAACAGCGCTGGCCGACAGGAAAAACGCCCTGTACCGCCAGTCGCTGCAAACCATGAGCCCAAAAGACCTGTCCGATGAGGTGCGCAATACCCTGAACGAGCTGCGCTCAAGGGGCTTGAAGCTCGCCATCGGCTCCTCCAGCAAGAATACCCCGCTGATTCTGGAGCGTATCGGCCTTGCCGGATTCTTCGACGCCGTATCCGACGGCAATAACATCACCCGCTCCAAGCCCGATCCCCAGGTATTTACCATGGCAGCGGAAATGCTCTGTCTGCCCGCAGAAAAATGCCTGGTGGTAGAGGATGCCCTGGCAGGTCTGCAGGCCGCTGCCGCCGGCGGCTTCGCCAGCGCCGGCCTCGGCCCCGCCGCCCAAAGCGGCAAAGCCACCTACAGCCTGCATTCCTTCCGGGATCTGCTGGATATTGCTTAAATATATTAAAATGACGCGCTGTATATATCCGTTCAAGCTTCGTCGGTGTCGGGAGATTTATAAAAACTTGAGACCGGTTGCATGCCAAACGGTATGCACAGCAGCGTAAAAGGGGAGGGCTGACCTCCCCTTGTTTGATTTATAGGACAAGAAATTTGCAAATAACTTTTATTCTAGTAAAAATATGGGAAGTCTATTGGACACAACGGACGTTACTATATCATGTAGAAAAAGAGATTGACATCCCATATAAATGTGAGATAATAAAGGAAAAAGCAGAGGGAGGTGCAGCAATGGAAACACAATATCATAAGGTTGCAGCATACCCGATGAAAATTCGGCTGTACCCCACAAAGGAACAGGCGAAGACCATAGATAGTTGGCTGCTGGGCTTGCAGAAAGCATATAATATGACGCTGTACGCACTGAAAGAGGGCGTGCCGGAACTTCGGCAGAAGTCAAAGGATGGTTCAACAGAATTTCCAAACTGGAAGTACATCGGCAGTAAGGCGTGGCTGGACTACCTGCGAGAAAGAAGCAGCTACGTTGCAAGCGTTCCCGGTGGCTGCCTTTCATCTTCTGTCGGCGGTGCGCTGGGGGCGGATATTAAAAAAGCTTGGGAAAGTCAGGGAAAACTCCCAGTTGATGCGTGGTTCAAAGCGACAGATGCAAAAGGTCATTCTATTATTCGTTGGTATTCGGACAGCAGACCCCGAAAAAGCTGCTTTTTCCAAATTGAGGCGAACAGATTCACAAGAGTAAATCAGAGTGTGTATATAACATTGCGGAAGGATTTTACAATCAAAGCAAGAGGCTGGAACGATAAAATTCGATTTGCAGCGGATTCAACGGAAAGTTTTTTTGAAAAATACCAGGACGGCAGCGATGTTTTCAGCTTTAGAATTAGTAAAGATAACTGTGGCGATTATTATGCAGTGATTACCCTGAAAGATGTTTACCGACCGTTTAACGTGGAATCGGAACGGCGGGGCATTGGAATTGATGCCGGTGTAAATGCTATTGCAACGGATTCCGATGGTGTTTCTTATGAGAATCCTCGTGTAAAAAAGAAAAATGAGGCGTTGAAAGCGGAATATGGGAGGCAAATGGCCCGACGATATGGCGTCAAAAATGAACAATTCCGAAAAGACCGCAAGGAGGCTCGTAAGTACAATACATTGCACAATGAGGAGATTGCGAATCAAACGGCTGAACCAAGATATATTTCCCCATCAAAGCGCTACTTGAAAGCACAGGTAAAGTTATCTGAGTTGGAACGCAAAGTAAGACGACAGCGAGACCTTGTTCAGCATAGCTACACTGCGCGGATTATAGCAAAAGCAAATCTTATAGCGATTGAAAACCTGAACGTGAAGGGTATGATGGGAAATTCAAATTTGGCAGATAGCTTGTCAGATGCCGCAATGTCAGAGCTTTTGAGGAAGCTGAAATATAAAGCGCAGTGGTCAGGCGGAGAATATCATGCAATCGGAACATTTACTGCTTCTACAGAGCGTTGCGCCCGATGCGGATATATCCTACAGGGAACAGAAAAACTTACGCTTGCTGACCGCGTTTTTACCTGTCCAGTTTGCGGAAACACAGATGAAATGCTTTACAGCGCGTCATTTTTTCTTGTTTACAGTTTCCAGCCGGCAGTTTCTTTTTTGCCGCCGACGAAGTCGGCGTAGATGCCCTCCTGGGCGATCAGTTCTGCATGCTTGCCTTTCTGGACGATCCTGCCGCCATCCAGAACCAGGATCTGGTCGGCATTGCGCACGGTTTTCAGCCGGTGCGCGATCATCAGAATGGTTTTGTTCCGGGTCAATGCTTCGATTGCTTTCTGCAGCCGGTCTTCGTTTTCCGGGTCAACATTGGCGGTTGCCTCATCCAGAATGATAATGGGGGCGTCCTTCAGCATGGCGCGGGCGATGGAGATCCGCTGCTTTTCGCCGCCGGAGAGGGAAGCGCCGCCGCCGCCAACCATGGTGTCGAATCCATTTTCCAGCGTGCGGATAAAGCTGTCGCACCCGGCAGCGTGAGCAGCGGCCTCTACCGCTGCATCAGAGGCGGTGCGGCGGCCCATGCGGATGTTCTCCCGCACGGTGTCGTCGAACAGATAGTTGTCCTGGGAAACGAAAGCCACCTGGTCGTAGAGCTGGTGCAGCGGAATATCCGTCAGATCGTGGCCGCCCATGGTGATGGAGCCCTGCTTCACATCCCAGAAACCGGCGACCAGTTTTGCCAGAGTGGATTTGCCGGAACCGGAGGGGCCGACCAGTGCCGTCATGCTGTTCTGGGGAATGTGCATGCTCACACCGTGAAGGATCTCCTGGCCGTCGTGATAACCGAAGCGGACATCCTTGATTTCAATATCGTGTCCGTCAAAATGAACAGGGGAGTCGGGATGCGCCTGTTCCTCCGCCTTGAGGATCTCATCAACCTGCGCGACAGTGGTGGTTACCTGGGCCAGAGTGTCTACAAAATTGAAAGCGGCCACAATGGGAGCGGACATGCCCAGCGACAGGATGATCACCGTGATAAAGGTCTCCGGCATCAGGCTCCCGTGGAGGTAGAAGACCCATCCCAAAGGCAGCACCGTCAGCATTTGAGCAGGGAAGAAGGCGTAGGCCATGGACATACCCAGCTGGCTGCGGCGCATCCAGTCGTAGTAATATTGGGCGTTGGCACGCACCTTGTCTGCCAGTCGTGCGTAAGATTTTTGCCTTGGTTAAAAGCTTTGATGACCTCGATGCCGTTGATGTATTCGATCATGGCGCCGCTCATTTCATTGGTGGCCTGCACCGCACCTGCAAAATCCTTGGCATAGCCGCCCATCACCATCATCATAAAGAAGAAAGCAATGGGAAAAACCACAAGGGACAGCAGCGCCAGCCGCCAGTCCAGAACGAACAGGAAAATCAGCGTCAGTACCGGGGCGGTGATATTTGCTGTCATTTCCGGGAAAAGGTGGGCGAGAGTAGTCTCCATGCTGTCCACCTGGTCAACGATGGTCTGCTTGAGTTTACCGCCGGAAGTATCCATTACCGTACCGAGGGGAAGCCTGGGCAGCTTCTCCAGCAGCATCTGCCGGATGGTTTTGAGAATATTGAAGGTCGCCTTGTGCGAAAGGGACAGCGTAGAGTACGGTCCGCACCAGATACCCGGCCAAAGCGGCCCCCAGCCAGACGGTATAGGCGGAAAGTGCCCGCTCACCGGCCAGCAGCAGGATAATGATCCGCGCCGCTGCGAAGTATGGTACCATCCCGCAGATCACGCCAATGACGGCCAGAAGTACTGCCGTGATCAGGTGACCGTGTTCACTTTTGCCCAATTCCCAAATTCTTTGGACAGGGCTTTGTTTTTCCATATTGGTTCCTCCTTTGGTTAGACATAGCTAACTTCCTCTTTTATGGAAAGCTGCCTCCCCGGCAGCCTGTTCCAATGATTTTATTGCCCGCCGAACACTTCCAGAAAGCCCGTGCGGTGATAACGGCTCAGCAGTTCGATGTATTCCTTGCCTTCCTCCCGGCTCATGCCGTGGCGGATGATCTCAAAAATGCTTTCAAACCGAGAAGTGGTGACAATGTGCAGCAGCTTTTGCGTTGTGGCATCGCCCAGCCGGGCAGTGCATCCGACGGCCTCCATATATTTGTAGGTATACTCCACTTCAATGCGCACCAGCTGATCCACAAAATTGTGGAACCGGGTGCCGTAAGAGGCATCCAGCAGCAGACGGAATTCATCCAAATGGTCATACATGTAGTCTACCAGTTCCAGCGTGCCGCCGTCGGCGTATTTCAGCATCTGCGCTGCCTGGGAAGCACGATCCATCCGGTGAAATCCTTCCTGAATTTTCAAAAAACGCTCGACCATTTCGTTAAGCGCCGGCTCCACAATGGCAGAAAACAGGCCCTCTTTATCCTGAAAGCGAACATAAATAGAGTTGGTACTGGTCTGCGCCGCCGCCGCAATGGTACGCAGGGAGGCATCCGTATATCCTTTATCCAGAAATTCTGCCTTTGCACAGCTCAAAATCCGCTCCGACACCCCTTCAATCTGCTTGGCCATCTTTCTCCCTCCATGCCGGAACGGCTATAATTCATAACACTGTTATGAATTATAGCTATTCAAGATGCAGATGTCAAGGGCTGGAAGAGAAATATTTGATTGCAACATGTGCAGAATAGGGCTGCTGCGAGACGCTTTAAAAACTTCTTTACTGAATAATAAGAATAACGGCAGAGATCGCAAATCAAATGCGATCCCTGCCGCTGAATTATAAGGGCATCTTTTCTAGAGGCGCTATTTCGTATTTCGTAACAAACCTGTCTGATTTCGTAATTGACGGAAAGCCAACGGTCATTCTGTGAAGAAATTGGAAGTTTCATAGTCGGAGTTCATGACATACTTCAGAATTGCACTCTTGGACATTTCAATATGGACACGCATGGCATCCGCTGCTTCCTTCCAGTTGCGCTGTAAACATAGGCTGGCGATTTTTAAATGTTCCCCTTGCGTGTCATCCAAACGGGCATAGCGAGCACTCAGGACGCGAAAACGGGCGTTTTGATCATCGATCATCAATTGAAAGCGGCGCAGATAGATGTTGTTGGAAACCTCAAAAAATTGGCGGTGGAAAGCGTCATCCAGCTGAAATAACTCCTGTTCACTAAAGTTGCTGCGCGGCAGGGAAAACAAGCGTACATATTCTGCATATACGGTGTCGCCTATCTTGCTGGCATAATTTTCAATGGCGTATGGCTCAATCAGGCTGCGCATTTCGTACACATCATTCACTGCACCGATGGTGACAGCACTGATGCTCAGGCCTTTTTTTGAGTGGATCTCCACCAGCCCTTCCTGCTCTAGTCTGCCCAAAGCGTCACGAATGGGCGTGCGGCTGACGTTAAATTCTTTGCACAAAAGATCCTCATGCAGACTGGCACCCGGAGGGTAGACGCAGTTAATGATTTTTTCTTTCAGTTCAGTAAAGACCTGAACCTTCAGAGGCTGCTTTTTTCCGCAAATCTCCAAGAAAATCCCCCATCTTGTTATACGTTGTATCCATGATGATTTTGACTTATTTAACTACGCACTATAGTGTACCATAGAATGAAACGATTTTCAAGTAAAAGTTCTAAAAAAGGTTTTCAACTTCTTTTTGAATAGATGATGTATACAAAAGATAAGTGAAGAAAAATTATAGAAAAGATGTGCTATTTTCACAATACTTAAAATGAATA
>CAKTJC010000011.1 GCA_934567355.1 uncultured Oscillospiraceae bacterium
GTCATTTGTTTATCCATGGCTTTATTATATCACACTTGGCGGTATCTGGCACTTTTTTCTGTGCGGGATTGCCTTAGCTCAGAAATGAGTGAGCTGATTGGTATGTCCGACCGGATCATGGTCATGTGCGACGGCCGCGTCACCGGCTTCGTGGATGGCCGGCAGGCGACCCAGGAGAACATTATGGCGTTGGCCACACAGTTTGAGTGAGCAAGCGGAGGATAGATATATGAACGGAACAAAATTGAAGCAACAAAATGTTGGAACGAAAGTCTGGGATGTCATCAAGGGAAACCCCATTGCCGTAATCCTGGTGATTGCAGCCATTGTTGTTGGCTGCATTGTGGATAATTTCTTCTCCTGGCCGAACCTGAGTAACCTGCTGAGCAATACGGCAGTTCGCTTCTTGATCGCGCTGGGTGTGTCCGGCTGCCTGATCACCAAGGGCACGGATCTGTCCGCCGGCCGTCAGGTGGGCTTGGCTGCCTGCCTGTCCGGCATTCTGTGCCAGAGAGGCGATTACACCGGCAGACTCTGGAAGAGCGTTCCTGAAATGAACATCTTCCTGGTGCTGCTGATCGTCATTGCCATCGGTTTTGTGGTGGGCCTGATCAATGGCCTGATCATTGCAAAGCTCCGGGTGCCTCCCTTTATCGCGACCCTGGGCACCCAGACCATCATCTATGGCATCGCCCTGGTGCTCACGGACGCACAGCCCATCGGCGGCTTCCAGAAGATTTATACCAAGCTGATCACCGGCCGGATAGGCAACGTGCGGGGATTCCATATTCCCTATCTTGCGTTTGTGGCGCTGGTATTTGGACTGCTGTTCTGGTTTATCTACAATAAGACCCGGCACGGCAAGTATATGTACGCCATCGGCGGCAACGAGGTGGCAGCGGAGGTCTCCGGCGTCAACACCGCCAAGACCACCATCTGGATTTACGTTACTGCCGGTGTGATGTACGCCATCGCCGGTTATCTGCTGGCGGCCAAGTCCGGCGGCTCTTCGGCCGGTATGGGCAGCGGTTATGAGCTGGAAGCCATTGCAGGCTGCACCATCGGCGGCGTTTCCACCACCGGCGGTATCGGTACTGTCCCCGGCATCCTGGTGGGCGTGCTGGTGTTCGAGCTGCTGAAGATTATTCTGCAGTTCCTCAGCGTCAACCCCTACTACAACTACATCGTGCAGGGCCTGGTTATTGTCATCGCGGTGGCACTGGACATTCGCAAGTACCTGGCAAAGAAATAATGAATGAGCAGGAACTGAAAGAAAAAGAGCAGCGCCTGCAGGAGAGGGAACAGGAGCTGAACCGGCGGGAAAAAGAACTGTACGGTTTCTCGGCAGCAATGGATGCCAAGAAGAAGCTGCTGTATGGGAAGCTCCCCATCACCGTAAAGCAGGTCGACATCATTCTGTGGATCGCCGGAGGGCTCCTGGCAGTGGTGGTGCTGCTGATCATCCTGGAAGCGGCAGGAATCTTCAAAATCGGGTAATCTGGAAGAGGACGGAAGAAAACCGTCCTCTTTCCTTTTGCTGCAAAATGCCGGAAAATCCGGCAGGGAAAAGGACAAAAATCTGTGGGAAGTATTCACAAAAAATATTGCTTTTCTTTTTGCACTGTGCTATATTCTATTGTTGAAAGTAAAGGAAATCCGATAAAAAGGGGAGCAGTATATGCCATCTCAAGATAAAATCAGAAATATTGCAATCATCGCCCACGTTGACCACGGCAAGACCACCCTGGTTGACGAAATGCTGAAGCAGGGCGGCATCTACCGCGAGAATCAGGCTACGGTAGAGCGCGTGATGGACTCCGGCGATCTGGAGCGGGAGCGCGGCATCACCATTTTGGCAAAAAATACTTCCGTCCACTATAAGGACTACAAGATCAACATTGTGGATACCCCGGGTCACGCGGACTTCGGCGGCGAAGTGGAGCGTATCCTGAAAATGGTCAACGGCGTTATTCTACTGGTGGATGCTGCTGAGGGTCCCATGCCTCAGACCCGTTTTGTGCTGCAAAAGGCGCTGGAGCTGGGTCACAAGGTCATTGTGGCGGTGAACAAGGTGGATAAGCCCGACGCCCGCGTCCATGAGGTGATGGACGAGGTGCTGGAGCTGCTGCTGGATTTGGACGCCACCGACGAGCAGTTCAACAGCCCCACCATTTTCTGCTCCGGACGTCAGGGCACCGCTTCCTACAGCCCCAACGAGATGGGCACTGACCTCAAGCCCCTGTTCGAGACCATCATTCAGTATATCGATGCGCCCAAGGGCGATCCCGATGCGCCCCTGCAGATGCTGGTGTCCTCCATTGACTATAACGACTATGTGGGTCGTATCGCCATTGGCCGGGTGGAGCGCGGCACCATCAGAGTGAACCAGGAGGTCACCATTTGCGATTACCATGATCCCGCCGTGAAGACGAAGGGCAAGGTGGTTGCGCTGTATGAGTTCGACGGACTGGCAAAGGTTCCCGTGCAGGAGGCTGGCGCCGGTGAGATCGTGGCACTTTCCGGCATGGCGGACATCACCATCGGCCGCACTCTGTGTGCCCCCGAGGCGGTGGAGCCGCTGCCCTTTGTGAAGATCAGCGACCCCACCATTGAGATGACCTTCGCTGTCAACGATTCTCCCTTCGCCGGGAAAGAGGGCAAATATGTTACCTCCCGCAACCTGCGTGACCGGCTGGAGCGGGAGCTGCTGAAGGACGTGTCCCTGCACGTCACCGAGCAGGGCACCGATGCCTTCAACGTGGCTGGCCGGGGCGAGATGCACCTGTCCATCCTGATCGAGACCATGCGCCGGGAGGGCTATGAGTTCTCCGTGTCCACCCCCCGTGTGCTGACCAAGGAAATTGACGGCAAGACCTGTGAGCCCATCGAGCGCATGGTTGCCGACGTGCCGGAGGAGTGCATGGGCTCCGTCATCGAGAAAATGGGTCGCCGCAAGGGCGACCTGGTGAGCATGACCCCCATGGGCAGCCGCTACCGCCTGGAGTTCCTGGTTCCCTCCCGTGGCCTGTTTGGCTACCGCAACGAGTTCCTGACCGATACCCGCGGCGAGGGCATCATGTCCTCCGTGCTGGATTCCTATGCCCCCATGAAGGGCGAAATTGAGCGCCGCCTGACCGGCTCCCTGGTCGCTTTCGAGACCGGCGAAGCCGTTGCCTACGGCCTGGCTGCTGCCCAAGAGCGCGGCATCCTGTTCATCACCCCCGGCACCCCGGTGTATGCCGGTATGGTCATCGGCATTTGCAGCCGGAACGAGGATATGACCGTCAACGTCTGCAAGCGCAAGCAGCTGACCAACATGCGTGCCGCCGGTTCCGACGATGCCACCCGCCTGACGCCCCCCAAGATCATGTCCCTGGAGCAGTGCCTGGAATTCCTGGCGGACGACGAGCTGCTGGAATGCACCCCCAAGAGCCTGCGCATCCGCAAGCGCGAACTGGATCACTCCGCCCGTATGCGCGAGCTGATGAAGAGAAGAAATCAGTAAAAACAAAGAGCCAGGCTTTTGAAGTGAACCCCAAAAGCCTGGCTCAGATTATTTCATGAACTTGTCAATTGCCTGGCAGAGGTCGTCGATGGCCTCCTGATCTCCGGCGGCTACCGCGTCTACCATGCAGTGGCGCATGTGATCCTTTAGGATTACCTTGCCGGTGTTGTCCAGCGCGGAGCGGACGGCGGCAAGCTGGATCAGCACATCGGAGCAGTCCTCCCCGTTTTCCACCATTTTGCGCACCTTTTCCAGGTGTCCGATGGCGCGGGAGAGGCGATTGAGCACCGCCTTTTGATTCTCATGGACATGACCGTGGGAATGGGGGATCCCGTGGGCATGCAGATAGGCATGGTCGTGTTCGTGCTCATGCGCGTGCGGTTCGTCCATTTCCCGTCACCTCCCGTGCTTTTTGCATTATTATACCCCGAAAACTGCCGCCGTGCAAGCCCCACGGGGGGATATTTGCAAAGAAATAAATGTTTTGACAGGGTTGACAGAACGGGATATAATAATAAAAAAAGAGTAAAGGAGCCTTTTTATGCACCTCGATCACGATCATACCGTCGGTGCTCACACCCATGAGCACGACCATCACCTGACCCATGAAGAAATGCACGCCATGGGCATCCCTCATGACCACGCGCATGACCATGAACACGACCACGGGCATGACTGCGCCCATGCCTGCGACAGCTGCGCCTCCAAGTGCGAGCACACCCCTATGGAGGAGCTGACGGCGCTGATGCAGTATATGGTGGGGCACAACGCTGCCCATGCCCGGGAGCTGGCCGACCTGGCCGTGCAGCTTGACCACAACGGCAACCACACCGCCTATGAGCAGGTGATGGCCGCCGTGTCCGATTTCGAAAAGGGCAATCTGCGCCTGACTGCAGTGCTCTCCAGCCTGAAAGGATAATCGCTATGTGTCTTTCTACCGTTTATAAGAACAAGATGACTCCCGAAACGGTGCTCATGAAGAATGTGATGTCCATCGAGTGCCGCGACGGCGTGGTGATCCTCACCGACCTGATGGAGCGCCAGGTGGCCGTGGAGGGCACCCTGGAAAAGGCCAATCTGGTGGATGGCTATGTCATTGTGAAGGAGTCCATCCCTGCGTAAGCACATCGGGGCAGACATTAAGGAAATGTTAAGGTCTGCCCCGATATTTTTTCGTTGTAAAACGTAAAAAGCTGTGCTACAATCAGTGGTAAGAGTTCTCGTTTTCTGTGCCGGGCACAGAGGACGAAAGGGGGGGCGGCAGGTGCTTCGCCACTATTTGTTTGTCTTTTTTCTGTCCATGGTACCGCTGATTGAGCTGCGCGGCGCGATCCCGATTGCGGTCGGCCTGGGGATCGATCCGATCCGTGCGATCATTGTGTGCGCAGTGGGAAATCTCCTGCCTGTGCCGGTGATCTATTTCTTTGCGCGGAAGTTCCTGAACTGGGGGCTGGATAAGCGCTATATCAGCCGCATTTGCCATTTCTTTCACGATAAGGGTGAGCGGGCCGGCGCAAAGCTTTCCCGGAAGGCCGGAAAGGCCGGACTGATGGTGGCATTGGCGTTGTTCGTCGGGATCCCCATTCCCGGAACCGGTGCGTGGACGGGCACTCTGGGCGCCAGCTTCCTGAATATGGGCATAAAGGAAACTGCCCTCTCCGTCGGTGCCGGAGTTGCCATTGCGGCAGTGATCATGACCGCCGTCAGCTTGGCCGGTGTACATGTATTTGGATTATAAGGAGTGTATTGATATGAACGATTGCCTGTTCTGCAAGATCATTGCGGGGGAGATCCCCTCCAACAAGGTATATGAGGATGACAAGATCCTGGCTTTCCGGGATATTGCGCCCCAGGCGCCCACTCACATCCTGGTGATTCCCAAGACGCACATTTCCGGCGTCAGCGGCGTTACGGCCGAAAACAGTGCCGTGGTCGCTCACATTTTTGAGATCATCCCGCGGATCGCCGCTGCCGAAGGGCTGACGGGCGGCTACCGCGTGGTTTCCAACTGCGGCGAGGACGCCGGGCAGACGGTGCCCCACCTGCATTTCCACATTCTCGGCGGCAAAAAACTGGCGCTGGATATGGCGTAAATATCGTATAAGCCCCTGCACACCGCTTTGGTGCGCAGGGGCTTTGCTATCAGCTCTGTTATGCGTTTTGCGGATACCGGCTTGCCTGGTACAGAATGTCGGCGGCGTCGGCACGGGTCAGGGTGGGGGAGGAGAACAGGAAGCCGTTCTGGGCGGCAATCTCCTGACTGCCGGTGCTGACCGTTTCCTCCTGGGCGGACAGGGCGGGCTGCTCCCGGCATTCCAGCTTCAGCGCACTGCACAGCATGGCGGCGGCATCCTCAGCGCTGACCGGCGTGTCAGGGTCAAAGGTGTCTGCGGCTTCCAGGCGGGAGGTCAGGCCGGAGCGGATGGCGGCGGCCAGATAGGGCTTGAGCCACTGGGGCACGTCGGAGTAGCCGGTCTCGGTCACGGCCTCGTCCGTGGGCAGGTTCAGCGCCCGCACCAGCATGGTCACGAATTCCCCGCGGGATACCGGCTTATCCGGGGAAAAGCAGGGACTGCCGCCGATGTTTTCACCCACAAAAATGCCGGTATTCTTCATCCATTCCGCCGTAAAGCGGCAGCTCTTGCCGGCAGTGTCCGTATATTGCCGGGCGTCCGTGGGCTTGAGGATGCTTACGGTGACGGTGGCCTCGCGGGAGGTCTTCCCGGCGGGGTCGGTGGCGGTGAAGGTGAAGGAATCTACGCCCACCTTGTTCTTTTTCGGCGTGTAGGTGAAGCTTCCGTCGGGGCTGATCTCAATGGTGCCCCGCTTGGGCGGGCGGGTCAGGGTGAACTGCATTTCCTGCCCTTCCGGGTCGCGCACCTTCAGCGTCCCGGCGACCTCCAGATTCTTATAGGTCTCGAAGGCGCAGTCCTCCGCGATGGGGGCTTTGTTCTCCCTGCCCCGGATGGACAGGGTCATGGTAGCCTCTCCTGCCAGACCGTTGGAGAATACCGGCAGATAGGTGATGGTGGCGGTGGCGTCGTCCTGGGTCGTGCCGGACACAAAGGTCATTTCATTCACCTGCTGCGCCGTCAGTACATCGCCGGGGCGGAGCATCCGCTCGCCCAGCATCAATAGCCCCTGCTCCTTCTCCGGCAGACCGGTCAGGCAGATGCCGGAAAGCGCCGCCTCTCCGGCGGTAAATTCCTCCGCGCCGAAGCAGTAGACGTCCTGGCTGTCAATTTCCGCCGCCGAGGCGGACAGGGTCAGCCCCGCCGCCAGCAGCAGGCCGAAAGCGGGGCGCAGGATGTGTTTCATGTTTGATCCCTCCAAAAAATGATTTCAGAGGTATTGTTTGCCAGCAATGGAAGTTTTATTCCAAGGAAACTCTGAATAAATCCCCTTCAGCTGAACAGCGGGTCTTTTGCCCCCATGCCGCAGGATGAAAAATGGGAAATACACAAAGTATTCCTCCATTTTTCATCCTTTGCCTGAGGACAAAATCCTTCGCTGCCAGCTCTTGCCGATTTCATCAGAGGTTCCCTCAAAAAGACCGCCGCTGTTTTGATGCAGCGGCGGCCTTTTTGGATCGAATCCTTTATTCGGCCTTTTCGTCCTTGGCCGGCTTCTTTGCCTTGCGCTTGCGGATGCTGCGGCGGGTCAGGGCGGTGACCAGCCAGACGATCAGGGCAATGACAACGAGATAAGGCAGGTCGATGATCACCCATGAGACAAAGTCCACAATGGACTGTCCCAGGTCTACAATGCTGTCGCTCAGACCGTCGGTGATCTTCTGCCAGAAGCCCTGCTCCTCCACGGGGGTGTACTTCTCCACCTCCGTGACCCGCAGGGTAACTGTGGCGTAGTCCACCTGATTGTCGTACAGGCGCAGGGTAGAGGTGTAGCTTTCCAGCTGATAGCGCACCTCGGTCAGGCGTCCCTCGATGTCCAGCAGATCGCTCATGGTCTCGGCCTTTTCCATCAGCTCCAGCAGGCGGGCTTCCTCGGTTTTCAGAGCGTTCAGGCGGCCTTCGGTGTCGGTGTAGCTCAGGGTGATGTCCTCCACGCTGCGGCTGCTGGACACCAGGTTGGTCATGCCGGACACATCCTCCGCAAAGCCGTCCACCTTATCGGCGGGCACGCGGACGGTCAGATAGGCATAGCGGCTGCGGCCGGTGTCGGCAGCGCTGCCGGTGACGGACTGGCTCTCTACATATCCGCCCAGCTCCAGAATTTTTGCACTCAGCTGCTCCAGCGCATTGTCCAGATTCTCCGTCTCGGCGGAAAGATTCATGGTGATGACCCATTTGCGGTTTTCGGGCAGGGCAATGGAGGCGCCCCCGGCGGACTTGCTGTTGCCGCTCAGAGCGACGGGCATGGATGTCTCAAAGGAAGTGTCCCCCGTGTCGTAGGCGGCACTGTAGACGGCGCGCTGAGGCACTGCATCGGCGGGCTCGGCGCTCTTTTGCCCGCAGGCGGCGAGACTGCCAAGAAGCAGCGCAGCGGCGGTGAGGGAAATAACGGCTTTTTTGATGTTCATGGTGAATCCTCCTTGTGAATGTAAGCATATCAGTTTTTGGCGCAATTTGCAATGGCTGCTTTCACCCTGTATGTGGGATTTGCAAGGAAAAAGGTTGCAATGAAGCAGTAAATTTTGTATAATGTTTTCCGACAGGAGGGGTTTACCGTTGGCAAAGCTCTATTTCAAGTATGGCGCCATGGGTTCCAGCAAGACGGCTCAGGCGCTGATCACCAAATACAATTATGAGGAAAATGATCTTTCCGTCTGGCTGCTCAAGCCCAGCGCCGATACCCGGGACGGAAAGAATATCCTGCGCAGCCGCATCGGGCTGGAAGCGGAGGTGGAGATCGTCTCTCCCCGGACGGACATCCTGGCGCTGTTCCGCCGGGAGCGGCTGGGCAAGTGCGACGTTATCATTGTGGATGAATGCCAGTTTTTGACCATGGAGCAGATCGACCAGCTGCGCGCCATTGTGGATGAGCACAATATCCCGGTGATGTGCTTCGGCCTGCGCACCGATTTCCAGACCAGGCTCTTCCCCGGCAGCCACCGGCTGATGGAGATCGCCGATACCATTCAGGAGATCAAAACCATCTGCGACTGCGGCGCAAAGGCCACCGTCAATGCCCGTATCGACAGCACCGGCCATATTGTTACCCAGGGCGCACAGGTGGTGCTGGGCGGCAACGACAGCTATATTGCCATGTGCCACAAGTGTTATGTCCGCGGCATCCAGGAGCACCGGGTGATCCGGCTCCACGGGCACGGAGGTTCCAAATGAGTCTGACGGTGAATATCTATTATACCGGGAAGAACGGCAGCGCCCGGGCGTTTGCACAGGAGATGGTCGCCTCCGGCCTGGTCGAAAGGATCCGGGCGGAGGAAGGGAACGAGAAATATGAATACTTTTTCCCCATGGACGACCCGGAGACGGTGCTGCTGATCGACCGCTGGCAGAGCCAGCAGGCGCTGGACATCCATCACAAAACCCCCATGATGGCGGAAATCGCCGCCCTGCGGGGAAAATACAGGCTGAAGATGCGGGCAGAGCGCCTCACGGAAGCACCGCAGAAATAAAGGAACCTCTAAATAAACCATCTGCGGCGGCAGCAGCGGGTCGTTTGCCCTCATCCCTTGCCTGGGAACAAATTCCCTCGCTGCCAGCGCTTGCTGCTTTATTCAGAGCTTCCTAAGCAACAAAGGAGAATGCACTATGAAAATTGAAGAAATTCTTGCAAAATGTGATCACACCCTGCTGACCCAGACTGCCACCTGGGCAGAAATCAAAGCCATCTGCGATGACGGCATAAAGTATCACACCGCCTCCGTCTGCATCCCCGCCTCCTATGTGAAGCAAGCCAAGGAATATGTGGGGGACAAGTTGGCAATCTGCACCGTCATCGGCTTCCCCAACGGCTACGATACTACCGCTGCCAAGTGCTTCATGGCCTCCGATGCCGTGGAAAACGGCGCGGACGAAGTGGATATGGTCATCAATATCGGCTGGGTCAAGGACGGCCTGTATGACCGGGTGCGCGATGAGATCGCCGCCGTGAAGCAGGCCTGCCACGGCAAGCTTCTGAAGGTCATCATCGAAACCTGCCTGCTCACCGACGACGAGAAGATCGCCATGTGCAAGGCCGTGTCCGACAGCGGCGCGGACTATATCAAAACCTCCACCGGCTTTAGTAAGGCAGGCGCTACCTTCCACGATGTGGAGCTGTTTGCGAAGCACGTCGCCCCCCACGTGAAGATCAAGGCCGCCGGCGGCATTTCCAGCCTGGAGGATGCCGAGAAGTTCATCGAGCTGGGTGCGTCCCGCCTGGGCACCTCCCGGATCGTGAAGCTGGCCAAGGCCATGGAACAAAATTGAAAGGAGACCAACTGATATGCTTAATACCCCTACTCCCCACATTTCCGCCAAGCCCGGCGATTTCGGCAAGACCGTGCTGATGCCCGGCGATCCTCTGCGGGCCAAATTCATTGCAGAAACCTTCCTGGAAAACCCGGTGCTGGTCAACAATGTCCGGGGTGTTCAGGGTCACACCGGCTACTACAAGGGCGTGAAGGTCTCCGTGATGGCTTCCGGCATGGGTATGCCCGCCATTGGCATCTACTCCCACGAGCTGTACAACGGCTACGGCGTGGAGAACATCATCCGGGTCGGCTCTGCCGGCTCCATCCAGGAGCATGTGAAGCTGTATGACCTGGTCATCGGTCAGGGCGCCTGCACCGACTCCAATTTTGCCGCCCAGTTCCATCTGCCCGGCACCTTCGCCCCCATTGCCTCCTGGGAGCTGCTGAAAGAGGCAGTCAGTGCCGCCGAAGCCAACGGTGCCCGCTACCATGTGGGCAACCTGAATTCCTCCGACGTGTTCTACGGCGATCACATCGGCGTGCCCGAGGGACTGGACAGTGTGTACGGCCTGCAGAAGATGGGCGTGCTGGCGCTGGAAATGGAAGCTGCCGCCCTGTATATGAACGCCGCCCGGTACGGCAAGCGGGCGCTTGCCATCTGCACCATTTCCGACTCCCTGGTGACCGGTGAGGAAACCACCAGCCAGGAGCGGCAGACTGCTTTCACCACCATGATGAAGGTCGCGCTGGACGTGGCTGCCGCCATGGAAAGGAAATAAAGCAATGAAACGGATTTTCTTGATTGTGCTGGACTCCTGCGGCGTGGGCGCCGCGCCGGACAGCGAACAATTCGGGGACATCGGGGTGAATACCCTGCGCTCCTGCGCCGCATCGAAAAAATTCTCCATCCCCAACCTGGTTGCCGCAGGCCTGGGCAATATGGACGGCATCGACTATCTGCCGAAGGCAGAGCATCCCACCGCCGCGCTGTGCCGCCTGCAGGAGGCATCCATGGGAAAGGACACCACCATCGGGCACTGGGAGATCGCGGGCATCGTCTCGCCCAATCCCCTGCCTACCTATCCCCACGGCTTCCCCAAGGAAGTGCTGGATGAATTCGAAAAGGCCACGGGGCGCGGCGTGCTGTGCAACCTGCCCTATTCCGGCACCGATGTTATCCGGGACTACGGCGAGGAGCAGAAGAAAACCGGCAAGTGGATCGTCTACACCTCCGCCGACTCCGTGTTCCAGGTGGCGGCCAATGAGGCGTGGATCCCGCTGGAGGAGCTGTACGACGCCTGCCGCAAGGCAAGAAAAATTCTCACGGGGAAGCACGGCGTGGGTCGTGTGATCGCCCGTCCCTATATGGGGGAGACGGCCGGCGAGTTCCGCCGCACCTCCAACCGGCATGATTTTTCCCTGGAGCCCCCGGCGCAGACCATGCTGGACGCCATCAAGGCTGCCGGACTGGATACGCTGGCAGTGGGCAAGATCTTCGATATTTTTGCAGGCCGGGGCACCACCGACCATGTGTTCAATAAGTCCAATACCGACGGCATGCAGCATACGTCGGATTACGCCGCGAAGGATTTCCATGGGCTGTGCTTTGTGAATCTGGTGGACTTTGACATGCAGTACGGCCATCGCCGGGACGTGGACGGCTACGCCAACGCCCTGACGGAATTTGATGCCTGGCTCGGAAATTTCCTGCCCACCCTGGGGGAGGAGGACATGGTGATGATCACCGCCGACCACGGCTGTGACCCCGCCTATACCGCAACCACCGACCACACCCGGGAGTATGTCCCCCTGGTCATTCTGGGCAAGCGGATAAAGCCCGTGAACCTGGGCACCCGCAAGAGCTTTGCGGACATTGCTGCCACCGTTACGGACATCCTGGGCGTTCCCTTTGATACCCCGGGCAAGAGCTTTGCCGGGGAGATCCTGTGACAGGAGGGCATGATATGAAGCCAGAGGAACTGAATGCATTGGCAGTGGAGGCCATGGGGCACGCCTATGCTCCCTACTCCGGCTACAAGGTCGGTGCGGCGCTGCTGTGTGCCGACGGCACGGTGTATCAGGGCTGCAACATTGAAAACGCCTCCTTCACCCCCACCATCTGCGCCGAGCGGACGGCCTTCTTCAAGGCCATTTACGATGGGCACCGGGATTTCGCTGCCCTGTCCGTCTGCGGCGGCAAGGACGGGGTCATTACGGGTGTGTTTCCGCCCTGCGGCGTCTGCCGCCAGGTGATGCGGGAATTCTGCCCGGATGATTTCCCGGTGTATATGGTTGGCGCGAACGGCGCATATGAGCGGGTCACCCTTGCCGAGCTGCTGCCCCATAGCTTCGCGGCATCCACCCATATGAAGTGAGAGAGCCGGTTAATTTTCATATCCAACCGCAGGTTGGACGCGCTCCAACTACGAAAAGCTTGCTTTTTCCGCCCTTTTTCACTATGCTGTTCATGAGCGCTCGAGAAAACACAATGAAAAAGGCGGTATTTATAAGATATGGAACAGATTTATTTTGGTCAGCGGATCGCCCAGCTCCGGCGGGAGCGGGGAATGACCCAAGAGAATTTAGCCCAGAAGCTGGGCATCACCAATCAGGCCGTGTCCAAGTGGGAAAGCGACCAGTGCTGCCCGGACATCATGCAGCTGCCCGTCCTGGCGGATACCTTCGGCATCACGCTGGATGAGCTGTTCGGAAGGGCACAGAAGACCAATACGATGCTGCCCTGGCCGGATGACGGCAACCTGCGCGCAATATGCTTCCTGGGGCAGAGCCTTGTGGAGCACAAGGAAATCTTGCCCGATGAAAGGAGCCTTGAAAAGGCAGAGCTGCATTTTTCCGGTACGGTGGAAAACATCCGGTCGGATTATTCCGTGATCTGTAAGGATTCCATCATCCACGGCAACGTGTGGGCCGGCGACGGCGTGCGGTGCGGCGAGGTCGGCGGGAGCGTGCAGGCCGGTGACGGCGTGGAATGCGGCAGTGTCCGCGGCAGTGTCACCGCCGGCGACAGCATACAGTGCGGCGATGTGGGCGGCAGCGCCTGTGCCGGCGACAGCCTCCACTGCGGCAACATCGGCGGCATGGCCAAAGCCGGTGACCGCATCTATTGCACCGGCAAATCATAACTCTTTTTCCGAGCAACGCTGTGGGTCAACGACTCACAGCGTTGCTCAGACTGCCAAAAAAGGCTAACAGCCTTTTTTGACAAAGAGGATTGCAGTCTGCTGCGCGCACTCCTTGTCCGCCGATGGAGGACAACTCGCACTGCTCCGCGCTAAGAGCCGCCTTCGGCGGTTGCGCTCTGCACAGCGCTGCGGCGCTAGACTTGCAGCCTGTAAGGTATTTTCCGCCAGGTACACGCCCCGGCAGAAAATGATCTGACTTTATTTGCCGCCTGCGGGCGGCAAACTCTGCGAGGCTTTTTTGACACGTTGCTGTGCAGAAAATGCTTCTAAAACAAAAAGGAAATATCCTCCAATGAAAAACCTGATTACCCAATATTCCGGCCTGAAGCGGGAGATCTATATTCTCTTCGTGGGCAAGCTGGTCACGGCCATGGGCTCCTTTGTCTGGCCGATGCTCACCTTTTTGCTTACCGAAAAGCTGGGCTTCAACGATGGCACCGCCGCCATGCTGATCGCCACGGCGGGACTGATCTCCCTGCCCGTGGCGCTGCTGGGCGGCAAGCTGGCTGACCGCTTCCGGCGCAAGAACATCATCATCCTTTTCGACTGCCTGACGGTCTTTATGTGCGTCCTGGCATTCCTGCTGCCCATCGGCTATCACACGGCGGTGCTGATCTTCTTTTCCGCGCTCTTCCAGACGGCGGAAACCCCTGCCTACGATGCCTTGAATGCGGATTATTCCACCACCGTGCAGCGGGAGCGGGCGTTTTCCCTATCCTATCTGGGCTATAATCTGGGCTTCGTGTTCGGCGCAAGCATGAGCGGCATCCTCTTCCAGAACCACACCAATTTGGCATTTTTGATCAACGGTCTGGCGATTTTTACCTCTACCGTGCTGATTTTCTTCTTCGTCAAGCCGGAAAATGCCGTCCACGAGACGGAAGTCCAGACGCAGAGCTACGGCGAGTACGAGATGCCCCTGCCGGAGTCCGTGCCCATTTTGCAGGTGCTCTGGCAGCGCAGGGCGGTGCTCTTCATTCTGCTGATCGGCTGCTTTTCCTCCGTGGCCAACAGCTCCGTGGGCATGCTGCTGCCGCTCCAGCTGAAGGCGGAGCTGAGGGAGCAGGGGGCGGCGGTTTACGGCTACCTCAATTCCCTCAATGGCTTTGTGGTGATCCTGTTTACACCGATCCTGACCATGCTGCTCAGACGTCTGACGGAGATCCCGAAAACCATCCTGGGGCTGGCGCTCTTTCTGGGCGGCATGGCGCTGTTCATGTGCAGCGGAGCACGGTGGGTTCTGTTTTTGGGGATGTTCGTGTATACGCTGGGGGAGGTCGTGTCCGTCCTGGGTGGCAATCCCTATTCCTCCCGCCGCATCCCCGCTTCCCACCGGGGGCGCATCGGCGGCATTCATACTGTGGCTTATTCCGTTTTCCAGTCCCTCAACCAGTATTTTATCAGCTTCATCCTCCTGGCGGCGGAGGGGCAGTACCATCTGTTATGGCTGATTTTTATCGGCATCGGACTTCTTGCCGAGGTTCTGTATGTCCTCGTCCATCCCCTCGACCGCCGCACCTTCCCGAAGCTGTATGAAAAAGGAACGTTTTAAGGAGAGAACGCCATGAAAAAGAAACTGATCATCGTAACCGTTGTCTGCGTGGCTGCAATGTTTGCCTGGATCTTCCTTGCGGTGGCGTTGACCGGCGGCAGGGAAATCGGGGAAATGACCCCGCAGGATAAGAAGATCATGTGGGGCATGGCGGCTGCGGAGCTGCTGACGCTTGGCGTGCTGACTGCCGCGCTGGTAAAATTCGATCGGGTGAACGCGCAGGAGCAGAGCGGGCAGCCCTGGCAGAAGCTGAGTCCGGCGGAAAAAGCTCGCTTTACAAGAGGCAGCCTGATCTGGATCTCCGCCGCGCTGCTTTCCGTTGGCGCCGGTGCGCTGGGAATGTACCTGCACGGCAGGATCGGCGCGCCCGCCTGGGCGGGAGCCGTGCGCGTGGGCTGCTATGTGCTGGGCGTGCTGCTTCCCCTGTGCAGCTGGGTCGGATCGCGGCTGAGCATCCGGCACTATCAGGGAATGGACGTTGCCCAGATGCAGACCTTTGCCCTCTCCCTCCGGGAGCAGGCGGAGCAGACAGCCCGGGCAAAGCTGAAAAAACTCCGTGCCATCCAATGTGCATCGAACGGCTATGCCTGCCTTCTGCTCCTGCTTGGCCTGACCCTGGGGGTCAGCAGCGGCCTTGTGGGGAACAGTGTGGAGGTGGCTCCGGTGATCTGCGCTGCGGTTCTGATCCAGTTTTTCTTCCAGCAGGTTCCCTTCCCGGAGCCGAAGGCGGCGCTCTCGGAGATCACGAATCGCCTGCCGGAGGCGGACTATCCCCAGCTCTATGCCCTGGCCGGGAAGGCTGCCCGGGAGAGCGGCTGGATGAAGGACGTCTGCCTGACTGTTTCGCCTGTTTCCGGCGCTTCCATCGGCATTGTGCGGGATACGGCGGTGGTGACCCTGGGCGCACCGACCCTGCGGCTGCTGACGCAGGAGGAGCTTGCCATGCTGCTGCTCCATGAATTTGCCCACGTGGGCGCAGGGGAGCAGGAGGAGCTGCGCCAGGCGCGCTACATGAATTTCCTCCACCGGGGGCGCAATCCGAATATGCTGTCTGCGGTGAATGGCGCCTGCTATGCGCTTGCGGATTTCCTGTATACCATGGAATTCGAGCTGTACCACTATGCAGCCGCGCTGCCCGTGGAGCAGCGGGCGGATGCGGCAATGCGCCGGGATCCGGCGGCTGCAGCGGCAGGCTTGCTGAAGCTGCAATACTACGACCTGTGCCTCTGGGAGGACGAAGCCCGCGACGGAGATCCGGAATTCGAATCGGAGCCCACCCACGTGGTCAGCGAGCAGGTGCAGCGTTTCCTGGATGCGGTGCCCCAGCGGAAGAAACACTGGAATCAGGTGATCCAGCGGGAGATCCTGGCGCGCAACGCCAGCCATCCCACCACCTGGGGCAGAATCCAGGCGCTGGGGCTGAAGACCCTGCCCGATGCCGCCGCCCTGCCCACCGGGGAATATGGGGCGGAATGCCTGCGGGCGCTGGAATACATGGATTCACAGATCGCGGCGTATTATGCACCCCAGTTTGAGGATACCCAGCGGGAAAGCTACACAGAGCCCCTGGAGCGGGTAAACCAGTGGATCGCCTCCGGCTCCCCGCTGACGGCGGAGGGGTATGCCGACATTGTGGAGGATCTGCGCCTGCTCAGACGCGGCAGCGAGGCAGTTGCCCTGTGCGACCGCGCCATCCGGGAGCTTACGCCCATTGCCGCAGCCTCCGCCTATTTCACCCGGGGCTGCTGGCGGCTGCACCAGTACAATGCCGAGGGATTGGACGATCTCTACACCGCCATCTCGCTCAACAATAATTTTGCGGATGAGGCGCTGAATGAGATCGGCACCTTCTGCTGCCTCACCGGCATGCAGGAGGAGCTGGACACCTACCGGGAGAAGGCGCTGGAGGTAACGCAGAAGCAGCGGGATGAATACAGCCAGATCGGCACCCTGAGCCGCCGGGACAAGCTTTCGCAGGAGCACCTGCCCGACGGAATGCAGGAGCAGATCCTTGATTTCATATGGGGCTCGTTCCAGAATTCCATCGACCGGGTCTATCTGGTGCGCAAGACGGTGAGCGATACCTTCTTCACCAGCGCCTTTGTGATCCGCTTCCGTGCCGAAACGCCGGGGGAGGTCAGGGAACAGGTGTTCCATAAAATCTTCCGCTATCTGGATACCTGCTCCGACTGGCAGTTTTCGCTCTTCGACTACGACGACATCCCCAAGGGAACGGTAGAGCAGGTGCCCGGCAGCTGCGTCTGCCAGCGGGAAGAATAATTGCTCTGACAAGGGGGATTGCAGCCTGTAGGGTATCTCTTTGCGGTGAATGGAAGTAGTTATGAATTGTGCAGAAAACCCCTCACACTTTTCAGCTGGTGTGAGGGCTTTTCACAGGCAGATATATTGTCTGCTTTGCAGAAAAACAGTCTTTGGAACTTACTAAGGAAACTTTGAATAAATCATCTGCGGCTGGGCAGCGGGGCTTTTGCCCCCATGCCGCAGGATGAAAAATGGGAAATACATACAGTATTCCGCCGTTTTCCATCCTTTGCATGGGAACAAAATCCCTCGCTACCAGCTTTTGCTGGTTTAATCTGAGCTTCCCTAACATAAGCACTGCTGCCGCCTGACCGTGGGAAAGTGGCGAATAGGTGCGCCCTCGCGGCTTTGCCCCTTTGCGGATTGCTTGCGATTGCGGCCCGTGTGTGCTATACTGAACATCAGTTCAACAAATCGGGATTCGTGAGGTTAAGTATGGACATAGAATTCGAGGAATTAACACATCAGAATTTTTCAGATGCTTGTAATATTGATAGAGATGACATACCTGAGGATTATGTTGATACTGCTTCAACAATAATGAATATTACAGATTATGGCCTGAATCATCATTGTATAGGACACACCTTTGTTGCGAAGTATCATGAGAAGCCGATTGGGCTCATTCTTTTGGGTGAAGCAATTCCTTGGGAAACAGACCCACCAGAGATGAGTAAAGAACCTTTTTATCGTTTGATGGGATTTGTAGTTGATAAAGATTATCGCGGCTGTGGAATTGGCGGGGAAGTGTTGGAAAAGACTATACAATTTGTTTATCGCGACTTCGGCAAACGTCCCATTGCCTTAGGGTGCCATAAGGATAATATTCGAGCAGAACGTTTTTATTTACGGCATGGGTTTAAGAAAACAGATGTCATGGAAGGAAACGACTACTATTATTTAAGATTTACCAATTGATAACTTCCGGTTTACCGGTCTTATTCTCTTTTTTCGTTAATTGTTTTGCTCTCTGGGCTCAGTTTCTTTTGCTTTAGAAAATACCCTTGACACATCTCATCTCAGGTACACGCCCCGGCATAACTCTATTTGCTGCCTGCGGGCGGCAAACTCTGCGAGGCTTTTGACATGCTGAAATGTACAGGCAGCCAAGTTGCTGCCTGTACAATTTTTTGCCGTCGGATTTGACAGAAGGGTGCCGCTGTATAAAAATACATTTGTCTGATTTCTACAAAGATGGGAAAAATTGAAAAAAGTACTTTACTTCTTTAGCGAACTAAAGTATAATACGCCCATCAAACAAAAACACACCCCCACGGGGGAGAAAAAGGAGAAATGAATTATGAAAAAGCTTACGGCTCTCTTCACCGCGCTGGCAGTGCTGCTGGCGCTGGCGCTGCCCGCCTTCGCCGCCGACCAGACGGATTCCGACTACGTTAAGGAAAAGGGAACCCTGGTTGTGGGCATCACCGATTTTGAGCCCATGGACTACAAGGACGAGGACGGCAATTGGATCGGCTTCGACGCGGACATGGCTGCCGCCTTTGCGGAGTACCTGGGCGTGGAAGTGGAGTTCGTGGAGATCGAGTGGGACAACAAGGTGCTGGAGCTGAACTCCAAGAGCATCGACTGCGTCTGGAACGGCATGACCCTCACCGACGAAGTCACCTCCGCCATGGCCTGCTCCAATGCCTACTGCAACAATGCGCAGGTGGTCATTGTCCCCGCTGAGCTGGCAGACCAGTACCAGACCGCCGAGGCCTGCGCCGACCTGGTGTTCGCCGTGGAAGCCGGCAGCGCCGGAGAGGCGGAGATCACCGCCCTGGGCTATGAGTGCACTCCGGTGCAGTCCCAGGCGGGTGCGCTGATGGAGGTCGCCGCCGGAACCTGCGACGCCGCCGTCATCGATTCCCTGATGGCTGCCGCCATGGTGGGCGAGGGCACCAGCTATGAAAACCTGACCTATACCGCACAGCTCAACAGTGAGGAATACGGCGTGGGCTTCCGCAGCGATTCCGACCTGGCAGAGCTGCTGAACGAATTCTTCAAGGCAGCCTATGAGGACGGCACCATGCAGAAGATCGCCGAAACCTACGGCGTCCAGGCGGCGCTCATTGAGCAGAAATAAAAATATAACGAAACGACCGCCCGGCATTTTGGGGCGGCTCGTTTCTGTGTAAAAGGCGGGCTTTCTATGGATACATTTCTCCGGCAATTCCCTATTGTTTTCCAGTCGCTGAATATCGGCTTCCTGCAGACCCTGCGGCTGTTTGCGGTGACGCTGCTGGGCGCGGTGCCTCTGGGGCTGATCATCATGTTCGGCTCCATGTCGAAATTCAAACCCCTGAGCGTGCTGACCAATCTGTTCGTCTGGGTCATTCGCGGCACACCGCTGATGATCCAGCTGCTGATCATCTATTATTTCCCCGGCCTGGTGCTCAAGGTCACCTTCTGGCCGAAGGGAGAGAGCGGACGCTTTGCCGCCTCCGCCTTTGCCTTCATCGTCAATTATGCCTGCTATTTTTCCGAGATCTACCGGGGCGGCCTCCAGAGCATCCCCGTGGGGCAGTGGGAGGCCGGGCAGGTGCTGGGCATGACCAAGGGGCAGATCTTCTTCAAGGTGATTTTGCTGCAGGTCATCAAGCGGATCCTGCCCCCCATGGGCAACGAGGTGATCACCCTGGTCAAGGATACCGCCCTCGCCCGCATCATCGCCCTGCAGGAGATCATCTGGGCGGGCACCGCCTTCCTGAAGGGCTCCCAGGGCATTTCCGGGCAGGTGTGGCCGCTGTTCTTCACGGCAATTTACTATCTGATTTTCAGCGGTGTGCTCACCGTGGCGCTGAACCGGCTGGAAAAGAAAATGGACTATTTCAGGGGGTGAACACATGGCAATTCTGGAAGTGAAGCACATTCAGAAAAGCTTCGGCGGCACGGATGTGCTGAAGGATATTTCCTTCTCCCTGGAGAAGGGACAGGTGCTTTCCATCATCGGCTCCTCCGGCAGCGGCAAGACCACCCTGCTGCGCTGCCTGAATTTCCTGGAAACGGCGCAGAGCGGCAGCATTTTCGTAGGCGGGAAGGAGCTGTTTAACGGCGAAGCTCACCGGCATGTCAGTGAGGCGGAGATCCGCAGAAACCGGCTGCATTTCGGCCTGGTGTTCCAGTCCTTCAATCTGTTCCCGCAGTATACCGTGCTGGAAAATGTGATGCTTGCCCCGAAGCTCCTGAACAAGGGAAGCGCGGCGGAGATCGAGCAGACCGCCTGGCGGCTGATCGACCAGGTGGGGCTGACCTCTCGCATTGGCAGCTACCCCTGCCAGCTCTCCGGCGGGCAGCAGCAGCGGGTGGCCATCGCCCGGGCGCTGGCGCTGGAGCCGGACATCCTGTGCTTCGACGAGCCCACCTCTGCCCTCGACCCGGAGCTGACCGGTGAGGTGCTGCGGGTCATCCGGGGCTTGAAAAGTGCGGAAAGAACGATTATAATTGTAACGCATGAGATGGAGTTCGCGAGATCCATCTCCGACCGGGTGATTTTCATGTCGGACGGCATCATTGAAGAGGAGGGCACCCCCGAGCAGGTGTTCGGCAGCCCCCAGTCGCCCAAAACCCGGCAATTCCTTGGAAATTTCTGAACATATTCCGGGGGAAATTCTGATTTGGAGGGAGCGCCATGCCCCAGCATTCGTTTGACGAGGGAATGATCCGCGCGCTTTATCAGGCGTTCGTGAAGATCGACAGCGAGGAGACCTGCGCCGCCTTCCTCGATGACCTGTGCACCCGCAAGGAGGTGGAGCAGATGGCACAGCGTCTGCGCGCCGCCAAGCTCCTTTCCGAGGGCATGACCTACTCCCAGGTGATCGAGCAGACCAATATTTCCTCGGCCACGCTCAGCCGTGTCTCCCGGTGCGTCCAGTACGGAACCGGCTACCGGAAATTTGTGGAATGATCATTCCCCCACAAGGCGGTAGTCGGGTCTGCCGTAGCCTGCGATGCCGGGGTCGTCCAGATCGTAGCTCTTGCGTGCCACGCAGCCGCCGTTGGGGATGATGCCCGCCTGGCCGGAGGTATTGCCCTCCACGGTGTGCACCCTTCCGTCCTCCACCCGGGTGACCAGCCCGGTGTGGCAGATGCTGCCGTCGCGCCGGAAGAAGATCTGATCGCCCTCCTGCGGCTCCCGGACGATCTGCCCGGCCTCTTCATAGTAGCCATAGGAATACCGGCAGCCCGCCCCGCGGCTCAGAATGGGCTGGCACAGCAGCTTCCGCGCGGCAATCACGCCGTAGGCCTGCACAAAGCACCAGTCCACAAACACGTCGCACCAGGGAAAGCCCTGCTTGCTGCCGAGATAAAAGCCCAGGTGGGCATGCATATCTCTTGCATATTTTGTATAGTTTTCATCCCCGGGGTTGCTGAGCTTGTCGTCCAGCTGCTCCGGGGTCTGCTTTTCCAGATACCCTACCTCTGCCAGGGCGACGCTTACGCATTTGTGCATGGTGTCTCCTCCCAGGGCAGCTCCACGGTGATGGGCGCATGGTGCAGCGCAGGCAGCAGCGTCTGCGTCACATCCTGCATGCGCAGCCGCAGGCTGGAGGTATTGATGCAGGGGTGGCAGCCCAGGTAATCCCGGCGCAGCACATCTCCGTCGATGACCAGCTGCACCCGGTTGTCCGTGTCGTTCATCAGCCCCAGGATAGAGGCCGAGCCGGGGGTGTTGTCCAGAAACTGCTCCATAAATTCCTCCCTGCCGAAGGACAGCCGGGATACGCCCAGCTGGGCGGAGAGGTATTTTGTTTTGAAGGGCTTGTCGCCCGGGATCATCAGCAGGTAGAAGGCTGTTTCCTGCCGGTTGCTCAGGAAAAGATTCTTGCAGATCACCGCATCCAGGCTTTTGTCAATTTCGGCGCATACCTCCATGGTCTGCGCCGGGGCATGGTCAAGACGCTGATAGGCGATGCCCAGCCTGTCCAGCAGGTCATAGCACTTGATTTCTTTGGAAAGCCGCTCGGTGCAGTCCGCCGGACGTCCGTTCATTAAGGTCAGCATGGTATCCTCCAAGATTTTTTCGCTATTATATCCCTTTTTTGCCCCCATGGCAAGGCTTTACTTTTGAATCCCCATTTGGTATACTGAAGGCAACACCGCACAATTGTGTCTGCGAGCCTCAGCCGTCCTTTTGCCCCACTTCTTCAGTTTGGAAAATGGGAAATACATACAGTATTCCTCCATTTTCCAAACTTTGAATTGGGACAAAAATCCTGGCTGAGTCTTCTTGCCAAATTATGCGGTGTTGCCTGAATCCGCAAAGGGGAGGGAAAACAGATGAAAAACCGTTTGATCCGCGCACTGTCGCTGCTGTTGGCGGCGGTACTGCTGTTTACCGGCTGCGCACCTCTGGCGCAGGCGGCGAAGAACAAGCCTGCCGCGTCTACCGAAGCGACGAAGGCTGATATCACCGAAGAAGGAGAATACACAAGTAAGGACGAGGTTGCCGAGTACATCTATCTCTACGGTCACCTGCCGCCAAACTACATCACAAAATCTGAAGCCCAGGACTTGGGCTGGGTGGCCAGCAAGGGCAACCTCTGGAAAGTCGCCCCCGGCAAGAGCATCGGCGGCGACCGCTTCGGCAACCGGGAGGGGCTGCTGCCCACGGCAAAGGGGCGGAAATATTACGAATGCGACATTGATTTTGACGGGAAGTACCGCAACGCAAAGCGCATTGTCTTTTCAAATGACGGCCTTGTTTACTACACCGAGGATCACTACGAAACCTTTGAGCGGCTGTATGGGGAGGGAAAGAAAAAATGATCATTCTCGATGCCTCCTGCCTGCGCACCCGCAGCGCGGCGCATGAATACCTGAAGGAGCAGCTGCAATTCCCCGCCTACTACGGGAAGAATCTGGATGCCCTGTACGACTGCCTGACGCAGCTGGACGAAACCGAAGTCGAGTTCGTCAATCTGGACGCCGCAGCAGAGAGTTATTTTACAAAGGTACTGCCTGTCTTTCAGGAGGCGGAGGAAAGCAATCGGAAGCTGCACCTCTTTTATCGGGTGTAGCAAATCTAGGGAAACTCTGAATAAATCCCCTTCAGCTGAACAGCGGATCTTTTTCCCTATCCGTGCGGTTCCAAAAACGGGAAATACATAAAGTATTCCTCCGTTTTCGGAACCTTCGCCTAGTGAAAAATCTCGCACTGTCAGCGCTTGCGGATTTAATCAGAGCTTCCCTAGGAAACCTCTGATTAAATCGAAAAAACGACCCGCAGGGGATTTCCCTCTGCGGGTCGTTTTGCGGATGCCGAAATTTATTTCATGGCTTCCAGCGCCAGAGCGTTCTGGGTGCGGTAGAGCTCGGCATAGAGACCGCCCTGTTCCAGCAGTTGCTGATGGGTACCGGCCTCGGTGATAACGCCGTCGGCAATGGAAACAATGCGGGTGGCGTTCCGGATGGTGCTCAGCCGGTGGGCGATGATCAGCGTGGTGCGCCCCTGGGAGAGCTTATCGAAGGCACGCTGGATCTTCGCCTCGGTGACGGAGTCCAGAGCGGAGGTCGCCTCGTCCAGAATCAGAATGGGCGGGTTTTTCAGGAAAATTCTCGCAATGGCAATGCGCTGCTTCTGGCCGCCGGAGAGCAGGGTGCCCCGCTCGCCCACATAGGTCTGGAACCCGGCGGGCATGGCCATAATATCGTCGTAGATCTCCGCTTTCTTAGCGGCCTCCGCGACCTCTGACTCGGTGGCGTCGGGTCTGCCGTAGCGGATGTTTTCAAAAATCGTGTCGGCGAACAGGAACACATCCTGCTGCACAATGCCGATGTTTTCGTGGATGCTGCGCTGCGTGACGCTACGCACGTCCTGACCGTCGATGCAGATGCTGCCGTCGGTCACATCGTAAAACCGGGGGATCAACTGGCACAGGGTGCTCTTGCCGCCGCCGGAGGGGCCGACAATGGCAACGGTCTCCCCGGGCTGCACCTGCAGGTTCACATGGTGCAGCACCGCCAGGTCGCCGTCATAGGCAAAGGACACATCCCGGACGGATATTTCACCCTTCACATTCTTTAATTCCTTCGCATCTCCTGCGTCCTGAATGGTCGGCTCGGTGCGCATGATTTCGATGAACCGGTTCAGTCCCGCAAAGCCGTTGGCAAACATCTCAGAGAAATTCGCCAGCTTGCGCATGGGCGTCACGAAGGTGGCAATATACAGACTGAAGGTGATCAGATCCCGGTAGTCCAGCTTGCCCTTCATGATCATGTAGCCGCCCAGGGTGATGATCAGCACGTTCATGATGGTCAGGAAGAATTCCATGGAGCTGTTGAACAGCGCCATTGCCTTGTGGAATTCCCGCTTGGAGGTTTTGAACTGATCGTTGGCGGCGTCGAACCGCGCGGCCTCCACCGCCTCGTTGGCAAAAGCCTTGGCGGTGCGGATACCGGTGAGGCTGGATTCCACCTCGGAATTGATGTTGGCTACCTTCTGCTTGACGCCTACGGAGACGCGGCTCATCCACTTGCGCATGGTGAATGCCACTGCCACAAATATGGGGATCAGCAGCCCCACCATCAGTGCCAGCTCCCAGCGAATGGACGCCATCACCGCCAGCGCGCCGATGATGGTAATGGTGGAAGTGAGCAGATCCTCCGGCCCGTGGTGGGCAAGCTCGGTCAGCTCAAAAAGATCAGAGGTCAGCCGGCTCATCAGCTGGCCGGTGCGGTTCCGGTCGTAAAAGTCGAAGCTCATTTCCTGCAAATGGTGGAACAGATCCCGCCGGATGTCCGCCTCCACCCGGATGCCGAAGGTATGGCCGAAATAGCAGACAATGTAATTGAGCCCCGCCCGCAGCACATAAAACGCTGCCGCAATCAGCATCACGGTGAAAAACACCCGGAATTTTTCATTGGGCAGATAGTCGTAAAGCGCTTGCCGGGTCACCAGCGGGAAGCTTAAGTCGATCGCTGCAATGCACACCGCGCAGCCGATGTCCAGTGCAAACAGTCGCTTATGCGCCGCAAAATAGTCGAGAAAAATTTGCAGAGGTTTTTTCTTCTGATATTCGCGTGTCGTCATTCTCGTAAATCCTCCTTATTACGAGTATTATACCGCTTTTTTTGCAAAAGGCAACGCGGCAGCGTAGGATTCTTGCACTTTTGTGCATTTTCTGGTATACTGACAAAAAGAAAGCACTTACAGGAGGCAGCCATGGAGTTTTTGCACACAGACCGGGAAATCGCCGTGATCCTCAAGCCCGTGGGGATGGATTCCGAGCAGGAGATTCCCGCCGCCATTGCCGCCGCCATCGGCGGGGAGGTATTTCCCGTCCACCGGCTGGATAAAAACGTGGGCGGCTGCATGGTGTATGCCCGCACCCGCAGGGCAGCTGCGGCGCTGAGCCGGGCGGTGCAGGACGGCACGATGAAAAAAGAATATGTCGCCCTGGTTCACGGCGCGGTGCCGGAATCGGGCGACTGGGAGGATCTGCTGTGGAAGGACAGCGCGAAAAATAAGGTTTTCGTCGTCAAGCGGGAGCGCCGGGGCGTCAAATCTGCCCGGCTGGAATTCACGCGCCTGCGCGCTGGCGACCCTGCCCTGGTGCGCATCCTGCTGCACACCGGCCGCAGCCACCAGATCCGTGTCCAGTTCGCATCCCGGGGCTTCCCCCTGCTGGGCGACCACAAATATGGCGCGCGGGATGAATTCTCCGCGCCCATGCTCTATTCCTGCGCCCTCACCTTCCCGATGAACGGGCGGACGCTGCATTTTGAGGCGATGCCCGACTGGGCATAGGGTAATTCTGAAAAAAGCGCCGTCGGCTGACAGCGCTTTCTTGCTGATATCATCAGGAGGTTCGCCGCGTTCACGGAATGCGGGCGTAGCCGTTGTCGCTGATCACATATCCGTGCCCCGGTTCCGGCTGCCACTGGTACCGGGATTTTTGTTCGCCCGGAAAGACGTGCTCCATGATGGCGGCGATCACGCCCCCATGGGTGATGAGGACGGTGGGAATGTCCTCCGCCCGGAGCGCTTCAAAGGCGGCGATCACCCGCTGCGTCATGGCTTCGCCGCTTTCGCCGCCGGGCGGGGTATTGCGCTCGTTGTCCCCGGAGATCCAGGCGAGGTATTCCGGGTCGCTTTTCAGCTGCTCGTAGGAATGCAGCTCGAATTTTCCAAAGTCGATTTCCCGGAATTCCGGGCGGCATTCATGGGGAACTTTGCCGAAGAGCAGCCACAGTGTTTCCTCCGTCCGCTTCATCCCGCTGGTGAGAAACCGGGCAGGGGGAAGGCAGTAATGCAGCTGCGCCAGCGCGGCGATCCCCTCCGGGGCGAGGGGAAGATCGGAACTGCCGCAGTAGAGATGGCGCAGATTTGCTTCGGTTTTGCCGTGGCGGATCAGATAGACCGGTCTCATTTCAGCCGCTGCTCCAATCCGCAGAAGATCCGGCTGACCCGCCGGGCGTCCCTGCTCAGATATTGGCACAGCTGCCCGGTGACATTGCGCCATTTGCGCAGCTCCGCCTCCATGGGCACCACGCCGCAGAAAATATCCTGGCAGATCAACGTACTGTCTGCCCACGCGCCTGCATGCGCCCGGAAAATGGCGATGGGATCTTTTCCTTCCCGCACGCACGCCAGCGTAAATTCCTCCAGCCGGTCAATGCAGGGATAGGAAAAATCGATTTCGCTCCCGCTGCAGGTATAAATGTCGGCATCCTTCAGCCCGAAGGCTTCCTTTGCAAAGGAACGCTTTCCCTGATAGGCGCCGCCAATGATCAAATTCATAAATTTGCTCCTTTCCGCACCGGCGTGTTCCCCCAAGGGGAGGATTTACCGGCTCAAAATTGCCAGCGCCCACAGTCCTGCCAGCTCGCCCAGGCTGATGCAGTAGCCGGAGATGTCGCCGTTCATGCCCTTCAGCGAGCGGTATGCCCGCAGCAGTGCCAGGCCGAAGCCTGCCAGAACCGCCAGCAGGGGAATGCCGCAATCTGTTCCCCTCCAGAAACCAAAGCCCACGGCTGCCGCCAGCGTCACCGCCGGGAGCACCCAGTGTACCTGACGGTGGGCATACTGGCTGGTCTGCATGGGGGGCAGAAGCTGAATGGCCAGCACGCTGCAGCACCGGCTGACCACGGGGATCAGGGCGAGAACGCCAAGCTGCCCTGTGCCGACCAGGCTGGCACAGCCGCTGTACTGAAACAGCAGCAGCAGCGCCGCGCCGATCACGGCGAAGCTGCCCACATGGGAGTCCTTCAGGATCTCCCGCCTGCGCTCCAAAGAGCGGTAGGAGCGCACTGCGTCCGTCACATCCATAAAGCCGTCCAGATGCATAAAGCCCGTCAGCAGATACGGTGCGGCGCAGAGCACTGCAGCGCTCAGCAGCTCCGGCAGTGCCAGAAGGCGGCACAGCGCGCCGATGCCCCACCAGAGTAAGCCGATTTCCAGTCCGATCACCGGCAGGCAGGACAGCATCCGATCCCGCGCCTTTTCCTCCCATCCGTGCCAGGGGAAGGGGAGGGCGCAGAACATGCTCTGGCACATCCCCAGAGCGTATAGCCACAGCTTCACTGGGGCAGCACCCCCTTGTGTACGATCAGATTGCCGCCGCACATTTCCAGCACCACATCGCTGACGGCGGCGATTTCCCGATCGATGGCGGCAAGCCCCCTGCGGTAGATCTCTGTGACGGAGTCGTACTGCTGGGCATCCGAATAGATATAGTCACTGACCAGCACAATGTTTTTCACGCTCATTGCAAACTGCACCACTTCCCCGGCGCACCGGGCACCGGCAGTCTCGTCCACCTGCCAGTCCGGGGGGACGAACAGCTCGTTCATCAGCAGTGCAGTGTTGCTGTCCAGGAGAAAGGAGGCATCCCGGTCGCATTTTTCCAGAGCTTCCAGAATGTGTGTCCCTTGCTCGATGGTCTCAAAACCCATCCCGTCCCGGTCGGCGATGTGGCGGCGGATGCGCTCCCGGTCCTCCCCGTCCACGGGGATCATGGTGGCAAGATAATAGCGCTTGCCCCCGTTTGCCAGACGCACGGCCAGCTCCTGGGCATAGGAAGACTTCCCGTTCTTCGCCCCCCCGGTGATAAATACGATCATTGTGCTTCCTCCACGGTGAATTTATCGCCCTGCCGGATCTCGTCCAGGTAGCCGTCGTCGATGCCTGCCTGGTCGAAGGTCGCCATGTTGTTGATAATCGCGCAGGCGGCCTTCAGCACCTGGAAGGCCAGGGGGCACCCGCTGCCCTCGCCCAGACGCATGCCCAGCAGCAGCATGGGCTGCAGGCCGAGGGCATCCATGGCAAGCTTATAGCCGATTTCAAAGGATGCATGGCTGGGCACCAGATAGTGCCGTACCTCCGGCTTCAGCCGGACGGCGCAGAGCGCGGCAACGGCAGAGATAAATCCGTCGATCACCACAGGACGCCGGGTCGCTGCCGCGCCCAGAAACGCGCCGCACATGGCTGCAATGTCAAGGCCGCCCACCTTTGCCAGCACGTCCACCACGTCAGCGCTGTCCGGCCGGTTTATTTCGATGGCGCGGCGAATGACCTCCTTTTTTCGCTGAAAGGCTTCGTCCGTAATACCGCCGCCCCGTCCGGTCACCTGCTCTGCCGGGACGTCCAGCAGCGCGGAGAGCACGGCAGCGGAGGTGGTGGTGTTGCCGATGCCCATTTCGCCGATACCGATGGCGTCCGCCTCCGTGTGGATGGCGACCCCCGCCCCGGTGAGGATGGCAGTGACGGCCTGGTCATAGGTCATGGCGGGCTCCACCGCAATATTCTTTGTTCCAAAGGCGATTTTTCGGTTCAGCACGGCACTGTCCCGAATCTGCGCATTTACGCCCACATCGCAAACCGTGATGCCCACGCCGAAATACTTACAGAGGGTGGAGGCGCCGGTTTTGGCGCGGGTCAGATTGATGGTCTGCTGCAAAGTGACGGACTGCGGCGCGCTGGATACGCCCGCGGCCACAACGCCGTTGTCCGCCGCGAACACCAGCAAATGGGTCTTTTCCATTTGATTGTGCACCCTGCCGGTGATGCCTGCCAGCTGAATGGAGAGTGCCTCCAGCCGCCCCAGGCTCTCCGGCGGCTTTGCCAGCGTGGCCTGATATGCCCGCGCCGCCGCCATGGCGGCTTCGTCCGGCAGTTTAATTTTCTCCAAAAGGGAATCCAGTTCTAAGCTCATATTTTTCACCTGTTTATTCAGAAGTCCCCTGGGTCTTCCAGCAGCCCGTTTTCCGTCAGCCAGGGAATGGAATCTCCGATTTCGATCAGCTCCAGCGTGGCGGTCATGGAAGCGCCGATGTGCCGGATGAGATCGGCCATTGGCAGACTGCCGCAGGGGAGGGGGCTGTGGGTGTCGGCGGAGGTATCGTTGTTGTGCAGATGGAGGTGGGACAGATGCCTGCCGTACTGCTCCATCCATTCCGGAGCGGGAACCCTGGAATAGTGATTCACGTGCCCTACATCCAGGCAGAGGGTCAACCGGGGGTCGTCTACCTGACGGACGATGGATAGGAGCATATCCGGTTCCTCCTCCATTACGTTTTCCAGGCAAATTTCAAATTTTCCGGGATGCTTTTCCAGAAATTCCTTCCAGAAAACCACGGATTGCTCCACATACCAGCAGGGATAGTACAGCTTTGGGGAATACCCGCCGTGGAGCACCACCTTGCCTGCACCGTATCGCTCTGCCAGCGCCAGCGCCTGGGCGTAGCGGTATGCGGCCAGTTCCCTCGCCAGCGGGTCGATGGCGCAGGGAAAAAGCTCGTTGAACGCCCCGTGGAGCACCCGCCGGGGCACATCCCGAATCTGCGCGAGTACCCTTTCATTCGCCGCTTCAAACAGTGCATCCGCGTTTACTGCGGTGCAAAATTCCGCGATCTCGATGCCAACGCCGCTTGCCCGGGCAATGTCCCCGGCCTTCGGGTCAATGGTGGAAAGATAAAGCTGTGTGCGCTTCATGGTCAGATCTCCAAAATGCCGTATTTGGTTTGCAGCCGATCCAGCTTGGACAGCAGCGGATGGCTGACAAAAAGCAGCGTCAGCGCCGCGCCGATGCCATGGTTGACATTATACATCACTCCGGCGGCGTAAACCGCCAGCACGTTCTTTCGCGTGAATTTCGTGAGCATGGTGAACACCGTGCAGGTATCCAGCATGGGGCCGACAATGAGCAGGATGGTCAGAAATCCGAAGGGAGCCAGAAGCCAGGGCTTCGCCCACTGCCGGTGCCGGTGGAAGATCAGCCCTGCGAAAAAGCCGCCGAAGCCGTAGGCAAACATCTGCCAGGGCGTCCATGGCCCCTGGCTGAAAAAGAAATTGCTGGCAAAGGCGGATACCGCGCCGGTCAAGAAGCCTGCTTCCGGCCCAAAGGCGATGCCGGTGATCATAATGATCCCCGTGATGGTTTTAAGAAAGGGGGAGAAGGAAAAGACAATGCGCGAAACCGTTGCCAGCGCGGCCATCACCGCCAAAATCACCAGCTCCCGCGCCTGGGGGCGGCGGGATTCAAAGCGGAGGAAAAACGGAACCATCAGCTCCAGAATGATCATGGTGCTGATGAGGTAATACCAGCGTCCCTTCACACGGGTGCCCAGCCAGAGTGTCAGCGGAATCAGCAGAAAAATGGCAAGAACGGAAAAAAAGGTGGATTTTTTCATGCATCCTCCCGGTTCTGCTCCAGCAGCGCGATGACATCCGCCGCAGTGACGGCATCGCAAAACAGACCTCTGCTCATGCGGCACGCCGCCGTGGTGTAGAAGCTGTTGGAGCCGAAGAATTTTCGCGGCGTGTTGGCGGCGAGAAGCTGCCCGTCAAAGAACATGCCCACCATGTCCGCGTGCTCGGCGCAGAACTCCACATCGTGGGATACCATTACAATGGTCATCCCATCCTGGCAGAGCTGCTTCAGAATTTTTGCAAAGGACTGCTTGAGGAAATTGTCCAGCCCTTTGGTGGGCTCGTCCAGCAACAGAAGCCAGGGGCTGGTCAGCAGCACCTTGGCCAGCGCGGCACGCTGAGTCTCGCCGCCGGAGAGGTCGCCGGGATGCATGTGCAGCAGGTGGGGAATCTGGCAGACCTCCGCAATTTCTGCGATTTTGGATGCATCTGCACTCATTTCCTTCAAATCGTCCAGCACGGTCTGCTTGACGAAGATGCATTTCGGATCCTGGGGCAGCATGGAAAGGCAGCCCTGAAACAGCGCCCGCTTGTAGTCGGAAGGAGCCTTGCCAAAGAGCTTGATTTTCCCACGGTAGGGCTTGCAGATGCCGCATATGGCTTTGAGCATGGTGGATTTTCCGGTTCCGTTGCCGCCGACCACGGCGTACAGCGCCCCCTGGGGGACGGAAAGATTCAGCCCCTTCAGCACATCGGGGGAATTGCGCTCATAGCGAAACCACCCCTCTCTGATTTCCAGGGCGGGACGCTTTTCTGCGGGCCGGCCGGTCTCCGGCGGGAGCGCCGTTATCTTCGGCGCACCGGGGAATTGCTCTGCCAGCCAGCGCCGCCCCTCCCGCACCGTCAGCGGACAGGCGCCGTTTGCCCCGGCACCGTAGAAGATACGAACCGGCGCGGGCAGAGCGGGGAACATCCGGCTGCCGCTTTGGTGCAGCTGCCCGGCCACCGCCTTTGGACTTCCATCGGCGGTGATGCGCCCATCCTCCATGACAATGACCCGGTCGGCGGCGGGGAATACCTCCTCCGTCCGGTGCTCGGTGATCAGAACGGTGGTGCCCAGTTCCCGGTTGATCTTTTTCAGCGTATTGAGGAAATCGGCGGCGGCAATGGGGTCAAGCTGGCTGGTGGGTTCATCCAGAATCAGGATCTCTGGCTGCATTGCCATCACCGATGCCAGATTCACCAACTGCTTCTGCCCGCCGGAGAGCTCTGCGACCTCCCGGTGGAACCAGTCCTGAATGCCGAAAAAGCTGGCCATCTCTGCCACCCGCAGCCGCATGGTGCTCTGCTCGCAGCCCAGATTTTCCAGCCCGAAGGCCAGCTCGTGCCACACCTTGTCGGTGACGATCTGGTCGTCCGGGTTCTGCATTACAAAGCCGATTTTTGCAGCCTGCTCCCGCAGGCTGATTTGACTCAGGGCGGTGCCGTCCAGCATCACCTCGCCGCTGCGGGCTCCGTGGGGAGTCAGGACGGTTTTCAGATGCCGCAGCAGAGTGGTCTTCCCGCAGCCCGAGCGGCCGCACAGCAGAATATATTCCCCCTGGGAAATGCTGAGGCTGATATGCTCCAGCGCAGGGGCGGAAGCACCCGGATAGGTGAAGCTTAAATCTTGGAGCGTGAGATTTGCCACGCGATAACCTCCTTGATGTGCAGAAGCGTCGGAATCAGCAGCAGGCAGCAGTACAGGGGAAAGCCCCAGCCCAGGGGAGTGATCTTCAGCCGGGGCGTGAAGCTGGCATCGGTTCCACCCGCCGCGATCACGGCGATTTCCAGACCGAGAATCAGCGCCAGCAGGATATAATCCCGCCCCGTCATGCGGTAGAGCCGAAAGCAGGTGTGTTTGCCGGTGCCGTAGCCCCGGGCGCGCATGGAGTCCGCCGTGACCAGGCTCCCCTCCAGCGCCCAGTCCGTCAGGGCGGAGAGCACCGTTGCGCCGTCCCGCGCCCGCTCGGTGAGCTTGCCCTCCTGAGCCGCACCCTTGCCGATGGCGCGGCGGGCAAGCAGGATCTGCTTTGCCTTCCGGGTCAGCGCTGGGATCATTTGCAGCACCATCACCAGCAGCAGCGACAGCGCCGGAATTAGATTGCCGAACAGCGCCGTGAATTTATCGCTGGTGAGCACCGCGCTGTAGCAGCCAAACCACAGCAGCATCACCACCATGATCGCCCCCAGCGCCATGCCGTAGCAGAGAGCCTCCAGCGTATATTTTTTCCCAAAGTAAACAAAGAGAACGGTCTTGCCGGAATGATTGAGCAGGGGATTGAGCAGCGACAGCAGCAGGAAGACGCCAACCATGCCGCCCAGCATTTTAAGCCCCTTCCGCCCGGTCAGCAGCAGATAATACACCGCCGCGCAAACGCATCCGGCGGCGCAGTAGGCCGGATGCTGAATGGTCGCGCCAAAGCCGATGGCGCCCACGAAAAACAGAAAATTCACCGCCGGGTGGCACCCGGAAAATGCATCCCGCTCCATGCCCCGTCCTCCTTCCTTTTGAACGCCTTATTATACCAATTTTACCCCGAAAAGGCAACCGGTAAATACCGTACTGTGTAGTTTCCCTTGACTTTCCGGCAACACAGACGTAAAATGATGGAAAAGGAGGCATCTTTATGACTGAAAAAGAGATGATCGCCCGGGCAGAGGAAGAGGGCTTCGCCGCTGCCGCCGTGGTGGACACGGTGCAGATCGTGTTTGACCCGATGTTTCGCCCCTTCTGCGAGGAAAATCTGTGCGGCCAGTACGGCGTGAACTATTCCTGCCCCCCGGACTGCGGCACGCCGGAGGAAATGAAGCAGCGAGTCCTGGCGCACAAACACGGACTGGTGCTGCAGACCATCTGGGAAATATCGGATTATACGGATAAGAAGGCAATCAAGCATGCCAAGCAATCCCACAATGCCGCCGGAATCCGACTGATGAAGGAATTCCGCAAAAACGGCATTCCCGGCTTTCTGGTGGGCGCCAGCGGCTGTGCGCTGTGCAGTCCCTGCGCGCTGAAGAACGGTCAGCCCTGCACCTATCCCGACCTGCGCTATTCCTGCATGTCCGCCTACTGCATCTTCGTGCGGAAGCTGGCAGAAAGCTGCGGCATGGAATATGACTGCGGGGAAGGACTGCTTGCATTTTTTGGTATGTATGTTTTTGATTGATTTTTGTGTGCAACCGTGCTAAGATGGCACTGCAATAAACGAAAAGGAGACTGCAATATGAAAAAATTCTTATCCCTGCTCCTGTGCCTTGCCATGGTGCTGAGCCTGACGGGCTTTGCGCTTGCCGAAGCCGTGGAGGAAACTGAAGCGCCCACCGAGATCGTGTGGGATGAAAACCACGAGACCATCCGGCTGGAGATGGATGCGGAATATGGCGAGGGCGCAAAGACCTTCACCCTGGTGACCAATCATCAGAGCCAGGTCGCCCGCTGCACCGTGCATACCGACGAGGAGACCGTGGGCGCTGCGCTGCTTGCCCTGAACATTGTGGCAGGTGACGTGGGTGAATATGGCCTGTTCGTCAGCACCATCGACGGCTACACTGCCGACTATAGTGTCGACGGCAGCTATTGGGCTTTTTACATCGACGGCGAATATTCCATGACCGGCGTGGATTCCACCGAGATCAACGAGGGCAGCACCTATCTGTTCCAGGTGGAAGGCCTGGAGCTGGAAGAGGGCACGACCGTCACTCTGGAAGAAGGCAAGAACTATGGCCTGGGTGAGAAGCGCTTTGCGTTCCACGTCATTGACGGTGAGGGCAACGAGATCGCAGTTACCGTCAGCACCGATCAGGAGACGGTGGGCGCAGCTCTGGCGGAGTGGAACATTGTTGCCGGTGAGGACAGCGACTACGGCCTGTACATCAAGACCGTGAACAACATCACCGCCGACTTCAATACCGACGGCAGCTACTGGGCCTTCTACATCGACGGTGAGTACGCCATGACCGGCGTGGACTCCACCGAGATCAATGAGGACTCCGTTTACACCCTGCAGGTCACAAAGGGCTGATCTCCATAAAATATTTTCTGCCAGTGCATCTTTTGCACTGGCAGATTTTTTGCGTTTACATTGTAACTTTTTCACGGTCAAAGAGCCGGTAAAACGGCTTCGTGACCGTTTTGCTTTTGCAAAGATCGAAGGCAACCTCGCCCAGCAGCCAGCCGGAAAACACGTCCACGATCACATGCTGCTTGGTGGTCAGGGTGGAGACAAAGACCATAAACGTAAAGATATATGCGAGGATCTTAACCCATCGGGGCGATTTCGTTTTCCCCAGACCCCGGCAGCACAGCCAGCTGAATTGGCAGTGGAGGGAAGGAAAAAGGTTTGTCGGTGTGTCTGATGCGTAGATGATCCGCATGCCCCAGTCCCACAGGGAGTGCCCCTCAACGGTTGGACGGGAATTGGTGGTGGGCAGGAAGAGAAAGCACAGCAGAAAAACGAACAGGGACATCACATGGGCGCAGAGAAACCGGAAAGCATTTTCCTTCCCGCTGCGCAGAATCAGCGCATAGCTGATATACCAGTAAACAAAAGCCCCGGCATAGATGATCACCGTCCAGGGCAGAAAGGGAGTTGCAAGGTCAATGGGCAGCTCGAAGTTATAGTGGTAAGCGCCGTCCATGAATACCTTGGTGCCGGAATAGACGAGTACCTGAAATCCCAGCGTGCACAGTAGGGGGAGAATGGTATATTCCGGAATAATGCGGGAAAGCAGACGGCAGATAAAATTTCTGATTTTTTTGAACATCGCGTTTCCTCTTTTATCAGAGTGATGTGTTTCCCTTGCTCTGATGCTTCAGTGCATGCTTTTTGCAGATATGGTTGTAGATCAGCAGCCCGATGCCGCTGACGGCCAAGGTAATGACGAAGGTGAGTATCGCTGCCCCGTAGCTTTTGGTGCCCAGGGCATCGCCGCCGATGGTGGAGGTGATCACCGAGGGGATCCGCCCGAAGGTGCAGATCAGGCAGAAAACAGGAAGGGGAATGTCCGTCAGCCCCGCAAAGTAGCCCAGCAGATCCTTGGGCGTGCCGGGAAGCATATAGACGATCAAAAAAAGAAAGTTCCGCGTCTCGCTGGTTTTCAGAAATTTGATCGAGTTGATTTTCTCTTCACTGAAAAAGATCCGCACAAGCCGCATGCCGAATTTGCGCACCAGGCCAAAGGTAATAATGCTGCCGACAGCCGCTGCCGCAATGGAGAGAATGGTTCCCTCTACCACGCCGAAAGCATACCCGGCGGCAATCTCAAAGGGCTCGCCGGGGATAAAGGCGATGATTACCTGGAAGATCACCATCCCCGCAAAGGCGAAGCGGGCAGCCCATCCGTAGCTGTCCACCCAGGCGCGAAGCGCCGCCGGGTCAGACACAAATTTCATCAGCGGTGTTCCAACAAATTGCCAGATAACAACACTGAGCACCAGCACCGCCGCGATCATTCCCCCTGCGACCCACCGCTTCCTACGCTCCCGCGCATCCATATGACCACCCCCTTAACGGTATTGTAAAACTTTGTTATCATACCGCAAGGGGTAAAAAAAGTCAACACATCTCTGTAAACTTAAGAAATAGTACACATTTTTAGCTGAAAGTGCATTTTGTAATATTCTTCCGGTGAGGAAACTCTGATGAAACCGGAGGGAGCTGATAGTAAGAGATTTTTGACAATTCAAGGAAATCAAAGAAGGAGAAAAAGATCCGCTGCTTAACCGAAGACGATTGATTCAGAGTTTCCTTAAAAATAGCTGTCCAGGATGACCTGGACGGCTTTTTGCTGCTTCGGGGAAAGTGCCCGGTAACGGCATAGCAAAGATTCTTCCTCAAAACTGACTCCCAATTTCCCACTTTCCATCGGCGGCAGTTGGCAGCTTGTTCGGCCAACAAGAAAATCGATAGATACATGAAAAAAATCAGCAAGCCGGGAAAGCGTCGCAATGTCCGGCTCAATATTGTGATTCTCATATTTGTTGATAGATTGCTGGCTCACTCCAATTTTTTCTGCAAGCGTTTTCTGAGAAATTCCAGCATCAGAACGAAGAAGTTTTAAGTTTTCAAGCATAAAAAGTCTCTCCTTTATGTCCATGATAAACTGGAAGTGTCGTTTAAGAAAACACTCGAAATTTGTTCTTGACAACAACTAATAGTAGTTGTATGATAATCATGAGGCGATAAAACATTGTGACCGTCTGGACGTGTGAAGCAACGTTTTTGTGAAATGCCTACAAAACTGGGAAAGATAGCTGAAAATGGCAAAAAGGGTGACCGCAGTAATATTGCTGTGTGTGTTATTGATCGGCATGCTTTGCATGCTTACTGGCTGTGTTAAGATCGGCTCCTGCGAGGAGTGCGGGCAAACGGAAAAGTTGACCAAATTCAAATTTAAGGATGGCTCCGTTGAATGGCTGTGTGATGACTGTTTAAGACTGGCAAAATTTCTGACGTCCTGGTAATGTCCGGCGCCTTCCCCAAGCAAATCTACCCCCGCTTACTTCATTTTAATTAGAGGAGAGAAAAAGTATGGTTAAAAAAGCAATTTCGCTCATGTCCGCTTTCGTTATGCTGCTTACGCTTCTGGCCGGGGTGATGCTCCCGGCGGGAGCATCTGAATACGACGACATCAACGATGATGCGGTGTTTTTGAAGCAGCAATCCAGTGTTACCTGCACGCTGGTATCCAATGTCATGATGTTCCGCAGACGGGCAATTCTGGATGGCAACCCCGATTGGGATTCCATCACGGAGGCAAATGTGAAGCCCACTGCCTGGACAAGCGGCGGTATGCGGTGGGATGTAACCTACTGCGGCATGAGAACCGTTACCTATGGCATGAACGGGGATCTTCATTTCGAGCAGGGAGATCTGCAGGCAAAGCGGCAGTTCTTCATTGAGCAGCTCCAATCCCACCCCGAGGGAATCGTCATTTACTGCCATCCCACCGGTGGCCAGCACGCGGTGCTGCTGACGGATTACGATGCAAATACGGATACTTTTTACTGCGCTGACCCCTCCAGCCGCGCGAACGCCGGGCGAATTCCCCTGGGCGACTGCACCTTGCTGAAAATTGTGACGGATAATTATTCCGGCACACAGTATACTGCGGTAGCAAATACTTCGGAATATTAAATCGTGTCTGCAGCAGATGCAAAAGAAGACGACCATCCGACGTAGAATAAGTGAAACGATTTTCCCCCGTCCAACTTCGGTTTACCAACCGGGATGGACGGGGGGATTTTCATATTTATTGCCTTACCGCACGTCAAAGAGCAGCTTGCCGTATCCGGGTACCGGCCAGCTTTCGGTGGAGGCGGTGGATTCCATGGAGTCAACGCTGATGCGCAGGCTGCACATGTCCTCCAGAATGACGGTCTTGAAGAAATCTGCCAGGGCGACATTGTCGGTGATGGACTTGGCTTCCAGCAGGTCGTGCTCCAGCTTGTCGGCAGCCCGGTGGGTCGCACCGATCAGAGCGCTGATGCATTTGACGGTGTCGCGCTCGTAGCTGCAATCCACATCGGGGATGGCATTGAGCTTCGCGGAGATTCCGGCGCTCAGGGCGGCGGTGTATTTTGCCATGGCAGGCAGGTAATCCTTGCGTGCCATGTCCAGCATGGTCTGCGCCTCAATGTTGATGATCTTGCAGTAGTTCTCCAGCTTTACCTCATGGCGGGCGGTGAGCTCTGTTTCGCTGTATACCTTGTGGGTGGTGAAGAGCTCTACGTTCTTTTTATCCAGCAAATGTGCCAGCGCGTCGGGCGTGGTGCGCAGGTTCAGCAGCCCCCGGCGTTCGGCCTCCTGCACCCAGGAGGCATCGTAGCCGTCACCGTTGAAGATGATGCGCTTGTGCTCGGCAATGGTCTTGCGAATCAGCTCGTGAAGGGTAACCTCAAAGTCTTCGGTCTCCTCCAGCACATCGGCAAACTGCCGCAGCTCCTCGGCCACGGAGGTGTTCAGCACCGTGTTGGCGCAGGAAATGGACTCGGAGGAACCAAGCATCCGAAATTCAAACTTGTTGCCGGTGAAGGCAAAGGGGCTGGTGCGGTTGCGGTCGGTGGCATCCCGCTGGAATTTGGGCAGGGTGTGAACGCCGATGCGCAGCACCTCTTTCTCGTGGCTGTCATAGGGGGAGTCCTTTTCAATGGCTTCCAGAATCTCGCTCAAATCCGAGCCAAGGAACATGGACACAATGGCGGGGGGCGCTTCGTTGGCACCCAGCCGATGGTCATTCCCGGCGGAGGCCACGGTGATGCGCAGCAGATCCTGATATTCGTCCACTGCCTTGATAACGGCGCACAGGAACAGCAGGAACTGGGCGTTCTCATAGGGGGTTTCGCCCGGCTCCAGCAGGTTCACGCCGGTGTCGGTAGAAATGGACCAGTTGTTGTGCTTGCCGCTGCCGTTCACGCCGTCAAAGGGCTTTTCGTGAAGCAGACACACCAAATTGTGGCGCTTGGCAACCTTCTGCATCATCTCCATGGTCAGCTGGTTGTGGTCGGCGGCAATGTTGGTGGTGGTGAAGATGGGGGCCAGCTCGTGCTGAGCGGGGGCAACCTCGTTGTGCTCGGTCTTGGCCAGGATGCCCAGCTTCCACAGCTCGTCGTTCAAATCCTTCATAAAGGCGGCAACACGGGGCTTGATGGCGCCGAAATAGTGGTCATCCAGCTCCTGCCCCTTGGGGGGCTTGGCGCCGAACAGGGTGCGGCCGGTGTAGATCAGATCCTTGCGCTTGTCGAAATCGTCCTTATCCACCAGGAAATACTCCTGCTCGGGGCCGACGGTGGTCTTGACGGAGGTGACATCGGGGTTGCCGAAGAGCTTCAGCACCCGCAGCGCCTGCCGGTTGATGGCCTCCATGGAGCGCAGCAGGGCGGTCTTCTGGTCAAGAGCCTCGCCGCCGTAGCTGAGGAACACGGTGGGGATGCACAGCACCCCGTCCTTGATGAATGCATAGCTGGTGGCGTCCCAGGCGGTGTAGCCGCGAGCCTCAAAGGTGGCGCGCAGACCGCCGGAGGGGAAAGAGGAGGCGTCCGGCTCGCCTTGGATCAGCTCCTTGCCGGAGAATTCCATGATGACCTTTCCGCCGGGCTTGGGAGAAATGAAGCTGTCGTGCTTCTCGGCGGTGACACCGGTCATGGGCTGGAACCAGTGGGTAAAATGGGTCGCGCCCTTCTCAATTGCCCAGTCCTTCATGGCGTTGGCAACCACGGTTGCGACCTCCGCATCCAGGTGCTTGCCTTGCTTGATGGTGCGCTGCAATGCCTTGTAAGTCTCTTTGGGAAGCCGCGCCTCCATTGTGGCGTCGTCAAAAACCATGGAAGAAAAAATATCCGTTACCATACCGATGTCTCCTTTTTGAATAATAAAAAAGCGACAGGGAGGCGGAGGGGATCATCCCATCCGCGACACCCTTGTCGCTTCCAAATACAATATGAATCACTTGCCCGCATTTTACTGCTTCCGATCGGGATTGTCAACAGCTTTTTGATGCCGGCCGTTCTTTTTGTGGAATCTGGTCAGGTTTTATGGCCCGACTTTAACGCAAATGGTGCATATTGAGCCGGGACTGTTTGCAGCTGGGGCGCAATCCGCATCAAAAAAGGCGTGGCCATTGCGGTCACGCCTTTTCTGTTTGGGTTTATTTCATGGTCAGCTCGCCGTTCTCGTAATCCACGGTGACGGTCTGGCCGGGCAGGATATTGCCCGCCAGGATGCGCTTGCTGAGCATGGTTTCCACGGTGTGCTGCACATAGCGGCGCAGGGGACGGGCACCAAACTCAGGGTTGTAAGCGGCGTCCACAATGGCGTTCTTGGCGGCCTCGGTGACCTCGCACTTGATTTGCTGCTGGGCAAGCCGTGCATTCAGCTTGTCAATCTGCAAGTCAATAATCTTGGTCACGTTCTCCTTGGTCAGGGGCTTATAAAACACAATCTCGTCCAGACGGTTCAGGAACTCCGGGCGGAAGGAGCGGCGCAGCAGCGCCTGCACCTTCTCCTTGGCTTCCTCGCTGATATTGCCCTGGGCATCGATGCCGCCCAGCAGATACTCGGAACCCAAGTTGGAGGTCAGAATCAGGATGGTGTTCTTAAAGTCCACGGTGCGGCCCTGGGAATCAGTGATACGTCCGTCATCCAGCACTTGCAGCAGGATGTTGAACACATCGGGATGGGCCTTCTCCACTTCATCGAACAGCACCACGCTGTAGGGCTTGCGGCGCACGGCCTCGGTCAGCTGGCCGCCCTCGTCATAGCCCACGTATCCGGGAGGCGCGCCAATGAGACGGCTGACGGAGAATTTCTCCATATATTCGGACATATCAATCCGAATCATGTTGTTTTCATCGTCAAACAGCGCCTCGGCCAGCGCCTTTGCCAGCTCCGTCTTGCCTACGCCCGTGGGGCCCAGGAACAGGAAGGAACCGATGGGGCGGTTGGGGTCCTGAATACCGGCACGGCTGCGCTGGATGGCCTCGGTGACGGCGGTAACAGCCTCGTCCTGGCCGACCACGCGCTTATGCAGCACCTTGTCCAGGCTCAGCAGCTTCTCCCGCTCGCCCTGCACCAGGCGGGACACAGGGATGCCGGTCCAGCGCTCCACAATGCGGGCAATCTCGTCCTCGGTCACTCGGTCACGGAGCAGGGAATCGTCATGGGCATTGTTGACCTTCTGCTCCTCCTCAGCCAGCTTCTTCTTCGCTTCGGGCAGGCGGCCATATTTCAGCTCGGCGGCCTTCTCCAAATCGTAGTTGCGCTCGGCGGCCTCAATCTGGCGGTTCAGGTCTTCGATGGTTTCCCGCAGCTGCTGCACCTTGCCAATGGCATTCTTTTCATTGTCCCACTGGGCCTTCATGGCGTTGAAGCGGTCGCGCTCCTCGGCCAGCTCCTTTTGCAGCTTTGCCAGGTTTGCCTTGCTGAGTTCGTCGTCTTCCTTTTTCAGAGCGGCTTCCTCAATCTCCATCTGGATAATCTTGCGGGACACGGTATCCAGCTCGGTGGGCATGGAGTCCATCTCGGTACGAATCTGGGCACAGGCTTCATCCACCAGGTCAATGGCCTTGTCCGGCAGGAAACGGTCGGTGATATAGCGGTGAGAAAGGGTTGCAGCGGCAATGATGGCGCCATCGGTAATCTTCACGCCGTGGAACACCTCATACCGCTCCTTCAGGCCACGGAGAATGGCAATGGTGTCCTCCACCGTGGGCTCGTTGACCATCACCGGCTGGAACCGGCGCGCCAGAGCGGGGTCTTTTTCAATATAGGTGCGGTACTCGTCCAGGGTGGTTGCACCGATGCAGTGCAGCTCGCCGCGGGCCAGCATGGGCTTTAAGAGGTTACCGGCATCCATGCTGCCCTCGGTCTTGCCCGCGCCCACGATGGTGTGCAGCTCATCGATGAACAGCAGAATACGGCCCTCGGACTCCTTGACCTCCTTCAGGACGGCTTTCAGCCGCTCCTCAAATTCGCCGCGGTACTTGGCACCGGCAATCAGGGCACCCATATCCAGGGCAAAAATGGTCTTGTCCTGCAAGCTCTTGGGCACGTCCTTCTTTACGATACGCTGGGCCAGACCCTCGGCAATGGCGGTTTTACCAACGCCGGGCTCGCCAATAAGCACGGGGTTATTCTTGGACTTACGGGACAGAATGCGGATGACGTTTCGGATTTCCTCGTCACGGCCAATCACGGGGTCCATCTTCTGCTCGCGGGCACGCTTTACAAGGTCGGTGCCGTATTTGGTCAGGGCTTCATAGGTTCCCTCCGGGTTGTCGGTTGTCACCCGCTGATTGCCCCGGACGGCCTGCAAGGCCTTCATGGCGGCGTCGCCGGTGATGCGATAGGTGTTAAAAAGATTCTTGACGCACCCTTCGGCGGTGTCCAGCAGCCCCAGGAACAGGTGCTCCACCGAAACGTATTCGTCCTTCATGTGCTCCGCCTTGTCCTGGGCGGCGACCAGCGTCTGATTCAAGGCGTTGCTGATATATATTTTGTCAGCCTCCCGCGCGCCGGTAACGCCGGGGAGCTTATTTACCTCTGCCATGGCGGCAGCAGACAGGCTTTCCACGGTGACGCCCATCTTGGTCAGCAGCTGCGGGATCAGCCCGCCCTCCTGCTGCAAAAGCGCTGCAAGCAGATGAATCTGCTCCAATTGCTGATGGTTGTTCCGAATCGCCAAATTCTGCGCGTCCTGAATGGCTTCCTGAGATTTTTGCGTGAAGTTTTGTAATGTCATAGCGATCCTTCCTTTCGGATTAGCACTCTCTGCTTGTGAGTGCTAATTTCTTTTAACCACACTATACCCTGTTTCCGAAAAAAGTCAAGGGCAATTCCTGAAAAAATGTTTTGTTTACAATTTCATAAAAAAGAGAAGAGGAATCATGCGGAAAGGCGTGGCCGGACATAAAAAGTCCCTGAGCAGCTTCTTACTGCTCAGGGGAACAATGCTTTATCCGTGGGTGTTGGGCGCCTGATAATTTTTCGCGGCTTCCAGAGTCTCTGCGCTGGGCGCGCATGCGGGCTGCTGGCGGATGTTGCCGTTGACGTAGGCTTCGTCGCTGCCAATCTCACCGGAGGTAGCGACGCTGACGGAAAGATAGCTGGAAAGGGCGGCGTCCTCTCTGGAAATCAGCTCATGGGTCTGGTTGTCGTAGCGGCAATAGTAGCTCCTTGCGTAGCCGTCGGTGGAGCTGCCGAAGGCCATGCGGACGTAATAGTCCCGGGTCTCGGTGCCCATGATCCACACGCGCACAAAACCGTCGCTGACCTCTGCCACCAGCTTGATGGGAAAGTCCTTATTGTTTTTCAGCTTCAGGTCGGGCGCACCCCAGCTGACGGTGGCATCCAGGCCGATGGGCATATAAGTAGACGGGTAGCCATGGCTGACCCGATCCACCGTTTCCAGCTCCGCATACAGCGAACTAAGGTAAAGCGTGGACGATACCTGACAGATCCCGCCGCCCAGAGAATCGATCAGCCGGGTGCCGGAATAGGCCGGCGCTTCCTGATAGCCCGCCTCTACAGTCCGCTGACCCAGGGTTGCGTTGTAGGAAAGCGTCTCTCCCGGCTGGAGCACGACGCCGTTGAGTGCCTTGCAGGCCAGTGAAAGATTTGCATTCCGCTTTTCATTGGTGCCGTGGGGCGTCTGGCAGAAGCCGAGCACATCCTGGAAATATACCTCTTGCCCGATCAGATCGGGGGCAGTGGATTCCAGTGTGACCCGAACCGTTTCACCGAAGGCAGCGCCTGCCAAAAGCGAAGCCAGCTTCCCTTCGTCGTAGCTCATACCGTAAGAACCGGGCACGGCGGTTTTGGTATCCTTATCCATCTGCGCGTCCACCGGTTGAATAGAGACCGTCTGCAAAATTTCCGCCGCATTGGGAGCCGGTGGTTCATGAACGGTGAGGGAGGCAGACAGGTCAACATCGAAGTGTCCGCTTGCCAGCGCCGCAAAAATCAGTTCCACTGCGGCGTCCGTATCCATGGTATAGCCGGGAGTGCCCAGGGTGACGGCCAGAGTGGGCATAGCAGCGTCACTGCTCCACCTGTCCTCGTCCAGGGGCGGAATGTCCCCCTCCAACGTGAAGGAGGGCAAGGAATAGGCGCTGCTCAGCTGCTCGCCGGCCTGCGTCAGGGTGCGGTAAAGCCGCTCTTCGTCCATGCTCATGTAGGAGGCAAGGGACAGATCTACCACGTCCTCCTGCCCGATGGTGAAGGCGTCATCCAGAATGGATCGGGTGTTCAGCGCTGCGCCGGTCTCTGCCTGGCTCAGGCGGAGCGTGCTCCCATTGGTGGTCAGCACCAGGTCATGGGTGGCGGGATCAAAAGCATCCCGAATGGCGGAAGCTGCAGCATTCCGGCTCATGCCCCCCAGGGAAAGACCGGAGATACTGACACCGTCGGCGATTTTCCTGGAATCCAGCCGCCCGGTAAGCACCAGCACGCCTGCAGCGGCAATGATCACCAGAAGTCCCGCCAGGACGGCAGTGAGCCACAGCTTTGGCTTTGCTCCGCCCTGCTGATTGTTGGAAATATGATCGTGTGCGATGGGGAATCGTCTCCTTTACAGGTTAAAATTCGTTCAGCTCTTCGGCCAGCCCGCTGAATTCGGATTCCAGAGGATTCTTCCGAAGCGCGTTCTTTTGCTCCAGAGCAACGCCCTTGGCTGCCTGCTCCACGCTGAGCAGGGTACCCGCGCCCGCAATGCAGCCGCCGGGGCAGGCCATGCCCTCCAGCAGGTAGCCGTTGTATTTTCCTGCCTTTGCCAGATTCATCAGTTTGCGGCATTCCCGCAGTCCTTCGGCATTGGCAACCTTGATCTCCATATCCGGGTGCTGCTCGTGGATGATGTCCACCACGGCTTGAGCGACGCCGCCTGCCACGGCAAAGCCCCGTCCGGCAGCGGTGCTGGCGCTTTTCACGTCGCCGGGATCCTCCAGCGCTTCAAAGTCGATCTCCTTGGCTTCAAACATGCCCTGCAATTCTTCGAAGGTCAGCACGAAGTCCACATCGGAGCGGATGTTTTCGCGGATGGCTTCCAGCTTCTTGGCGGCGCAGGGGCCCACAAAGACGATCTTTGCATCCGGCTGCTCCCGCTTGACCATGCGTGCGGTGTATACCATGGGAGTCAGGGTCATGGAGATGTTCTTGGCCTGGACGGGGAAGAGCTTGTGCACCATGGAATGCCAGGCCGGGCAGCAGGAGGTCGCCATGAAGGGCTGATTGGCGGGCACATTCTCTACAAAGTCCTTGGCCTCCTCCACCGCGCAGATGTCCGCGCCGATGGCAACCTCGACCACGTCCGCGAAGCCCAGCTGCTTCAGGGCGGATACCAGAGTGCCCATGGTCACGTTCTTGCCGAACTGCCGGGCAAAGGCCGGCGCGAGGATGACGATGACCTTGTCCCCCTGCATGATGGAGCGCACCACCTGATAGATTTGCCCCTTGTCTACGATGGCGCCGAAGGGGCAGCTGACCAGGCACTGGCCGCAGGCGACGCATTTTTCCTGATTGATGGTGGCGCGGCCATGCTCGTCCATGCCGATGGCATCCATGCCGCAGGCTGCCTGACAGGGGCGCTCCAGATGGACAATGGCATGGTAGGAGCATGCCTGGGCACACTTGCCGCAGCGGATGCATTTGGCTGGATCGATGCGGCTTTTGCCGTTGACAAATTTGATGGCCTCCCGGGGGCAAACCTGCTGACAGGAGGCGGCCAGACAATTCTGGCACACGTCCGTGACCCAGTACCGGTTGGCAGGACAGGAATGGCAGGCGTAGGGGATGATGTTGATCAGAGGCGGCTCGTAATACTGCTGGGCAATGGCGGCATGATCCATGCCCTCGGTCATCAGACTGCGGGTCTGTACGCTGCGCACAGATAGACCCATGGCAAGCCGCACCCGCTCACCGGCAATGGCGCGCTCCAGGAAGATGGATTCCCGGTGCAGCGGCTGGTCGCCGGGGACGATGAGAAAGGGCAGATCCTCAGCCTTGGTATAGTCTTCCCCGGAGTAGGCCATTTTGGCGACCTCGGTGAAAACCTTTTTTCGAATATCGGTGATCAGGGACGGAATTCCACGCATAATCTGCCTCCAGGTTATGGAACCTCTGAATCAATCGTCTGCGGCGGCAGCAGGTCTTGTCGATTTAATCAGAGCTTCTTTATTTTTCCCTATTGTACCAAAGGATGTGCGGCGGGTCAAGGAGAAATGGTATCTTTGTCCCCGGGGCGTCATACAATCGAAGCAGAATGGAGGGGTGGAAAATGAAACGTATCCTGGCGCTGCTTTTGTTCCTCGCGCTGCTGATCGGGGTGCTGCCCGGACATGCGGCGGCGGTGGATCTGAACCTGAACGCCAAAAGCGCCCTGCTGATGGATGTCGCCACCGGCACGGTGCTCTACGAAAAGGAATGCCACGAGCGCCTTGCACCTGCCAGCGTGACCAAGATCATGACCATGCTGCTGATCATGGAGGCGCTGGATTCCGGGAAGATCAAGCTCACCGACCAGGTGACCGCCTCGGAGGCGGCGGCAGCCAAGGGGGGCAGCCAGATCTATTTGAAGGTGGGCGAGAATATGCCCGTGTCGGACATGCTCAAATCCATTGCCGTGTCCTCCGCCAACGACTGCGCCTGCGCCATGGCGGAGCTGCTGGCCGGGAGCGAAAGCGCTTTTGTGGAACAGATGAATCAACGGGCGGCGGAGCTGGGCATGGCGGACACCCATTTTGTCAACTGCACCGGCCTGGACGACAGCCCGGAGGCAGCCAATCACCGCACCAGCGCCTATGACATTGCACTGATGTCCCGGGAGCTGCTGAAAAATCATCCGGACATCAAAAAATACACCACCATCTGGATGGATACCGTGCGGGACGGCGCCTTTGGCCTGTCCAATACCAATAAGCTCATCCGCTTCTATTCCGGGGCGACGGGACTGAAAACCGGCTTTACCTCCGGCGCGGGCTACTGCCTGTCCGCTACCGCCAAGCGGGAGGGGATGGAGCTGATCGCGGTGGTGATGGGCTGCGAGAGCTCCCAGAAGCGCACGGCGGACTGCAAGGCGCTGCTGGACTACGGCTTTGCCACCTACTCCGTGGTGCGTCCGGGGCTGAAGGAGGGACGCACCGTGGCGGTGCACCTGGGCAAGCAGGAAAGCGTCCCGGTGGAGCTGGTGGAGCGGCGGGAGATCCTGGTGGACAAAGCCAAGCGCACCAGCCTCAGCGCCAAGGTGGAGCTGGCGCAGACCGTCCCCGCTCCGGTGGAAAAGGGGCAGCGGGTGGGCACCATCTCCGTCTACTCCGACGAGCGGATGCTGATCCAGCTCCCGCTGGTTGCCGCCCAGGCGGTGGAAAAGCTCGGCTTCGGGGACGTTTTCAAAACAGTCCTCTGCCGTCTCTGCACCGGCCGGACAAAATGAAAACGAGAGGGATGCCACGAATGGCATCCCTTTTCGTCTATTTTGTCAGAACGCGGATGTGTTCCTCGCTGTAGTCCTTGGTCTGGCCGTCGTCCAGGTATTGCTCATACTGGGTACCGGTGCCCAGAAGGGTAACGGTTTTCAGATCGACCTGCTCCACGTGCTCGGCGTCCTCGGCAATGGGCACCAGACAGTCCTTGCGGATGAAGAATACCACCTGACCGGGTCTGGCGTGGATTTCGTGGAAACCCTTTTCCAGCTCGCTTGTGTGGAAGGAGCCGTCGTAGAATACCTTCGTCATATCCTCCGGCAGATAGACGGTGCGCTTGTTCTTTCGCTTCTCCAGCAGCGGGGTCATCATGATGCTGTCGCCCACCAGCAGCTGATCCTCCACCTGGGCGGCCTCGCTGTCCTCCGGGAAATCGAAGGCCAGGGGGCGGAAATAGAGCTTGCCTCGGACGGCGGCCTTCATATATTCGGAGTACAGGTAGGGCAGCAGCCGATAGCGCAGGCTGACCACATTGCGGAAATCCTTTTTGAGCCAATAGCGGTAGCACTCCTGGCGCCGGGTGCCCTTCATGGTGTGGTCGCGCATCAGCGGGGTGAACACGCCGAAGGCCAGCCAGCGCAGCAGCAGCTCCCGGGAGCAGTTGCCGCCGAAGCCGCCAATGTCCGTGCCGATGTACAGAAAGCCGCACATGTTCAGCGACGGCATTTGATGCACCGCCATGCGCAGATTTTCCCAGCTGGAATGATTGTCCCCCGTCCAGATGCCGCCGTAGCGGTGCGCGCCGATGTAGCTGGAGCGGGAGAAGAGAAGATACCGTTTCTCCATCAGCTTTTCCAGCTGCTCGCCTGCGCTGCGGGTCATCAGGTAGCCGAAAGCATTATGCACATCGTGGTGCAGCACCGTTTTGCCGTCGATCTTGTGATAGAAATTCTTGTAATCCACCAGATTGACGCCGGACTGATAGTTCCCGTCGCCGCCGGGAATGAAATCCTTCTTCGACATGCGGGAATTATACTCGCTGTAGAAAATGGAGGGCTCATTCATGTCGTTCCAGAAGCCCTCCACGCCCTGCCGGGTGTAGAAAGCGTACTGCCTGCCGAACCATTCCCTGGCTTCCGGCTGGAAGAAATCGGTGAAGTGGGTCAGCCCCGGCCAGACGGCGGCCTGGAAATCCTTACCCTCTTTGTTTTTGCAGAAATAGCCCTTGGCGACGCCTTCCTCGTACACCGGGTTGCCCGGCTCGATTTTCAGCCCCGCGTCCACAATGGGCACCAGACGCACGCCCCGCTCCTTCATCTCCCGGTAGAATTCCGGAAAATCCGGGAAGTTCTTGGGGCTGAAGGTAAAATCGATGAACCTGTCCATATAGTCAATATCCATGCACAGATAGTCCAGATGGATATGATGCTTTTGATAGCCGTCGACCACGGAACGGAAATCGTCCTCCGTCTTGTAGCCCCAGCGGCTCTGGCCGAAGCCGAACGCCCACAGGGGCGGGATGTAGCTGCGGCCGATGATGTGCAGGAACTGCTCTGCCACATCCTTATCGCTGCTGCCCTGCACGCTGTACACAGCAACATTGGCGCTGTCGCACTGGACGGAAAGAACGCCGGGGGTGGTCACATCGATGTCAAAAATCACCCGTGCCGGAGTATCGAAGAAGAAGCCCCAGTGCTCCTGACCGCTGACAATGATAAAATTATGGGAGCCGTACAGGGAAACGGTATCCGGCAGGTGGTGGGAATTGTCCACATTATAGCTAATAAGCCGGCAGCCCCGTTTGTTGATGCCGCGGGTCGTCTCACCCAGACCGTAAACGCGGTCGTTTTCGGCAAGCGCCCTAGTGAATTCCAGCCCATTGCCCAGCGCACAGGCTGTCAGCCCCTGGGCATGATCGATGGCCGGAACCTCCTCTACCACCGCATCGAGCTTGTACGGGCATCCGGAGATCCATTTTGTGATCATAGCTGTGCCTCCTCTATCAATAACTACAAATTGGAAGCTTTTTTCCGCCCTCAGCATACCACAGTTTCGCCCCGGGTGCAAGAGCCGGTTTGTAAAATCATTTTGACTTTTGTGGTTTACGGTTTCCCGGTGCGGCAGAGAGCGGTAGGTCGGATCATGGCATGCTGTGTTGAAATATATACAAATATTATTGATTTTAATAAAGGCTATTGACAATGGCCCGCGTGTATTGTATAGTCATTCCGGAATGCGATGCCTTTGGAAGGAGTTTGTTATGATTACGATTCAAGAGCTTTACGACCTGGAGCATACCCAGGCGAAGGATTATCTTGCCCGGTTCACCTACCCCTGGGAGGCGCTGAAGGGCATCAAGGAATTTATCTTGCAGCTGGGCAGCACCTTGGGCAGCGACTATCAGGAGGTCGGTCCCCAGGTTTGGGTGCATAAGACTGCCACCGTTGCCCCCACGGCGTTTCTGGGTGCCCCCTGCATTATCGGTGCGGGAACGGAGGTGCGCCACTGTGCCTTCATCCGGGGCAGCGCCCTGGTGGGGGAAAACTGCGTGGTGGGCAATTCCGTGGAGCTGAAAAACGTGATAATTTTCGATAATGTGCAGGTGCCCCACTACAATTATGTGGGCGACAGCATCCTTGGCTTCAAGTCCCACATGGGGGCCGGCAGCCTGACCTCCAACGTGAAGTCCGACAAGACCCTGGTGGTGGTGAAGAACGGCCAGGAGCAGATTCCCACGGGTCTGAAAAAGTTCGGCGCCATGCTGGGCGACTTTGTGGAAGTGGGCTGCAACAGCGTGCTCAATCCCGGCACGGTCATTGGCCGCCATACCAACATCTATCCCACCTCCTGCGTCCGGGGTGTGGTTCCTGCCAACAGCATTTGGAAGACCGGCGGCGTTGTCGTTGCCAAGCATGAATAAGGAGAAGATTTATGGGTAAATATTTTGGAACGGACGGCTTCCGGGGGGAAGCCAACTGCAATCTGACCGCCGACCACGCCTTTAAGGTGGGTCGTTTCCTGGGCTGGTACTACTGCCAGTTGAAACACCGCGCCGGTTCTGACGAGCCTGCCCGCATTGTCATCGGCAAGGACACCCGCCGCTCCAGCTATATGTTTGAGTACAGTCTGGTGGGCGGCCTGGTGGCTTCCGGTGCGGATGCCTACCTGCTCCACGTCACCACCACTCCCTCCGTGGCCTATGTGGCGCGGACGGACAATTTCGACTGCGGCATTATGATTTCCGCCAGCCACAACCCCTATTATGACAACGGCATCAAGCTCATCAACGGCTCCGGCGAAAAGATGGATGAATCCGTCATCCGCCTGGTGGAGGCGTACCTGGATGGCGACCTGTTTGCCTTTGACCGTCATTGGGAGGAGCTGCCCCTGGCAAAGCGCGACCAGATTGGCCGCACCGTGGACTATGTGGCAGGGCGGAACCGCTATGTCGGCTATCTCATCAGCCTGGGCATGTATTCCTTCAAGGGCAAGCGCATCGGCCTGGACTGCGCCAACGGCAGCTCCTGGAACATTGCAAAGAGCGTGTTCGATGCCCTGGGAGCCAAGACCTATGTCATCAACGCAGAGCCCGATGGCTACAACATCAACAAGAATGCCGGTTCCACTCACATCGAGGGGCTGCAAAAGCTGGTGGTGGAGCAGGGACTGGATGTGGGCTTTGCCTTCGACGGCGATGCCGACCGCTGCCTGTGCGTGGATGAAAACGGCAATGTGGTCACCGGTGACCACATCCTGTATGTCTGTGGCAAGTACATGAAGGAAAAGGGCATGCTGCCCGGCAACACCGTGGTCACCACCATTATGAGCAACTTCGGTCTGTACAAGGCCTTTGACGAGCTGGGTATTGACTATGCCAAGACCAAGGTGGGCGATAAGTATGTTTACGAGCACATGATGCTCAACAACAACCGCCTGGGCGGCGAGCAGAGCGGCCACATTATCTTCTCCAAGCACGCCTCCACTGGCGACGGCATCCTCACCAGCCTGATGGTGATGGAAGTGATGATGGATAAGAAGCAGACTCTGGGCGAGCTGTGCAAGGGCTTCACCTTCTATCCTCAGGTGCTGAAAAACGTCCGGGTGGCCAACAAGGCCAACGCTCAGGCGGACGAGGATGTGCAGGCGGCGGTGGCCGATGTTGCCGCCAAGCTGGGCGACAGCGGCCGCATTCTGGTGCGGGAATCCGGCACGGAGCCGGTTATCCGCGTGATGGTGGAGGCCGAGGATCACGATATCTGCGAAAAATACGTCGATCAGGTCATCGACGTTATCCGCCGGAAAGGGCACACTGTTTAACTGCCTCCGTCTTGACAAAATAAGCCGTTTCGCTATAATGGAGGTATCAAGCCGACGTTTAACAATATATGCGGCTGAATAGAAAGGAACGGATTCATTATGCTCAAAAAGGTTATCGCACTGCTCCTCGTGGTGTTCTGCTTCACCACCACAGCTTTTGCAGAAGGAAAGCTGAAAGCGACGGAAAAGGTTTTCATCGTTTGCGACGGCGAGGGCTATTTCTATGCAAAGATTGAGAATGTCGGTGATGCGGCAGCATCTACCGGCTACGGCGATTTGGTTGCGTTCGATGATGACGACGAGATTGTTTTTTCCACCAATTATGTCAGCACCTATCCCTCCGGCATCGTTCTGGAGCCGGGTGAATCACTGTATCTGGAAGAAAGCGTGTGGGAAAATGCGCTTAAGGAAACTCCCGTGGCGGACTATAAGTTCTCTTTGCCTGTAGCGAGCGACGGGCAGACGATCACACGCGTTCCCAGCGAGGCGACCTTTGAGCTCACTGATGAGGAATACTCCTACGAGAATTATATTTATGTAACCTTCACGAATTCTGCAGAAGAGTCGATATCCGGCTTCTATATTTCCGCTGCGCTGTATGATGCCGACGGGAACCTTATCTATGTGGGCACGAATCAGATTTCCGATGTCGCCATCCACCCGGGCAGCACCGTCACCGCTAAAATGTCCATTGACAGCAATATCGTTTCGTACTATAGGGAAAATAATATTACCCCTGCATCTGCGAATGCGGTGGTGTTCTACGTCAACAAGTAAGTTCAGCATATTAAGCCATTCCTTTTTGACGGCTCCAGCCAGTTGAGAAACCCTTGCAAAGCATTAAATGCAAAATGAGGAGGGGGAGAACGAAAAAAGTTTCGGGAATGGCATTCCAGTGCGGTCGTATTGCGCGTTCTTTCTTAATTTGTTGCAACAAATTTAAAGAAGCTCTGATTGATCGGCAAGAACTGGCGGTGAGAGACTTTTTTGACCAATCAAGGCCATCCAAAATTGCGGAATACTTGGTGTATTCCCTGCTTTGGGTACCGAAAACAGATTAAACCCCGTGGCCAGTGGCCACGGGGCAAATTCGTTTTTCAGAGACGCTGATGGATGAATCAGGCTTCCAGGTTGATGCCGGTCTCCTTGGAGAAGAGATGGCATACATGGCCGGCGAAGTTGAACTTCACAGCGGCGCCGGTGTTCAGGGCAGCGACCTCAGCGGGAGTCATGTTCATGGTGGAGACGACCAGCACCACGTCACGACCCATGGCGGTGACATGCAGATGCACGGAGGAGCCCATCATTTCGGACACATCGACCTTCGCGGCGATGCCATCCTGACCCAGCTCGATGTGCTCGGGACGGACGCCCAGGACGACGGGCTGAGGAGCCACGTTGTTCTTGGCCAAGGCAGCCTGCTTGGTCTCGGACAGCTCGACGGTCAGGTTATCCAGCTTGACAGCGTACTTGCCGTTCTCCTTGACCAGCTCGGCATTCTCGAACAGGTTCATCTGAGGAGTGCCGATGAAGGTAGCAACGAACAGGTTGTAGGGGTGGTTGAACACTTCCTGAGGAGTGCCGATCTGCTGGATGAAGCCGTCCTTCATGATAACGATACGGTCGCCCAGGGTCATGGCCTCGGTCTGGTCGTGGGTAACGTAAATGAAAGTGGTGTTGATGCGCTGACGCAGCTTGATGATCTCAGCACGCATCTGGTTACGCAGCTTGGCGTCCAGGTTGGACAGAGGCTCGTCCATCAGCATGACCTGGGGGTTACGCACGATGGCGCGGCCGATGGCGACACGCTGACGCTGACCGCCGGACAGAGCCTTGGGCTTACGGCCCAGGTACTGGGTGATGTCCAGAATCTCAGCGGCTTCCTTGACCTTCTTGTCGATCTCGTCCTTGGGGGCGTGACGCAGCTTCAGGGCGAAAGCCATGTTATCATAAACAGTCATGTGGGGGTACAGAGCATAGTTCTGGAAAACCATGGCGATGTCGCGATCCTTGGGGGGAACGTCGTTCACGAGACGGTTGCCGATGTACAGCTCGCCGCCGGAGATGTCTTCCAGACCGGCGATCATACGCAGGGTGGTGGACTTGCCGCAGCCGGAGGGACCGACCAGGACGATGAATTCCTTGTCGGCGATCTCCAGGTTGAACTCCTGGACGGCGACAACGCCCTCATCGGTAATCTGCAGGTTGGTCTTCTTCTTCTCGGGCTCGCCCTTCTTGTGCTTCTTGGCCTTTTTGGCGTCGTCGCCATTGAAGGGGTAGACCTTCTTCAGGTTTTTCAGGGTTAAGCTTGCCATGTTGATTTGACTCCGTGCACACTGAATCCTCATGATATGCACTCGCATTCCGCCAGGTAAAATAGCGGAAGCATTACGACAGGTCTCCACACTGCCGCACCGTGAGTCGGACGGGGTTTTCCTCCTTTATTTTAGTGCTGTATGCCTATTTTTGTGGAGTAGGCATACCCCACCGGAATACGAAAATAATACCATATTTTTCACCTAACTGCAATCGTGGATTATCACATTTTTTGATTTGCATTCTTGTGTATTCTGACAAATGTGAGAAATGTGAAAAAAGAAAAAGCAGGCGCCGGAAAAAAACTGCGGTATGGACATCTTTTCGGATCCATGCTATTATTATAAATAGTTGTAAAGATTTCCCATGTGCCGCGGCATGACTGCCGGCACCATAAAATGAACCTACACGGAGGAATTCCTATGGCGAATTTTACACGCAGAGCAATCAAAGAGACCTTCCTGGAGCTGCTGGAGGAGCGCCCGTTTTCGGATATTACGGTAAAGGACATCGTGGAAAAATGCGGCATCAACCGCAATTCCTTTTACTATCACTACCAGGATCTGCCCGCCCTGCTGGAAGAGATCGTGAAGGAGGATACGGAGGCGATCATCCGGAAGTACCCCAATGTTACATCCATCGTGGAATGCTACGATGCTCTGACGGAATTTGTCACCCATCGCCGCCGGGCGATCATGCACATCTACCGCTCGATCAACCGGGAGATGTTTGAGCAGTACCTGATGCAGGTCAGCGAATATTTTGTCCGCAGCTATGTGGAGTCCGCTCTGGCCGATCAGAATATTCCCGCAGAGGATCGGCGGACGATCATCGACTATTATAAATGTGTCGGCTTCGGGCTGGTCATCGACTGGCTCAATAACAGCATGGCAGAGGATCGCGCCAAATCCATCCGACGGATGTTCCTGCTGCGTAAGGATCTGGCAGGCGAGGTGGCGCGGATGCTGCAGGATCAGGTGTAGGGTTTGAAGTTTTTAGGCAGATGAAGCCTGCCGCCTGGCGGAGAAAGACCGCACGGGAGCTGCCCGGCAGCTCCTCACTTGCGGCAAAAACAGACTTGACAAATGGTGGAGCATGGTATATAATGCCTGACAGTTAGCAATGGCTAACCAAAAGCAAACAAGCTCCCCATTCATGGGGATTTCCATTTGACTGGCGGTTAGCGTATGCTAATTGATAAAAGGAGGGCTTTATATGCAAAAGAAAATCATTGCTTTGGTTCTGTGCCTGGTCTGCCTGGTATCGGTGGTTTCTTTCGCCGGGGCGCAGGAAGCAGACAAGGACTACTTAGCCGGTATCAGCGGCACTTATGTTGAGCTGTTCCCGGAGATGTCCAAGGAAGAGTACTGTCAGCTGTGGCTGGATGCGGCGGCACCCCTGGTGGGTGAGGAAAACGCTGCCGGTGCCGCCGATATGCTGCTGAGTATGTGCATGGCGGAAATCTACGGCGACGAAGCCGCCGCAGCCTACGAGGCAGATCCGGAGAGCATGCGCTTTGATTGCTATTTCCTGGGCGGCGTTGCGCAGTTTGTGATGGACGGCGACAAGATCACCGGCCTGGATGCCGAGGGCAACGAGGTTTTCTCACATACCTATCATCCCATCGATGTAGAGTGCGAGGAAGATTTCCTGTTCTATCAGACCGATGACGAGGATGCCGGTCAGTTCACCTATTTTGCTTTCTCCCCGGATACCATGGAGACCACCTATCATCTGGAGTTCCGCTATGCAGAGGACGTCAGTGATCTGCTGAGCTGGTTCGAGGGCGGCTATGCCTACTGGAACGCTGCCGGTATCGCAGCCGATTACACGGACGAGACCATGAAAGACGTTATCAACCTCTTTGCTGAGGAGAATCTCTCCGGCGCAGAGGAAGGATAAATTGGGGGAACTCTGATTAAATCGGCAAGAAACTGCGGGCAGGAGATTTTTCGTCCGATCGAGGCATCGAAAGCGGGGGAATACCGTATGTATTTCCCATTTCCAATACCGAAGAGTGGGCGAAAAAGATCTGCTCACAGTCGCAGATGATTTATTCAGAGGTTCCCTGAACCCCTGTTTTCCCTTTCATTTCCTTCTTTCAAAACATCGCCGCCGGGGCAGCCCGGCGGCGATGTTTTGAAAGAAAAGAGAAACCTTGTGTGTGCGTTGCTCCAAAGCGGCTATGATCCGATTGCGTCCCCTTGATTTTTCCTGCAAAGCAGGGAGGCTCTTGTCAAATTCAACAGTTTTTGGGTACTGATATTATGTAAAACGGCGATTTATTCAAAACACGCAAAAAAAGACTTTTCATTTTGTGTAAAAGGTGATACAATGAATTTCGGAAATTGGAAACGGTTCCAGTTCCGGAAAATTATATAGGAGGAATCATTATTATGAAGAAGTTTCTTGCAATGCTCCTGGCTGTTGCCATGGTTCTGAGTATGGCAGTGATGGCTTCCGCTGAGGAGACCGGCTCTGTTTACTACCTGAACTTCAAGCCCGAATTCGACGGCGCTCTTCAGGAGCTGGCCGCCACCTACACCGCCAAGACCGGCGTGCAGGTCAAGGTCGTCACCGCCGCTTCCGGCCAGTACTCCGACACCCTCACCGGCGAGATGAGTAAGAGCAGCGCTCCCACCATCTTCAACATCGGCAACATGTCCGGCCTGGAGGACTGGGACGATTACGCCCTGGATCTCACCGACACCGCCATCGCCGCTGAGCTGAACACCGACGCCTTCAACCTGTACAACGCAGAGGGCGAGCTGAAGGCCATCCCCAACTGCTACGAGTCCTTCGGCATCATTGTCAACACCAAGCTGCTGGAGAAGGCTGGCCACAGCCTGGACGAAATCGTTGATTTCGCCTCCCTGAAGGCCGTTGCCGACGACATCCACGCCCGTGCCGACGAGCTGGGCTTCGATGCCTTCTCCGCTGCCGGTCTGGACAGCTCCTCTTCCTGGCGTTTCTCCGGCCACCTGGCCAACATGCCCCTGTACTACGAGTTCCGGGATGACGAGGTCACCGAGATGCCCGCTACCATCACCGGCGCTTACATGGACAACTTCAAGAACATCTGGGATCTGTACATCAACGATTCCGCTGCCGATGCCACTTCCCTGACCACCTCCACCGGCGACGAGTCCAAGGCTCAGTTCATCGAGGGCAAGGCTGCCTTCTATCAGAACGGCACTTGGGAGTACGCTGGCCTCATCGATGGCGGCATGACCGACGACGAGCTGGCCATGATCCCCATCTACTGCGGCGTGGAAGGCGAAGAGAATGCTGCTCTGTGCTCCGGCACCGAGAACTGCTGGGCCATCAATGCCAAGGCTTCCCAGGCTGACATCCAGGCTTCCATCGACTTCCTGGTGTGGCTGGTTACCGACCCCGATGCCTCCGCTACCTATGTTGCACAGCTGGGCGCCGTTCCCTTCAAGCACTGCCCCGACTCCACCAACAAGTTCATCGTTGACGGCAACGCTCTGCTGGCCGAGGGCAAGTACCCTGTGACCTGGGCCTTCAACTACACCCCCAACGTGGACTCCTGGAGAGCTACCGTTGTCACCGCTCTGGCCACCTACTCCGCTGACCAGACCGACGCCAACTGGGCCAAGGTGGTTGAAGCCTTCGTAGACGGCTGGGCCATCGAGTACACCACCGTAAACGGCTGATTGACAAATTGACCCAATGAACGGGGCGGGCACACTGCCCGCCCCGCTTTTTCCGTATGCATGGCCTCCGTCTGTAGCGGGGTGCATCGTCCCGGCAGTCTGTTCCCCGGCGACGCAGCCCACTACAGATGGCCCCATGCCGGTTTGCGGACCGCACCACGGCGGGGCCCGCAAGCATCCCAGAGTAGAAAGGATGATTCTCTTGGCAAAAAAGCAACAACTCTCCCTGGTGCAGCGGCCCATCCGCAGATATGCCCCGCTGTTCCTGCTGCCCACCTTTGCGGCCTTCATCATCGGCTTTATCTGGCCGTTTATGCAGGGCATCTACCTGTCCTTCTGCACCTTCAACACCCCCAGGGATGCCAAATGGGTGGGCCTGGCCAACTACGCCAAGGCATTCAAGGATGCGGGCTTCGCCCGGGCCTTCTGGAACACCGCCGGGTTTGCCCTGGTGTCCGTGCTGCTGATTAACGTCTGCGCCTTCTTCATTGCCTATGCCCTGACCCAGCGGATGCGGGGTGCCAACCTGTTCCGCACCGTGTTCTTCATGCCCAACCTGATTGGCGGCGTGGTGCTGGGCTATATCTGGAGCATGATTTTTGACGGCATTCTGAAGCGCTACAGCACCTATCTCACCGCCAACGCCACCTATGGCTTCTGGGGTCTGGTGATTCTGGTGGCCTGGCAGCAGATTGGCTATATGATGATTATCTACATCGCCGGTCTGCAATCCGTGCCGGAGGATATGCTGGAGGCAGCCAAGATTGACGGTGCCACCGGCGCACAGTCCCTGTTCCGGGTGATTATCCCCAATGTGATGCCCTCTGTTACCGTGTGCACCTTCCTGACCCTGACCAACTCCTTCAAGCTCTTCGACCAGAACATGGCTCTGACCGGAGGACTGCCCAACGTGATTGTAAACGGCGCCAAGGTGAACATGACCGAGCTGCTGGCGCTGAACATCTACAGCACCTACACCATCAGCAAGAAGTGGCACGGTGTGGCCCAGGCCAAGGCCGTCGTCTTCTTTATCCTGGTGGCCGTTCTCGCCCTGACCCAGCAATTTGTCACCCGCCGGAAGGAGGTTCAACAGTAATGAACAAGAAGCACAGCCTGTATTCCCCCCTGAGCAAGGTAATGTCGGTTCTCTTCGCCCTGCTGAGCCTTGCCTGGATCATGCCCATTATTGAGGTGCTGATCAACTCCTTCAAGTCCAACAACGCCGTCAATATGAACCCCTTCGCCCTGCCCAATTCCGAGACCTTCATGGGCTGGGGCAACTACATCAAGGGCCTGACCTTCGGCAACTATCCCTTCCTGAAATCCGTATCCTACAGCCTGTTCATCACCGTGGCCTCGGTGTTCCTGATTTTGCTGTTCTGCTCCATGTCCGCCTGGTATATCTGCCGGGTGAACAGCCTGGGTTCCAAAATCTTCTACTACCTGTGCCTGTTCTCCATGATCGTCCCATTCCAGATGGTGATGTTCACCCTGACCTTCACCGCCGATATGCTGAAGCTGAACACCCCCTATACCATCCCCATTGTCTATCTGGGCTTTGGCGCAGGACTGGCCATCTTCATGTTCACCGGCTTTGTCAAGGGGCTTCCCATTGAGATAGAAGAGGCCGCCGCCATCGACGGCTGCTCCCCGGTGCAGACCTTCTTCCAGGTGGTGCTGCCCATGCTCAAGCCCACCCTGATTTCCGTGGGCATCCTGGAGCTGATGTGGGTATGGAACGACTACCTGCTGCCCTATCTGGTATTGGACCGCACCAAGTATCTCACCATCCCCATCCATGTCCAGTATCTGAAGGGGAGCTACGGCACCGTTGACCTGGGCGCTACCATGGCCGTTATTATGCTCAGCATCATTCCCATTATCATTGTGTATATGTTCTGCCAGAAGCACATCATCAAGGGTGTGGCCGCAGGTGCGGTGAAGGGCTGATATGACAATCCGGGATCTTGCCAAGCTCTCCGGCTACTCCCTGGGCACCGTCTCCCGGGCGCTGAATCACCAGCCCAACGTCAGCCCGCGGGCGCGGGAGCAGATCCTTGCCCTGGCGCAGCAGTACGGCTTCGAGATCAATGCCAATGCCCAGAGCCTGAAGAAGCAGAACAGCGATTCCCTGCTCGTCATCGTCAAGGGCAGCGCCAACGAGCTGTTTGCCCAGATGGTGGAGGTGACCCAGGCGCTGGCGGTGGCGGAGCAGTGCCCGCTGATTGTGGACTATATCGATGAGGACGACAACGAGGTGCGCCGCGCCATGAAGCTTTCCAGAGAGCGCAAGCCCCTGGGTATCCTGTTCTTCGGCGGTACCGCGCAGAATTTCCTGGCTGATTATGGAAACCTGAGCCTGCCCACCGTGCTGGTGACCAACACGGCAAAGGGGCTGCCCTTCGGCGGACTGTCCAGCGTTACCACGGATGACATTGCCGCCTCCCGCACGGTGTGCTCTTTCCTGGTGCACAGCGGTCACCGAAAGATCGCAGTGATCGGCGGCGACCTGGAGGTTTCGGAAATCAGCCGGAACCGCCTGGAGGGCTGCCGTCAGGCGTTGGCGGAAGAGGGCGTAGAGCTTGCTGCATACCGCGCCACCCGCTTCTCGTTTGAGGGCGGCTACCGCGCCATGGAAAAGATCCTTGCCGACCGGCAGGGCATCACCGCCGTGTTTGCCATGGCGGACGTGATGGCGCTGGGTGCCATGCGCTGCATCCACGACCACGGTCTGCGGGTGCCGGAGGACATTTCCGTTGCCGGCTTTGACGGCCTGCCCTACGGGCAGTACTTCATCCCCCGGCTCACTACCGTTGCCCAGTCCACCCGCGCGTTGGCAGAAACCAGCTACCGCGTCCTGCGAGAGCAGATCATTACGGGGAAAACCCGCCACGTCTGTGTCCCGTTCTCCCTGGTCACCGGCAGCAGCGTCTGCACGATAGACAAGGCAAAATAAAAAGATCCGTGCGAATTCCAAAAGCGAATTTGCACGGATCTTTTGCGCCACGGAGCGACTGATTGAATATTTATTCCGCGGGAGTGTTATCCTGTTCGTTTTCCGTCTGCTTTTCTTCCAGTGCTTCTCTTTGCAGCAGCCACAGATCGAAACACTCGCCTTCCGTCTGGTAGGTGCCGATCAGGTTCGCCTGGAAACCGTGGGGGAAACCGCCGATGGGGCGGCTGCCGGGGTCGGAGACGGCCAGGAGCGTGTCCCAGTCCTCGGGGGAGAATTCCTCCATCAGGTGGATATTGGAATAGGGGTTGGCCTCGCCCAGCGTTTGCTCGGTGTAGATAGGCGTCTCAGGCAGATAGTAGGCGGCAGCCTGCTGGAAGGTGATGCTGCCGTCCTCCGTCAGGACCACATATGCCTGTGCCTCGGCATGCGCTTCAGCCACTGCCTGATTAAATTCATCTTCCGCAGCGGGGGCGGGCAGAATGCCATATACAAGATTTCCGGCAAAGCCCATCAGCAGGAAGCCCATCACACCGCCGAAGATGACCTCCCGCCGGATGGCGCAGACGCCCCACGCCAGCAGGAATGCCAGCAGCGGCGCGCAGGGCGCCAGGTACTCCGCCCGGAGTACGGAAAGGACGACCCCGGCTCCGGCAGTCAGCGCGCACACACCCGCTGCCAACAGGGGCGCGACACGGCGGCGCAGAATCACGCCCAGCAGGATCAGCAGCATCAGCGCCCCGAGGAAGAGGGGGAAGGTGCTGTTTCCGGCAGCGTGAAAGAGGGCGGCTGTGCCTTCCACCGCGCCGCGCAGCGTGACGGTGACTTTCTCCATGCCGGATACCTGCCGGATCAGATTCTTCATCCAGGGGATGTACAGCAGAACATCCGCCGCCAGCGCGATCGGCCAGCCCTTGAGCAGCTTGCGGCGGCAGATCAGGGCGCACAGGAACAGCAGCAGATAGATCGCTGCCACCGAAATAAGGGCAAAATGGTGGCTGTAGGCGGCAAAAATTGCGAAAACACCAAGCCCAATCCAATCGCCAGCCATGTTGCTGTTCCAGACGCGGTAGGCAAACAGGGCGCTGAGGAACACGCAAAGCGCTGCCAGCGCGTATGCACCGGCCTGTGCCGCGTGATCCATTGCGAAGGGGTACAGGGTGAAGAGCGCCATAAAGGTCAGTCCCATTTTCTTTCCCCAGAAGCGGGTGATCTCCCAGCCGCCGACGGCGGTGATCAGCAGGAAGCACACACCGGAGAACAGCCGCACGGCATACTCAGCGTAGCCAAAGGGCATGGAAAACAGCTTCGCGGCGTAGTAATACAGCGGCGGATTCGACCCGGCAGCGCTGATATGCCAGATGTCCGCAAAGCTGCGGCGCACCATGGCGAGGGCATAGGCCTCGTCCGTTCCGGCGCCGTGCCGGAACGCCAGCAGCACAAACAGTCCGGCAGACGCCAGACACAGCAGAAGATATACGGGGGAAATACGTTTTTCCTTTTCCATTGATTATCCCTTCCCAGATTCAAAATTACCCTGCTCCGCCACAATGTAGATGGGGCGGTTCTTGATTTCGGTATAAGCCTTGGCAAGGTACTGCCCGAAGATGCCCATGAAGAACAGCTGGATGCCGCCGATGAATGTAATGATGGAAGCAGTGGATGCCCAGCCGGACACCGGGTCGCCGAAGAGCAGCTTGCGCACTACGATGAACACCGTGGAGCACAGCGCCAGCAGACACATGAAAAAGCCCATTACCGAGGCAAGCGTCAGCGGTACGGTGGTGAAGGCCACAATGCCCTCAATGCTGTAGCGGAACAGCTTCCAGAACGACCATTTCGTCTCACCCGCTACCCGTTCTACATTTTCAAATTCGATCCACTTGGTCTTGAAGCCGACCCAGCCGAACAGACCCTTGGAGAAGCGGTTGTATTCCTTCAGCTCCAGCAGGGCGTTCAGGAATTTGCGGTTCATCAGCCGGAAATCCCGCGCACCGTCCACGATTTCCACATCCGCCATCCGGTTGATCAGCTTGTAAAACAGCCGCGCAAAGAAGCTGCGCACCGGCGGCTCCCCCTTGCGGGTGACCCGGCGGGTGGCGGCGGAGTCGTAGCCCTCCTGCGTCAGGGCACGGTACATCTCCTCCAGCAGCACAGGCGGATCCTGCAGATCCGCATCCATCACGGCGGCATAGTCCCCCGCAGCATGCTGAAGCCCGGCATACATGGCAGCCTCCTTGCCGAAATTGCGGGAGAAGGAGAGGTATTTTGCCCGCTTATCCTCCTTCGCCAGCTTCCGCAGAAGCTCCAGCGTCCCGTCCCTGGAGCCGTCGTTGACAAAAATCACTTCGAAATCCAGGTAATCCATTTTCTCCATCACGGCCGTTACTTCCTTCCAGAAATAGGGCAGCGACTGCTCTTCGTTATAGCAGGGTACGATCAGCGAAATCAGCTCTGACATGGAATAGCCTCCTTTAATTCATATGGAACATGCCCATAAAGTCGCGCTGGGCAAGATAGTTGGGCAGCTGCCGCCAGCCGCCGGAGGTGGGGTGCTCGAGGTTAAAGCGCAGGTTCGTGTCGGGCAGCGCCTCGGTGAGAATTTGCTTGGCATTGGAGGCACCTCTTCCGTAGGTGCCGTCTACATTTGCCCACCAGACGTTTTTCAGCCAGGTCATCTTGGTCAGCGGCTCCGGGTCGGCATCGTATACGCGCCCCAGATTCAGATCCTCAAGCGCGGTGCAGCCCTGCAGGGGGGTCAGATCGGTCACCTGGATGGTGAACATCTCAAGGAAAACCAGATTTTTGCAGGTGGAAAGCGGTGTAATATCCGTGATGCCGGTTTCGCCGATGATCAGATATTTCAGATTGGGCATGTAGCGCACCCACTCGCAGTTGGTCACTCCCCACATGTGCCCGATGTCGATGCACTCGATGTCATGGCAGTAGCGCAGAACCGAAACATCCTCGTCGGTGACATACATGTATTTTCCGCCGTTGAGCTTCCAGGGGAAGAAATATGTGGAGTCCGTGGGGAAATCATAGCCGCAGATGTCCACCGTCCAGACAAACTGAATTCCTTCGTGGCGCTCATTCAGGGCTTCCATGGTTTCATTGTCGATGCCGCAGTGGGACATATCTACCCGCTCAAGCAGCGGGAAGCAGATCAGCTGCTTTTCCAGCGCCTCGACGGATTGAATTTCCCTGCCGGAAAGGTCAAGCTGCGTAATGTCGGTGCGGTAGCGCTCGCCCTCTATTTCCGCATCCCATAGGATGCTGCAGTTGGGGTAGCGCAGTACCAGCTCGGTCATCTCTTCGGATGTCAGGCTGGTTCCCAACATTTGCGCGTCCTTCAGGGCGGGCAGCTGGTCGAAGGCATCCTCAACTTCCTGAAGGCGCAACTGCTTTCCGGAGAGATCGACGGAGGCGGTTTCGGAGGGATAGCTTTCGCCAAGCAGGGTGACCTCCCAATGGAAAGCAATGTCCGGGAAATCCTCTGTTAGGGTACGCCGCTCAGCGGCGGGGGGGAGCGTGCCTGTCAGATTGACTCTTTCCAGGCTCTTCAGCAGAGGCATTGCTTGGCGCAGCTGCTGGGCGGAGAGATTTTCAATGGTCAGCTTCTGAGAATCGGTGGAGGCCTCCGTTGTGCCAATGCGGAACAGGCAGCGGTAGGAGCCGGCAGCGGTGAGGTAGTCGGAAAGCGCGGCGAGGTCAGTGCACTGCCGGGCATCCAGTGTTTCCAGCCTTGGCAGATAGGTCAGCATGCCGCTGTCGGACAGTGTGGGATCGGTGATCTCCACACTGGTGGCATCGGGGGTATAGCGCTTTCCCTGAATAGAAATATCCCATGTAATGGTGCAGTCAGGCAGCGCCTGCTGAATTTGCTGGTATTGGGAGCTTGTAACCTTTTTGCCGGTCAGATCCAGCTGCTTGGCAGAGGCGGGAAGGAAACGTCCGCCCGCGTATACGAAGATGGTGGCGCGCAGTGCGGTCAGAAGCCCGAAAACCAGAACTGCGGCCAGAGACAGCGTCAGAATTGCCGCAGACGGTATCAGCTCTGCCGGTGATGTTCGCGCAGCAAGGGCATCGCTGTGTGTGTGTACAGCGGATATGTCGGCGCTACCGCGCCGGGAGGCGAGAAACGCGCCGCCGTGTGCCCGCTCGGGAGCAGGCATGCGGCGCAGCAGCAAAATGCCGGCTGTGTCCACCAATGCCAGCGCGGCGCTCATGACACCGTAGGCAAACGCGGCCTGACTGCCATGGCGCTGCACATAATATTCCATGTATCCCGCAACACCCAGTCCGGCGGCGGAAAGCACCCATAGGATAATAACACCGATGTGTATTTTCTTCTCCCGGCGCACCAGCCGTACAGAGGCGATCACGAGTACCGCAGCCATTGCCACGGCAGAAAAGACCTGCACCACGGAGACAAAGCCGTTGCTCCGGAAGGCGAGGGAGTCATACCGTGTGCTGTCCAGCACGGCCTGGGTGGAGCCGTAAAGCAGCAAAAACAGCAGGCATACGTCGCCGGGGCGGATTTTTCGGCGGCGGGAATCGTGAAGATAGAGATACAGCAGTACGCCGAAGAGCAGCCCGGCGCATATGGCCTGGAGCACAAAGGTTGCCAGCCGGTATTCCGTTGCGCCGGACACGGCATTGGTCACCGGATAGGCAAAGGGGAGACTGCGCAGGCTGCTCAGCAGCGCCCCGCGGTCGGCAGAATCAAAGAAGCAGGCCAGTCTTCCAACGCAGATGCCTGCGCACCCGGCAACGCTCATGCAGTCCAGCATGGCGGCGGCGGAAGGGGCGGAGCGGCGGCTGTGCAGTGCGAGGACGGTCAGCAGGCACCCGGCAAAAACGCCCAGTAGCGCAAAGCCCCCGGAAAACCGGGTCAGGGCATCCATCAGATCCGCATACTGCGTGGGACGGCAGTACCAGTCGATCAGACGCCCGCACAGCAGGCTCAGCGCTGCCGCCAGCGGGATCGCCGCTGCAGCCCGTGCCCTGCGATAGGGACTGAGCAGATAAAGCCCGGCAAAGAGTGCAATGGCGGTCAGTGCACCGGCACAAATCAGCAGCGGACGCCAATAGACGATGCTCCCACCGGATATGAATGCAATTTGTTCCATGATTATTTCTCCCCCGGGAATGCCGTGGCAAAATAGAGCATGTCGCTGATTTTTCGCTCATCACCATAGCTCACGTCGTTGATGAGGGTATTGCCCAGCACGATGGTGGCGGTCTGACCACCATCAAGCGAGTAGGCATTGGGGATTCCCAGCTGGTGGAGCCGCTGACCGAAGGTCCAGATCGTCGGCATGCTCGGGGCGTGGTCGCCGATATTGACGGTGACGGTGAGATAATGGAGCTTGTCCAGCTGGCAGATCGCCGCGCGGCTCAATCCCTCGTCGATTTCGCCCACGGAGTAGGTTTTCGGGGTGCACTCCTCGCCGTCCTTTACCAGGATGGGACCAAAGGCTACGCTGAAACGGATGTGTTTTTCCTTCACAAACTGCTCCACGTCCTCCTGGGTGGACAGGGTGCGCCGGGGCACCAGAATCAGGTCACCCTCCTCGTCCACAAAGCAGGTGTCCAGAATCCTGTCCCGGTCGATCCGGTAGACGATGCCGTTGTTGACGGAAATACCGTTGGGGCGGTATACATAATAGTCTCCGCTGGAGGCTGCCACGGCATTGACGCTTTTTGCCATTTCGGTCGTGGTGCTCAGGGTGTTGCTGCCAAAGCTGCCCCCGGCATAAAAGCGGCGGAACTGGGAGGCATGGGCAATTTTTACCTCGGAAAAGGTGTAGACGCTCATATCGATCACCTGCTTCCAGGTGACGGCAAAAATGGTTTCGTCCAGATAATACCGGACGGTGGTGCCCTCCCGCAGTTCCAGATCGGGGGAGAAGAGAGTATCCTGCCCGTCCAGCAGGGGAGCGGCAGCCTCCAGAAGAGCACGCATTTCCTCGGGGTCAGTCGTCTCGCCGTAGCAGTCCTGCCGCGGCTTGGGAGCGACCAGATCGGCGTCGTTGAGCCGGTATTCTTTGGGGATGGAAACCACGCCTGCGAGAATATCGCTGACGGCGTTGGTAACGTATTGATCAAATTTGCTGCCCAGATTCAGCTGAGTCCCGGCGGAAGCCCGGACGGAGAAAGCGCCGCCGCAGATCACTGCGGCCGTGAGCAGCGCCGCCGCTGTGCGGCGGACAAGATGATGGAGTTTGGTTTGCTTCATAATATACCTCTTACGCAATCACGCCGCCGCCAATGGCATTGAGCAGCGCGTCCGTCGGCTTTACCTGCCAGCGGGAGTCGCTGTAGACCAGCTGAAGGGTCAGGTCTGTATGCGTGCGTGCGGTGCTCTGCGCCAGAGCCTGCCGCACGGCCTCCAAAAGCGTTTGCTGAATCAGCTCATTTTTGAATTCCCCGTTTTCGTCATACAGGGTGCTGGAATCCTCCGCTGCATCCACCTGCGCGGTAAAGAGCTGCGTCCAGCGCTCCTTTGCATCGGCAAGCACTGCCTCCAGGTTCAGCGCCTCAAAGGAAATGTCCTGTGCAAGCCCCGTTTCGGTGGCGTACAGCTCACCCGCACTCTGATAAGAGCAGCTTTCGCGGTAGGCATCCCACAGCAGCTGCCCGACCTCGCTCTGGAACGTACCGTCCAGCCCCAGGTCGGGTGTTCCCTCCAGCTGCGCTGCGGCGGCGGAATAGTCCCCTGCGCAGATTGCGTCCATCAGGCTCCGGGTGCAGGACGCTGCATCTTCCGGCACCTTCCAAAGATAGGGCGGACGGTTCAGAGAGAACAGCGTCAGCGCAATCGCAATTGCACCGATCGTGCACCCCAATATAATAAAAAGCGAAGAAAGAAATCGCACCGTTTTTTTCATGAATGTCCCCCACAGGATTTCGGGCGATAAAACGCCACTGTATTTGACACCCAGAATATCACATTTCCCTGCTTTTTTCAATAGCCGTCATGCAAAAAGGACTGCCCCGGAAGAAGAACGGGGCAGTCCAAAAAAGGATGGAAACTGGCGATATTAAAGCATGCTGTATTCCACAGCGGTCTTGGCGGTCAGACGGGCGTTGTTGTACACCAGCTGGATGTTGGAAGCCAGGCTGTCGCCGCCGGTGAGCTCGGCCACGCGAGCCAGCAGGAAGGGAGTGGTCTCCTTGCCCTTGATGCCCTGCTCCTTGCTCTCGGCAATGGCCTGGTCGATGGCGGCATCGATCACGTCCTTGGGCATGGAGTATTCCTCGGGGATGGGGTTGGTCACCAGCATGCCGCCGCCCAGAGCCATGTCGTTCTGCGCCTTGAAGGCGGAAGCCAGCTGCGCGGGGGAATCCATGCGGTAGTCCACCTTGAAGCCGGATTTGCGGGTGTAGAAGGCGGGCAGCTCCTCGGTCTGGTAGCCCAGCACGGGCACGCCCTTGGTCTCCAGATATTCCAGGGTCAGACCCAGATCCAGGATGGATTTGGCACCGGCGCACACGACCATCACAGGGGTGCGAGCCAGCTCCTCCAGGTCGGCGGAGATGTCCATGGTGGTCTCAGCGCCGCGATGCACGCCGCCGATGCCGCCGGTGGCGAAGAAGCGGATGCCGGCCATGTGGGCAATGATCATGGTGGTGGTGACGGTGGTGGCGCCGTCCTCACCCTGGGCGCACAGCACAGCCAGGTCACGGCGGGAAGCCTTGTGGATGGCGCGGCCCTTCTTGCCGAAGTACTCGATCTCCTCAGCGGTCAGACCGGCCTTCAGGCGGCCGCCGATGATGGCGATGGTGGCGGGCACGGCGCCGTTCTCACGGATGATCTTTTCCACATTCAGCGCAGTCTCCACATTCTGGGGGTAGGGCATGCCATGGGAGATGATGGTGGATTCCAGCGCCACGACGGGCTTTCCGGCTGCAATGGCAGCGGCAACCTCGGGATTGACATCCAGGTACTTGTTCATGTTCATATGCTTCGATTCCTTTCCTGATTGAATTGAATGGATATATGGTATGATTACGCCTGTGCCATCCGGCTGCGCACGGCAGCGGCGGACATGGCGGGATTGATGGTTTCAGCAGCTTCCATGGCAACGCTTCCGGCGGCGAGACCAGCCAGCGCGGTCCGGCGCAGATCCATGCCCTCCAGATAAGCCCACACGAGGGCAGCCATGAAGGCGTCGCCGCAGCCGGTGGTGTTTACCATGCTTCCGGGGAGATTGGGCAAAATGATTCGCTCGTCGCCCATGGCGGCATACACACCGTCAGCGCCCAGGGAGATGAACAGCCGGTGCAGCCCCTTTGCCATCAGCACGTCGGCGGCTCTGTCCAGATCCTCGCGGCTGCGGATCTCCACGCCGGAGAGCAGCTCCGCTTCCAGCCGGTTGGGCTTGAGGGTGTGGATCTTTCCGAGGATCGGGGCGATTTTCTTCGCCTTTACGGTGGACACCGGGTCAACGAACAGGGGAACGCTGCAATTATCCGCCAGATATTGCAGGCTGCTCTCCGGCAGGTTGGTATCCGCCACGACCACCTGCGCGTTTTGCAGCAGGGGCAGCTGGGCGGCCAGATAGGAGGGGGTGATTTTTTTGCAGATTTCCATGTCGGAAACCGCAAGCGCCATTTCGCCCTTCTCGTCCGTCAGGTACAGGTAGGTGGAGGTGGTTCCGCCGTGAACCCGCAGCGCGTGACTCAGGTCGATGCCCAGCTCGGAGCAGGAGGCGGCGACCCGCTCGCCGTTTACATCGTCGGCATAGGCAGTGAGCAGGTGTACGTCCGTGCCCAGCAGCGCCAGATTGTGGGCAATGTTTCGCCCCACGCCGCCCAGGCTGATGGAGACCCGCCCGGGGTTGGAATCCGCTGCCACCAGCGGGGCAAAGGAGCGCCCGCCGACATCCACATTTACGCCGCCGGCCACTACCGCATAGCTGCCGCTGCGCAGCACATAGCCCCGCCCGGCGATGCAGCCCTTTTTGGTCAGGTTGGAAATGTGGACAGCCACGCTGGAACGGGTGATGCCCAATTTTCCTGCAATGTCCTGCTGTGAAATCAGGGGATCCGCTTCAATCAGCTGCAAAATCTGCCGCTCCCGCTGTGTCATGGCTTGCCTCCTAAATAACTGCTGTATTTCTAAGCACATGCTTATTGTACCACAGCTTTGAAATTTGTCAATATATTTGTTTAGAATATGAGCAAAAGCTTAGAAAAGTCCGCAGCCGGTCGGCTGCGGACTATTGGGAAGACAGTTATACGGTTTTCTTTCTTGCAAGGACGATCTTCTGCACCACCAGGAACAGGCAGATCATGGCGGCGACGGTGATGTCCTTCCACCACGGGTCGGTGAGGTTCATGGAGGCGACGATCTGCTTGATGGTGTTCAGTGAAAGTACCCCGAACATCGTGCCGATGATGTTGCCCACACCGCCGGTGAGCATGGTGCCGCCGATGATGGAGGAGGCGATGGCGTTCATTTCCGCGCCCTGGCCGTTGGTCACGGAGCCGGAGCCCAAGTGCAGCACGTACACAAAGCCGCCGATACCGGCCAGCGTGCTGCACAGCAGGTGCGCCAGGAATTTCGTCCGGCGGACATTGATGCCCAGCATATTGGCGCTGGCGGCGTTGCCGCCCACGGCGTAGAAGCTGCGGCCCAGCTTCGTCCATTTCAGCAGGATGAACAGCAGCACTACGATCACCAGTGCCACAATCACGCCGGGCTCCACATAGGCGGTGATGAATTTGCCCTTTTTATTCATGTAGCCGATGCCCTTGAGCAGGATGTGGGTATCTTTGGCGGCGATGAAGGCCTCGTTCTGGATGTTGATGGGGTTGGCGTTGACAATGGTGGTCATGCCCTTGGCAAAGAACATACCTGCCAGAGAGACGATGAAGGGCTGAATGTCCAGGTAGGCTACCAGATAGCCCTGCACCAGACCAAAGGCCACGCCGATGCCCAGAGAGATCAGCAGGGCGGTGAAGATATTGCCGCCGTGCATGTCCAGGTTCACGGCGCAGGTCATGGTGATCAGGGCGGTCATCATGCCCACGGAAATATCAATGCCGCCGGTGATCATGACGATGCTCATGCCGCAGGACAGAATGATCATGCCCGCGTTCTCATTGAGAATGTTGCAGAAGGAATTGGGCTTGCGGAAGCCGGAGCCCAGGAACACAATGGCTGCGGCATACATGGCGAAGAACACCACGATGGTGATGGTCAGCAGCACATTGCTGTCCGACATCACAAAGCGCTTTTGCAGCCGCCCGTTCTTTTGGACGATTTTGGTGCTCATTTATACCGCCTCCTTCACGCCGGTTTTCTTTGTAAGCTTTTTCCATGCCTTGGTGGCCTTTGCCTGGAAGGTGGGCGCACTGATGACTACCAGGATCACCACCACGACAGCCTTGTAGGCAGGCAGGGCAGTGGAGGGCACCTTGTATTTATACAGGGTGGTGGTGAGGAACTGGATGGTGTAAGCGCCCAGAATGGAGGCGGGCATGCTGAATTTGCCGCCGCTGAGGGCGTTGCCGCCCAGCGCCACCGCCAAAATGGCATCCATTTCAATATCGATGGCGAAATTGGAATAGTTGATGGTGGATACCCGGCTGACCTTCACGAAGCCCGCTACCGCCACGCACAGACCCAGGATCACATAGGTCAGGAATTTGATGAAGGCGGGGTTCAGACCGTTGAGCCGGGAGGAGCTGGCATTGATGCCCACGGACTGGGCGTACAGCCCGATGGTGGTGAATTTCAGAGCCAGCGCTGCCACGATCATGCAGGCAATGGCGATGAACACCGGGGTGGGGATGGGCACACCGGGGATGTAGGTACCGAAATAGCTCAGCACCGGATCCTTCAGGTTCATGGGCTGGGCGTGGTTGATCCAGGAGGCGATGGAGCGCCCGGCGGTGAAGAGGATCAGCGTTGCCACCATGGGCTGCAGCTTGAGGTACGCCACCAGGATGCCGTTGAACGCGCCAAAGAGCATACACACGCCGCAGGCAGCCAGGAAAGCGACGATCACCGAAGCCTGTGCCTGATTGGCCACGGACTCGCTGCCGCAGAGAATGCGCATGATGACAGAGCCTGCAATGGCCATGTTGGCGCCCACGGAAATATCCTGTCCGCCGGAGGCAGCGGTGACCAGGGTCATGCCGATGGCCAGAATGGCAAGCTCGGAGCCGTCGTTGATGACGGAGATCAGGTTGCCGCCCAGCACCTTATTGCCGCTGTTGTTGGTGCGTATATAGATGGAGAAGAAGGAGCTGTCGCCGATGAGATTGAAGATGATCAAAATCAGCAGCGCCGCCAGGGGAATGAACAGCTGCTGATGAACCAGCCAGCTGAGCCGGGAGCTGTAAACTTTCTTTTCCGGCGATTTCAGTGCGTTTTTCGGCATCAGTGTTCCCCTCCTGCAATGGTTTCCATGATCTTGTTCTGGTTCAGGTCGTCCCCGGTCAGCTCACCCACCACGTGACGATCCCGCATGACCACCAGGCGGGAGCAGGTGCGCAGCATTTCGTCAATTTCCGAGGAAATAAAGGTGCAGCTCTTGCCCTCGGCGGCCAGCTTCAGCACCAGCTTCTGGATCTCGGTTTTGGTGCCGATGTCGATGCCCCGGGTAGGCTCGTCCAGGATCAGATACTGCGGGTTGGTCAGCAGCCATCGGGCGAGGATCACCTTCTGCTGGTTGCCGCCGGAGAGCTGGTTGATGGGGGTGGAGGAAGAGGCGGTCTTGATCTCCAGGAGCCTGATATATTCGTCGGCGTATTTTTCAGCCTGTGTCCGGGAGATGGGCTTGAAGGGTCCCTTCAGAACCTGCAGCGCCAGAATGATGTTCTCCCGTACGGACAGGTCGCCCACAATGCCGTCGCGCTTGCGATCCTCCGGCAGGTAGCTGATGCCCAGACGCATGGCGTCCCGGGGCTTCCTGATCTTCACATCCTTGCCGTTCATCTTCACATGGCCGCCAGTGACGTGGTCGGCACCGAAGATGGCGCGGACGCATTCGCTTCGGCCGGAGCCCAAAAGACCCGTGAAGCCGTTGACCTCGCCCTGATGAATGGCAAAATCGAAGGGATACACCGCATCGCTGCTGGAAAGACCCTTGGCCTCCAGTACCGGGGTACCCTGGCTGGTCTGCCCATCGGCGCGCTCATCCTTGATGGAAGCCATGTCGTCCAGCTCCTTGCCCAGCATTTTGGACACCAGCTGCACCCGGGGCAGATTTTCGATGGCATATTCGCCCACCAGCTGCCCATCCCGCAGGACGGTGATGCGGTCGCAGACCTCATATACCTGATCCAGGAAGTGGGTAACGAAGATGATGCCCACGCCCTTGGCCTTGAGGTCGCGCATCAGCCGGAAGAGCTTGGCGACCTCCTGCTCGTCCAGCGAGGAGGTGGGCTCGTCCAAAATCAGCACCTTGCAGTCCATGTCCACTGCCCGGGCGATGGCGACCATCTGCTGCACGGCGATGGAGTAGTCTCCCAGCTGGCGGTTCGGTTCGGCGGGGATGCCCAGATCGTCCAGCAGCTTTTTGGCGCCGGAATTCATCTTCTTCCAGTTGGTGAAGCTGCCCGGCGTCCGGGCAATATACATATTCTCCGCCACCGTCAGGTTGGGGCAGAGGGTAATTTCCTGGTAAACAGTGGAGATGCCGCATTTCTGGGCATCCTGCGGGCGGCGGATGGACACGGCTCCCTCGTGACCCGCAATGTGAATTTCTCCGGCATCCTTCTCATATACGCCGGTGAGTACCTTGATAAGAGTGGATTTTCCCGCGCCGTTTTCGCCCATCAGCGCGTGGATTTCTCCCGCGCGCAGGGTAAAGTCCACATTTTGCAGCGCCTTGACGCCGGGAAAGAATTTGGAAATGCCCCGCATTTCCAGTACTGCGCCTTCTTGCATTGTCTAGCCTCCGTCGAATGTAAAAGGTACGCGGTGCGGATACAGGATATGCTCCAATACTCCGTACCGCGTACCCGGCTTATCTTCTAATCAGTCGCGTTGGGAAAGCTTTGGGAACCTCTGAATAAATTGTCTGCGGCTGGACAGCGGGTCTTTTGCTCCCATGCCGCAGGATGAAAAATGGGAAATA
>CAKTJC010000012.1 GCA_934567355.1 uncultured Oscillospiraceae bacterium
CCACTTTTTGTCAAGAACTTTTTTAATTTTTCTTTAAGTTTCTGTGTACTAAACCGTTTTTCTCGCCGCCCGCTCCCAGACAGCCTGCTTATATTACTACCTCATCCCTCTTTTGTCAACCCCCTTTTTGTTTTTTCTTCATTTTTTCTTTCACAGCCCATGCGGCAGGGATGATTGCCCAAAAGAGCAGCTCAATCGCCACGAAGGTTTCCGCGCGGAATCGGATCCCCAAAACGTAGATTCCATAGGCAATCAAGCCTATCACCCAGGGGCGTTTATCCCTCTCCTCCTTTTCCTTTACACTGTCCAGCAGATAGCAGATGGATGCAAACCAACCGACGGTAATTGCGCATGCAGCTACACTTTCCACATGCTCACTCACACCGGCGAAGGGCAATCCGCGGCTGAAAGCATACAATGACGCCGCGCCGCCGGTGATCAGTGATGCCGCCACGGCTGCCAATCCGTTCGGAACGACACGCCAACCTCTGCTTTTCCGCCCCAGCAGCGGAAGCAAAAGCGCAGCAGTCAGCGCCATATCCGGCATTTCTGCTCTGGGGCGAAGCTGCTCTGCCTTGAATTGCAGCAATCCGGACAGCGCCATCAGCAATAAGATCAGATACACGCCGTACCGAAGGACACTTACCGTCCGAACAGCACCGCCCTGCCACACGGCATACATTGCAAGGAGTGTGAGCACACCCGGAACCACATACTCCGCCCCCCGCCCCGGCCAGCTCCGATCTGTCCAGCCCAGCAGACCGCTCAGGAGCAGAATAACGCCGATGCAGCGCAGATCATTCAGCCACTGCAGATTTACTTCCCCCAACGCACTGACACAGGTGCAAACCAAAACAGAAGCCAACGCCAAGATCAGCGTTGGAAGCCAGTTTCTTCCGGCTGCCGCTTCCGCTGCCGGAATGATCAGCGCCAGGAGCTGAAAGGGGCGATATGCTTTTTCATCCTTCAAGAAGCTGCCGTCCCTCCTTTACTTGAATATTTTGCAGCGGTGTTTCTGCGGTAAGCTCCGAAAGCCTTGCCTTCGGTGGATGACTTTTCAGAAATTCCGCCAGGGACTCTGCCTCTGCTTCCTCGTCGGCTGTACATACTCTGACACCCGGGCGGAGCTGCTGCTGTAGATCCGGAAGCAGCCGCTGTGCATTTCCCTGGAGCACCAGATATTCCACCGTATCCAGGAAAATATGGCCGGGTGTCGTTTCCTTCAATTCCAGCAGTGCAGCAGGCAAGGTCTCCCCTGTGCCCAGTTGGCCGGTATCCGTTTGAACAACGACCTGCCTTCCGCTGTTGTCTACCAGCAGCAAGGACACCGGATGCAGCTCCCCCAGTTCCGTCCCCGGTGAGGGCAGTGCGGAGCATGCCAGCAAAAGTGCCGCCGCAAAAAGCCACTTTTTCACCGCTGCCGCCTCCTGTCGCATGGATTCATTCGAAGCTTTCGGAACATCTGTTCCTTCATTCTCGGGCGGAGGACTTCATTTCCCTCATCCGTCTGAAAGGGAGATAGATAGGCAATATCCAAGCTTGTCAACCCACCCAAGTGAATGGCAAGCGCAATTACGCCGCATGTGACGCCTAGGAGTCCAGCGGACGCCCCTAGAACGGCCAGCCCAAACCGCCAGACCCGAATTCCCTCTGCCATATCACGGTTGGGCAGGACAAAGCCGCAGATTCCGGCAAGACTAACGACAATCAGTGCAGCCGGCGAAATAAACCCAGCCTCCACAGCTGCCGTGCCTACAACGATTCCGCCTACAGTGGACACGGACTGTCCAACCGCCTGAGGCAAATGGATGCCGCTCTCCTGCAAGAGTTCGAAAGCAATCAGCAGCCCAAGTACCTCCAATGCGGTTGGAAAAGGCACATCCTGCTTACTTTCAATCATTTTGCGAAGGAGCGATAACGGAATCATCTGCTGGTGGAAGGTTGCGAGTGCGACATAAAAGCCCGGCAGAATCAGGCTGAGCAGCAGTGCTCCATAGCGCAGAATGCGAATGCACGAAGCCGTTACATAGTCACGGCTCAGATCCTCCGGGCTGTCCATCAGGCACCCGATATCCACCGGAGCCAGATAGCCCAACGGCAGACCATCAACGAGCAAGCCAACCCGTCCATCCAACAGCCCTAAGCAGAAGGTGTCCGCCCGTTCGGTGTATTGCAGCAGAGGGAACGCTGTGGCTCTGGAACCGGTGACATATTCTTCCACCGCTCCGGGAGTAAGGAATCCGTCAATGTCAATGGACTGCAAACGATCCTTCATCCGTTTTACCAGAACCGGTGATGTGACCCCATCCACCCAGGCAACTGTCACATTGGTCAGACTTCTGCGCCCAACCCTGCTCTCGTCCAGGCGAAGGGCAGGCGTCCGCAAATGGCGGCGAATCAGACTGGTATTGGTGCGGACGGTCTCCGTAAAGGCATCCTTGGGACCTTTGACGGTGTTTTCCACCTCGGGGGCGGACAGGCCGCGCTTTTCACCGGTTTTAACTTCAAAAGCCAATGCACCGGAACCGGGAAAGAGGATCACGCAGAAGCCATTGACCAGCTTCAGTGCCACATCCTCCAGATTCTTACATTCGTCCGCCACGCTGTTATAGACCTCACCCCGAAGAGCATTGTCATAAAGCAGCTGCATGGTTTCTCCGGCAAGATGATCGGTAAGGGGCTTGAAAACATACTCCGAGGTGTCCGCCCCGGAGGTCAACCCGTCGATGGCGTAGGCATAGAGCGTAAACCCATTGCAGGACAGTTCCCGGGTCACGAAATCCCCTGCATTCCCGAAAAGCGCCCGGATTTCCTCATCTGTGAGAAATTGAGCCATAGACAGTTCCTTCCCTCGGTTTAATCGTCACCATTATTCCCTCTTTTTTCCGGGAGTATACGGAAAGGATTGCAATTTCGCAGATAAAATGATATAGTATACGGACATAATTTGGGGGTGTATTGTTTGAGCGGAATCGGAAAAATCGAGAAAAAGGTCGGTAATCGTTTTTTAAGCTATTATGAAATGGAAGCCATTCACCGCGATGGCAGCGTATCGCCATACTACATGGCCTCCCGGGATTCCGACCCGGCGGCGCTGACTGCTGTGACCCACAGAGTTCATCCCAATGGGGTGACGATCTACAGCCTGCTGGACGGAAAAATCGTGCTCGTGCGGCAGTATCGCTATCCTATCGGCGGGTATGTGTATGAATTTCCTGCCGGTCTCGTAGAGCCGGGAGAGAATGTGCAGGAGGCCGCCGTTCGGGAGATGTATGAAGAGACAGGACTGACGCTGGAGCTGATTCCCAGCGAGTTTGGCCGTCCCTTCTTTACCACCGACGGCATGACGGACGAAAGCTGCTGCCTGGTGTTCGGCCACTGCTGCGGGACGCCCACCAGCGAGCATCAGGAGAATACCGAGGATATTCAGGTAGTCCTGGCGGACAAGGCGGAGTGCCGGAGAATTCTGCGGGAGGAAAATGCCTCCATTCAGTGCGCGTACATGATGATGCACTATATCTCCTGCGAAGGGGATCCATTTGCTTTTTTAAGTGGAGGAAAGAATGTCTGATGTGATTGCCGCCGTTTCCACCGGGCGTCAGATATGCGCCATTGGGATCATCCGGTTGAGCGGGGACGGCTGTATTGAAATTGCGCAAAAGGTTTTTACCGCTCTGGGGCTTCCGCTGACTCAGGTGTCCAGCCGGAAGCTGGTGATGGGAACGCTGCATGATGTGAAGGGGCGGGTGATCGACCAGTGTATGGCCGTGTGCGCCCGCCGGCCGCACAGCTATACCGGGGAGGACACGGTGGAATTCCACTGCCACGGCTCCCCCGCCGTGCTTGGCGCCGGGCTGGATGCACTGTACCGCGCCGGGGCGCGGCCTGCCGGGCGGGGAGAATTCACCAAGCGTGCGTTTCTGAATGGAAAAATGGATTTGACCCAGGCAGAAGCGGTGATCGATCTGATTGAGGCGGATACCGCCGATGCCGCCGCCAACGCCGCCGGACAGGTTGGCGGGGTACTGCAAAAGAAGCTTGCACCGATCTATGACGAGCTGACGAACCTGTGCAGCCACTTCCATGCAGTACTGGACTATCCTGACGAAGACATTGAGGACTTTGGGCTGCAAAATTACGCCTCTACGCTGCGCAGCGCTGCCAAGGAGCTGTATGCACTGCTGAAAACCTATGGGCAGGGACGGATCCTGCGCCAGGGCGTGGCCGCCGCCATCGTGGGCAGGCCGAATGTGGGAAAATCCAGTCTGCTCAATGCCCTGGCAGGCTTCGAGCGGGCGATCGTAACGGATATTCCCGGCACCACCCGGGACACCGTGGAGGAATCCGTGATGGTCGGCTCCACCCGGCTGCGGCTGATCGACACCGCCGGCATCCGGGAAACCGGCGATACCGTGGAGGCGCTGGGGGTTCAGCGCTCCAAGAAAGCGCTGGAGGAAGCCGATTTGGCAATCTTCATCTGCGACGGCTCCCGGCCGCTGACCCAGGAGGACAGGCAGATCATCGAGCTGTGCATGGACGTGCCCAATTCCATTGCACTGATCAACAAGACCGATCTTGGCACCGCCGTGCAGCCCGGCGATCTGCCGTTTGTGACGGTGCTGCCGGTTTCCATTCGGAAAAGCACCGGCCTTGAGCGTCTGCCGGATATTCTGGATGACCTTTTTGCCGGGGAGCTTCCCTGCGACGGCTCCATTTTGACCAATGCCCGGCAGTTCGACGCCTGCCGCCGCGCCTACGAAGCCATGCTGGAAAGCCTGAAGGGATTGCAGCTGGGGATGACCCCGGATGCGGTGCTGACGGACGTGGAGGCTGCCATGGAGGCCATGGGCGAAGTCACCGGCGCGACGGTGCGGGAGGATATTACCGCCAGGATCTTTGAGCGGTTCTGTGTGGGAAAGTAAGGAAAAGAAGCATGATTTATCTGGATAATTCCGCCACCACCAAGCCCTGTCCCCAGGCGGTGGAGGCGATGGAAAAGGTAATGACCGAAAATTGGGGGAATCCCAGCGCACTCTATTCCTTCGGAATCGATGCGGCGCGGGCGCTGCGCAATGCGCGGCATCAGCTGGCCGCCGCCATGGGCGCAGAGCCGGAGCGGGTGTTCTTCACCTCCGGCGGCACCGAGGCGGACAACTGGGCAGTGATGGGCACCGTGAAGCGGATGGGCAAGCGGGGCAAGCACATCGTCACCACTGCCATGGAGCATCACGCCATTCTCAACTGCATGCAGGAGCTGGAGGCCCAGGGCTTTGAGGTCACTTATCTGAAGCCTGACCGGATGGGGCGTGTCAGCGCGGAGGACTTAAAATCCGCACTGCGGAAGGACACCATTCTCGTATCTATCATGATGGTGAACAATGAGGTCGGCTCCGTCATGCCCATCGTACAGATGGCAAAGCTGACCCACAGGCTCTGCCCGGACGCCATTTTCCACACGGACGCGGTACAGGGCTTCCTGAAAATTCCTTTTCAGGCAAGGACATTGGGCGCAGATCTGATCAGCGTGTCCTCCCACAAGATCCACGGTCCAAAGGGGGCAGGCGCGCTGTACATCTCTCCCCGGCTGAAGTCCTTCCCTCCCCTGCTGCTGGGCGGCGGGCAGGAGGGCGGCTACCGCAGCGGAACGGAGGGCACCCCCGCCATCTTCGCCTTCGCGGCAGCGGCAGAGGCAGGCGCGGCAACCTTCCGAGAGGATCATGAGCGGGAGGCCGCGCTGCTGGCAGGGCTTGCCGAGGCGCTCTCGAATATACCCGGTGTGGTCATCAACGGCGCACATGAAGCGCCCCATATTCTGTCCATCTCCGTTCCGGGTGTACCGACCCAGAATTCCATCAATATTTTGCAGGATCACGGCATCTGCGTTTCTGCCGGAAGCGCCTGTGCCAAGGGGCACCGCAGCCATGTGCTCACCGCCATGGGGATCGACCCCGATGTGATCGACTGCACCTTCCGTGTCAGCCTGAGCAGGCTGACCACTCAAGAGGAGCTGGATCAATTGACCGAAGCCATCCGCCGGGACATTCTGCCCCGCGTGAAACAGGAAAGGAGAAAAACATGAACAAGGAAACCCTGCGGGCGATCAAATTCACCCTATTTTCCATCAGCGCCGGTGTGATTCAATTTGGTACCTTTACGTTGCTCAATGAATTCACGCCACTTTCAGAGCACATCAGCTATCTGATTTCCCTGGTGCTGTCTGTGCTTTGGAATTTCACCTTCAACCGACGCTATACCTTCCACTCCGCCGGGAATGTACCAAAGGCCATGGCGCTGGTGGCCCTTTTCTACTGCGTGTTCACGCCGCTGTCCACCTGGCTGGAAAAAATGCTGGTGGGCGCGGGCTGGAATGAGTATTTGGTAACTTCAATAAATATGATCCTCAACTTCGTGACCGAATTTCTGTATGATAAATTTGTAGTATTCCACAACGATACGGATACCAATGGGGCGGCAAAGGAGGAAGCTTGCGCGCAAATGCCTATCGAATAATCATGTATATCGCGTCGCTGATTGCAGCGCTCGGTCTGATTTCCTTTATCGGCGGCATCAAAGCTGTCAACACAGGGGCTTTTGTTCTTCCTACACTGGTCGCAATCCGGGCTTTTTATAACTACAGGAAGGGCCAAAAGCAGGAATAAGCTACTTTGTTCCGGCTATATCTCAAAAGTTGAGATATTTTATTTTGGTATGCAAAAAGAGGCCGTCACAAAATGCGAATTGCAAGAAAATAGCCCCGCAAAAAGTTATATAAATTCGTGAAAATCCGGTCCTTATCGGATTTCAGCGGATTATTGTTGGGCTAATTCTTAGAAATTTTTATTCTAAGGCAACCCCTTTTTCTCGAAGCACCGCACATGAAAAAATAGGCAGGGCGTGGTATTGTCGGGTTGGACGGGATGTCTCTTTTGTTAAAGGCATAGGTGAGCACGGCGTTCACACAGTCATACGCCTTTTCACTGTCGAGTAAGACAGTCCCTCGTCCTTGATTTCGCTGAGCATGCCTCCGATGTCCTCCGGGTGATTTCAGATATCTTAAAAGTTCCTATTCGAGGAATTACCTGTTTCAGGGCTGTAGACTCAAGCCTGTCATAGCTCGAAGGCTTCAGAGAAATTTTTTTGATGTTGGTGAGCCATCTCATCAGGTAATCCTTGAGGAGCATCTGCTGGGGATTCAGCGGGCACTCAGTCCTGTTATACTCCCTGATTTTTCGTCTCACCTCTGCTTCTGTTTTTCCAGAGATGCACTTATGTTTTATTTTGCCGTCTCTGCCTCGCCCAATGCAGATACGTCCTATCCATGTACCATTTTCTCGCTGGTAAATTGTGCCTGTCCCCTTCTCACGTCTTTGCACTGTAATACCTCCAAGTCAAAAATAGATTAACAGTGCGCTCATTTGTTAACTTATCTGTTAATCTATGAGCTGACACTATGTATATATAAGCGTCATTAACTGTACTATATTCAAACGCTTGTTCGATTATGACCTAATGGTATCACAAAATTCGCCAAAAGTAAAGATGGAAAAATCAGTATTATTTCAGGTAATTTACGTGGATTTTACCCTGTTTATATATAAAATACGAAGAAAAATCCTGTGTGCAAAAGATTAACACACAGGACTGTCTGGAGGTACCGCCCAGATTTGAACTGGGGAATGAGGGTTTTGCAGACCCTTGCCTTACCACTTGGCTACGGTACCATATGAAATAAGGAACGCAAGAGAGGCGTTCCTTATTTTTTTGGAGCGGGTGACGAGGCTCGAACTCGCTACCTCCACCTTGGCAAGGTGGCGCTCTACCGGATGAGCTACACCCGCATCTGGTGCCTTCGGTCGGAGTTGAACCAACGACACGCGGATTTTCAGTCCGCTGCTCTACCTACTGAGCTACGAAGGCATATCGAGCGGAATCTGCATTCCACTCGGATGCGAAGGATATTAAAAATGGCGACCCGGAACGGACTCGAACCGTCGACCTCCAGCGTGACAGGCTGGCGTGCTAACCGACTGCACCACCGGGCCAGATGATTGGTGGGAACAACAGGGCTCGAACCTGTGACCCCATGCTTGTAAGGCATGTGCTCTCCCAGCTGAGCTATGCTCCCAAGGGCTTGCCGCTTCGTGTTCCCCTCAGCGACGGGATTCATTATACACGGAAGCTCCCATTTTGTCAAGCAATTTTTCCTATTTTCTTCAAAAATTTTTAGATCAGGAAATCCTGCTTTTTCCCGCCAAAGCAAGTGCTTTTTCAAATCTTTTCCAGCAATGTCCGGATGTCCTCCGGCGTGAACTGATAGACGGCGTCGCAGAACTGGCACTCCACCGGGAAGGTCTTTCCCTCCTGCTCGATCTCTTCCAGTTCCTTCCTGCCCAGGCTGATTAGGGCGCTTTCCACCCGGCTGCGGGAGCAGTAGCACTTGTAGCAAACCTCCACGGTATCCAGGAACACCACGCCCAGATCGCCGAACACCTGACCCAGGATGTCTTCCGGGGTCAGTCCCTGCTCCAGCATGGGGGTGACGGCACCGGCGCGCTGAATGCCCTGCTCCACCTTGTCGATTACATCGTCGGGTGCGCCGGGGAGCAGCTGGACGATATATCCGCCTGCCACCTTGACGCTCAGATCCCGATCCACCAGAACGCCCAGGGCGCAGGCGGTGGGGGTTTGTTCGCTCTGGGCAAAGTACGCGGTCACATCGTCGGCGATCTCGCCGGATACCAGCTCTGTGGAGCCCACATAAGGTTCCTTCAGCTGGAGGTCGCGGATCACCGTCAGCGTTCCGTTGGTGCCCACGGTGGCACCCACATCCAGCTTACCGGGGTATTTTTCCACCAATGGCACCCGGGGCTCGGTGACGCAGCCGCGGACATTGCCGACGGCATCGGACACCACGGTGATGGTGCCAATGGGGCCGCCGCCGCGCACCTGGAGCGTCATGGAGCCGTTATCCACCTTCTGCATATTGCCCATCATAGAGGCGGCGGTCAGGGTACGCCCCAAAGCGGCGGTTGCATTCGGGGTGGTATGGTGGATCTGCGCGGCACGGCGGACAATCTCCGTGGAGCGGATGGCTACAACCTTCACAAAGCCGTCCATGCTCATGCCGCGGACAAGATAATCGTTCATTTTATTTTTCCTTTCCTGGCGCTGAAAAACATCCGCTGCTCCCCTGCCCGGGGTGCATCGAAGCGCCTGTCGCCGTAAACGTGAATATTCGTAAAGCCTGCTGCTTTCAGGAAGCCGGTAAGCTGGGGGCGGCTGTAAGCATACTCCCGGTGCTCCTCGAAGGAGCGGTGCCAGAAACTTCCGCTCCGCTGGAACAAATCCATGCCGTAGGAGCAGATATTGCTCTTCTCGTCAAACTCCCCACGCCAGACGCAGTAGACATCCTCGTCCTCATCCAGAAAAATCTGGCCGTCCATGGCGCGCAGCTTTTCCGGCGTGTTCACGTCAAAAATGAAAATTCCGCCGGGATTCAGCGCCTTGTAGATGCGCCCGATGGCAGCGGCACAGTCCGCCGGTGATGTAATATAATCCAGGCTGTCCAGCGCGCACACTGCTAAATCCACGCCCCAGGGCAGGTAGAGCCTTGCCAGGTTCTGGTGGAGGAAGACCGGGCGGGGATTGAGATGCTGCGTCTTCTGCTGCGCCTGAGTAAGCATATCCTCGGACAGGTCAACACCGACCACCGGGATGCCTCTTTTTGCCAGCAGCGCCGTCACAGAGCCGGTGCCGCAGGCCAGATCGGCGGCGGTGCGCACCGTCACGCCCTCCCACCGGAGAATTTCGAAATAGAAGTCCACCACGCTGCGGTAGTCCACATCGTTGGTCAGGCGGTCGTAGCTGGAAGCCAGCGCTTTGTATGAATCCATAAAAACTCCGTTTGTGCAGGAAAAAGATGCTGCCCCACGCCTGTGAGACAGCACCCCGGAAACAAGTTAATTATTGCGCTTGAAGATGCTGAAAATTTCGTCGATGTCGCTGATGTCCGCGGGCTTTGTGGGCTTAGCGGCAGCGGCAACGGGAGTATCGATGTCGTCGGCGGCGGGTGCAGCGGCGGCAGCGGGCGCCTTGCGGGAGAAGGTAACGGCACTGCCGTCAAAGCCGGTGGCGATCACGGTGACCCGCATCTCGTCCTGGAAGGCATCGGAGCTGGTGGCGCCGAAGATGATATTGGCATCGGGGTTGGCGGCCTCCTGCACGATTCCGGCGGCGGTCTCCACATCATCCAGCGTCATTTCGGAAGAGCCGGTGATATTGATCAGCACACCGGTTGCACCATTGATGGAAGTCTCCAGCAGGGGGCTGGAAACGGCAGCGGTGGCCGCCTGCTCGGCCTTTTCCCGGCCGGAAGCAATGCCCACGCCCATATGTGCCCGTCCGGCGGACTTCATGACGGCGGAAACGTCGGCAAAGTCCAAGTTGATCATCACGTTCTCAGAGAAGCCAACCAGCTCGGAAATGGAGGTAACTGCCTGCTTGAGCACATCGTCGGCAATGCCGAAGGCGTTGGCAAAGGTAATCTTCTGGTCGGTCACATACTTCAGCCGGTCGTTGGGGATGATAATCAAGGAGTCCACCTTCTCGCTCAGGTCGGCAATGCCCTGCTCGGCCTGACGCATCCGGTTGGCTCCCTCAAACTTGAAGGGCTTGGTCACAACACCAACGGTGAGGATTCCGGCCTCGTGTGCCAGGTCTGCCACGATGGGCGCTGCGCCCGTGCCGGTGCCGCCGCCCATACCGGCGGTGATGAACACCATGTCGGTGCCCTCGAGCACCTTTGCAATGGCGGCGCGGCTTTCCTCGGCGGACTTCTTGCCGATTTCGGGCTTGGAGCCGGCGCCCATGCCGTTGGTCAGCTTTTCGCCGATCTGAATCTTATTCTTGCAGACGGATTTATTCAGATCCTGCTTATCGGTATTGACGGCAATGAATTCCACGCCGTCCACGCCGGACTCAATCATACGATTGATAACGTTGTTGCCAGCGCCGCCAACACCGATCACCTTGATCTTGACGACACGCTCCTGTAAACTTTCGGACATATATTCTTCCTCCTATGTATCGTGATACGCAGCGCAGCGAGGGTCTGCCGCAGTAAATTCACTTATGCTTTTCTATTTTAGCGTGAAAATGCAGACCCGTCAATAGAAAATCTCATTTTTTCGGCAAAATATTCCCATCAGGCGAAGGGTGTATAGCCGATTTCGTCCGTCCAAGTGGTAAAACTGATGTCCAGGACACCGGTCTGGTAGTCACTCATCTGGGAAATGGCGCTCTTCATGTAGGAAATCTTCAGGGCAATCCGGTCAATATCTCCCAGATTGACCTGATACTGTGTGCCGTACCACAAAACAATATCCTGGAGCTGGCTCACATCCACGCTGGCGGCATCGCCCACAATATCGTTCAGCTCCAGCTCCTGGAGGATCTGGAGTGCCGCATTCAGGCGCTGCGCGCCGGTGACCAGCGCTGCTATCGGATCGCCGGAGGCGTCCGTTTCCGTGGGCGCTGCCTCGGTGGCAACGGCGGTTTCACCTGCCTGAGGCTGGTAGATCGTCACCCCGAGGACCTGGGTATAGCCCCGGGCGGTTTGGGCGTTGGTCTGCTCTGCGACCTTTCCGTCGGAATTGATGAGCCACCACACGCCGTCCTGATCCTGAATGGAGTAAAGTACAGGGGATTCCTCTACCTCAATAATAACCGTATCCGGCAATTTTATTCCAATCCTGGCACTTTTTACATAGGGAAGGTTGGCGATGATCTTGCCGGAGGCTCTGGTTCTGCCCAGGGTGAGCAGGTTCTCGCCCTTTTTGATCCCGGCTTCGTCCCGGATGGTTTCGGGGCTGTAGGACTGCGCGCCGACCACTGCCACATTTTCCACCTTGAAAAACACCGACATGCCCAGCACCAGCGCCAAAACAAGCCCCAGAATGGTGATCATCTGAATTGCCAGGCGGCGGCTGTTGAAGGACACGGGCTGGGTATAAATCGCGGCGGGCGTATTCAGGCGCTCAGCGCGTTTGCGCTTTTTTTCCGCCTCCTCCGCCCGCTTCCGGCGGCGAACCTCGCTGGCATCGTCGCCGAATACGGAAGGATCTTCCTTGTAGAAAAGCTTGGCAACCGGGTTCTGCGCGGAGAAGAATCGGGCAATGCTCTGCCGGAGGTTCATCTTCTTCTGCATCTTCGTCCGCTGGTTTGCCTGACGATAGGGACGGTATCCGGAATCGCGGCTGCCGCCGGAGGCACGCTTCTTCTGCGGTGCGGCGGACGGCTTGCGGGGCGCTCTGACCGGTGCGGAGGCTCCCCGCTCGGACTCGGGGGCATGACGGGTGCGCTGGCTCTCGGCATCGGGGACATAAACCTCATAGGACGCATTGGGGTCGGCCTGCGGCCTCCGGGGGCGGGCAGTGCGCGCCGGTGTGCGGCCAGAGGTTCTGTCGCTCTGGGGAGAACGCTTTCGGGAGGGAGCGGCCTTTTCCCGGGTTTTTTCTTTTGTTTCCATATGTTTCCTCCTGGAAAACGGCTTTGGGGCTCCGTTTTCCGAATTACAGGGGCTTTTCGTGTTTTGCAGCCTGCTCTACAATATCGCAGATTTTTTCGGTGCTGTCAAGCTGCACCATTTCGTGAAGGTTTTTTCCCATGGCGGCGCGGCGCTCCGGATCTGCCAGAAGCTCCTTGATCTGCGCATACAGCAGCTCCGGAGTGCAGTCCTTTTCCAGAATGACCACAGCCCCTTCCCTGCCCTCCAGCACCCGGGCATTTTTCTCCTGGTGATTGTTGGTCACGTTGGGCGAGGGGATCAGAATGCAGGGCAAACCTGCTGCGGCGATCTCGTTGCAGGTGGAGGCACCGGCGCGGCTGATGATCACGTCCGCCGCCGCCATCAGAGTGGGCATGTTATAGAAATATTCCTTCATCTCAATGCGCTTGTCCTGCGCCAGATCAATGCCCTTTTCCTGCACCAATGTGGGCATCCACTCCCAGCCGAAGCTGCCGGTGGCATGGATATGACGGAAGGGGAAATTATCCTCCTTCTCCATGCGGAACAGCTCTGCCATGGTCTGGTTCATCACCTTCGCGCCCAGGCTGCCGAAGGCGGAGAGCACCACCGGCTCCTCGCCGATGCCCAACTCCCGCCGGGCATCCTCCCGGTTGTTATAGATGAACTCCTTGCGCACGGGCATGCCGACGACCTCAACCTTGGCGGGGTTAGGGTAGCAATTTTTGCTCTCCTCAAAGCAGACCAGAACATGATCCGCCAGCTTTGCCGCCAGCCTGGTGGTGACGCCGGGGACGGCGTTGCTCTCGTGGACACAGACGGGGATCTTCATGGACGAGCCCGCATACAGCGCCGGGAAGCTGGCGTAGCCGCCGGTGCCGATGATGACATCGGGACGGAACTCCTTAAAGATCCGCTTGCACTCCTTTACCGCATCCAAGACGCATTTCACTGCGCGGAAATTCTGCCGGATGCCTGCCGGGCTGAGCTTTCTGCTCAGTCCGGAGCCGGGAAGGCATTTCAGCTCGTACCCCGCCTGGGGCACCAGCTTTTCTTCCATATGGCCGGTTGCGCCGATGAAGAGAATATTGCAGTCGGGATGGCGCTCCCGCATCATGTTGGCAACCGCCAGCGCCGGATTGATGTGTCCGGCGGTCCCGCCGCAGGTAAAAATCAGGTTCATGGTCAAACCTCCAAAGTCTTTCTTTCGTTGCGGTAGCGGGAGATGCTGAGCACAATGCCCATCTCCCCCAGATTCACCGCCAGCGCCGTCCCGCCGTAGGAGAAGAACGGCAGCGCAATGCCGGTGGACGGCAGCAAATTGGTCACCACGCCCAGATTCAGCACCGTCTGCACGGCAATCAGGGTAATGAGCCCCGCCGCCAGGACGGTGGAGAACCGATCCTGTGCGTGCAGCGCCACCCAGTAGCCCCGCAGGACCAATGCCGCCAGGAGCACGATGACCGCCGAAGCGCCCACCAGTCCCAGCTCCTCGCAGATGACCGCGAAGATATAGTCGTTATATTGAAAGGGCAGATAGAGATACTTCTGCCTGCTTTTTCCGAATCCAAGCCCGAATACGCCGCCGGAGCCGATGGCGTAAAGGGACTGCAAAATCTGATAGCCCGTGTCGCCCGGGTCACGCTCGGGGTGGAGCCAGGCGGTGATACGGTCGCCCGCGTAGCCCATCAGGCTGACATAGACCACCACGAATACCGCTGCCGCTCCGGCTCCCGCCAGGAGCCAGCGGGCGCGGGTTCCCGCCACAAACATCATCACAACGCCCACCATGCCCATGAGCATAATGGCGCTCAGGTGCTTTTCCAGTGCCAGCGGCACCAGAATGCCCAGCATGGCCGCTCCGAAGCCCAGGACGCCGTAGCGGAATTTTTCCGCCCGCTCGCCATACTTCCGGGTCAGCCTGCCGAACATGAGGATCATGGTAAATTTGGAAAGCTCCGAGGGCTGAAACTGGATACCGGCCACATTGATCCAGCGCCTTGCGCCGTTGACCGATTCGCCGACCACCAGCACGCTCAGCAGCAGAAGGATGCTGAGCGCGTACATCGGCCAGGCCAGACGGTACCACAGCTGCGCCGGAAGGCGGCTGAACACCGCCATGGCCACAAGCCCCAAAGCAGCACAGACGGCCTGCTTTTGAAGATACCGGGTGGAGCTCTGGTAGCCGGTATCGTACTCGCTCTGGGCATAGCTGGCGGAATAGAGCACCGTAAGCCCCACCGCCAGCGCCAGCAGCACCAGAATCAAAAACGGATAGTCAACACTTGGCAGCGCCCGCAGGGGGCGGCGGTTCTCTTTGGCATGCGCAGTTGCTGCTGCCATGCTTGCTCCTTCCATGCTGCCCGCAAGGGCGGGCAGAGAAACGGATCAGCCGATCCTTCCGGCGATCCCGAACCAGGCCAAAATACACATCAGTGCGGACACCGCCGCAAAGGTAAGCACGATTTTTTCTTCCTTCCAGCCGCTCATTTCAAAATGGTGGTGGATGGGGGACATCTTAAACAGGCGCTTGCCGTGGGTGAGCTTGAAATAGGTCACCTGCAGGATGACAGAAAGCGTCTCGCAGATATACACAAAGCCAACGAGAATCAGCACCAGGGGCATGTCCAGCGCAAAGGACATGGCGCACACTACGCCGCCCATGAAGAGCGAACCGGTATCGCCCATGAAGAGCTTGGCCGGATGCCAGTTCAGGCTCAGGTACGCCAGCAGGCCGCCGATCATGGCAGCGGGCATCAGCGCCAGGTCATAGCGCTTCAGTGCCATGCTGGCGGCGGTGAAGAACACCATTACCGGGATGGTGACGGAGCTGCTCAGGCCGTCGATGCCGTCAGTCAGGTTCACTGCATTGTCGCAGCCCACCATGACGAACATGGCAAAGATGATATAAACCGGCAGGGGCAGATAAATCGTCACGTTCACAAAGGGAATATAAAGGTCGCAGGTCAGGCTGCCGCTGCGGTAGAGCACATACACGAAGATCGCCGACACCGCCATCTGCAGCATCGCCTTCTGGATCGCCGTCAGCCCCAGGTCGCGCTTGAATTTGACCTTGCAGAAATCATCCAGGAAGCCGATGATGCCGAAGCTGAACGCCAGGGCGAACACATAGAAGGGGGTATAATCCTCCATCCAGGGGAGATTGCCGAGCAGGCACAGAAGGCTCGAGAAAATGAACATCAGGCCGCCCATCAGCGGCGTGCCCGCCTTGTTGTTGTGCCAGGTAGGACCGATCTTGCGGACGGACTGCCCTGCCTTCAGCGCATGGAGCACGGGCAGGAGAAAATGAATGATGATCCCCGCCAGAATGCAGGAGGCAGCGGCGGTGATGAGAATGCGCAGCATCGGATCCATCTTATTTCCCCTCTTTCTCTTTTTCGTCCGCCAGAATGGCGTCTACGACCTGCTCCATGTGCATTCCGCGGCTGCCCTTGACCAGAACGACATCTCCCGGCTTTAAGGTGCGCAGCAATGCGGCAATGAGCTTATCCTTATCCGTAAAGGCCTGAGAGCGGTAGCCCTCCATGCCGCCGGTGAGGCAGCCCGCCGCCACCCGATCGGCGTTGGGGCCAAAGGAAAAGGCCAGGTTGCTCTTTTCCGCTGCCAGACGCCCCACCCGGTAGTGCTCCGCTGCCGTGCAGGCGCCCAGCTCCAGCATGTCCCCCAGCACGGCAATGCGGCGGCCGGGCTTGGAGCCGAGCACCTTCAGCGCCGCCTCCATGGACTCGGGGCCTGCATTGTAGCAATCCTTGATAATGGTGATGCCGCCGACCTCCAGGACTTCCTGGCGGCCTGCCATGTTATGGAAGCTGTCCAACCCGTTGCGGATGTTCGCCGGGGTAACGCCCATGGCAAGCCCCACCGTTGCGGCAGCCAGGGCATCGGACACATAGTGCGCCCCCTCCACATGCAGCCGGACGGGGAAGGAATCGCCGCCGTCGTCATGGACAGTAAAATGTACCGTTTTCCCCAGCTTGACATCCGTGGCATAGACGTTCAGGCTCGGGTCGGTGCCGTAGTAAAGGATGGGCTGGGCGGGCTGCTCCTCCAGGCTGCGCAGCAGTGCGTCGTCGCCGTTGAGCACCACTCTGCCCTCCGGTGCCATGCCCTCCAGAATTTCCATTTTGGCTTTCCGGATGCCCTCCTGGGAGCCGAGGAATTCCATGTGCATGGTGCCGATGTTCAGGATCACCGCCAGATCCGGGCGGGCGATCCGGGAGAGGTATGCCATTTCCCGGAAATGGTTCATGCCCATTTCCACCACGGCGACCTGCGTATCCTCCGGCATGCCCAGAATCGCCATGGGCATACCGATGTCGTTATTGTGATTGGCCGGGGTCTTGGCAGTGCGGAAGGTGGTCTCCAGCACCTGCGCCACCATCTCCTTGGTGGTGCTTTTGCCCACGGAGCCGGTGATGCCCACCACCTGCATGCCGATGCGCATTCTCTCCCGCCGGGCGATCTCGCCCAGAGCGAGGCGGGTGTTGGACACATAGATGGCGGGATAGTCCCCCATCATGCGGGTGCACAGCACGGCGGCAGCGCCGTTTGCCATGGCATTGTGAATGAATTCATGCCCGTCCCGCACACCCTGGAGGGCAACAAAGAGCTGCCCCGGCTGAAGCGTGCGGGTATCGTTATTGGCACCCAGGAAGGTGACGTCCGCGTACTTTTCTTCCACCGTGCCGCCGCACCAGGCCGCCGCCTGGCGAAGTGTGATTTTACCCATGATGTTCCCTCAATTCCTGCAGGTGAGCCGCAACCTCTTCCCGTTCGTCCAGGTGGTGCTTGACACCGTTGATCTCCTGGTAGGTTTCGTGCCCCTTCCCTGCCAGTACAATTATATCATCTTTTTTCGCAATGTCCATAGCATATCTGATTGCTTTGCGCCGATCCTCAATAACAGTATACGCGCCCATGGCCGGGGTTATCCCCTTGAGAATGTCCTCGATGATGGCCATCGGCTGCTCCGTGCGGGGGTTATCGGAGGTAATAATGGCATAATCCGCGCACTCCACGCCGATTCTGCCCATGATGGGGCGCTTCATGGGGTCGCGGTCGCCGCCGCAGCCAAAGACGCTGATCAGCCTGCCCCTGCAGAAATCCCGCACGGATTTGAGAACATTTTCCAGCCCATCCGGCGAGTGGGCGTAGTCAATAATGACGGTATAGGGCATGTCCGGCGTAGGAACCACCTCAATGCGCCCCTTCACGCCCTTGACATCCTTCATGGCGCTGGCCGCTGCTTCCAGGGAAACCCCCAGGCTCATGGCTGTTGCCAGCACCGTCAGGGTATTGTACACGGTGAATCGCCCAGGGATGGGAACAGTCACGTCCGCCCGGTCTTCCCCACAGACGGCGGTGAAATGGATGCTGTCGGAATGCAACTCCACATCCTCTGCCCGCAGGTCAGCATTTCCATGGGCGGAGGTGGTCAGCACTGGGCACTGGGTCGCAGCCAGCATCCGGGGGGCGTAGGGGTCGTCCACATTGATGACCGCACGGCTGCACCGGTGGAACAGCTCCGCCTTGGCGTCGCAGTAGGCATCCATGGTCTTGTGAAAATCCAGATGATCCTCCGTCAGATTGGTAAACGCCGCCACGTCATAGTGGATGCCGCCGATGCGCTCCAGAGAAATGGCATGGCTGGACACCTCCATCACCACATGCGTGCAGCCCGCGTCCCGCATCCGGGCGAACAGCTCCTGCAGCTCGAAGCTCTCCGGCGTGGTGCGCTCGGTGGGGATGATCTCATCGCCGATGTGATTTTCCATGGTGCCCACCAGTCCGACCTTCGCGCCCAGACATTTTTCCAGAACCTGCTTGAGCAGCAGCGTGCTGGAGGTCTTGCCATTGGTGCCGGTGATGCCGATCATCTTCATTTTTTCTGCAGGGCGGTCATGATAATTGCCGGAGATCAGCGCCAGCGCCAGCCGGTCGGATGCCACCAGCACATAGGGAATATCCCCCTCCGGCCTTTTGGCGGTGACCACCGCCGCCGCACCCTTTGCGGCAGCCGCCGGAATGAATTGGTTGCCGTCGGCTGCAAAACCGGAGACGGCAACAAACAGCGCCCCCGGTACCGCCTTGCGGGAATCACAGCACAGTGCGGAAATTTCCATTTCCGGGTCGGCGGTCATTTCCAGCACGGGAACATCCTTCAGTAAAGCCTTTAATTTCATCCTGTATCCTCCTGAATCCGCGCAGGGCGGAATGCCTTCTTCCTTAATCTCTTGCTGTACCGTCAGCAAATTGGAGCGTGACGGTGCTCCCGGCGGCAAGCTCCGTTCCGGGCGCCTCGCTCTGGCTGCACACGGTCACCTGCGGCGCAAGGTCGGTGCAGCCCATGGGCTGGATGAACAGCCCCAGCTTGCCCGCCGCGTCGCTGGCCTGCTGGCGGTTCATGCCCCGGAAATCCGGCACCTGCACCGTCCGCTGCGGCATGGGCTCGCCCAGATAAAGCAGCACCTCGCCGCCCGGCAGGACGGTCTGCCCCGCTGCCGGGAGCTGGCCGGTGACGATCTCCCCCTCGCCGACGGCGGTGACGGTGATCTTCTGATCCTTCAGGAGGGTCTTGACCTCCTTCACGGTCTTACCGGCCAAATCCTCCAGCAGGAAGGGTTCCCCCTCCGCCTGGCGCTGCACGCCGAGATAGGGCAGAATATCCGCCATGATCGCGCCCACGGTGGGCGCTGCCATCACACCGCCGGAGATATAGATCCCCGTGGTGCGCGATGGCGTATCCAGCGCCGCCAATACAATATACTCCGGATCGTCCATGGGCGCAATCCCAACAAATGAAACGATTTTGTCCTGGACGCGCTGGCCGTTTTCGTCAAATACATCAATTTTCTCACTGGTTCCCGTCTTTCCGCCGATGGAAAAGCCCGCAACCGCCGCATTTTTTGCCGTCCCTTCGGTGACCACGGAGCGGATCAGCTCCCGCATGGTGGCGGAGGTCTCCGGCGAAATGGTGGTTCTGACCACTGTCGGCTCCTGGCGCAGCAGGGTCACACCGTTTTCGTCCACCACCTCGGAGACGATGTAAGGCTCCAGGAGATTGCCGCCGTTTACCACGGAGGCAATGGCACGCACCAGCTGCAAGGGGGTAATCTTAAAGGTCTGACCAAAGGAGCCTGAGGTTAGGGAGGCCGTGCCCCATTTATCCGTATTGGTAATCAGCTTTTTATCAAAGAACACGCCCTTGCTCTCGCCGGACAGGTCGATGCCCGTCTTTTCCAGAATGCCAAAGCGGGTGATATAATCGTAGAATCGCTCCCCGCCCAGCTTCAGGGCGATGTGGGCAAAGGCAATGTTGCAGGAATTTTGAAGCGCCTGGGGGGTCTGCTCCGCCCCGTGGCCGGCAGAGCGCCAGCAGTGCAGCAGCTGGGAGCGGCCGGGAATCTGCTCCGCCCCCCGGCAGTAAAAGGGGGTATTTAAGGTGATTGCGCCGCAGTCCAGCGCCGCCGCCATGGTCAGCACCTTGAAGGTGGAGCCGGGCTCATAGCCGTCGGAGAGCACCCGGTTGCGCCACTGCTTCCAGCGGGCATCGGCAAGCGCCTTGGCATAAGCATCTGCGTCCGTGCCGTCCGTGAGCATTTGCTGGAGCTGCGCCAGTACCCTTTCGTCCGCGATTTCAAGATACCGGTTCGGGTCGTAGCTGCCCAGGGTGGCCATGGCGAGGATCTCGCCGGTTTTGCAGTTCATCACCAGGCCGAAAGCACCGTTTTGCACGTCATAGCGGGCGACGGCGGCCTCCAGCTGCTTTTCCAGCGCCTGCTGCACGGCGGCATCCAGGGTCAGTATCACATCCGCGCCCTTGTGGGAGGCGAGAAAGCGTTCATAGGAAAAGGGCATATCCATTTCGTTATTGCCCTTGGTTGTGATCACCCGTCCGGCAGAGCCGGCCAGGTAACGGTTATAGGAGGCTTCGATCCCCTCGGTGCCGTCGTTGGAGGCATTGGTAAAGCCGATCACCTGCGCCGCCAGCTTGCCATTGGGATAGACGCGGACGGAGGTAGGCTCCAGATGAATGCCGGATATTTCGTGGCTCTGGATATAGCTGCGGATCAGCGCCGCTTTTTCCTCCGCAATGCAGCTGCCCACCTGCTTGTACCGCTTTTTCAGGTCGGCTGCCTGGGTTTGAATCCACTGAGAATCCTTTTCCAGCACCTGTGCCAGAAAATCGGCCATTGCCGGAATATCCGCCCGGGACTGCTTCAGCTCATGGGGATCGAGATAGACATTTTCCCGGTTTTCGGATGCCGCAAGCACATTCAGATTGCGGTCATAAATCGTCCCGCGGTCGGCGGTGACGGAGGTGGAACGGGTCTGGTTGCGCAGCGCCAGCTCGGAATAGAACTCGTAATCGCGCACCATCAGGATGTAAAGTCTGAAGAAAACAGGCACAAACGCAAGGATCCCCAGGAAGGCCGCCGTGAGCATCACCCGCCTGTGCTGACCGCTGTCCATCCGCAGCCGTGCGAATTTCATTTCCTCTGCCATGGCATCCCGTTCCTTCTGAATAAGTCAGGAATGGGCAGCAAGGGAACCCCCTCGCCGCCCATTGCAGCTGCTATTTCATTCTATGGAACGGACGGTTCAATATTCCAGGGAAGCTCTGATTAAATCGGCAAGAGCTGGCGGCAGAAGATTTTGTCTCAGCCGAAAGTTCTGAAAGCGGAGGAATACTTTGTGTGCCCGCAAGGGGTATGCCGCATCCGTAAGCCGGCTCCCGCCGGCAACGGCTGCGCTATATTTCCCGCTTTCAGAACTGCACGGGTGGGGCAAAAGATTCGCCGCGAAAGCCGAAGACGATTTATTCAGAGGTTCCCCAGTCCGCCAGGTCATAATCCTCCGATCGGGAGAAAAGCCAGGAAAGCCGCCAGAGGAAATCGTCCCAGGCCGTTCTTTTTTCCGGGCGCTGCGGAACGATCACAAACGCGGTGAAACGCTCTGCCTCGTCGGCATTTACCATGCCCTGGGAATCCGCCAGTGTGCGCACCTCGTCGGCGTCAAAGCCCGTGTGATATGTATGGCTCAGCTGTGCGTTCTCCCGCTCCAGTTCCATCAGCTGTGCCTTTGCGCGGCTGTATTCCGCCCGGGCATCCCGCAGCCGGAACACGCCCACCGTAAGCAGGCACAGCATCACCACTGCCGCCACCATGCCGCACAGGGCAGCCGGATCCACATAGACCTTGCGGGGCTTGGGCAGGTGCAGCTCCGGAAGCTTGATACCGCTCTTCTTCTGCTTTGGCACCTCGCTGCCGAAGACATAGAACCGGTTCACATATTGAATTTCCGTTTTTGGTGCCATCATTCTATCCTCTTACAGCTTTTCACAGATCCGAAGCTTCGCGCTTCTTGCTCTGGGGTTCTCCGCCAGCTCCTTGTCGCCGGAGACAATGGGCTTGCGGGTAATGAGCTTTACCTGCGGCTTTTTCCCGCAGACGCACACAGGAAAATTCGGTGGGCAGGTGCAGCCCTTGGCTGCCGCCGCCATTGCACTCTTTACGATTCTATCCTCCAGGGAATGGAAGGTGATCACTGCCAGCCTTCCGCCGGGATTCAGGCAGGGAACGGCATCCTCCATCACCTTGGCAACCGCCCCCAGCTCGTCATTCACCGCGATGCGGATGGCCTGGAAGCTCCGCTTGGCGGGGTGCTGCTTTTCCCGCAGTGCGGCAGGGGGCATGGCGGAGCGGATGATGTCCACCAGCTCCAACGTCGTCTCGATGGGCTTCTGCTCCCGCTTTCTGCAGATGGCGGAGGCGATCTGGGGGGCATAGCGCTCCTCACCGTAATCATACAAAATACGCTTCAGCTCTTCATACGGCCAGGTGTTTACCACAGTGGAGGCATCCAGAGACTCCGTGTTGTCCATGCGCATGTCCAGAGGGGCGTCCGTCATATAGGAAAAGCCCCGCGCCCCGTCGTCCAGCTGCGGGGAGGAGACGCCCAAATCAAGCAGCACACCGTCCACTCCGGCAATGCCCAGCTCTTTCAGAACGGAGGCAATCGCGCTGAAATTGGAATGGACAAGGGTCACGCGCTCTTTGTAGGGAGCCAGACGCTCGGCAGCGGCGGAGAGCGCGATCTCATCCCGGTCGATGCCGATAAGCCTGCCGGTGGTGAGCCGCGCCGCGATCTGGCTGGAATGGCCTGCACCGCCCAGGGTGCCATCGACGTAGATTCCGTCCGGCTTTATATTCAGTCCGTCGATGCATTCGTTCAGCAGGACGGAGACATGGTGAAATTCGCTCATAGTCCGATCGCCTCCAGAGATGCCAGCAGCTTTTCGGGGGTAAGATTCTCTTCTTCAAAGCGGCTGTATTCCTCTGCATCCCAGATCTCCGCCTGACCGGCGCGGCCGACGATCACGACCTCGCGGCTGATGCCGGCATACTTCATCAGGAAGGGGGTAAGGCTGAAGCGGAACTGCTTATCGGGGGTGCACTCGGTGGCGTTGATGAAAAGGAGGCTGGTCGCGCCTGCCCGCTGGGAAATACTCAGGGCATTGTAGTTGTCGCTGAAGGTTTTCCAGTCGGGGGCGGTGTAGGCAGTCAGGCAGCTGTGACCGCAGTTGATGCCCATGGTCACATAGAACACGTCGCCAAGCTCCTGGCGCAGTTTCGCCGGGACGATCAGACGATTCTTATCATCCAGCTTGGCGCTGTACTTGCCGATCATGCTGCCCCTCCTCTCCATTTTACTCCACTTTACATCCCTTTTACTCCACTTGCGCTATTATAACCTCCCCCTCCGGAAAAATCAATCTTTTTTGATGGCATTTTTCATATTTTAGCCATATTGCCGATAAAAACCGAATTTTTCGAATGTTTGTTCTATAAAGCTACGTTTGAAATGACAGCTTTTCCTGCTCCAGACATCCGCGAACCCGGCTGGGGCGGCGGCTGCATCCCAGCAGGAAGCCAGAGAGCGCCCCCTCCACCTCGGTCTGCACCAGACGGCGCAGCTGACGCGCGCCGTCCCTGCCCCGGCAGCGGCGGCAGAGGCTGGCAGCAAGTCCGTCGGGCAGATTCAGCTGAATGCCCGCTGCGGCGGCACGCTCCTGCAGCAAGCGCAGGTATTTTTCCGCGATCTGCTCCATGGAGGCGGCATCCAGCGGGTCGAAGCGGACGGTGGCATCCAGCCGTCCCAGAAATTCCGGGGTAAATGCCTGGCGCACTGCCTCCTCCACCTGGCCGGCTTTGCCGTCGGAACAGAAGCCCAGCCCATCGCCGCGCACTTCGCTTCCCACATTGGAGGTCATGACCACGACGGCGTTGCGGAAGCTGACCCGCCGGCCGGTGGAATCGGTGAGCACCCCCTCCTCCATCACCTGGAGCAGAATGCCCAGCACCTCCGGGTGGGCTTTCTCCACCTCGTCCAGCAGCACCAGGCTATAGGGGCGGCGGCGCACGGCCTCGGTCAGCTTGCCGCCCTCCTCATAGCCCACATAGCCCGGAGGCGCGCCGATGAGGCGGGAGACAGAGTGCTTCTCCATATATTCCGTCATATCCAGGCGGATCATGGCGCTGCGGCTGCCGTAGACTTCCTCTGCCAGTGCACGGCAGAGCTCCGTCTTACCTACGCCGGTGGGGCCGGTGAAGAGCAGACAGGCAATGGGGCGCTCCTCGTCCCGCAGTCCCGCAAAGCCTCGGCGCACCGCTTCCGCCGCAGTACTCACCGCCCGGTGCTGCCCCACCACATGCGACTGAAGGAGGTTTTCCAGATGCAGCAGCCGCTCCCGCTCCGAAGCGGTCAGCCGCCCCACGGGGATGCCGGTGCGGGCGGACACCACCCAGGCGATGTCCGATGCCGTCACCGTACGCGCCCGGCGGGATTCCCCCGGCTTTGCCATCATGGTCTGCATTTTGTCGCGCAGCTCTGCCGCCTTTTCAAAGCGGCGCTCCCGCACGGCCTCGTGCAGCTCCTCCTCCAGCTCCTTGCGGGCGGCGCCGCCCCGGGTCAGGCGGAGCTCCTCCATGCGGGCGCGGGAGGCTCCCTCGTCCAGCAGGTCGATGGCCTTGTCGGGCAGGAAAAGGTCGGGCAGATAGCGCACGGAAAGGCGCACCGCTTCCTTCAGCGCCTCCTCGGAGATGCGCAGGCGGTGGTGGCGCTCCAGCCCCGGCTTCAGTGCCCGCAGAATGGAGAGCGTCGTTTCGCTCCCCGGCTCCTCCACGGTGACGGGGCGGAAGCGGCGCTCCAGGGCGGCGTCCTTTTCAATATATTTGCGGTATTCCTCCAGCGTGGTTGCGCCCAGCATCTGCAGCTCTCCCCTGCCCAGAGCGGGTTTGAGGATATTGGCGGCGTCGATGGCGCCCTCCGCCGCCCCCGCGCCGATGATGGTGTGCATTTCATCCACAAAGAGGATCACATCCCCCGTGCGGTGGATCTCCGCCAGCACATCCCGAAGGCGCTCCTCGAATTCGCCCCGGTATTTGGTACCCGCCACCAGAGAGGCCATGTTGAGACTGACGAGCCTCTTATCCTTGAGCTGGGGCGGCACGTTGCCCACCGCCATGCGCTGGGCAAGTCCTTCCGCAATGGCGGTTTTGCCCACGCCTGGTTCCCCCACCAGCGCGGGATTATTCTTATTTTTCCGGCAGAGAATGCCGATCACCGTGTCTATTTCCCGATCCCGGCCAATCACCGGCTCCATGGCCGATGCCTTTGCAATCAGATCTTCGCTGAACTGCTCCAAAAGTTTCGTTGTGACCGCCTCCTTTTTTCCCCTGGCGGGGGCTTCCTCCTCCCGCCGCAACCATTCCACCGTATGGGTAAACAGCACATTTGAGCCGATACCGAAAATTTGAAGCAGTCGTCCCGCCTCGGTGTTCTCTGTCCTGGAAAGCGCCAGCAGCACATGAATGGGAAAAATCTCCCGGCAGGCATGGCCGCGCGCCTCCCGGGCAGCCATCCGAAGCAGCTCCCGCGCCTTCTTTGTAAGTCCCTGGGGCAGCGGCAGGTCGGGCGTACCCGTGCCGTAGAGCAGCTGCACCATTGTGCATGCCAGCTCCGGCTCTGCGCCCATGGAACGCAGGAGCAGCCCGATCTCTCCCGGCTGCTCCAGAAGCGCCAGGAGAAAATGGACGGTTCCCACATAGCTGTGCCCCAGATGCCGTGCTTTTTCACCGGAAATGCGAATCAAATCGCTGGTTTGCGAATTATAGCGCATCTGTCCGCCTCCTTTGCCAGAAAATTCTAGCCATAGGCGGTTTGAAATATACGATTTTTTTCAAAAAGGAATTGCTTTTTTCAAAATCCATGTTAGAATGGAGGTGCGTCCTCCTTTGGGCGCGAAAAATACATCCACAAGGAGGTTACATATCATGGCTTTTCAGATTACCGATTCCTGCGTGAAGTGCGGTTCCTGCGCTGAGCAGTGCCCTGTTGAGGCTATCTCCGAGGGCGAGGACAAGTACGTCATCGATCCCGATGTCTGCGTCAGCTGTGGCTCCTGCGCCGATCAGTGCCCCGCCGAAGCGATTGAGGAAGCCTGATTCTTCCGAATTCAGGTCGGTCTGCTCTGCCGTAGAACGCAGGGCAGGCCGATTTTTAACTTTCATTTTCCGGGCATACCCGCAGCAGACCCGTGTCTGCTGCGGCCTGCTCGTTTCAACTTAGCGGTAAAGAGTGCAGCTTACTGACTTTTTGGAGGAATTATGGAATATCTTCCCGGCGGCATCCAGCTTGAAGTTCCCGAAGGTTGCTTTCCTTTGACCACAGATTCCATGGCGCTGGCTGATTTTGCCGACATTCGCGGAGGCAAGGCAGTGCTGGATCTCGGTTCCGGCTGCGGGACGCTGGGGCTGCTGCTGTGCGCCCGGAATGAACGCTGCTGCATCAGCGGTGTGGAGTTGGATGAAAAGGCCCATGCCGCCGCGCTGGAGAACATCCGCCGCAACCGGCTCGATGCCCGTATGGAAAGTATATGCGCGGATATGCGGCGGGTTCCCGAACTTTTTGCGCCGGGAAGCTTTGACTGCTGCATCTCCAATCCGCCCTATTTTTCCGGGGGCTTCGCGGCACAGCTGACCGCTGCCCGGCGGGAGGATCGGTGCGCCCTCGCCGATTTGATGCGGTGTGCTGCCTGGGCGCTGAAATACGGCGGGGACCTCTTTCTGGTGCACCGCCCGGAGCGGCTGGCAGAGGCAATCGCGCTGGGCGCACAGCATCAGCTGGAAACCAAACGCCTGCGGCTGCTCCGCCACCGGGAGGGCAGCCCCGTCGCCCTGGTGCTGCTTCAGCTGCGCAAGGGCGGCAAGCCGGGACTGATGCTGGACGAAATTGCGCTACACCGCAGCGACGGCAGCGAAAGCGGCGACTATCGCCGAATTTATCATATTGCGGAGGATTGATCATGGCAGGAATGCTTTATTTGGTTCCCACCCCCATCGGCAACCTGGGGGATATTTCCCTGCGCGCCCGGCAGACGCTGGAGGCGGCGGATTTCATCGCTGCTGAGGACACGCGGGTGACGCTGAAGCTTCTGAATCACCTGGAAATCAAAAAGCCCCTTGTGAGCTATTATGAGCACAACAAGACCTTCAAGGGCAGCCGCATTGTGGAGCGGATTCTGGCCGGTGAGACTTGTGCCCTGGTTTCTGACGCGGGCAGCCCCGCTATCTCCGACCCCGGCGAAGACCTGGTGAAGGAATGCGCCGCCGCGGGCATCACCGTCTGCGCCATTCCCGGCCCCTGCGCCGCCATCACCGCCCTGAGCATTTCCGGGCAATCCACAGGAAGGTTCTGCTTCGAGGGCTTCCTGTCTATGAGCAAAAAAAGCCGCCGGGAGCATCTGGACTCCCTGCGGGCAGAAAAGCGCACCATGATTTTCTACGAAGCCCCCCACAAGCTGATGAACACCCTGGAAGACATGGTGGAGGTGTTCGGCGCAGAACGTCCCGTCAGCTTCTGCCGGGAGCTGACCAAGCTCCACGAGGAGGTGCTGCGCACCACCCTGGGGGAAGCCATCGTCCACTTCACCGAAACGCCCCCCAAGGGGGAATTTGTCCTGGTGGTAGCCGGTGCGCCGGAGGAAGTGAAGGAGGTTCCCACCGCCACGGATGCCGCCGCCCGGGTAAACGAACTCATTGCCCAGGGGCTGAGCCGGAAGGATGCCATCAAGCAGGCAGCCAAGGAGCTGGATCTGCCGAAAAATGCGGTCTATGCCGCCGCGCTGGACGAAGCGCAATCATAAACACGATCCCCCCGCATAGCCTTTTGCGGGGGGATCTCTTATGGTGATGAGTTGGGTTTGGGCAGTGCTGGTCGTCACATCGGTGGTCTGCGCGGCGGTAGGCGGACGGGCGGCGGCGCTTTCTGCCGCTGTGATGCAGGGCGCACAGGCGGGGGTAACGCTGGCGATCTCCATTGCCGGGTCGCTGTGCCTTTGGGCAGGGATCGGGCGTGCAATGGAAAAATTGGGGCTGACCGCCGTGCTGGCGCGGCTGCTGCGCCCTGCCATGAAACGGCTGTTTCCCTCCACCCGGGAGGACGCGGCGCTTTCCGGGGCGCTGAGCACCAACATCTGCGCCAATTTTCTCGGCCTGGGCAACGCGGCGACACCGCCGGGGATCGAGGCAGCCAGGTGTCTGGCTGCACGCAGTCCGGGCAGGGCATCGGACGAGCTGTGCCGCCTGATCGTACTGAACACTGCCTCTATCCAGCTGATTCCCGCCAATGTGGCAGCCGTACGCAGCAGCCTGGGGTGCGGAAGTCCCTTCGATATTCTGCCCGCCGTGTGGATCACCAGCCTGTGCTCCGCCGGACTGGGACTGGCCGCCGCCTGGGTGCTGGGAAGATTATGCCGATGACGGATTATCTGATTCCGCTGCTGCTTCTGGGGCTGTCCGTGCTCGCTCTGGGGCGGCGGAAAAACTACTATGAGTGGCTGCTTTCCGGCGCGGCAGAGGGGCTGGGGCTTGTAAAGACCATTCTTCCCTCGCTGGTGCTCCTGCTGACGGCGGTGAGCATGTTCCGCGCCTCCGGGGCGGCAGAGCTGCTGGGCAGGCTGCTGTCGCCGGTGTTTTCTCTGTTTGGAATTCCACCGGAATGCGCCATGCTGGTGCTGGTGCGCCCCATCAGCGGAAGCGCCGCGCTGGCCGTGGGCGGGGAGCTGATGGCACACTACGGCGTGGATTCCCAGATCGGGCGGACGGCTGCCGTCATGCTCGGCTCCACAGAAACCACCTTTTATACCCTCAGCGTCTATTTCGGAGCAGCAGGGGTACACAAAACCCGCTATACCCTCCCCGCCGCCCTGTTCGCAGACTTCGTGGGGTTCTTCATGGCATCCTGGAGCGTGCGTTTTTTCTTCTCCTGAACGCTGCGGGGAAAGCGTGATGCCTATATGACGCTATATCATCAGCAGTGTATGCTGCACCGCAAAACGCCCCGCCATTTTGCAAGAGCAAAATGGCGGGGCTATCTTTTTTATATTGCTTCCCACATCAGCGTGCCGCCGTAGGAGACAGCCGTTTTGCGGTTCCAGCCTTGGGCAGAGGCAGGATAGAATGCCTGGGTCTGTGTGCCGCGGAAGGTGTTTTCGGCAATCTGGGGGGCATCTCCCAGGAAGGTGATGCTCCACATGCCGGTATAGGAAAACGCTTCGCTGCCGATCTCGGTGACGCTTCCGGGAATGTTGATCGCTTCCAGTTTCTTACAATAGCTGAAGGCGTAGCGCCCGATGCGCTCCACCGTTTCCGGGATGATCACCGTGCGCAGGCCGGTGCAGCCACGGAACAGATAGCTGCCGATCTCCGTCAGGCCATCGGGGAGCATGAGATTTTCCAATGCACTGCAATCCCGGAAGGCGCCGTCTTCGATGGTGCGGACCGCACCGGGGACGGCAAGGGAAGCGAGCTCCGTGCAGCCCGAAAACGCCTCGGCGCCGATGGTTTCCAGATTGAGGGAAAGATTGACGGTTTTCAGCCCGGTGCAGCCCGCAAAGGCCTGCGCGCCGATCTCGGTGACGGACTCCGGCAGCGTTACCATGCGAAGCTGGATACAGCCGGAAAAGGTCTGGCCGGCAATGGCGGTGACATTTTGCGGGATCTGGACATCCACCAGGGACACGCAATCCTTGAAGGTGCCCAGTTCAATGGCCGTAACGCCCTCCGGCACAGCGGCGGTATTCAGCGCGGTGCAGCCTGCAAAGGCAAAGCCTCCCAGATACTTCACCGTACCGGGGATCTGGATCCAGGTCAACCCCTCGCAGCCGGAGAACGCGCCCCAGCCGATGGCTTCCAGGCTGCCGGGAAGCTGAATCTCTTCCAGCGCAGTGCAATCCTCAAACGCCTCATCGCCGATGGCGCTGAGTTTTTCGGGGAGGGTCAGTTCCTTCAAATTGGTGCAGCCTGCAAAGGCACGGCTGCCAATGGTGGTTACGCCGTCTTCCAGCACCAGCGCGGTGACAGACTCCCGGCTGTCGTACCAGGGGGCGGGAAGCGTCTCACGGAAATCGAACATCTCACCGGTACCGGTGACGGTCAGGGTGCCGTTTTCGTCCAGGTTCCAATCCAGACTGACGCCGCAGGTACCGGAGGCAGCTGCCTGCCCAGATGTGGTGGGGGCGGCATATTTTGCCTCTTCCGCTGCCATCAGGGCGTTGCGCACCTCCTCCGGCAGGCCGTTGAGGAACTGGTCGAGGATGTCCCCCGCGCCGATTTCGATCAGGCGGTCGAACTCTGCCTGAATGTCCGGATCGATCTCCACGGCCTGCGCTCTGACAGGCGCAAGCACCAGGCAGGCGCACAGCGCAGCAGCAAGCAAACGATTCCATTTAGATCTCATAATCAGTCTTCCTTTCTGCTCCGGCAAAGGCCGGTTTGTGTGCCGTGAGATTTTTTCACTATAATATAATGTATACGCTCAGCTCTGCGGGGATTCCGGCTTTTTGCCGCCCCGACGGCGGCGACGGGGACGGGGGGCGTTCTCCGGTTCCGCCTTCTGAGCGCGGCGGGCATAGACCTGCGCCGCCTCGGAGGTGGCTTCGTAGGTCAGGCGGCTGACACGGATGGTGCCGTCCGGCTGGGTGGATAGGCGCACGCGGATCAGGAATTTTCCATGGTCGGCACAGGTGGCAAGATCCATGTACCGGTGCCCCGGCTGGGCAAACCAGCGGGAGCCCAGCATCTGGCGGCCGCACAGCGGGCACAGGTTCTCGCTCCCCGCCATGGCGGCCAGTGCTTCGCGCTTGTCGGCGTAGTCCCGGAACACCTTGCGCTCCAGGCAGCCGGGAAGCTCCGCGCCGTGGAAGCCGTTTTCATGGCTGCGCACGGCCTGGTCATATTCGTCGATGCCCCGCTGCATATCCAGCTTCCGGCAAATCAGCGCCGTATGGTAGGCGTCCCCCAGTGCGTCATGCGCCGGCCGGCTCGGCTCGATCTGAAATGTCTCCAGTGCGGTCTTGAGCGCCTTTTGGGAATTGGAGCCGTCGGTCTGGGCGTTGAAGATCATCTGTGCATTGTACCACCGCTCTGTCCAGGAGGTGTCGAGACCGTACAGCTGCAGATTCTCCCGCAGGATGCCGATGTCGTCAAAGCCCCAGGTGAGGAACACGGGATCCTCGCCGCACCAGGCGCGGAACTGCTCCATCGCCTGCGTAAAGGGGATTCCCTCGGCACGCAGGCGGTTTTCCTTGATGCCGGTGAGCTTGCTGACCCGGCGGTTCAGATGCCGGTAAACCTTGGGCGTGACCATGATCTGGAATTCATCCATGCTCTCGCTGTCGGGGTGCAGGCGCACGGCGCCGATCTGGATGATTTCCCCCCGGATGGCCACCGGCAGCACCTTTTTTGACGACGGAGACCCCGGCCAGGGCTGGTTCCACTCCATATCCAAAACAATAAAATTCATTGTGTGTTCCCTCTGTTTCTTCGGAAGCTCTGAATGAAATCAGCAGGAGCCGCTGACCAGCCGCAGATGATTTATTCAGGGTTTCCCTCATCCTTGGCGTCTATCATACCACATGGACAGGGCTCCTGTAAACAAGAAGTTTTTGGCCGCACACCGCAGCATTTTTTAGTGCGTAAAAAACATTTTTTCTGTTGCAATGGTGATTATACTGTGCTATAATTTACGCATGGAGGTATATGGAGAGGGGTATTCTCTGCTTTTTTGCAGGGCTGCCGCTTTTGATGTGCCTCTGCTGCCGGCGGAATATGGGAAGAAGCGCCGGCGGCGTACATAAAAAAGGAGGATCAAGTTATGAAACACGCCCTACGTAAGACGTTGGCGTGGTTCCTGGCGCTGATGATGCTCGCTTCGGCTCTGCCGCTGAACATCTTGGCCGAGGGTGCCACGCCCGCAGAAGAAGTTACTCCCTCTTCCGCACCTGCGGCAGAGGAAGGCACGCCGGAGGAACCTGCCGAAGAGCAGCCTTCTGGGGATGAGATCCCCGCAGGGTCCCATAGTCTCACCAGCGTGACTTCCGTGGTTCCGAGCGAGGACTATTATCGCACCTATGTTTTCTGGGTTGACGGGAGCATCGTCGCTCAGCAGACCGTCAAAGAGGGCGAGACCCTGCTCCGCCCTGCCACCCCTGTCAAGGACGGCTTCCTGTTTGACGGCTGGAAGGACAGCGCCGGCAATCTCTTTGAAGGCTTCGGCGCCGTGACCGGCATCACCCAGACGGAGACGGTCAACATTTACGCCAGCTTCCGGGATGTTTTCTATGTATTCTTCATGGATAACAGCGACCGCATCGTTGCCACCAAGTCCGGTAAGGCCGGCGAGGTGATCTCCACTGCGGACGTGACCTTCCCCGTGGGAGCAACCCAGGCCGTTACCGGCTGGCTGCTGGACGGGGCCGCTGTGGACTCCGTTACGCTGGAAGCCAGCGACGTGACGCTCACCGCCCGTGTGGAAAACGGCTACTGGATCACCTTTGAGTCCAACGAGGGCTCTTATGTGGCGCCTGCTTTCTATGCCGAGAGCCAGACTGCCGCTGCTCCCGCAGCGCCCCAGCGCCCCGGCTACTCCTTCGCCGGTTGGTTTACCGAGGCGGAGCTGCAGAACGAAGCTGACTTTGCCGCCATCAATACTAACACCACGCTCTACGCCAAGTGGACGGCCGGCAGCGCCAGCTATACCGTGATCCACTTCCAGGAGAACGCAGACGACAGCGACTACTCCTATGTAGAGAGCGAAATCAAGTACGACACCGTCGGCAACCAGACCTACGCCACTGCCAAGAGCTACACCGGCTTCACCGCAGAGCCTATCACCCAGGCAACTATTGCCGGTGACGGCTCCACCATTGTGAATGTCTACTACAAGCGCAATGTGTACGAAGTGAAGTTCTACAAATACTATTCTTCCGGTTTCTTCGGTGGGAAATATAAAGAAGACGCAAGCCTGCGCATCACCGCCAAGTACGGTGCCAATATCAGCTCCAAGTGGCCCGGTGGTACCTGGAAGGTCTCCGCCAACGGCACTGTTTTCCAGGCCAACATCGACGTGATGCCCTTGGGCGGTACCAGCTTCTACGAGAAGGATAGCCAGGGTTCCGGCGCGGCTTATTACTATCTGCAGGATCTGAACGGCAACTACGTTCTGGATCACACAGATACAGGTGCCAGCAGCGGTTCCACGGTCACAAAGGAAGACCGCTACCCCATCACCGGCTTCACCTGCAACACCGGGCGGAGTACGAAAGACGGAAATAACTATAACGGCGCCAGGTTCTACTATGACCGCAACAGCTACGATGTGATCTACATCAGCAACGGCGCTTCGGTCAATACCAAGTCCTTCAAGTATCAGGCCGACATTTCCTCTGCCGGGAGCTATACGCTGAGCAGCAGCCAGGCGCCGGCCGGCAAGGAAGGCTATTCCTTCGACGGCTGGTATCTCGACCCCGAGGGAACCGTCCCTTACGATTTCACCGGCAAGACCATGCCTGCGCAGAACATCACCGTGTATGCCAAGTGGTCGGCTCCTGTCCATACCGTCACCTTCTACGATAAGGACAATGTGACCGTCGTCGGCACCGTGGAAAATATCCCCCACGGGACTGTGATGGATTCTTCGAAGGTTCCTGCTTACACCCCCGCTGAGGGCTATGAGTTCCTGGGCTGGGTCACCGCAAGCGGCGCTCCCTTCAACTTCAGCACCGAGATCCGTCAGGACTACAGCCTCTATGCCAAGGTGCGCAAGACCGGTTCCGTCCAGGTGACTTATGACGCCAACGGCGGCAGCGGCACCGCGCCTGTGGACAGCGCGCATTACGCGGAAGGTTCTTATGCCAAGATTCTCGGCCAGGGCAGCCTTGTAGCTCCCGCCGATAAGCCGGAATTCCTGGGCTGGAGCACGGACGCCAATGCAGCCGCACCTCAGTATGTCCCCGGAGACATGCTGCCCATGGGCACTGCGGCTGTGACGCTTTACGCCGTTTGGGGCGTGAAGGAAGGCACCGTCTCCCTGACCTATCACAGCAACTTTGGCACTGATCAAGCCTCCACCGACAGTGGACTTGCAAACAACAGCCTGGTCACCGTAAAGGGCTACGGCGAAACGGGTCTGCCCGCCAGAGTCGGCTACACCTTCCAGGGCTGGAGCACTGCCCCTGGCGGCAGCGTGATGTTCGGCGCCGGTGCTTCTGTCCGCGTGAATGCCAATGGCGCCAACGATCTGTACGCTGTTTGGACAGCCAACACGGATACGAAGTATACGGTCGAGTTCTACTACATAAGCGATGACGGCTCCTACCCCGGCACTCCCAACCAGACCGACAGCTGCACCGGCACCACCGATACCGCCGTTTCCGTCACCGATGCCGACAAGGCGGACAAGGAAAACGGCAAGTATACGTATGACACCGGTGCTGCCAACGTGGAATCCGCCACCCTCAGCGGCGACGGCACCACTGTGCTGAAGCTGTACTTCAAGCTGAATGTTGCGCAGTACACCATTCACCATTACCTGCTGGGCACCACCGTCTCCGTGGCCGACGACCAGACCGGCACGCAGACCATCGGCACCCAGCTGACCGCCGGCATGTCTGATGCTCTGTATCCGAAGTATGCTGCCGCCGTGGTGAACAGCTACTCCCCCAGCCAGTCCATTACCATTGGAGTCAGCGGGAACGTGATCACCGTTTACTACACGGTTCCTCTGACGCTTACCGCAAATGACGCCAGCAAGATTTATGACGGCACCGCCCTGACCCAGCCGAACTTCACGGCAGTGGGTCTGGTCAATGGAGATACGGTGACCCTCGCCATGACGGCAGAGAGCACCATCACCAATGTGGGCAGCCAGGACAACGTCATCGACCGGGCTACCGTTCAGGTGAACGGCGGCGCGATCCCCGGATACTACACTGTCACCTATTATGATGGTACGCTGACCGTCACCCAGGCCGAGAGGGCGATCGTCGTTATCGAGGGCAGCACCGGTACTAAGGTCTATAACAGCACCGAGCAGACCGTCGCCGGCTATTTAGTCACCGATAATCCTGCCAACGCAGTCGTTACGCTTGCAGCAGACAAGGCAGACATTGCCAGCGGTACCAATGTCGGCAAGTATTTCATGGGTCTGACGGCAGCAGACTTCACCGCCACCTCCCCCAACTACAAGCAGGTGGAAGTGCAGTACACTGACGGCTGGCTGGAGATCACCCCCGTTACCGACGAGGTCATTGTTACCATCACCGGCAACAATGCTACCAGGGTTTACAATGCAACCGAGCAGTCCGTCACCGGCTATACCACCGACGTGGGCACAAAGACCATCAGCGTGGCGCTGAAGGACGGCGTAAAGGCCGAAGCCAAGGGCACCGATGTCGGCAAGTATTACATGAGTCTGACCGAGAATGACTTTGACGTGACTTCCGATAACTACAGCAACATTAAGGTCATTGTGAATGATGGTTATCTGGAGATCACTTCCATCACCGACGAAGTCGTCGTTACCATCACCGGCAGCACTGCTACCAGAGTTTACAATGCTACCGAGCAGTCTGTCACCGGCTATACCACCGATGTGGGTGACAAGGCCATCAATGTGGCGTTGAAGGCAGATCATGTGGCAGAAGCCAAGGGCACCAATGTCGGCAAGTATGACATGGAGCTGACCGAAGATGATTTTGATGTCACCTCTACAAACTACAGCAACATCAAAGTTGTTGTGGTCGATGGCTGGCTTGAGATCACGCCCGTTACCGACGCGGTCATTGTTACCATCACCGGCAACCACGATACCAAAGTTTACAACGGCAGTGAGCAGTCCGTCACCGGCTACACCGTCGATGTGGGTAATACGGACATTCAGGTGACACTGAAGGAAGGTTACGCAGCAGAAGCCAAGGGCACCGATGTAGATGTTTACCACATGGGTCTGAAGGCGGACTACTTCAGCGCTTCCTCCAATAATTACACCAATATTACCGTGGTCGTGATTGATGGCTATCTGGAGATCACTCCCTATACTGACGAGATCGTTGTTACCATCACCGGCAACACCGATACCAAGGTTTACAACGCCACCGAGCAGTCCGTCGAAGGCTACACCACCGACGTGGGCGACAAGGCCATTGACGTGGCGCTGAAGGACGGCGTGAAGGCGGAAGCCAAGGGCACCGATGTCGATACCTACTACATGGGTCTGAAGGAGGAATCCTTCACTGTTACCTCCAAGAACTACACCAACATCAAAGTTGTTGTGGTCGATGGCTGGCTGAAGATCACGCCCATTACCGAAGTGGTTGTTGTTACCATCACCGGCAACACCGATACCAAGGTTTACAACGCCACCGAGCAGTCCATCGAAGGCTACACCACCGACGTGGGCGACAAGACCATTGACGTGGCGCTGAAGGACGGCGTGAAGGCGGAAGCCAAGGGCACTGATTCCGATACCTACTACATGGGTCTGAAGGAAGAGTCCTTCACCGTTAGCTCCAGAAACTACAGCAACATCGAAGTCGTTGTCGTCGATGGCTGGCTGGAGATCACCCCCATCACCGACGAGGTCGTTGTTACCATCACCGGCAACACCGCCACCAAGGTCTACAACGCCACCGAGCAGTCCGTCGAAGGCTACACCACTGACGTGGGCGACAAGACCATTGATGTGAAGCTGGCAGAGGGCGCAAAGGCCGAGGCCAAGGGCACCAACGTCGGCAAGTATTTCATGAATCTGTCCAAGGAATCCTTCATTGTTAAGTCCAGGAACTACAGCAACATCACTATCATCGTGAATGATGGCTGGCTGGAGATCACTCCCATTACCGATGAGATCATCGTGACCATCACCGGCAATACCGGTTCCTTCCACTATGACGAAGCTGAGCACACTGTCACCGGTTATACCGTGGAGATCAGTGACCCGCGCTACACCGAGGATGACTTCGAGTTCTCCGGCGTGGCCTCCGTCAGCGGAACTGAACCCGGCGATTACCTCATGGGTCTGAAGGCTGAGGACTTTGCCAACGTGAACGAGATCTTTACCAATGTGAAGTTCGTCGTGAAGGACGGCTGGCTGAACATCTTCACCGAGAAGCTCCGGATCGCATGGCTCTACGACACCAACCAGATGATCAACAGCGGTGAGCCGAGCGACAAGTTCTCCGCCATCACCAAATTCATCGAGCGCAACGACATGCGCCTGGTGCTGCACACCGGCAACGTGGTGGACAACGCCGCTGACGAAAGCCAGTGGAAGGTCTTCAACGACGCCATGCAGAAGATCTACGACGCCCCGCACACGGATACGCTCATGGTATCCGGCGAGAAGGAAATCGAGGAAGGCAGCCTGTTCCTGCAGCAGCCCGTTTGGGATGAATTCAAGGAAGAGGATCTCTTCGAGGGCGGCAAGGGCTTCGTGTACCGCTTCTTCATCGGCAACAGACGGATGATCCTGGTTGGTCTGGGTGAAGACGCCATGACCGAAGAAGGCTACAAGTGGGCCAAGGAGCGCTTTGATTCCGACCCGTACGCTGCCGGTATCCTGATGGTACATACCTATCTGCTGGATGATATGACCAAGGAACAGAAGATCGCCGACAGCGCCCTGGAGCTGGAAGAAAAAGTGGTGAAGCCCTGCTCCAATGTGCACATGGTGTTCAGCAGCAATGCCGGCTACGCAAGCCACCACAGCTTCTTCTACGGCAACCGCAAGACCACTGCCATCAATGTGGACATTGAGGCAGCTGCCAAGGAAGGCTACTTCACCATGCTGACCTTCGACGCTGACCTGCACAGCCTCAGCGTCACAAGTGTGAGCCCCATCAAGAACGACTGGATCTACAACGAAGAGAAGTTCGACCTGGAGTGCTACAACGTACTGGGCGTGTACTAAGCCGAAAACATCCGAAATATTGGATGTTTGTCAAGCTTGACACTACACCTCTGACACACAAGTAATATGACGTGCTCCCTTTATGTGCGGCGGCGGCCAAACATAAAGGGAGCATTGTCATGCAGGCAGCCCCAGCAACCGGCCGGATGCGGCCAGGCTACTGGGGCTGCAGCAATATTCGATTGGGTGCTGATACATTCCGGGAAAACGTCAGTCGAAATGCAGCACTTCTCCCGGACTGATCCGCCTGTCCTCTCCGCCCGCCCGGAACCAAAGGGTCTCGGCAGTCGGGTTATGCAGCAGCGTTCCGTCGGCGCTGGCGCGCAGGCTGCGGAAGGCGGAGACGTAGCGGTAAATTTCGCCGTTGGTGGCGTACCAGACGGTGCCGTTATCTGCCGTGGCACGGAGGAAGCGCTCCATGGTTTTCCAACTGTTATCCCGCTCAAATTCAAAGGCGTGGCCCCAGAGGTAGAAAAGCCTTGGTTGGAGCTTTACCGGTTCCGTGAGGAAGCGCTCCGTCAGGGCATCCAGATTGGGGTCGGTATGGTGGCAGGTGGGATGCCAGGTGAGGAAGTTTTCCGGCAGGCGGAAATCCTGGGTGCTCTGCACCGTGCGGCAATAGCTCAGGCCGCAGGCGGCCAGCAGCGCCGGGGTCTGGGGCGCGTAGGTGCCGTAGGCATAGGCACCGCCATAGACAATCTTCCCAAACAACTGCTCCAATGCTGCTTTGTCGGCACTGAACTCATAAATCTGCTGGGCATCGGTCATGCACTCCATCCGCTGGTGGAGCCGCCCGTGGGCCGCCACCTCCACATGGGGTGCGGCATACAGCGCCTTGGCCTCCCCCTCCGAAAGCCGCCTGCAAAAGGCGGTTTTGCTTTTTGGCCGGTCTTCCGGGCGAAACATGCCGGAATTTAAGTTAAATGTTCCCCGCATTCCGGCCTGCCCCAGTTTCTCAATGAGCCAGGCATCCTGCTCGGTGCCGTCATCATAGCTGAAGGTCAGCGCCCGCTCCTTCCAGTCCGGGTAACGCAGCAGCAATTCCATTTTATAACACTTCCAATCCGTCAAAATTTTCTTTCCAGTCTAAATACAGGCTCCCGTCCTCCCGGAAGCCCAGGGGCAGGAACACATAGCCGGAACCAAAGTAAGCCTGGCCGCTGCCGCCCCAGCGGTCGCCGATGTAAAGATAGCCGTCCTTCCCCATCGACAGCACATAGGCGCTCTGGGAATGGAAGGTAGTCTCGTCCCCGAAGTCCATGAGCGGACTCCACCGCCCATCCAGCCGGTCTGCCCAGGCGTATTTTCCCTGGTTGGGGGCCCAGCCGGTGCAGCCGCTGGTGAGCATATAATAGCGTCCCCGGCGCTTGAACAGGGCGGCGGCCTCCCGGTACTGGCCGGGCCAGAGGACACGCACCTGCTCATCAATGGACAGGAAATCCTCTGACAAACGGTAAATTATTGTATCGGCGTTGCCCCGCCCGGCGGAGATAAAATAGCCGGTGCCATCGTCATCCACAAACAGGGTGCAATCCCGCGACATGTTACCGATGGGGGAGAACGCGCCCAGATAGGTATAGTCCCCGTCCACTGTGTCGCAAACCGCAACGGCGCACTTGGCCTCGCTGTAGTCCGCCCCGTTTTCGTAGTGCATCCACATGACGTACTTCCCCGTTTTCGGGCAGAACACTACCTTGGGCCGCTCCAAATTGCAGCCCGCGAAAATCTGGTGATGGTCGCGGGTCATCACCGCCTTTTCCATCAGCCGTTCCGTGCGGACATAATGCTCCTGCGTCTCGGAATCCAGGGTCAGAACGTGGTTCCGGAACTCCCAGTGCAGCAAATCCCAGCTGCGATAGCAGGACACCCGCACCCGGCCCCGCCGGTCTTCCCCAAACCAATAATATAAGCCTCCCGCTTCCAGCATACAGCCGCCGTGGGCGTGAAGGGGATTCCCATGGGTATCTTGCAGCATTTCTCCGTTTTTCATGGGGTTTCCTCCTGTTCCGGCAGATATGCGCCGTTTTCCCGGAGCATCCGGCGGATTTCCCGGATGGGCGGCTTGTGGACATCAATAATTCTCTCCCCCAGTGCCAGCGCCGCGCCGATGCCCACTGCCTCGCCGGTGGTCAGGCAGGCGGGCATCACCCGCAGGCTGCCCTGGGAGGCATGGTCACAGGACAGGCACCGCCCCGCCACCAGCACATTGCTCAGCCCCTTGGGGGTCAGGCAGCGATAAGGGATGCCGTGGGATTCTCCGGGGCCGTACTTTTCATAGCGGTCGTCGGAATGCCAGCCGGAGCGGTCGGAGGCCTCTGCGGGGGTGGGGTGAACGTCCACAAAATAATGATTCCGGCAGATTTCATCCGGGAAAGTGCTGCGGTTTAAGTAGTCCTCCAAGGTGAACACATAGTCCCCCAAAATTCTGCGGCTCTCCCGGATGCCCATGTGGGGGGCCGTCTGGGTCAAAAAGGCATCGGCAAAGGCGCGGGGGAAATACTCCCCCAGTGCGTCCCGGAAGGCCGCCGCCTGTGCCCTGCCCCGCACCACGGCGGCGGACAGGCTCTCCGGGTCGGTGGCGTTGATGCCCCACAAGTGCCCGGCGTTGAAGCCCATGGTTCCGGGGCCGATGAAGGAAGCGCAGATGTGCTTGTCGGCAATGCCATACTTGGGGTCGTCCACCATCTTGTGAATGGGGCTGTCCAGATTCTGGGGATGCAGGGTCATTTTTCCGCCCCGCTTGTAGCCGTATTCATCCACATTGGTCAGCTGAAAGCAGTGGGTGGCGGGCTGGGTGTTCCCCTGGCCGTCCCCCAGCGCCCACTGTGCCCCCGCCCAGGCGCAGAGGTCACCGTTCCCGGTGGCATCGATGTACACACGGGCTTTGTAGGCCGTTAGCCCTGCCTTGTTGCTGACCAGCAGGCAGCCCACCGTCCCCGGCTTTTCCAGCTCCACACCGGTCAAACTGCTCCCAAACAGCACATGAACACCGGCTTCCGCCATCATCCGGTCGTAAACGGATTTCAGCGCTTCCGGGTCGATGCTGACCCAGTTGACGGCCTCCTTGGGAATGTGATACATCCGCTCCTTGGTGCGGCAGAATACCTCCTGGGCAATGCCGCCGTAGGTCACCCGGATGCCATCGGAGAAGGGCGTCCAGGCATTAACCAGCCCCGCCGTGGCCGCGCCGCCCAGCATAAAGGTTTGCTCCAGCAGCAGCATCCGCGCCCCCTGCCGCGCCGCCGCAATGGCCGCGCCGCAGCCCGCAGGCCCGCCGCCCGCCACCACAACATCATAACCTTCCACCAGCGGAACGGTCTTTGTCAACCGATATTCCATTTTGATAGCTCCTTTCCCACCCGGCAGGAAAATTCCGCGCCGTTTTCCGTGCGGCTGTCGCCGCCCACCAGCACCCGGAATGCTCCCGGCTCCACCACCCGATTCCCTTGCCGGTTCACCAGCGACAGCGCCGGTAGATTCAACCGAAATTCCACCGGTTTTGTCTGCCCCGGTTCCAGGAAAACCCGCCGGAAGCCCTTCAGCTCTCGCTCCGGGCGGATGACCGAGGAAACCAAATCCATTAAATACAGCTGCACCGTTTCCGTTCCGGCGCAATTTCCCCGGTTGGTAACGCCACAGCAGACTGTCACAAAGCCGTCCCGGTCAATGTCCCCCCGGATTTCCGGCACGCCATAGGAGAACACCGTGTAGCTCAGGCCAAAGCCGAAGGGATAAAGCGGCCTGTCCGGACAGTCCAGATAGCCGGAGACATAGCGCCCGGAGGGGAACGCCCGCCGCATCCGGCCATTGCGCAAATCGCTGTACCAGATGGGTTCCTGGGCCGCGCTGTAGGGGAAGCTCATGGCCAGCTTGCCGCTGGGGGCTTCCGCCCCAAACAGCAGGTCACAGGCAGCAGCAGCCCCTTCCCTGCCCGGCAGCCAGGCAATCATGAGCGCTTTCGACAGCCGCGCCTCCTCTTCCAGCGCCAGCGGTCTTCCGGTGAAAATTAAGGTGACAATGTTGGGATTGACGGCGGCCACCCGCCGCAAAAGGGTTTGCTGCACCTCCGGCAGGGTGAGCTTCACGGAGGAAGCCGCCTCCCCGCTCTGTTGAACGTGCTCCCCCAGGGCCAGAATCACCACATCCGCTTGGGCTGCCGCCTGCTCCGCCTGTCGGAGCATTGCTTCGCAGTCCGCCGCCGGCATATCCTCCCGGCACACGCCCACCCTGCCCGGGAAAGCGGTTCCGGAGGTCAGCAGGGGGCAGCCGGGGGCCAGCGTGTGGGCAATGCCCGCCGCCGAAAGGGCCTGAGAAAGGGTCTGATTCTCCGCCGTATCGCCAAACAGCGACCAGGAACCGTTCAGCTCCTGGGTATTTCCATAGGGGCCAATGAGGGCAATGCGCGTTCCGGTTTTGGGCAGGGGCAGCAGACCATCCCGGTTTTCCAGCAGCACCATGCTCTCCCGCGCCATCTGCCGGGCCAGGGCGATGTGGGCTTCCGGCACTGGGACAGCATCCTTCTGTGCATCGCGCCCCCGGATGGTGTCCTCAAACAGGCCCAGCTTGTTTTTCAGACTGAGTACCCGGAATACCGCTTCATCCAACCGGCTTTCCGGGATGGTGCCGTCCCGCACCAGTGCTTCCAGATTCCGAACATAGGCACCGGACATCATCTCAATGTCCACGCCCGCCTCCATGGCTTGCCCGGCAGCCTGGGTGCTGTCCGCCGCCGTGCCGATTTTGATAAGTTCCTCCACCGCGCCCCAGTCAGAGATGGTCACACCCTCAAAGCCCATCTCCTGCCGCAGAATCTCCGTCAATAAATAGGCGTTTCCGGTGCAGGGCACACCGTTTATTCCGTTGAAGGCCGCCATAACCATGGCCGCGCCGCTCTGGATGCCCGCAGCGTAGGAGGGCAGATAGTCCTGGCGGAGACTGTGGTCGGACAGCTCCTCACCGGTGTATTCCCGGCCCCCCGTGGCCGCGCCATAGCCCGAAAAATGCTTGACACAGGCCGCCACGGATTCCTTCTCTTGCAGGCCGTCTCCCTGGTAGCCTTCCACCATGGCTTCCGCCATGCGGCAATTCAGGTACACGTCTTCCCCGGTGGACTCCATGCACCGCCCCCACCGGGCATCCCGGCACAGGTCAACCATGGGGGAAAAGACGCAGTGCAGCCCCGCCCAGGAGGCTTCCCGCGCCGCCGCCCGGGCGCAGCACCGCACCAGTTCCGGGTCAAAGCTGCATCCCTGAGCCAAGGGAACGGGGAATATCGTCCGATAGCCGTTGATAACATCCGCCATAAACAGCAGCGGAATCTGCTTCTCCCGGTGACTGAGGACGGACGCTTGCAGCGCCTCCGTCTTCTCGGCTCCCACCCAGGAGAGGACCGAACCAACCAGGTTCCCCTGCCCTTCTTTCAGGCCCAATGCAGCGGCGGGGCCGGTTTGCAGTTCCCCGCTGCCGCCAAAGGAGCGGCCCGTCACCTGCACCAGCTGCAATATTTTTTCTTCCAGGGTCATTTCATGCAGCAGACCCCGCAGTGCTTCCGCGTCCATGGCTAGTAACGCTCCTCCTCTAATTCTTTCTTTCCGATGGTCATTTTGACGCAGGTTCCCTGCTCCTCCTGGGAGGTCACGGTTACGTCCGTCCCCTCGCCGTAGAATAGCCGCAGGCGTTCCCGCACATTGTAAATGCCATAGTGGTCTTTGTACCGGCTGTCCGCCGCCAGCGCCGAAAGGGTTTCCCCGGACATGCCGATGCCGTTATCCCGCACGGTGATAACGATGCTCTCTTCCCCGATTTCCGCCGCAATCCAGATGGTGCCGGAACGCTGGGGCGTTTTGCGGATGCCGTAAATCACCGCATTTTCCACAAAGGGCTGCAAGGCAAGCTTTGGAATGGCATAGTGCTGCAATTCCTCCGGTACGGTGATTTCCACCTGGATTTTGGATTCAAAGCGGATGTTCTGAATGGCAAGGTAGGTCTTCGCCAGCTCGATTTCATCCGCCACACTGACCACATCCTTGCCGTCGTTCAGCGTCAGGCGGAAATACCGGGCCAGCGCCGTAATGGCCTGGCTGATGTCCGCCGCTCCATACCGGAACGCCATCCAGTTGATGCACTCCAAGGTGTTGCACAGGAAATGGGGATTGATTTGCGCCTGCAAAGCAAGCAGCTGAGCTTTCCGCTCCTGAAGCCGCGCCTGATAGTTGTCCTCCGTCAGGCGGCGGTTCTTTTCCAGCACCTCCATCACCAGCCGCTCCGCCTTGTCCAGGTCCGTCTCCCCCTGCTTACCGGGGGAAAGGGTGCCGCCTTCCAGCCGCTTTGCCACCGCGGTGATTCTCCGGGCCAGCTCCTGGTTGAAAATATGCAGCACGAAATAGGAGGCACCCACAAAGAAGATGAACACCAAAAGTACAATCACAATCAGCCGGATGTCATTCCAGTAAGAATAATTTTCCAGCACCATGCCCCGGTCAATCACATCCACCAGCAGCCAGCCGGTTTCCGTCAGGCGGGTAAAGGTGACGGTTTTCTCCCCGCCGTCCAGCTCTGTATTGCGGTAGCCCGTGCCCTCCTGCTGCATCTGCGCCAGCAGCTCCTCCGGCAATATCCGCTGCCCCAGCGCTTCCTTGTCTCCGGAAGAGAGCACATTGCCGCTGCCGTCCAGCAGGAGAATGGCCTCCGTGGTTCTGGTGGGCACGGTGCGAATGCGGGCATACAGGCTGCTTTCGCCCAAATCCATGGATAGAATGCCGTCGCGGGCATCCGGGGCATTGGTGGCGCGGGCAATGCGGCGGTAGGAAATCAGCCACTGGGGCGCGGCATCCACCATGGAGCGGTCGTAATACACCCCCGACCAGCTGCCAAGGCCGCTGTCCAGCACCACATCCTCATACCAATCCTGCTGCGCCGCGTCCCGCAGGGAAAAGAAGTGGACACGCTCCCGCGCTGCCATTTTTTCATCGTGGAGGTACAGCCGGATGCGGTGCAGCCCCAGGGCGGACTCGCTGCTGGACATGGCACTGCGCAGGCTGTCCACCTGGCGGAGCATGGTGCGCAGGTCATCTTCCTCCCTGTCCCCCACAAAGGCCCGCAGCACCGGATCCTGATACAGCACATCCGAGGCATATTCCACCATATGCACCAGATTCTCCACCTCCCGCGCCGTCTGCTCCATGGTGCGCAGGGTGGAGCGCTGGGCATTATCCACAGCCATGTGCTGGGACTGTGTAACCACATACACAAAAAGCAGCGCCGTGGGCAGCACAATGAGCAGCAGGGAGGTGGCAATCAGTTTTCGTTTCACGGTGTACCCCCTCACAGCTGGCTGGACAGCACCATCTGCCGGTATTCCTTCGGTGTCAGCGCCGCATACTTCTTAAACAGCTTGTTGAAATAGCCGGGCTCGGCATAGCCCACGCTGGCGCCGATGTCCGTAATGCGCAATTCCTGCTTCGCCAGCAGCTTTTTGGCCTGCTCCATGCGCACCTGGGTGGTGTACTGGTTGATGGTCTGCCCCGTGGCCTGCTTAAACACCATGCAGATATAATTGGGGCTGAGATAAATCTGCTCCGCAATGGACTGGATGGTGAGGTTCTCCTGGTAGCGCTCCCGGATAATGGCGCAGATTTTTTCCACGGTCTGGTCGGCAGGGCTGCCCGGTCGACTGTGAACCAGTACATTGCTGCTGCCAATCAGCCGCGCCTGGGTGTCCTCATGAGCCAGCCGGTAGGATAGCGGCAGCTGATGTCGGGACATGACCTGTCTGCCCAGACCAATGGCCGCATTGGCCTGAGCCATGGCAAGGGCAGAAAAGCTCTCCTGGCACACGGTTTCCAGGCTCCGGGCGAAGGAATCCGGCTCGTCGGAAGCTTCGCACCACTCCATGGCCAGCATCACCAGCTCCCGCTGGGCCCGCTCAAACACATAGCCCTCGGCGTACTTGCTGAGAATGTCCTCCAGGAGCTTCCGCAAGCTGTACATTTTCTTCTTGTTTTCCGCCATATCCGCGGTAAAGCAGGGGCTCTGGCTGTCAATGCGGACGCTGAGCACCCCATAGCGGGCAATCTCCGGCAGCTCCATATCCAAAAAGTCCATCTGCTGCTGGATTTCCGCCGTGTCGGTGCAGACCCCGTCCAGCAGTTCTTCCAGGAAATGCCCACGCAGCCAGCTGCGGCTGTGGTTCAGGCCAATGCGCAGTTTTTCCTTCCGGGCCCGCTCCGCCGCCTCGGCATCCAGCTGCTGGCGGATTTTCTGCAACGTCTCCCGCAGCTCCGTCAGGTCGATGGGCTTAATCAGATAGTTCATGGCGTGGAGCTTCAGTGCGGATTTCATGTACTGGGTTTCCACATAGGAGCTCATAATCAGCAGATGGGGCGGCTTTGGCAGCTCGGCGCAGCGGCGGGCCAGGCTCAGGCCGTCAATATCCGGCATTCTTACATCCGTCAAAAGCAAATCCGGCTGGTGCTCCTGGGCCATGGCAAGGGCGGGCAGACCGCCGTCCACCACCCCCACCAGCTGAAATCCGTTTGGCTCCCGCTCAAAAAAGCGCCGCAGTCCCTCCCGCGTGCTTTTCTCGTCATCCGCAATCAGCAGCTTATACATACTCCTGCCTCCAGTCCTCCACTTTTTTGCCCATTCTACCATATTGCGCTGCAAAAGTATACCGTCCCGTGAATACACCGTCTCCCCCGGCGGGGATTCTCCGCCGGGGGAAACGCTGGGGTTAATCTAAATCAGCGGTTCTGATACCAGTCGTTCAAGGTCTGGGTCAGCTCGTCGCCGCACTGCACCTTCCAGTCATCCCGGAACTGCTGTAGACTGCTGTCGGTCACGCCCTCCACGATGGCAACCACAATGTAGTCGCGGGTCAGGCTCTTAGACAGAGCGCGGGCATCGGCGATGTTGCAGAACACATCGCAGGGAACCTCGCTGACGGGGTCAACATGCACGAAGTCTGCATTGTCGAAATTCAGCTTGCAGTAAGCGGCGTACTGGTCGGCATTCTTCTGAGCACGGGCCAGCCAATACTTGCCGTAGTCGGCGGTGGTGCCGGTCAGATACTCGTTGGCGGTGTTGCGGTCTTTGAAAAAGGCTTCCAGGGGGCTGTAGCTGCCATCCTCATTTACAATGTAGTCCACGTTCTCCTCGCCCAGAGCCACGCCCTTGAAGATTTCGGGGTCAGCCATGCGGTTGAAGAACTCCATGATGTTGGCAACATTTTTCTTGGCACACAGGGGAACCACCACATAGCTGCCGATGGTGTTGATGCTGTCGGTGACGGCCATGCCGGCTTCCGCGCCGCTGAGGGGCTGACCGTATTCCAGCTTGGCGTTGGGGTCAGTTTCGGCAAAGGTCTTCATCAGGCCGGGAACGCTCCAATAGGCGAACATGGCGGCGGCGGACTTGCCGCTGGTGAACTTGCTGGTCACAGTGCTGGAGGTGTTGGTGGGCATCTCCACGTCCAGCAGCCCCTCCTCATACAGGCCGTGCAGGTAGCTCAGGTAATCGGCAAAGCCGTCGGTCATCTGGTAGGGCACCAGGGTACCGTCCCGGTCAATCCACTCATAGGAGATGCCGAAGGCACCGCCCAGGCCGCAGGTACGCAGGTTATCCAGCATGGAAGAATAGGTGGTCATGGGGGCGATTTCCGCACCGGCGCCGAAGGGGTCCTTCTCCTTGAACGCCCGGAGCATGTCGGCAAATTCCTCGGTGGTGGTGGGCTTTTCAAGACCCAGCTGCTCCAGCACGTCGGCACGGTACATCATGCCGTAGCTGACGTTGGCGGAGTCTTCCCGGCCACTGGGGGACATATTGGGAATGGCATAGTAGGTATCGCCGATGGTCAGAATTTTGGCGGCGGTGTCGCTGATGTTGGCAGCCACATTGGGGGCGTACTGCTCCACCAGCTCCTTCATGTCCAGCAGGGCACCCCTGCTGGCGTACTGGGTGTAGTAGTCCTTGTCCTTGATGATGAAATCATAGTAGGTTCCGCTGGCCAGGATGCCGTTTACCTTATCATAGGGACTTTCGGCAGGCAGCACATCATAGGTAATCTCATAGCCGGTGGCTTGCTTGATGTAGGTGAGCACAGGGTTGGCGGTTTCGTCGTTGAAGTCGCCCACGGAGCTGTTGTACAGCACCAGCGCTTTCAGCGGCTGGGGCGTGAAGTCGGCCTTGGCAGAAACGCCGCAGACGGCCAGACTCAGCAGCAGTGCAGCTGCCAGAATCAGGGACAATGCTTTTTTCATGTTGTTTCCTCCTCGTTTTTTGACTGCGTATTGCGTTTTTTTAACCCTTGGTAGAACCAATGGTCATGCCCTTGATGAAATACTTCTGCATGAAGGGATAGACAGTGAGAATGGGAATGGTGGCCGCAATGATGGCGGCGCTGGTGACGGCCTCCGGGCAGCTTCCCGCCGCGGCGGCCTGCTCGCTGAGCACATCCTGGGAGGCGCGAATCATATCGTTGAGGTACAGCGGGATGGTAGCGAGGCTGGAGCTGTTGATGTACATCTTGGGGCCTAAGTAGCTGTTCCACAGAATCACGGAGGTGAACACCGCGATGGTGGCATACACCGGTTTGCTCAGGGGCACCACAATCCGGGTGAAGATGACCCAGTGGTTCGCGCCGTCAATCTGGGCGGACTCCATGATGGCCTCCGGCAGCTCCTCATAATAGTTCTTGATAATCAGCAGGTGGTAGGTGTTGATGATGTGGGGCAAGAAGAGAATCAGCCGGGTGTCCAGCAGGTGATAGGAATTATACAATAGATAGGTGGGAATCAGGCCGCCGCTGAAATACATGGTGAACACGAAGAACAGCAGCCAAAACCGCCGGAAGGGCAGCTTCTTCTGGGCCAGAGGGTAGGCAACCAATGCCGAGAAGCAGATGGCGCTGACCGTGCCCAGGCTTGTGACAATCAGGGAATTTTTCAGTGCCGTGTGGAAGGTTTTGGAGGTGAGCACCTCCTGCATATTCTCCGTGGTGACGTCCACCGGCCACAGTCCCACCGAGCCGGAGAACACCGCCCAGCCGGAGGAGAAGGCCTTGGCAATCACATGGAGGAAGGGAATCAGGACGATGAGCACCATCAGCCCCACCAGAACATAGGACACAATGACCACGATTCTGGAATCCAGGCTCATTTTGATATGATTGGGATTGCGTGCCATTTACCATGCACTCCTTCCTGAAAAACGTCTGCTGAAGAAGTTGCCCAGCATCACCAGACAGAAACTAACCACGGATTCAAACAGGCTGACGGCGGTAGCGTAGCTGTACTTCATGGCCGCCACGCCGTTTCGGTAGACGTAAGTACCCAGCACATCGCCGGTGGCGTAAACCGTGGGGTTGTACATGAGCAGAATCTGCTCCGTGTTGGCATTGAGGATACTGCCCAGCTGTAGGATGAACATCAAAATGATGGTGGGCAGGATGCCGGGGATTGTGATGTGGATAATTTGCTTGAGCTTGCCCGCGCCGTCCAGGGACGAAGCCTCATACAGGTCCGGGCTGATGCCGGTAATGGCGGCGATGAAGACGATGGCCTGATAGCCAACCTCCTTCCAGGCATCGGAGCCGATGACCACGAAGGGGAACCAGCTCTTATTCATAAAGAAAGAGATGGGCTTGCCGCCCAGGGCCGTGATAAGCTGATTCACCACGCCGCCGGAGGGGGACAGGGCCGTCTGCATCAGGCCCGCAACGATAACCTAGGACAGGAAGTGGGGCAGATACAGCACGGTCTGGAACACCTTTTTGCACAGCCAGTGGGTAATTTCGTTAATCATGATGGCCAGTGCAATGGACATGGGGAAGGTGAACAGTAGCTTGCCCGCGCTGATGCGGATGGTGTTTATGAGAATCCGCTTAAAGTCCGAAGAGGCAAACAGAATCTTAAAATGCTTGAAACCGACCCAGGGGCTGTGGGCAATGCCCTTGAAGATGTTGTAATCCTGAAAGGCGGTGACGATGCCGTACATTGGCGCATACCGGAAGAAAATCAGAAAGACGATGCCCGGCAGCAGGAACAGCAGCAGGGCGTAATCCCGCTTCCCGCCAGCGCGCCGCCGTTTCAGCCGGGGCGGTGTAGACTCCTGTGGGCTCTGTGCCAGCTTTTCCATGAATCCAACTCCCTTTCTTGGAAACCTCCGGGAATTCCCGGTTTGTGCCTTTATTATATTTCGCTATTTGAACAAAAACAATGTACAATTCTACGGTGGCTATGTATAAAATTACAGTGTTTCCACCGAGCTGATAAAAAAGCACCGCAGGCTTCCGGGCGGAACCCTGCGGCACTTTGGAGGTTAAATGTCATCGTAAATCGGCTGCAACGCCTGGGCAATACGGCGGTAGCGCGGGAAAAGCGCCGCATACACGGCCCGATTTTCCGGATTGGGGTCTGTCACGAAGTCAATCCGCACGCAGCACTCCGCCGCCTGGGCAAAGTCAGCAAACCACCCCATGCCCACCGCGGCCAGCATGGCCGTGCCGAAGGAGGAATCGTCCACCTTCACCTTTTCCAGCCGCAGCCCCAGCACATCCGAAACAATCTGCCGCCACAGCGCGCCCTTGGCCCCGCCGCCGATGATGCGCACCCTGTCCATGGCAACCCCAAGCCCGGTGACCACCTCCAGGCAGTCCTTCAGGCTCATGGCGGCCCCTTCCAGGGTGGCGCGGGTAAAGTGGGCGGTGGTGTGGCTGGAGCTGATGCCCGTAAAGCTGCCCCGGAGATTGGGGTCGTTGAAGGGGGTCAGCTCGCCGTTTAAGTAGGGATGGAACATCAGTCCGTCGCAGCCGGTGGCAATTTTCTCCGCCGGGCGGTTCAGCTGCTCAAATGGCTCCCGGCCAACGGTGTCCCGGAACCAGCGGTAGCTGGCGGCGCAGCTGGCCGTGGCCGTGCCGGGATACCACAGCTCCGGCACCACATGGCGATAGTTAAAGAGGAAGGGGGAATCCAGCGGTCTGTCCGTCACCACGCAGATGCGCCCGGCGGTTGCCAGCTTCACGGTGGCGTGGCCCGGACGCACGTTTCCGGCGGCCAGCACCTCCATCACCGTGTCCGTGGTGCCCACCAGCACCTCCGTTCCCTCCGCCAGCCCAAACTCCGCCGCTGCCTTTGGCTCCACCGTGCCCACAATCTCGGTGGGGTCACAGAGCCGGGGCAGCCAGCTTTCCGGAATCTCCCCCAGGCTGCACAGCTCCCGCGACCAACGCTGATTCCGCACGTCATAGAACATGGAGCCTGCGGCATCGATGGTGTCCGTCTCCATGGTGCCGGTCAGGCGGAAGCGGAGATAATCCTTGGCAAAGAGCAGGTAGCGGATTTTCTTCCAGGTTTCCGGCTCCTGCTCCCGCAGCCACAACAGCTGGGGCAGTGCCCAGACCGTGGTGGGCGCGTTGCACACCTGCTGCCGCAACAGCTCAGCGCAATTTTCCTTTAGCTGCTGCACCTGGGTTTTGCTGCGCTGGTCAGTCCACAAAATGGCGCGGCGCAGCACTCGCTTATCTTCATCCAGCAGCACCGCCGTATGGGTGGCGGCATCCAGGGCCAGCGCCTGAATCTGTTTGGCATTTGCCTGGGCCTTTTCCAGCACTTGGGCCAGCGCCGTGCGGAACGCCCTGCACCAGTCCTCCGGCTCCTGCTCACACCAGCCGGGTCTGGGATAAAAGGTGGGGTACTCGCAGCCCGCCACGGCGGCAATCTCCCCCTGCCGGGAGAGCAGGGTCAGCTTCACGCTGCCGCTGCCGATGTCCACCCCTAACACATATTCCGTTCTCATGTTATTTTCCAATCCAGTCGTGGTCGGGGTCGTTGCTGCGGTTGAAGCCCTGGTAGTCCCCCGCCATCATCCACAGGAAATACGTCTCATAGCCGGGGGCGGCCACGGTGGTGTGGTAGCCAAAGGGGAACTCCACCAGCTCGTCATTTTTCACCCGGTAGGCTTCGTCCATGGCGCCGTCGGAAGTGTACATGCACTGCACCGCAAAGCCCTGCTTGGGCTGGAACAGGAAATAATAGATTTCCTCCGCGATGCACTCCCTGGGCATGTCGTCGGTGTCGTGCTTGTGGGGCGGGAAGCCCGCCCAGTTGCCCTTGGTGCAGTAGCCCTCGCCGATGGTCAGAATCTTGGCATTGGAATTGCCGTCAATCAAAAAGCTTGTTTCCCGCTGATAGGGCGGCTCGCCCAGCAGCTTCAGCACCGCGTGGTCTTCTCGCAGCACCTGGGGCGCTGTGCGCTCCTTCACCGGCGTGCCCACCACGGCAATTTTCACATTGTCCAGCCCCTCGATTTCCAAATGCTGGTCACGGGGCATATAGAAGCACTCCGCCTTTCGGTTTTCAAACACATTGCGGCGGTTGCCCACATTCTGAGCGGTCTGGCCGTCAAAATGCACATTGCAGTGCCCTTCCAGCACAATAAAGGCCACTTCCCTGTCCTGGGTATCAAAGGGCAGCACCTGACCGGCAGTAAGCGCAATGATGCCAAATTCCAGCCGTTTCAGGCTGCATTTTCCGATTTCGCACAACTTGGTATATCCGTTGGTGGGAACATAAGTTTTTTGTAGCTCATGGGATTTTCTCCTTCAACAGTTGGTCAACAACGCTTTCCCAATCGCCCACGATGCCATAGTCGGCATAGTCAAAGATGGGGGCTTTGGGGTCAGAATTGATGGCAATAATTGTTTCCGTGCCGCCGATGCCCGCCAAATGCTGCACCGCGCCGCTGATGCCCACGGCAAGATAGAGCTTCGGGGCAACGGTCACGCCGGTCATGCCCACCTGGCAGCGGTAAGGGGCCAGCCCGGCATCCACCGCCTTGCGGGAGGCGGCCAGTCCCGCCCCCATTTTTTGCGCCAGAGCCGCCAGCTTCCGGAAGCCCTCTTTGGAGCCGATGCCCATACCCCCGGCCAGAATGATGTTCGCCTGGGTCAGGGGGACACCCTCTTGGTAGGCTTGCCGGGTCAGCAGCCGGACGGCTGCTCCCCTTCCGTCATAGTGCAGCTGCTCCCGCCGGGGCGTTTCCACCGGGTGAGGCACAGGTTGGAATGTACCGGGGCGCACCGTCGCCATCTGAATGGGGCGCTGGGACTGGATTTTTGCGACCAGAGAGCTTCCAAAAGCGGGGCGCACCTGCATCAGGCGGTCATTTTCCATGGATAGCCCGGTGCAGTCCGCCGTCAGTCCGGCGTTTAGGTGCCACGCAAGAATGGGCATCAGATTCCGCATTTGCACCGTGGCAGGGGCCAAGATAATTTCACTTCCCCACTGCCGCAGCCTGGGCAGCAGGAACGCGGCAAAGTGGGCTTCGTCCGCCGCTTCCGCGCCCGTCAGGCAGCACAGCATTTCCGCGCCGTATCGGGCCGATTCTTCCGCCTGGGCTTCCGGCACCAGGGCCCGGACAGGCCCCAGTTCTGCGGCGCGGCTCACCAGCCCCGCGTCCAGGCCGAAGGGGCACAGCACCAGAATTTCCGTCATGGGACGAGATTTGTCAAGGGTAATTTTGCAATCTGTTATTTTTTCACAGGGAGAAGCTGACGTAGGCCCGGCTTCTCCCTGTTGCTCTTTGTGAAAGGCGGTTGTGAAATAGATGGTGGAAGCTCGGAACAGATTGTCGGCGGCCGGTGCGTGGATACATTTGATTCGGAGTTTCCTGACGATTCCATTATTGTGCTGGGATGATGTAAAAGGTCACCTGGGCATCCTTGTCCGTCAGGGGAATATTGACTCGCCCTGGGTAACTGCCCTGCCGCTGGCTGTAATCTGTGGAAAAGCACGGCAGCGTCGAGGACCTTACCAGTTCCTCAAAGGCGGCGGGGTCAGACTGGACCAGAAATTTGGATGCGGGCATTTTCTCCCGACAGAGGGTATCCCAGAACCCCAATTCCGTCCGAAGCAGGAAGTTGAAGCCATTGATGTCCGCAAAGGTCAGTTCCCTTTTCTTTGCCAGTTCATGCTCCGGCGGCACGCAGACAAAGAGATTCTCCCGCATAAAGGGCACAGAGCCATCAATGGGAAAGGGCAGAATGGCAATGTCGCAGGAGCCATCCTGCCAAGCGGAGAGTACCTCCCCATTCTGGCAAATTGCAGAGGACACCGTCATATCCGGCCGGTGCGCATTTAATTTTGGCAGTAATTCCCACAGCGGTGCGGGGGCGCAGGAGCGCACGACCACCGTCCGCTGCCGCCGGTCAAAATCCCGCACCTGCTGCACGGTCTGCTCCGCTTCACTGAGCAGCTTGCGGGCGTGTTCAACGGCGGCAAGTCCGGTTTTGTTTAGTTCGATTTTGTTTTTCCCTCGGTGAAAGAGCGGCACGCCAAATGCCTCCTCCACGTGCTGCATGGAGCGGGTAACGGAGGGGGTGGAAATATGAAATTTCTCCGCAACACGGCTGAGTGTGCCAAGATCCGCAAAGGCCACCAACTGTCGCAGTTCATATAGATCAAGCATATACGCACCCTCCCAGATTTCATTTCCTGAAAAGCAGCTTTCAACATCTATAGTGTACAACAAGCCGAACCCGATGTAAAGTATAAACGTAAAAAGTCTGTTCTCCCCCCCACCGCAGCCCTAAAAAAGTCCGGGGGTGACTCATGCCTATTCAGGAAGAAGGAACGAAACGTGGAATCAGAAATACAGAAGCGGCAGCTGGATATGTTGCATGGCCCCATCTGGAGTAAGCTGCCGCTGTTTGCGCTGCCTGTGGCGGCAACCGCCATCTTGGAGCAGCTGTTCAACGCCTCCGACATTGCGGTGGTCGGCAACTTTACCGGTGCGGGAAAGACCATTGCCGTGGCGGCAGTCGGGGCCAACAGCTCCATTATTGCCCTGATTGTCAACCTGTTTGTTGGCATTGCGCTGGGTGCCAATGTCATCATCGCCAATGCCATCGGGCGGAATGACCAAGAGGCCGTTCAGAAAGCCGTCCACACCTCCATCGTGGTGGCAGTCCTCTGCGGCATTCTTGTAGCGGCAGTCGGGGAGCTGATCGCCGCGCCGCTGCTTTCTTCCCTCCATGTGCCAGTGGATGTGCTGCCCTCGGCACTGCTCTACCTGAGAATTTATCTGCTGGGAATGCCGGTGATTCTGCTATATAACTTTGAGGCAGCAATTTTCCGCAGTGTGGGCAACACCAGAACACCCCTGATTGCGCTGTTTGCCTCCGGCATTCTGAATGTGGTACTGAATCTGGTTTTTGTAGCGGTGCTGCGGATGACTGTGAACGGTGTTGCCATCGCCACAGTGCTCTCCAATGCAGTCAGCTCAGTGCTGCTGTTCCGGCAGCTGCGTATCTCCCGGCAGCACATTCGTGTGGAATGGCGGTCACTGGGGATTGACTGGGCCGCTCTAGGGCGGATCATGAAAATCGGTCTGCCCGCCGGTATTCAAAGTGCCGTGTTCGCTCTCTCCAATATCGTAATCCAGTCTGCCATCAACAGCCTTGGCACGGTGGTCATGGCGGCATCCAGCGCAGCGTTCAATATCGAGGTGTTTGCCTACGATGTACTCAACTCGTTCAGCCAAGCCTGCACGACCTTTGTGGGGCAGAACTACGGTGCGGGGCAGCTTGGACGCTGCAAACGAACGCTGCTGCTGTGCTTGGTCGAAGATCTGATCGCCTCGGCCACCGCAATCGCACTGGTGCTGCTGGCAGGAAAACAGCTTTTGTCGGTCTTCAATAACGATCCGGAGGTTATCTCCATCGGCTATACCCGTCTGATTTTCGTCTTTTCCGCCTATACCTTCAGTATGCTCTACGAGGTGATGAGCGGCTATCTGCGAGGCTTCGGCATTTCCCTGGTTCCGGCGATTCTCACAACCATTGGTGTGTGTGGCGTCCGTATCGGCTGGATACACTTCGTATTCCCGCAAAACCAGACATTCCAAACCATCCTGACCGCTTATCCGGTAAGCCTGTCGGCCACGGCACTGCTGATGCTAATTGCGCTGCTTTGCTACCGCCCATCCCACCGGTTTGCCGCATTACAAAACAACAAAAGTTGAGGAGGAATTACAATGCATGGAGACAATTTAACATTAAACAACGGCATCGCCATGCCGAAGATTGGTTACGGCGTTTTCCGCATGACGGATGCCGAGGCGTGTGAAGAAGCCGTTGTGCAGGCCGTTCATGCAGGCTATCGGCTGATCGACACGGCGGCGGCTTACGGAAATGAGGAGGCAGTTGGTAAGGCGATCCGCCGCTGCGGTGTTCCAAGAGAGGAGCTGTTCATCACCACGAAACTGTGGATCACAGATACCAGCTACGAGGGTGCAAAACAGGGCTTCCGGCGTTCTATGGAACACCTTGGACTTGACTATCTGGATCTGTACCTCATTCATCAGCCGTACAACGACTACTACGGAGCCTGGCGCGCATTGGAAGAACTCTATGCCGCCGGGAAAGTCCGTGCCATCGGCGTGGATAACTTCACCCCGGACAAGCTGGCGGACTTCGTGTTTTGGAACAAAGTCAAACCAGCGGTCAATCTGGTAGAGTGCAATCCCTTCTTCCAACGGGAGGACGAACGCACCTACATGGAGAGCCAGAACATCCAGATGCAGGCGTGGTCGCCCTTGTCGGCGGGGCAGGCGAGCCTTTTCCGGAACGAAACGCTCTGCGCTATTGCTGCGAACCACAAAAAGACCGCTGCACAGGCGGCACTCCGCTGGCTGGTGCAGCGTGGCATCGTTCCCATTGTAAAATCCGCAAACCCCCAGCGAATGAAAGAAAATCGGAACATTTTTGACTTTACGCTGACAGAGGACGAGATGCGGCAGATTGCGGCGCTGGATACCGGGCATACCTGCTTTGCACCCCGGCAGACTGGCCCCGCTGTGGAGGATTTTTTGAAGAAATCACTGCTGTATCAGTTGTAAAAGCTGAATTACCCTGGTGCTCAACAATGATCCCCAGCCTCACCAATTCTTATAGGAGATATGTGGTTGCAGCCAGAATTTTGCCACCTGCAAAAGCTATCCACGCACAAGGGCAACAATAACTGCAACTGCGTTCAGGGCAATAAAAATAGGGGGACGGTATACCAAACCGGTATGCCGTCCCTCTGCTTTGCTTCTCAGGTAAAGGAATCGTTTTCCATCCGCAGAAGCTGTTTTGCGCTATGGAATTGCTTTACCAATTGCCGAGTCTCTTGTTCTTGTTTATCCGTTTTGAGGTGCAGTAACCTACCATAGCAAAAAGGACTATAATTGCCAGATAGTCCAGCAAGGCCGATACCACCGGCTGAGAAAAATCAACGAATACAAACTGTGTCCGCAAAAACAGATACGATCTGATTCTTTGCTTCACAAAGGCATAGATGCCGCAGACTGCCAACACCACGGCAGTTAGGCGCAGCGCCCACATTCCTGCCTTGGATGACTGCCGGATATTGAAGCTTTTGCAGAGCATCCCGCTTATCATGCTGCCGTGCATACCGGCGTGAACGCTCATCAGCATCAATCCCCAATAGGAAGCCAGTAAGTGAGCAGTTCTTGCTGCAGATGCTCCGCCAAAATGGAGAAAGCAAAAAACATGGCGGGATAGGACCATGCCGCTGATGGGCAAAGCCAACATGATGATTGCAAGGGCCAAATTAACCGCTGTTCCGAAAATGCGCAGAGGCGTGTACCTCCCACGAAGCAGGTGCTTCCACCACGCAGCATTCAAAATGTGATGGGCAGCGAAAAGCAGAAACATTCCGATGCCGAGATATTCATGGGCGGCTTCTCCCACCAGAGAATAGGCCATCAGCAAGGGCAGAAGAAGAACCATTCCACAATCGACTATAATCCTTACTCTTATCTTCATTGTTCAGGCGTATTACACGCAATCCAGTTTTCGCCGTGTTTCTCATACCAATGGGTTCCATTCATTCGGTAAGTACCTCTGGCTCCGTAGGCATTTGCGTTCAAAACGGAAGTGTAGGACACCGATGCATAGTCACCGCTGATGTTGACTACCGGATTTTCCATTCCAATCGTGAAGTATTGAAGAACACCGTTCTCTATATCCGCAAAGTATTCTTCTCTTGTCTGCTGCCTGCCGCTCATGTGGGTGAAAATCATGTCCGGCGATGTGATTTCCCGCATGGTTTCTGTATCGGCTTCGGTCATAGCCTGGCAGTATCTTGCCTGCTGATAAAGGACAGCCTGTTCTTCTGCGCTCAATTCGGATGTATTTATGCCGGTAATTTCTACATTGTTGAAAACTGAAAAATCAAAATCTGTCATATCCGTCTCACTTTCCGAAAGGGAGATCGTTACCTCCGCATGCTCGCCGACTGTATCAAACAGACTCAAATCTGAGGTGATCCGCCCCATGCGGATCAGGCCGCTCTGAGAGGACGTATCCGCATTGCCAAAGAAAATCGCGAGGGATTTTCCGTCGGTATAATAGGTCACATCTCCATTTTCAAAATCATCAATGGCTGCTCCGTTTTCCGGCAATTCACCAAGCGCTGCATAATATTCTCGGTCAGCATATCGGTTCATGGTAAGCGTAAGCGGCAGCATTTTTATGAAAGCCCTGCTTGTTTCGCTACCATCAAGCACCGCGGACATAACGGTATCGCCAAATGCCAATCGAATTACCGTTTGCTCTGCCAGTGCCTCACCCTCTGTGCCGTTTCGGGCGTTCTCTGTCTGTATCGGCTCCATAGTGCTTTTCGGTGTGCTTTCCGGGGTGTTTGTCTGCTCTGCGTTGCCGCAGGCTGCAAGGGATGCGATCATCCCCGCAGCCAGCAGCACGACTGTCAGTTCCCTATACCTGTTATGCAATAAAGTCACCTTCCCGCAGCCACTGGGCAACCTTGCTTCTGGCCGTATCCCGGTCATTCTGGGCAGTGGTGCCGGGAATCGCCAGTCCTTTCTTCATTGTGCCGCCTGTAATGTCGGCAATGGTGGATTCGGTATTGGAAAGCCCGCTGCCGCCATGGGTGCAGAACGGAACAATGGTCTTGCCGGACAGGTCATAGCCCTCCAAAAAGTTGTAGACGATCATTGGCATATCGCCCCACCAGTTGGGGTAGCCGATAAAAATCATGTCATAATCCTCCATGTTGTCCACGGTGTCGGCAATCTCCGGCCGGGAATTGTTACGCATCTCCTGTTGGGATACATCCAGAAGCCCCTGATAGGTGGTGGGGTACGGTGTTACCGGCTTGATCTCAAAAAGATCTGCCCCTGTTTGTTCCGCGATCATGTGGGCGATAATGCTGGTGTTTCCTTCCTCAACCACGCCCACGCCGTACTGCTCCCCTGCAAGGGAAAAATAAGCTACTAACATATGACTGTCTCCCTTCGCTTGTTCGGTTTGTGCTGCATCATCCATCTGCGAACCATCCGGTGCCGCATCATCAGCGGGAGCGGACGGCTCTGTCTGTACATTTGCGCTGCTTGGCGGCACGGCTTCATCTTTCTTTGTAAATTCTGCCGGGGCAGAATTTCCGCAGGCTGCAAAAGCCAGCACCATAGCGGCTGCTAAAATCAGTGCAAATATTCTTTTCATGGTGTATCTCCTTTGCTGATCGCCTATTCAAGAAGCAATTCTTCGCCCGGGTATACGATCAAACGGTTTGGCGCATCAAACTGCTCCGCAAGGGAACGGTCGAACATTTCCCCTGTATTGTCGGTTGTATTGTGATAGGGAATATTATGCTTTGCGCCAACGGCCCTTGCGCATTCAGCGGCTTCTTCAAGTCCCATGTTGAACACACCGTCGCAGCAGAAAAAGGCGTAATCGATGTGTTTGTCCGCCAGAAGCGGCATTTGCTTTGTTGTGGAGGTATCGCCCGTCACATAGACGGATCTCCCGTTGCTGAACGTCAGGATATAACCGACACACTTGTTTACATCATGCCAGTTGTTGTATCCGGCCTCCACAGCCTCAATTTTCACAAAGCCCAGATCAAATGTCTGATGTACGCCTTTTACGACCGCTTCTTTGTGGGTAATGATCTGGCAGTCATCATTCCGGTTCTCAACCTTTTCCACTGCACAGTGGTCAAAATGCCCATGCGTAATCAGAATCAGATCGGCGGGCATGGTATAATCTCCTGCATAGGGATCGATATAGATCACCTTGCCCTCAGCTGTAACAATTCGCATACTGGCCTGCCCCATGTAAAGCAGGGTGGCGGCCTCCGGATGCTCGGACTCGGAGGAAGCATTTTTGGACGAAGCTGTTTCCGGTATTTCAGCCGTTTGCCTTACCGTCTCCCCATCAGAACGCAAAGGGGGGCTATCAGAAGAAGGCAGTGGGGAACAGGCGCATAGCAACAGTGAAAGCGGCATCATCCACAGCGGGAGCAGCCATCGTTTTTTATGAATCATACGCATTCCCTTTCTGCGCTGCGCTTTTGTTTAATAGCTTGCGAAACGCTCCTGCTTATCAAGGGCCGTCAGCTCCTGCATTTCCTCGTCGGAAAGCGAGAAATCAAAAATCTCGTAGTTTTCCTGAATGTGCGCTTCATTGCGGGAGCCCGGGATCGCAATATTTCCCGCCTGCAAATGCCAGCGCAGAATGACCTGTGCAGAGGTTTTCCCGTGAGCGGCAGCAATTGCAGAAATGACCGGATCGTTGAACAGAGTCTGCGTGTTGCCCCTTCCGCCAAGGGGGAACCAGGATTCCAGAACCGTACCGTACTGCTTCAAATGCGCCTTCATCTCTTTGCTTTGATAGTACGGATGGGTTTCGTTTTGTAAGAGCGCGGGCGTGATGGTCGTGGCATTTACAAGGCGGTCAAAATCTTCTGCGGTGTAGTAATTCGAAAGACCGATGGAGCGGAGTTTTCCTTCCTCCACAGCTTTTTCCATCGCCTGATATGCCGTCACATCGTTGCTCGGCTGAGAGTGGTGCAGGATCATCAGGTCGATATAGTCCAGATCCAGACGGCGGAGAGATTCTGCAATTGCACGTTCTCCGTGGTCAAAATCCGAAGTCCACATCTTGGTGGTGACGAAGATTTCTTCTCTTGTGACAAGCCCCTCGCTGATCGCCCGCTTGATCCCTCTGCCGACGCCTTCTTCATTGCCGTAGATATGGGCGGTGTCGATCAGGCGGTATCCGTCACGCAGCGCCCAATAGACCGAATTCTCTGCCTCACTTTGAGACAGCCGATAGGTGCCGATTCCGAGGATGGGCATTGTCCGGCCGTTGTTCAACAGAACAGTACCATTCTCCAGATCAAACACACCAACATCTGCTGATACAGAACCGTTGCCGGAGGGCGTGGCCGGAGCAACAGTCGCCGCCTCCACAGCAGCTGCGGTAGTGGGTGTCGGCGTGTTGTTCTCCTGCGGATTCGTTCCTGAAGGGCCGGTTGTTTCCGCGCATCCTGCCAAACTGAAAACAAGAAGCAGCAGGAAAAGTCCAATGCTGAATCGATTCATCATAAAACCTCCGTTCTTAGTCTGCCGGTATAAACTGACCCAGATGGGACTCCTGCTCCGCAAGGGTCATGGTAAAGAACCGCTGTCCTTTGTCCAGCTTGCGGATGGCATTCATTTCATCATCGGTCAGGGTAAAATCGAAAATATTAAAATTATCCATCATGTGCTGCGGGTTGGTCGTTTTCGGGAAGATGATGTTGCCCTCCTGAATATGCCAGCGCAGAATGATCTGAACATTGCTCTTGCCGTATTTCTCGCCGAGCCGGGCAAACAGCGGCTCATTCAGCAGTCCCGCGTCGGCATGGCCCAGGGGATACCAGCACTCGATTTTGGTGCCGTAAGGCGCAATGCGTTCTTTGAGTGCAGCCTGCTGATAATACGGATGGCACTCCACCTGCAAAACGGCGGGCTTGATGTGGGCGGCGGTCAGCACTTCTTCCAGACGCTCCGATTCAAAGTTGGAAAGACCGATGGAGCGCACCTTGCCCTGGGCCACAGCTTTTTCCATATCGCGCCATGCGCCAAGATAATCCCCGAACTGCTGATGCAGCAGCAGAAGATCGATATAGTCCGTACCAAGGCGGCTCAGCATCTTATCAATGCCTTCCATGGTCTTGCCCTCGCCGTACTCACTGGGCCACAGCTTGCTGGTGATCCAGATTTCCTCCCGGGGAATGCCGCTTTCCCGAACAGCCGCACCTACGCCGCGTTCATTCTGATAGGCATGAGCAGTATCAATATGGCGATACCCCATCTGCAAAGCCGCAAGGCAGGCTTCACGGGTCGGTTCGTCACCTCTGACCATGTAAACACCAAGGCCAAACTGCGGGATTTTGTTTCCATCATTCAAGGTTACATAGGCCTGATTCATGAGTTTACCTCCAAATTTGTATTGTTTTTATAAAAAATCTGCTTTTCAGCGGACTTTTCATTTTCTCATCAGAAATGGGTAATGGTGTTTTCCGCTTCCTCCAGCATACCGATCACATCCTGCCCTGCGGACACGCTCATACACTTCCCGCATCGGTTACAATCCGCAGCCTTGCCCAGATTTCCAAGGTATGGGCCATAATAAATACAGGTATTGGTGTAATTGTTCATTTTCTTGTGGTCATTGAGCATTTCCGCAATTTTGACAATTCCAATATGTTTCGGACATACCTTTTCTGCCTCCGCAAAGGACTGAGGATCATAAGCCATATCCTTCCGCAAAGCATGTGCTACATCTTTTATGGCAGCTTCTTCCTGCTCGCTGAGCGGCTGAAACTCCTGCATATAGGAAAGATTATCCAGCATCTGTGCCATATCGGACATACCGGACAAAACCATAAAAACATGATCCAAACCGGCGCAGAACCGAATCGCCCAGGATGCCATAGATGCCTCCGGATCACAGCTGCGCAGCTGCCGCTCCAAATCCTGGGGCAGATCAACAAGGGCGCCGCCTTTTACCGGCTCCATGACCACAACCAGTTTTCCGTGCTTTTTGCACACCTCGTAGCATCTTCTTGCCGCTACATAGGGCGAATCCCAATCAAAATAGTTTAATTGAAGCTGCACATATTCCAATTCGGGATGCTCTGTGAGAATCCGGTCTAACAGCTCCGGAGAATCATGATAGGAAAGTCCGATGTGTCTGGTTTTTCCGTCCTGCTTCAGCTGCACCAGCGCATCCACCAGATTTAAGGATTGAATCTTCTGATATAGTTCACCGTTGACGGCGTGCAGCCAATAATAATCCACATAATCCGTTCCCAGGCGTTCAAGCTGCTGCTGAAAAACAGAAAAGAACTGTTTCTGACTTCCTACAAGAAATACCGGCGATTTGGTAGTGATCGTAAAGGACGGCCGGGGATACCGCTCCACCAGAACTTTTTTCAGAATGCTTTCGCTCTCGCCGTTATGGTATACGTAGGAAGTGTCAAAATAGGTAAAACCTCTTTCCATAAAGGTATCCACCATTCTTTTCACTTCTTCCACATCCACCGCTGCCCCCTGCATCGGGAACCGCATACATCCAAATCCTAATTTCTTCATGTGCTTACCTCCGTTCATAATCATACGTTCTCTTATTTGTTCCTGGGAAGGATCATCTGTTTTGATAGTCTTCTGTATAACAGGGCTGCAATGATCGCACCGCAGCATTCCATAAACGGCTGTACCAGCATCAGTCCATACATGGGAAGAAGAACATTCGCCAGAACCATCAGCGGCAGATCCAAAATGCCCTTTCGGAACAAAGAAAGGAAAAACGCCTGCTTGGCGCCGCCAATGCCCTGAAACACTGCAATCAGCATGAATTCTGTTGTGATAAACGGCAGGGCCAGAATCCGCAAACGGACAAAGGCCGCACCATAGGTGACAGATGCTCCGTCGTTGATAAAAAACCGGACGATGGCAGACGCAAAAACCTCGCATAGCACAAAGAAAACACAGGCACAGACAAGCCCACGGCTGATTGCAAAGCGCACGGCCTGCCGCATCCGGTCCCGGTTGCCGGAAGCGTAGTTGTAGGCAACCAGCGGCAAAATGCCATTGGAGATACCCATGATCGCCTGAAAGGGAATACTCTCCACCTTCTGCATGACCCCCATGCCCGAAATTGCCGCCACCGCATAGCCGGACATCAGCCGCAGCAGGACGGCATTGGAAACCGCAGCCAAAATGATCTGCAACGCTGCCGGTGTTCCGATGGAGTAAATGTCCCGATGGGTGGCAGGTTCAATCTGTTTCGGCACAAGTGGGATTTTCACAAGGCTGTCTTTTCGGTGGCGGATCGTAAACTGAAGCAGGAATAGCAGCGAGGCTGTGTTGGATAGACAGGTTGCCAGGGCTGCGCCGGCCACGCCCATGCCGAGCAGGAAAATGAACACAGGATCAAGGAACACATTCAGAATGCCGCCGAGGGACATTCCGATGCTGGCGGTTCTCGCTTCGCCCTGCGCCCGAATCAGATTGGCAAGCACAAGGTTCAGTACCGTAGGAAGTCCGCCGACGATCACGGTCCAGAACAGATAATCCTTGGCGTATCCAAAGGTCCCTGCATCGGTTCCCAGTGCGCTCAGCAGCGCACCGTCAAACAACAGGCACACCAGGGAATAGCCCAGCGTGACACCGCCCGCGGCCCACAGGGAAAATGCCGCAACCGCACCGGTCTTTTTCTGCTCGCCGCTGCCGAGCATACGGGAAATGAGACTGCTGCCGCCGATGCCAAACAGATTGGCAAGGGCATTCATCAGCATAAAAATAGGATAAGTGACAGTGACTGCCGCCACCTGATTCGGATCGCCGGTCTGACCGATGAACCAGGTATCCGCCATGTTATAAACCAGCATGACCAGCTGGCTGATAACCGTGGGGACGATCAAGGCCAATGCCGCCTGTCGGATCGGTGTCCGTTCAAAAAGCTCTGTTTTTTCTTCGGATGTTCTCTGCACGGTCACTGTTCTCCATGGATTTTAACGCTGTTGATCATTTTTGCGTAAGCCGGGTCGTCGTTCTGTCCAAAGAGCGTCTGTCCCTCGTCCAACAGTGAAATCGCAAGCATATCATCGGCCGACAGTGTAAAATCAAAAACAGATAGATTCTGTTCCATACGCACACGGTGAACAGACTTTGCCAGTGGTACGATCCCACGCTGAATATTCCAGCGGAGGATCACCTGTGCAGGGCTTTTCCCATACTTTGCGCCGATGCTCATCAGCGTTTCATTCTGAAAAATCTGCTTTTTCCCTTCCGCAAAGGGTGCCCACGCCTCCATGACGATGCCCTGTTCCTGCAAGAAGCGGCGCGTATTCTCCTGCTGATAGAATGGGTGGCACTCCACCTGATCAATAGCAGGGGTGATGCGGTTGTTCATGGTCAAATCCACAATTCGTGCCGGGTCGAAGTTGGAAAGACCAATTGCGCGGATTTTTCCTGCATCATAAGCTTCTTCCATTGCCCGCCATGCGCCATAATAGTCCCCAAAGGGGCGGTGGATCAGATACAGGTCGAGATAATCCGTTTGCAGATTTCGTAAAGAATGGTCGATGGCCTTCTTCGCCGCTTCATACCCGGCATCCTGCACCCACAGCTTGCTGGTAAGAAACAGCTCCTCCCTTAGAACGCCGCAGCGCTGAACCGCCCGACCGACAGCTTCTTCATTTCCGTAAACCGCAGCAGTGTCGATCAGCCGATAACCGGCACGAACGGCATCCACCACACACTGCTCGCACTGTACCGAATCCTGAATCTGAAATACGCCGAATCCGGCAAGGGGCATTTTTACGCCGTTATTGAGTGTAATGGTATCCATTTGGAACATCTCCTTTGCCTATTGTGCTTTTATTATAGCGTCAGTCATTTTTCTTCGGAAGTTCGGATAAGTTATTGCGGTGTAAAGTAATAACTTTACGCAGGGAGGTTTATTCGGGTTAAGAATACAATAAGGTTGCTTCTGCTGATCTTTTATGGTATCCTGCATATGAAACATATTTAGGGTCAAGTGCGGTTCATATGGATACGGGGTGGATGAATGATGCTGAAGCAAATCAAATACTTTCAATCGGTTGTTCGGCTGAACAGTTTTTCGGAGGCGGCGGCCGAAAACTACATCTCACAATCTGCCATCTCTCAGCAGGTGCAGGCGTTGGGGCGGGAGTTGGGCTTTTCGCTTCTGGAGCGAAAAAACCGCACCTTCACCCTGACACCTGCCGGAGCATATTTTTACCAAAAGAGCCTGCTCCTGACGGCGGATTACGAGCAAATGTGCAGCGATGCCGCTAAAATTGCCAAGGGTGCGCAGGCTACCTTAAAAATCGGCTATTTGCGCTGTTATATCGGTGATGAGTTTCAGAGGGCATTGGAGCAGTTTTCGGAAAAACATGCGGATGTGGATGTGTCGGTTTCTTACGGCAATCATGAGGAGCTATATGACTTGATCCGTACAGGGAAAGCGGATATTGTGCTGAATGATCAACGGCGGGCATTTTCCGAGGAATATGTCAATCTCATTTTGACGACCTGCCGCAGCTATATTGAGGTTTCCTCCCATAGTCCGCTGGCACAGGTGGAGTGCATCACGCCGCAGGAGCTGAAAAATACGCCCTGCATTCTGGTTGCATCCGAAGCCCAACAGGAAACGGAATGGGAATACTACCACGATATTGTCGGTCTTCAAGGAGAGTTTCTGTATGCGGAGAATCTGGAGGAGGCCCGCATGATGGTGATCGGGCGAAAGGGATTTCTCCCGGTGGAAGGGACAGGTCAGGCAGCACCGGCAGGAACCTCCATTACCCGGGTCTTGCTTGTGCGGGGTAAAGAGCCCATTCTGCGCAACTACTGCGCGTTTTGGAAAAAAGAAAATTCCGGTTATTATGTAGAGGAATTTGCCGAACTGCTGAAAGCACAATTTGAAGAAGCATGACTGAGTGCTGCTCCGAACCGGAGCAGCACTTTTTCGTATCAGTTTTTCTTATTCAAATGCCCCGAAAGCAAAATTGATTGCTTCGTTCTTTGTCTGTACAATAACAGCATTAAGAATTATGGAGGTAATTTCTATGAAGGTACTTGCCATCAGCTCCAGCCCGCGTAAGGGTGGAAATTCCGATGTGCTGTGCGATGAATTTTTGAAAGGCGCGGCGGAGAGCGGCCATGAAACACAGAAGATTCGGCTGGCGGAGAAGAACATTGCTCCCTGCGCAGCTTGCTACGGCTGCGTGGAGCATCATGCCTGTGTCCGTAAGGACGACATGGAGGATGTGCTGGAAGCACTCAAGGCGGCAGATGTGATCGTCCTTGCTTCTCCCGTGTATTTCTACTCCATCTGTGCGCAGATGAAAACGATGATCGATCGCTGCCTTGCCGGTTATCAGCAGATCCGGGATAAGACCTTTTATCTGATCGTCACCGCCGCAGACCCCCAGCATGCCGCCGCTGATGAGACACTGGCAGATTTTCGCGGGTATCTGCGCTGTCTGCCGGGGGCTAAGGAAGCCGGTGTGATTTTCGGCACCGGCACATGGGATAAGGGAGCTGTGTACCGGCACCCGTCGCTGAAACAGGCCTATGAAATGGGTCTGAGCATCTGATATGGACAGATGCAAAAGTGAAGGAGGACAATGAAATGGAATGCGAAGAAATCCGGGTCGATATTCGAAAGACCGATCCGCAGGACCGTAAAGAAGGGCAGCGCTGCGCAAAGCTGTTGTTTCAGCTCAATCACACCATGCCCTTTACAGAGGAGTACAGCGCAATTCTGAAAGAGCTTTTCGGAGAAAATCTCGGGGAGGGCAGCATCGTTAACCCACCTTTGAGCGGTGCGTGTGTCAGCTCTGTGAAAATAGGCAAGCATGTACTCATCAATTCCAACCTGCTGGCCATGGCACGCGGCGGGATCACCATAGAGGATCATGTCATGATCGCCGCCAATGTGCAGCTGCTTTCCAATAACCACGATCCCTATGACCTGGCAGTCCTGCCCTGCAAGCCGGTGTTGATCAAGGAATCGGCATGGATCGGAGCGGGCGCAACCATCCTGCCCGGTGTTTGTATCGGAAAGCATGCGGTGGTCGGTGCCTGCTCTGTGGTGACAAAGGATGTGCCGGACTACGCTGTGGCAGTCGGCAATCCCGCCAGGGTCATCAAGATGCTGGACAAAGATCAGTTCAAGGAGAACAAGGTATAAACAGATTCCCCACGGTCGATTCTGGCCGTGGGGAATCATCCTTTACAGCTTTGCGTAATCTTCATCGCTTACCGGTTCCCACCATTCATTTTCGCAATTCTCACCGGGAACCTCCACGGCGATGTGGCTGAACCAGCTGTCTTTCTTCGCGCCGTGCCAGTGCTTGACATTGGCCGGGATCATCACAACGCTGCCCTCGTGCAGACTGACGGCAGCTTTCCCTTCTTCCTGATACCAGCCCTCACCGGCCGTGCAGAGCAGGAGCTGCCCGCCGCCCTCAGTGGCATGATGAATGTGCCAGTTATTGCGGCACCCCGGGGCAAAGGTGACATTGGCGGCAAACAGGCCGTTTGCCGGATCTGTCAGCGGATTCAGAAAGGAATCACCGATAAAATACCGGGCAAAGGCGGTATTTGCCACGCCGGTGCCGAACATATTCACGGCTTCAAACGTCTCTTTGTTTTCGTACTTCATAAAAACCCTCCAAATTATTGATTGTTTACCGTATACCGCAGCCCGAACGATACTGATTCTCTCCTTACGATTGACATATTCCTCATCTGAAAGTATACTGTCCTTAAACTTCGTGTATATCCTACAACTTAAAGTATACTTTAAGTCAAGAGGTTTTCTTAAATTATTGGGAGGATATTTTATGGTTTACACGGTGGGAGAAATGGCAAAGCTGCTGGGGATCACGGCATCCACCCTGCGCTATTATGATAAAGAGGGGCTGCTGCCGTTTGTGGAGCGTTCCTCCGGCGGCATCCGGATGTTTCAGGAATCGGATTTTGAGTGGCTTCAGGTCATCGGCTGCATGAAAAAAGCCGGAATGTCCATCAAAGACATCCGGCAGTATATTGAAATGGCACTGCAAGGTGACGAGACCATCGGCCCACGCCTTGCCATGTTCCGTCATCAGCGGGAAGCATTGAAACAGCAGATGGAGGAATTACAGCGCACCATGCAGATGGTGGATTACAAGTGCTGGTACTATGAAACGGCACTGGGAGCCGGAACCGTTGACGTTCCCCAAAGCATGGAGCTTTCGCAGGTGCCGGAGGAATTTCGAGAGATTCGCCGGAACTTGAAGAAAGCTCCGGAAGCGTGAGAAATAACAGGAATGGAGCGAGAGAAAATGATCGATAAAATGCTGATTCGTGGAGCAAAGGTCCACAACCTGAAAAACATCGATGTGGATATTCCGCTTGGAAAAACCGTAGGTATCGCAGGCGTATCCGGCTCCGGTAAGTCATCCCTTGCATTGGGTGTGCTGTACGCTGAGGGGTCCCGACGCTATCTCGAAGCACTCTCCACTTATACCCGCCGCCGCATGACCCAGGCATCCAAGGCAAGCGTGGAGGAAGCCCTGTATGTTCCCGCTGCGCTGGCACTGCATCAACGTCCCGGTGTGCCGGGCATCCGCAGCACCTTCGGCACGGGGACGGAGCTGCTGAACAGTCTGCGGCTGATGTTCTCCCGCCTTGCCAATCACCGCTGTCCAAACGGGCATTATCTCTCTCCATCTCTGGCGGTTGCCGCAGGGAAAGAGCTGGTCTGCCCGGCGTGCGGCGCACATTTCTATGCGCCCTCGGCAGAAGAACTGGCCTTTAATTCTCAAGGTGCCTGCCAGAAATGCGGCGGCACCGGCATTGTCCGCACCGTGGATCTGAATACGCTGGTGCCGGATGACTCGCTGACCATCGACGAAGGGGCTGTTGCACCGTGGAACAGCCTGATGTGGTCGCTGATGACGGACATTTGCCGGGAGATGGGCGTGCGCACAGATGTGCCCTTCCGGGAGCTGACCAAACGGGAAAAAGAGATCGTGTTCCATGGCCCTGCTGAGAAAAAGCACATTTTCTACCACAATAAGAACTCCAACCAGGCAGGAGAGCTGGATTTCACCTATTTCAATGCCGTCTACACCGTGGAAAATGCTCTTGCCAAGGTCAAGGACGAAAAGGGCATGAAGCGGGTGGAAAAATTCCTCAAAGAAGATATTTGCCCGGACTGTCACGGCACGCGCCTGTCCGCCGCTGCCCGCGCGCCCAGGCTGCGGGACATTTCGCTGGACGAAGCCTGCGCTATGACGCTTTCGGCGTTGGTCGATTGGGTGGGAGGCGTGCCGGAAAGCCTGCCGGTGGAAATGCGCCCCATGTCGCAGAGCATCTGCGACGCCTTTCAGAGCACCGCAAAGAGGCTGATGGATTTAGGGTTAGGCTATCTGACCCTTGACCGCTCGGCCTCTACGCTCTCCACGGGGGAGCGGCAGCGGATGCAGCTGGCACGCGCAGTGCGCAACCGCACCACCGGCGTTCTATATGTGCTGGACGAGCCGTCCATCGGCCTGCACCCGTCAAACATTGTGGGGCTTACCGGTGTGATGCACGATCTTGTGGCGGATGGGAACTCCGTTATTTTGGTAGATCACGATACGCAGATTCTGAAAGAGGCCGACTGGATCATAGAAATGGGGCCGGAAGCCGGCGCAAAGGGTGGCCACATCATTGCACAGGGGGATATTCCTACCATTGAAGCAGACCCGGTTTCCCAGATCGGACCTTTTCTCTCCGGTGCGGCTGAAAGTAAGCTGCGTGCCTGTGCTGAAAAGGAGAATCTCTTTATAAACGGTGCGATTTGTCTGTCTACAGGTCAGATCCATACGGTTAAGCCTTTGAACGTCGATATTCCCAAAGGGCGGCTCACGGTGGTCACCGGGGTGTCCGGCTCCGGCAAGACCACTATGGTGCTGGAAAGCCTGATCCCTGCGCTGGAGGCAGCGATCAGTGGCAGCCCAATGCCGAACCACATCCGCTCAGTCGATGCCCAGGGCATTGCACATGTCAAACTCATCGATGCTACGCCCATCGGCATCAATGTCCGCTCCACCGTGGCGACCTATGCAGGTGTCCATGACGAGCTGCGAAAGCTCTATGCGAAATCGCCCGATGCCAAAGCGAACGGTTATAAGGCCGGTGATTTTTCTTATAACACCGGCTCACTCCGCTGCCCCGGCTGCGACGGAACCGGCGTTGTCAGCCTGGATGTGCAGTTCCTGCCGGATGTGGACATTCCATGCCCGGATTGCCGGGGCTCCCGATACAGCAAGGCGGCTTCCGCATTGAAGCTCACCAATCCGTGCGGTGCAAGCGTTTCCTTGCCGGAACTGATGGCTATGGACGTGAATACTGCCATCGACTTCTGCAAGGACATGAAAAGCGTCAGCCAGAAGCTGGACGTTCTCAAGCAACTGGGACTGGGCTACCTGACACTGGGCGAGGAAACGCCCGGACTGTCTGGCGGTGAGGCGCAGCGGCTGAAACTGGCCAGCGAGATCGGCAAGACACAGGAGGATTCTGTGTTCGTCTTTGATGAGCCATCCATCGGTCTGCATCCGCTGGACGTGCGGGTTCTGCTGGGTGTCTTTCAGGCACTTCTGGATCACGGCGCAACCGTTGTCGTCATTGAGCATGATTTGGATGTCATCCGCAACGCAGATTACATCATCGACATGGGGCCGGGCGGCGGTGAAGCTGGCGGACGGATCATCGCCAGCGGAACGCCTCAGGAAATCAAGGAAAGCAAAAACAGCATCACCGGAAAATATTTACTATGATGGGGAGTAAAACCTGAATGTAGGAGGGAGACCGATGTATAATCCACAGTTGGATGCCTTTATCAAAGTGGCGGATTCCGGCAGCTTCAGCAAAGCGGCGGAAGCCATGTATATTTCTGCGCCTGCCATTATCCAGCAGATCAATTTGCTGGAAACAAGCTGTGGCTTCAAGCTCTTTACCCGCTCCAACCACGGTGTCAGTCTGACGTCTGCCGGACGTTCCTTATATGAGGATGCCAAGACCATTATCCGGTTGTCGCAGGATGCACTGAATAAGGCACGGCGGTTGGCAGAATCCTCGGAAACCACGGTGCGGATCGGCACTTCGCTGCTTTATAAATGCCGCTTGCTCCCCGACCTCTGGACACGGGTCAGCGAAAAACACCCGGAGTTAAAAATAGAAATTCTCCCGATGACAGAGTATCAGAATCGGGGAGAGGTGTTTTCTGCGTTAGGGGTACAGTATGATTTGTTTGAGGGGATCTATGGCTCTGCCGGATGGAATGGCCTATGCCAGTTTTTAGAGCTGGATCGCACACCAATCTGCTGTGCCGTTGCCAAAAATCATCGGCTGGCGGGCATGAAAAAACTCACCATGCAGGATTTGAACGGTGAGTATCTTGTAATGCCCATTGAGGGTGTATCCAATGAAATTGATGCGTTCCGCAAGAATATTACGGAAAACTATCCCACGGTACAGATCGTGGACTCCCCATATTACGGCGTTGATACCTTTACACTCTGTGAAGTGAATGGATATATTCTGATTACACAGCCCGTCTATACGGATATTCACAACAACCTGGTGACCATTCCGCTGGAAACAGCGTATACCCTGCCCTATGGCCTGATGTACGCCAATACCCAAACGGCGGCCGCAAGAAGATTTATCGATGCGGTGAGAAAAATCAAGGCACTGTAGAATAAACGCTCCTTCTAAAACCCGCACCCATGTGGAATTGCATCGGATTCCGTATGGGTGCGGGCTTCCTTTACGCAAAAGGGGGATTCCTGACATTTTACCGTTCCCAGCCGGTCTTTTCTCTGGATTTTCTGCTTTCGTCTGTCCTCTGCACTCGCTGGCGTTGACGGATCTGCCTTCGGGCGATTCGTTCTTCTTCCTCAATATTCAGAAGTTTATCTGTGCTGTATCTAGCGTTGAAAACTACGTTGACGGTCGGTTCCTTACCAAGAATTTTAGGGAACCTCTGATTTAATCAAAGCTACCATCCCGCTGCCGGATATGGTATAATAGAGCCATCAAACAAAGGTGGTGCC
>CAKTJC010000013.1 GCA_934567355.1 uncultured Oscillospiraceae bacterium
GCTCCCGAGTATGCCTGCATCAAGGAGCTGATGGACGCTGTTGACGACTATATCCCCACTCCCGACCGTAAGGCTGACCAGCCCTTCCTGATGCCCGTTGAGGACGTCTTCACCATCTCCGGCCGCGGCACCGTCGCTACCGGTCGTGTGGAGCGTGGTATCGTTAAGAAGAACGAGCCTGTTGAAATCGTTGGCCTGCGTGAGGACAAGCTGTCCACCGTCGTGACCGACATCGAGATGTTCCACAAGCTGCTGGACTTCGCAGAAGCTGGCGACAACATCGGCGCTCTGCTGCGTGGTATCGACAAGAAGAACATTGAGAGAGGCCAGGTTCTGGCGAAGCCCGGTTCCATCCATCCTCACACCAAGTTCGCTGGCCAGGTTTACGTCCTGTCCAAGGAAGAAGGCGGCCGTCATACCCCCTTCTTTAACAACTACCGTCCTCAGTTCTACTTCCGTACCACTGACGTGACCGGCATCATCACTCTGCCCGAGGGCGTTGAGATGTGTATGCCTGGCGATAACGTCGTCATGAAGGTTGAGCTGATCACCCCCATCGCTATCGAGAAGGGTCTGCGTTTCGCTATCCGTGAGGGTGGCCGTACCGTCGGTTCCGGTGTCGTTACCGAGATCTTCGAGGCTTAATTTAATTAAATAAAGCTTCCGTCCCCCACTCTTCGGAGTGGGGGATTTTCTCTGATGGAGCTATCCCCTAAAAATTTCCGCGACTGCGGCAGGAGAAAAGAAATGAACTGTTGTGAAGTGAACCTGACCCCCGAGGTCAAGGAAATCCTTTTGAAAATGTCCGCCGATTGGGCGGCGGAAAACAGCTGCCGGGGCTACTACGCCAATGATGAATCGGATCTGCAGGGAAACCGTTTTTTCCTGGCGATGGATGAAGATAAACCGGTGGGCTACCTTTTCGGACACCTGGAGCATGCAAAAAGCTCCTCCACCGTAATGGAAGAGGGGACGCCCTTCTTCGAGGTGGAGGAGATCTATGTTGCTCCGTCCATGCGCTCCAAGGGGATCGGCGCAGAGCTGTTCCGGTTTGCGGAAAATGCGATTTGCACCGATACAGATTTCGTCCTTCTTTCCACAGCCACCCGAAACTGGCGCGCCATTTTCCATTTTTACATTGATGAATTGGGCATGGAGTTCTGGAATGCACGGCTGTTCAAGAAGATCAAGCCATAAACATAAAAATCAGGGAGCAGTCCCCGCTGAGGGGGATCGCTCCCTGAAAGTATATTTTCTCATGTTTTCCGGCGCGGCAGGATCAGCCGTGCAAATCCGACGATGGAAGAAAGATAACAGAAAATTCCCAGCACCGTAAACCCGACCGACTCTCTGGCGAGGTGCTTCGTTGTGTCCTCAAAATCCAGATATTTTGCCGCTGCGCACTGCAATTCCAAAACGGTATTGGAATTCGGATGAACGGCCATTTCGAGAACGGAACCGGGCTCCAGCAATTCTATTGCTTCAAGCAGCGTGTTACTCACGCACGAGCCGTCTATGCGAAGCTCCTCATGATCGTCAAAGCGGAGAATGATCTCCTGCACTCGCCCATGCTTCAGCCGTTCTTGGCTGGAGGAAAATGTCGCTATGACATGGTGAGCGGCCTCACGTGCAATAGGGGCATTCCAGTACCGCATACCAAAGGTAAAAACGGCACCCAGAATCAACCCGGCAATCAGAAGAAATACCGCTGTTCTCTTTGAAATTTCCGCAAATTCTTCTTTTAATTTCTTCATCGCTTACCTCGTCAGTCCTGTTCTGTATGTTGTGTACCTCTTACAATACCAAGTTGCGTTGCTTCTGTGCAGCGAATCGCGGGATGAAGTTGAAAAAAGTTCTCCCATTTGTTATCATTATCAAAAGAGGGAAGGGAAGAAAATGGTTCTGAATATCCATAATTCGACGCCTACACCCGGAATGCCAAAGCGGGTAAAATGGATGCTTTCGATTGGCTTCCTGATGCTGTATTTCATTTTTGCCCTGGGGGCTTACGTCGTCGCTGTGTATGCAGGGAGGATGATCTGGGCGACTCTCCTGGCGGTGCTGCCGCTGCTCTTCCTGACATGGGTTTGCTGGAGCATGAAAAATCTGGAAAAAGCGCATATTGAGGTCGAAGATGACCGGATTACCATTGTTGTGTTCCCTTTTGGGTGGCGAAGAGTCAAAACCGTTTCGTTTTCTCAGATCGATCATGCCACAATCGTTCCGGCTGTTTCCCTGAAGATTCCCGGGGAGAGGCTTTGTCTTCCAGGCGTGAGCTACCTCGTTTTCTTCGATGGTACAGGAAGGCCGCTCTTTAAGCTTTTGAACACCCCGGAGGCACGCCAATTTCAGCAGTCGGTGACAGTGCTCCAATAGACAGAAGGTCAGGTATTATAATTATGCCGGCATCCCATTGGGCATCAGCCAATTTTCTGCCATTTCAGATTCAGCGCTTTGATATAGCTGACGCTGAATGGCGCCTCTTGCTGCAAATCTTGTCCGTCCGGCCAGAATGCGTCGTCGCTCCAGAGCACTGTTTCATCCCGTACCAGCAGGGTGGCATCCAGAATTTCGCGGCTGTAATTTTCCTTCGGCGGGCGCAGATTCAGAGCAAGCACTCCTTCAAAGCACAGCTCCGCAACGCCGTACCACCCGGAGTTATCGAAGACCGCGGTTACCCTGGTCATGCCGGAAGTCTCCTCGTAGCACAGCTTCTCCAGCGTGGAATCATGAAAGGCAGCAAAAAGCTTCATAAACGCGTCGGCATCTGCCTGAGTCCGGATGTAATTCCACAGCGCGGCATCGTCCGGCTCCCGCAGCGCGACCCCGGCCTCAGCCACGGGAATTGACCTGCGCTCCAAAATGGCACAGAGAAACGCGCTGTTGTCGCAGACATCCCGGTATCCCGTCAGGGCATGAATGGTCATCTCTTTGCCATTTTCCTGACAATGGGCTTTGTACCTGAGAAGATGGGCATTCTCATAGTGCACCCAGCCATCGGTATCATCCTGAATTATTTCAACCAGCGGCTCCGGCACTGCGCCGCTTTTATCCAGGTAGTCCGCCAGCTCGAAGCACTGCGTTTCAGGATTGACGGCAACATACTGCCCGTTATATCCCGGGTTGATGCAGCAATAAAGGATGGATTTATAGTATTGGTTCCGTGCTTTGTCATGAATGCGTGCAAACACCAGAATGCCTCCTTTGCGGCTTTAGGGAAACTCTGAAAAAATCATCTGCGGCTGGGCAGCGAGCTTTTTGCTCCCATGCCGCAGGATGAAAAATGGGAAATACATAGAGTATTCCGCCATTTTCCATCCTTTGCCTGGGAACAAAATCCCTCGCTGCCAGCTCTTGCTGATTTCATCAGAGCTTCCTTAGGATGCCTGATTATCGATCGTATAAACAATGCAGCCGATTCCGGCAACCATGGAGAACAGAATCGCTCCTTCCAGCCCGCTGCCCAGAGTTGCACCTGCAAAGAACTCTACGATTCCGGCAAGCACCATGATGATAACGGAGATAACCGTGCGGAATTTATTCATATTTGCACCCTCCTGTATTTTTATAGATTCGTGTGTAGGCGGCCATCAGTACCGGAAACCCCACAAAGCATGCGATTGCACTCAAAACAGATCCAGCATATTATCCAGGTAAATTTCCTCCCGCACCCGAAGTTGATATTCCGGCTTTGTCATGTAGTAGAGCAGGAATTCCAGGATCAGTGCGCTGCCGAGCCCGCGCCCCTCGATTTTGAAATTGGAAAACCCCATGGGCAGATAGGTGTTTTGAATGTCGCCGATGCCGATGAAGCCCGGGTTTTCCATGGCGGCGGAAAAACGGTAGCCTTCCCCGGCGTTTGGCGCAGTGCAGCGGTGCTCCGGGCAGAGTTCTCCCAGATTCTTCCGGCTGACGGCTTCGTAGCAGGCTTTTCTGTCCCTGCATCCGAAGAAGCAGCATTCGTTGCACAGAAATTCGGCTTTTTTCTTTAGCGGGCAGGGGAGCGTATTTAACCGGTCAAATGCTCTGTTCAGGCGGAAATCCGGCACCACATAGCGAAAATCCTCCCGCTCCAGCTCCTGCCGCAGCAGCGGAAACTCCGTCAGAACCTTGGTGGTGGAGGAGACGAAATAGAGCTCCGGATATGTCTTTTTCAGGTAGTCCAGCAGCAGCTCCGAGTGGACGATTACGCCGTTTTGCGGCTCCCCGCTGTCTGCAAACAGGCGGCAGAGGGCGTTGCATTTGGAGTCCGAAAGATGCTCCTGCCGGAGCAGGGAATTGCTGAAGGTCAGCCGGGCGGAAATCCCGTATTCCCGGGTCAGCGCCAGCACCTGTGCAGGGTCTTGCACCCCCAGCCCGACCCGTCCGCCGCCCCAGATGCAGCCCTCCGGCGCCCCGTAGATGGAGCCAATGTCGCACCAGTCGTAAAAATATTCCCGATGCGCCCGGAACAGGGGCAAAAAGACGCGATACAGCTCATAAAATTCGAACAGACCGGGAAGATGATAGTGCGCGACAGGCGTTTTTGTGTGTCCCACTTTTGCTCCTTCCAATGCACGATGGATTTTGCCGGATGCATTTTGCGTATATTGATTATATCATAAAAAACGCCGGAGGGAATCCCTCCGGCATGAATTTTATGTCAGATCCCTTGCAAGCTCGATCTCATCTTCATCGGCATTCCCCGTTTCGGTGAAACCAAACTGCCGGTACAGGCGCAAAGCGGCGCTGTTTTCCGGGCTGCAGGTCAGGGCAACCCGATCGGAATCGCCAAAGGGCTTTTGGGCAATGTACGCCAGCACCTGCTCCATGGCGGCTTTGCCGTATCCCTTGCCCTGCTGGGCGGCATCGATCATCATGTGCCAGATATCATACTCCTGCAGGTCGTAGTCGTAGATGACCATCACATAGCCCACCATCCTGTCGGCATCGTAAATTCCGAAGGGCGTGCATTGGTGATAGTACACATAGGCCTGGGCGAGACTCCGAATGGGGTGGGAGACAAACTTCTCCTGCCCATCCTTCAAGGTCAGGTGAAAGGCATCCAGAAAGTTGTTTTCGTCGATTTTGTGTAAGGCAACTTGTTTCATTCCAATCCTCCAGTGTGGTGCGGGGGATCAGATCGTCTCGTTAACAGACAGTATCCCCCTGAAATGTTTTGGTTTCGTGCATGTAAAATAACATACTGACCATCTCCTTTCAGGTTGAAATCGCAGCTCTGCCTGCACCGAAAGTATAGCATAGGCATATCAAACTGTCCAGAGGGAATTGCACTGCGGAGCAAAATAAAGCTTGCAGTTATCTGCCCTGTTTTGTAAAATGAGGATATATGCAGAGTATTGGGAGGAACTGAAAATGGATCAATTCAAAATCCGCGCAACCAGCTTTTACTGGATCGACGGAGATGCAGATGACCCGGAGGATCTGTGCCTGCACGGGCATGTGGTCGCCGAGATTGGGGGCGTCCGGCTGGAGGATGACTGCACGGTCAGCGCCACGGCACTGTATCTGCTGAAAACGCTGACGGAGGATCACATCCTTCACGAGGATAATCAAATGCTGCCCTGCTGCGGTCATTTTTACGTTCCGGATGAAAAGCTTGAAAATGTGTTCATCAGCGGCTGTGATAACGGAACCGACTGGACGGTGACCCATCGCGGAAGCAGTGTCATCCTGACGCTGGAGGACGGAACAGAAGCAGCTGTCCCGCTGGAAGAATACCGGCAGGAGGTTTTCCGCTTTGCGGACAGGGTGGAGGAATACTATAAAGCCTGTTCCCCTAAAAAGCTCCCGGAAGATGAATTCCGGCGCAGCGGATACCTCACCTTCTGGAAGGAATGGCACCGGCGGAGAAGGGGAGCTTAGAAAAGCGAAAGCTGTGTATCCGCCTCCGGGAGTGTCCGCAGGTATTGAAAGCATTCTGCCGGGCGGTAAAGGATGCCGTTCTGGGTGCAGGTATTTGCAAGCAGCTCCATCAGTGCTTCGTGACTCGGGCTGAGCAGCTCATAGGCGTTCCCATAGGTGCGGATGTACCAATCCTTCAGTCCGGGAAAATGCTTGTCCAGCGCCCGGTAGAAATATTCCCGGCTGCCGTCGCGCAGCGTGACGCCCATGCCAAAGCAGATGATTCCCTTTACCCCTGCTGCCACGCAGTAATTCAGGAGCCCCGTGATGTTTTCGGGCGTGTCGTTGATGCGCGGCAGGATCGGCGCCATCCACACGACGGTGGGAATACCGGCCTGCTTAAACTGCATCAGTGCGTCAAACCGCTCCCGGGTGGTGGAGACATTCGGCTCAAGCACGCGGCACAGCGATTCGTCACAGGTCGTCAGCGTCATCTGCACGACGGCCTTTGCCCTGCGGTTGATGGATTTCAAAAGCTCCATATCCTGCAAGATCCGCGTGGATTTTGTCTGGATCGCCACTCCGTAGCCGTATTTTTCGATTATTTCCAGACATCTTCGGGTAAGCCGCAGCGTTTCCTCCGCATGCAGGTAGGGGTCGCACATGGAACCCGTCCCGATCATGCATTTTTGGCGTTTGGAGCGCAGCGCCCGCTCCAGAAGCTCCGGGGCGTTTCTTTTTACCTCGATGTCTTCGAAGGGGTGGGTGAAGCCGTAGCAGAGGCTTCGGCTGTCGCAGTAGATGCACCCATGGGAGCAGCCTCTGTAAATATTCATCCCATTGCTGTTGGATAAGATCCCTTTTGCGTCAACATAATGCACTGTTTTCACCCCCTTACATCCTGATGCAATTAAATTTTCGCAAAGTCCCGGTGGCAGAGCCAACGATCATAGCCATGCCCTCCTGATTGCATTATTATATACGAGTCAAGCCCTGAAGTCAAAGCGCTTCACTTGAAATCTTAATTTGACAGTCCCCTGCGGGCTATGATAAAATAAAAGCAGGAATGATGCAAAATGGAGGGGAAAAGATGTTTTTTGGGATGAATTTCGGGCTGTTTGGAATTCTGACTGTAATAATGTTTGTGGCGGTGGCTGCCGTTATCGTCGTTACGGCTGTCAGGGGGCTGAGTCAATGGCACAAAAACAACAATTCGCCGAGGCTGACGGTTCAGGCAGCGGTGGTTTCGAAGCGAACCAATATCTCCCATCACCGGAACGGGAATGATGCCGGGCAGTACCATACTTCAACGACCTATTATGCAACGTTCCAGGTAGAGAGCGGGGATCGAATGGAGTTCCAACTGGCCGGAAATGCGTATGGACTGCTGGTGGAGGGGGATAAAGGAAAGCTCTCCTTCCAGGGTACACGGTTTCTTGGCTTTGACCGAAGTAGAACAGTTTAAGGCTCGGAAATCCGAGCCTTAATTTTACCCCGCTGCATCCAGCATATTTTCAATAAAAATCCCATACCCAATATCCGGCGCGTTGACCAGGACGTGGGTGACTGCGCCGATGAGCTTGCCATCCTGGATGATGGGGCTGCCGCTCATGCCCTGGACGATGCCGCCGGTGGCTTCCAGCAGGGTGCTGTCCGTGACCTTCAGCAGCATGTTGCGGCCGTCGGCGCGGCTGGCGGGGTAGACCTTGAGTATTTCCACGGAATAATCCCCGGTGGTAAAGTTGCTGACCGTGGAGCGGATGCTGGCCTGTCCGGTATGCACCTGCTCTGCGCTGCCGACGGGGATCGCTTCCCCCAGCCAGCCCTGGCGGGATTTGCCGAAAACGCCCTGCGGTGTGTTGCGGAGCAGCTCACCGCAGCTTTCCGCGCCCTCGCAGCTGCCGCGCAGCTGTCCGGGGTGCCCGCTTTTGCCTTTGGTGACGGACATGACCTGCGCCGGATAGGTGGAGCCCGCCGCCATCTGCATCAAAACACCGCTGTTGCCATTCACGCCGTGCCCCAGCGCCCCGAATTTTCCGGTGGCGGGGTCGTACCAGGTGACGGTGCCGATGCCGGAGATGCCCTGCTTTAGATAAACCCCCAGCTTTGCGCCGCCCTCTGTGGCGGCGATCTTTACCGTGGTCTCCAGCTCCTTGCCGCCCCGGCGGATGGTCAGGTGTGCCGCGTTGCCGGAAGCACTCAGCGCGTCGCGCATTTGCTGGGCACTGTGCACCGGCGTGCCGTTTACTTTGACAATGCAGTCCCCGATTTTTAGTCCGGCATTTTTCGCATCCGCGCCGAGCGCATCGTCAAATGCCGCGATGGTGACGGTGTTGTCCCGCAGCTGCAAGCCCACGGTCTGCCCCACGGGCACCAGCAGCGGCTCCGCAAGCCCCACCGGCGACAGCAAAATTACAAACAAAACTGCCAGCGCAGCAGTAAATTTCTTTCTCTTCATGTTCAGCCCTCCATTTCCTGCAACATTAATATGCCGCACTCGACGGATTGTAACCGCTGAAAAAGTCGAGAAATGAGGAAGTGTGTGGGCGATTTGTCAAAATGAGGTTGCAAAGAATTTTTCTTTGCTGTAAGATGGAGCGTACATGAAGAAGCCCTTTCTGCGCTTCATATAATTGTAAAAAAGAAATGAGACGATCAAATGAATGTAAATTTCCCGTCGCTTGCCCGTCAGCTCCGGGCGCTGACAGAGGATGTGCCCTATCAGATCAGCAACCTGGCCAATGCTGCGGCGCTGCTGTGGCAGGCGCTGCCGGAAATCAACTGGGTAGGCTTTTATAAGCTGATGGATGGCAAGCTGGTGCTCTCGCCATTCCAGGGCAAGCCCGCCTGCATCGAGATCCCCATGGGAAAAGGCGTGTGCGGCACGGCGGCGCAGCGGGGGGAAACGGTGCGCGTGGGCAATGTCCATGAATTCCCCGGCCACATCGCCTGTGACAGTGCCTCCAATTCCGAGATCGTTCTTCCGATTTTCAGCGGCGCGTCCCTCTGGGGCGTACTGGACATCGACAGCCCGGTGCTCAACCGCTTTACAGAGGAAGATGAGCGGGGACTGACGGAAATAATAGCTGTTCTGAATGAAATGATCTCCAGAACGGAATGAATTTCCCGGTTTCGCTCTTGCATTTCAAACAAAAATTGTGTAGAATAATCGGACATAGATGTGCCTTTCGCAGGAAAGTGTGCGCATGAACTATATTTTATAAAGGAGTAACATCATTATGGGTTTGATCAAGGCACTCGTAGGTTCAGCCGGCGGCGTTCTGGCAGATCAGTGGAAGGAATATTTTTACTGTGAGGCGATCCCCGAGACCATTCTGGCCGTAAAGGGACAGAAGCGCGTTTCCGGTCGTTCCTCCAATACCAGAGGCTCCGATAATATCATCTCCAACGGAAGCGTGATTGCCGTGGCGGACGGCCAGGCCATGATGATCGTCGATCAGGGCAAGGTGGTGGAGTTCACCGCCGAGCCGGGTGAATTTACTTATGATGCTTCCAGCGAGCCCTCCATCTTCTGCGGCAGCCTGGGCGAGGGCATCCTGAATACCTTCAAGACTGTCGGCAAGCGTTTCACCTTCGGCGGCGACACCGGCAAGGATCAGCGCGTGTATTATTTCAACCTCAAGGAGCTGGTGGGCAATAAATACGGCACGCCCAGCCCCGTGCCCTTCCGGGTGGTTGACCGGAACATCAATCTGGATTGGGAAATCTCCATCCGCTGCTTCGGCGAGTACAGCTTCCACATTTGCGACCCGCTGCTGTTCTATACCAATGTCTGCGGCAATTTTGCCGATGAGTACCCCCGCGAAAAGCTGGAGGGGCAGATGAAAACCGAGCTGCTCACGGCGCTGCAGCCCGCATTTGCAAAGATTTCCGATATGGGCATCCGCTACAGCAGCCTGCCCGGCCATACCATGGAGCTGGCCGACGCACTTAACGAGGTGCTCTCCACCAAGTGGCGCAACCTGCGGGGCATTGAGATCGTCTCCTTCGGCGTTTCCAGCGTGAAAGCCTCTGAGGAAGACGAGAAGATGCTCAAGGATATGCAGCGCACTGCCGTCTACTCCAATCCCAATATGGCTGCCGCTTACGACGTGATGGCGCGCGGCGACGCTATGAAGGCTGCCGCCTCCAATACCGCCGGGGCAATGACCGGCTTTATGGGCATGGGTATGGCACAGAACATGGGCGGCGGCACCAACGCCGCACAGCTGTTCCAGATGGGGCAGCAGCAGGCTGCCCCCCAGGCCGCCGCTCCTGCCGCCGGAAGCTGGAAATGCAGCTGCGGCGCCATTGCCACCGGCAAGTTCTGCACGGAGTGCGGTGCGAAGAAGCCCGAGGCTGCTGCCGGCTGGACCTGCTCCTGCGGCGCGGTGAACCAGGGAAAATTCTGCTCCAACTGCGGCGCAAGGAAACCGGCGGGCGTTCCGCAGTACCGCTGCGATAAGTGCGGCTGGGTTCCTGCCGATCCCAAGAATCCTCCGAAATTCTGCCCCGAGTGCGGCGACCCCTTCGGCGACGAAGACATCATCGTTTAACCGGATTTTTCAGTGCCCTGCCTGCAAAAAGGGCAGGGCACCGTTGGTGAAAGGAGAGAATCGCCTGTGGCAAGTGAAATTACCAATTATCAGTGCCCGGCCTGCACGGGGCCGCTGCATTTTGGCAGCGAATCCGGGGTGCTGGAATGCGACTACTGCGGCAGCCGCTTTTCCGTTGAGGACATCGACCGGATGTATGCTGAAAAGAACGCCGATGCACAGGAGGCCACCGAGGAACGGGAGGCCAAAGAAAGCGTCCGGGAGGCGCAGTGGGATATGGATTCCGCCGGAGAGAACTGGGGCGCGGAGGGCGAAAACCTGCACGCCTACAATTGCCCCTCCTGCGGCGCGGAGCTGGTGTGCGACGAGACCACCGCTGCAACCTCCTGCCCCTATTGCGGCAACCCCAGCATCATTCCCGGTAAGCTCTCCGGCAGCAAGAAGCCGGATCTGATCATCCCCTTCAAGGTAGACAAGACCGCCGCCGTGGCTGCGCTGAAAAAGCATTACAACCATAAGCCCCTGCTCCCCAAGGCCTTCAGGGCGGAAAATCACGTCCAGGAGATCAAGGGCGTGTATGTGCCCTTCTGGCTGTTCGATGCCCAGGTGGAGGGCGACATGACCTTCAAAACCACCCGGGTGCATACCCACACCACCCCGAAGGAATACATCACCGAAACCAGCCACTTCCTGGTGCACCGCGAGGGTACGCTGGATTTTGAAAATGTGCCGGTGGACGGCTCCTCCCAGATGCCGGATACTCACATGGATGCCATCGAGCCGTATGACTACGGTGAGCTGAAGCAGTTCTCTCTGTCGTATCTGCCCGGCTTCCTGGCCGACCAGTATGACGTTTCCAAGGAGGAGTGCGCCAAGCGCGCCAATGCCCGCTGCACCGCCAGCGTTGAGGATGCGCTGCGCAATACTGTGGTGGGCTATTCCAGCTGTGTCACCGTCAGCAAGGATGTGACCGTCAACCCCACTCGGGTGCGCTATGCGCTGATGCCGGTGTGGATGCTCTCCACCAAGTGGAAGGATAAGAACTTCCTCTTTGCCATGAACGGCCAGACCGGAAAGCTCATCGGCGACCTGCCCATCGACAAGGGAAAGCTGGCGCTGTATTGCCTCGGCTCCTTTGTTGCGGCAGCGGCCGTGTCGCTGCTGTTCCTGCTGTAAGGAGGTGCCGGATTTGAAGAGACGATATTTTGCGGTTCTTTTCGCACTGATGCTCCTGGTCGGCTGCTTTGCCGTATCTGCCGCCGCGATCCAGGCGCAGCTTAACTACGTCACGGATGAAGCGGGGATCTTTTCTGCGTCGGAGCTGACGGCACTGGAAAATCGCGCCGCCGAAATCAGTGAAAAGTATCATTTCGGCGTGTACATTATCACGCTCCCGGATTACCGGGATTATACCACTTCCTCCAGCGTGGAAACCTGCGCCATGGAGCTGTATGATGACAACGACTTGGGCTGGGACAGCGACAGAGCGGGCACGATGCTCCTGCTCAGCATGGAAGAGCGGGATTATGAGCTGGATTTCTACAGCAGCCGTGCAGACCGGATTTTTACGGAAGCTGGCCGGGATCGGATGGAAGATCGCTTCCTCCGCTATTTCCGGCAGGACGATTTCTATGGCGGCTTCCGGGAATACCTGAATACTTGTGAGGAGTGTCTCCTTGCCGCCGAAGAGGGTCACCCCGTAGGCGAGGGAGAAAGCCGGTATTCCGACCAGGATGAAAAGCCTTCTCCCGCGCTGGCGCTGATTCCCGGCGGCCTTGCAGCGCTCCTGGTGGGGATTTTCACCAGCGCCCCCATGCGTTCGGCCAGACAGCAGCGGGATGCGAACCAGTATGTGCAAGGCAGACTGAACCTGCGCAGGCGGTCGGATATGTTCCTGAACCGCACCGTCACCCGCCGTCCCCGCAATACGGATCCCGGCAATTCCCATGGCTCCGGCGGCTCCCATTCCCACAGCTATTCCTCCGGCGGCCATTCCGGCCGGAGCGGTAAATTCTGATAAAGTGCCTCCAACTGTCCGGTTGGAGGCATTTTTAACGAATCACGTCGGGTTTTATGCGATAAAAAACGGCAGGAATGGAGACTTTACATTGCCCCGGGATAGGAGTATAATACACATACGACTTTTGCTTTGGAAGGATTCAAGAAATGAGAAAAACGGAAAGGAATATGCTGGAAGGCCCCCTGGCGATGAGTATTCTGACCTATACCATCCCCATCATCCTCACAAGCTATTTGCAGCTGCTGTTCAATGCGGCGGATCTGGTGGTGGTTGGCAGATTCTGCGGCAGCACGTCGGTGGCGGCAGTCGGCGCCACAGGCGCCATTACCAATCTGATTGTCAATTTGTTCATCGGACTGTCCGTGGGCGCGGGCGTCAGTGTGGCGCATGCCATCGGCGGTCGGGCGGATGAAGTTGTGCACCGCACGGTGCACACGGCGCTGCTTACCGCGCTGGTGGGCGGCGTGGTGCTCACGGCGGTGGGGGTGACATTCTCTCCCACGTTCCTGCGCTGGATGAACACCCCGGAAAATGTGCTCCCGCTGTCCAGCCTTTATATGCGCATTTATTTCGGCGGCATCACCTTTACCATGGTGTATAATTACTGCACTTCCATTCTCCGCGCCGCCGGAGATACCCAGAGCCCCATGATCATTCTGATGGGCGCGGGTGTTCTGAACATTATATTGAACGTGGTATTTGTGGCGGTCTTCGACATGAACGTGGCCGGTGTCGCCTGGGCAACGGTGATTTCCCAGGCGCTTTCCGCCGCTGCGGTGACGCTGGTGCTGATGCACCGCAAGGATGCCTGCCGGTTCTATCCCGGCAAAATGCGCTTCTACGCGCCCCAGCTGAAAAAAATTATCCGCATCGGGCTGCCCGCCGGGATCCAGGGCGCGACCTTCTCCATTTCCAATGTGATTATACAGTCGTCCATGAATTCCTTCGGCGAGACCATGGTTTCCGGCAATGCCGCCGTGTCCAACCTGGAGGGCTTCTGCTACAACGCTGTCAACGGCTTCCACCAGGCGGCGGTGAATTACATCGGCCAGAACGTGGGTGCGCACCAGTTTGAGCGGGTGAAAAAGGTGTTTGGCTGGTGTGTCCTGTATGCCACGCTGGCGGGGCTGCTCACCGGCGGACTGCTGGCGATTTTCCGCCGCTCGCTGCTCGGTATTTACATCACCGATTCGCAGGAGGCGCTGGAGATCGGAATGACGCGCATCCTCTATACCTCTGCGCCCTATTTCCTCTTTGGCCTTCTGGATTCCGGCGGCGGCGCGCTGCGGGGCATGGGTGCATCCACACTCTCCATGCTCATCTCTGTCATTGGAATCTGCGGTTCCCGGCTGCTGTGGATCTTCACGATCTTCCAGATCCCCGAGCTGCATACGCCCGAGTGCCTGTATCTGTCCTATCCCATTTCCTGGGTGCTCACCCTGATCGCAGAGCTGATTGCATTCCCCATCGTGCACAAAAAGATGGTTCAAAGCGCCGGACAGACGGCAGCCGCATAGTAAAAAAGCAGACCCGATCCCGCAAAGGGAAAGGGTCTGCTTTCGGCTTTTACAGCAGCGCCAGCATTTCTTCCTTGGAAATGACGCCGATGGATTTCTTTACGACTTCGCCGTTTTTGAATACCAGCAGGGTAGGAATGCTGGAAATGCCGTATTCCAGCGCCAGCTCCCGCTCCTCGTCCACATCCACCTTGCAGACGGTGACGTCCTGCCGCTCTTCGGCGACCTCTTCCAGCACCGGGGCGAGCATCCGGCAGGGACCGCACCAGGTGGCCCAGAAATCCACCAGGACGGGCTTGGAGCTCTCGTGGATGATCTTCTCAAAGCTTTCTTGATTCACATACAGAACGGACATGGTTTATTTCCTCCTTTGACACATACAGTTTGTGCCATTTTTTCACTTATCATAACGGATAATTTCGGAAAAAACAAGAAGGCTTTTTGAATATCCTGTAAACAACGCCCTTCAGGAACCTCTGAATAAATCGTCTGCGGCTGTGGACGGAAAATCTCTCGCTCACAGCTCCTGCCGATTTCATCAGAACTTCCTTAAAGAATACTTAAGCTTTCCCCGTGTTGATTTTTAAGGGCGGATGGATTATGATAGAGCAGACAAGTAAGACTTCATATGGAGGATTTTATATGAAAAAATTTGCCGCATGGATTCTGGCGTGCTGCCTGCTGCTTGGGCTGGCGGCATGCTCCCAGAAGGAAACACATGTGTTTGTACAGAAGGTATCCGACCTTTCTCAGATGGGCGGGATCGCGCCGACGGATAAGTTCAGCGGCATCGTGGTCTCTGAAAATGTGACGGAGATCAAGAAGGACAGCGATAAGGTCGTTGACCAGGTCTATGTCAAGCAGGGCGACGATGTGACGAAGGATCAGAAGCTTTTTTCCTATGATACGGAGCAGCTCCAGCTGACGCTGGATAAGCAACGCCTGGAAGCGGAGCAGCTGCAATCGTCCATTGAGAATTATACCGAGCAGATCGCCCAGCTGGAAAAAGACCGGGACAGAACCTGGTCTTCCTCCGATAAGCTGAAATATACCCTTCAGATCCAGACCAACCAGATCGACCTGAAGGAATCGGAGCTGAAGCTGAAAACCAAGCAGTCCGAGGTGCAGAAATCGGAGCATCTGCTGGCCAATGCCGTGGTCACGTCGCCGGTGGACGGCAGAGTTACCTCCCTGGGCGACGACCAGACCGATGAACACGGCAACCCCAAGGATGTCTACATTACCATCCAGCAGACCGGCACCTTCCGTGTCAAGGGCGTGCTGAACGAAATGCAGCGGGGCTCCATTGTGGAGGGCAACCGCATGCGCATTGCATCCCGCACAAATCCCGATGAATTCTGGATGGGTACCGTTACCCTGGTGGACTACGAGAATCCCAACCAGAGCAGCGGCAACCGCTATATGTCCAGCTCCTCCGATGATATGAGCAATTCCACCAAGTACCCCTTCTATGTGGAGCTGGACAGCAGCGACGATATGCTGCTGGGGCAGCATGTCTACCTGACCGTAGAGCAGGAGGAAGCGCCCGATACGCTGGACGGCCTGACGCTGGGCAGCTCCTTCGTCTGCTTTGACGAGGAGGGCAATTCCTATGTCTGGGCGGACAACGGCCAGGGCAGACTGGAAAAGCGCAGCGTAGAGCTGGGAGACTACGACGGGATGAATGATGTCTATCAGATTCTCTCCGGCCTGAGCGAGACGGACTATGTGGCGTTCCCGGATGAAACCGTGTGCGTGGAGGGAGCGCCCACCACTAAGACGGTGCAGCAGGCAGCCCCGTCGGCACAGTCCGCACAGGAGGGAACACCGGAATGACCATCCTGAAATTGACCGACATCTGCAAGGATTATTTGCAGGGCAAGCAGTCCGTCCGGGTGCTCAAGCATATCAACATGACCGTGGAGCAGGGAGATTACCTCGCCATCATGGGTCCCTCCGGCTCCGGCAAAACAACGCTGATGAACATCATCGGCTGCCTGGACGTGCCGACCTCCGGCACCTATGAGCTGAACGGCAAGGACCTTCACAACAGCAGCGACAATGCTCTGGCGGACATTCGCAACAAATACATCGGCTTTGTGTTCCAGAGCTTCAACCTGATGCCCAAGCTGGACGCCATGGACAATGTGGCGCTGCCGCTGCTGTACGCCGGTGTCCCGCTGAAGGAGCGGCGGGCAAGAGCCGTGGAGGCGCTCAAGGCTGTCGGCTTGGAGGAGCGTATCCATTTTCGCCCCAATCAGCTCTCCGGCGGCCAGTGCCAGCGGGTGGCCATTGCCCGCGCCATTGTCACAAAGCCAACCCTCCTGCTGGCGGACGAGCCCACCGGCGCCCTGGATTCCAAGGCCGGTGAACAGATCATGGAGATCTTCCGCAGCCTGAGCAAGGAGGGCATGACCATCATCATGATCACCCACGAGCTTGCCATTGCCGAGTGCGCCGATAAGATCTACCATATCCTCGACGGCGAACTGCGGATGAAAGGAGAGGAGACCGAACATGCGAAAGCTTAAAAAGACGCTTATCATCCTTGCCGTTATCCTGGTAGCGGGTGGCGGCGGCTTCTTCGGCTGGAAATATTACAGCAGCAAAAACGTTGCCCCGGTGAAGGTGTATCCCTTCAACTATGTGGGTATGACGGAATATTGGGGCGATTCCCGCGAAAGCTACGGCCCCGTCACCACCGATAAAATTCAAACCGTCTATCTGTCCGACACCCAGACCGTTTCCGAGGTTCTGGTGGAGGAGGGGCAGGAGGTAAAGAAGGGCGACCTGCTCATGAGCTTCGATACCACCCTGTCCCAGCTGGAGCTGGAGCGAAAGGAGCTGGAGATCCAGAAGGATCAGATGGATCTGGAGGATGCTCAGAAGGAGCTGCAGCGCATCAGCTGGATGGTTCCCATGGGCATTCCCCCCACGGAGCCGGAGACGGAGCCCACCGAGCCGGACTACGGCCGCCCGCTCAGCGGGGCGTATGAGCTTTTCCGGGAGGGGCACGACGGCTCTTCTGAAAGCAGCGCCTTTATCTGCTGGATCCCCACGGGCAAGGTGATCTCCACGGAGTTCCTGCAGCAGACCATCGGCGATCTGATCGATACCCCGACCGAACCGCCCACGGAGGCGCCCACCGAAGACCCCAGCAATCCTCCCACGGAGACGCCCACCGAGGATCCCAGCAACCCACCCACGGAGACGCCCACCGAGGATCCCAGCAATCCCCCCACGGAGGAGCCTTCCCTATCGTCCACGGAGCCGACGACTGCGCCCACCCAGCCTGTTTCCGGGCCGGTGCGGGTCACGTTCCTCCGCCTCCCGGATTATCTGACACTGGCAGTGTATTCCGCCGAACAGGATACAAATGTTGTCATTGACCCGGAGCCGGACGGAACCTATCTGCTTTTGCCCGGCAAATATACCTATGTCGCTTCCGCAGAGGGCTATGAGACTGCCCGCCGGGAGTTCACTGTTCCGGAGCAGGCAGTCAGTCCCTTCCAGGTGGAGATCGTCCTGAACCAGAATCCCACGCAGCCGCCTGTCACCGAAGCACCCATGACGGAGGCGCCGACGGATGCTCCCACGGAAGTGCCCATTACGGAGGCGCCTTCCGAAGCGCCCGTCCTGAAGCTGACCGGCGCAGAAAACCTGATTTACTTCACTGCCCTCCTGACAGAAGGCGAGGCAGACCCCACGCAGGCACCGACAGAGATGCCCACGCAGGCGCCCACGGAAGCCCCCGGCGAGCCGACCGCTCCTACGGAACCTGCTGAGCCCGGAAAAAAGTGCACCCCTTATTATGTGATCTTCAAAATTACCAAGGACAATCTGCTCAAGGCAGATGTCCTGGTGTGGATCGGCGTGCATGTGAATGCCGATGGCAGCTTCTCCTTCTTCAATGCCTCCGGGATTGAGGATTTCAGCATCCCTGTGGAGCCCACCGAGCCTGTCGAGACCGAGCCGGAGGTGGATTATTTCGGCAGCGGCTACACCTACTCCCAGATTCAGGAGATGAAGAAGGAGCAGGAGCAGAAAATTAAGGATTTGGACATCCAGCTGAAGCTGACCCAGTCCGAGCTGAAGATTATGCAGAAGGAGCTGAGCGACGGCAATATCTATGCAGAGCAGGACGGCAAGGTTATCTCCCTGCTGACCGAGGAGGATGCCAAGCTCAATTCTCAGCCCATCATCAAGGTTTCCGGCGGCGGCGGGTACTATATCGATGCATCCATCAGTGAGCTGGAGCGCAGCAGCATGAAGATCGGCCAGGAGGTCACCGTCAACGATTGGAACTCCGGTATGACCTACACCGGCTCCGTCGTCTCCGTCGGCGACATTCCTTCCTCCAGCAACAGCTACAATGGCAATAATAACCCCAATGCTTCCAGCTATCCCTTCCGCGTGTTCGTGGATGAGAGTGCCGATTTGCAGGCGGGCAATTACGTCAGCGTGACCTATTCCTCCGCCGAGCAGGTCGGAATCTATCTGGAAAAGCCCTTCCTGCGCACCGAGGACGGCGTCAGTTATGTCTACGTCCGGGGCGAGGACGGCCTGCTGGAGCGCCGCACCGTCACGGTGAGCAAGAGCCTGAACGGCTACTATGTGGCGATTCAGGACGGCCTGACGGAGGACGACATGGTTGCCTTCCCCTATGGCAAGAATGTGAAACCCGGCGTCCCCACCGAAGAGGGCGACTATTCCGATATGTACGCATAACGGGGGGAAGAAGCCATGTTTGAAAATATTCGACTCGCGTTTCAGGGCGTCTGGAGCCACAAGATGCGCAGCATGCTCACCATGCTTGGCATCATCATCGGCATTGCCGCGATCATCACCATCGTTTCCACCATCAAGGGCACCAACGAGCAGATCAAGGAAAATCTGATCGGTGCCGGCAACAATATCGTTTCGATCCAGCTGAATCAAAACGGTTATGCCTTTGATGCCTCCTGGAATGATATCCCCTCCTGTGTCCGTCCCATTACCGAGGAGACCCGCCAGGAGCTGGAGCAGCTGGACGGGGCGCAGATCGTTTCCCTGTACTATACCCGCAGCTACGCCGATTCCGTTTTTTACCAGAATACCCAGTATAACGGCAGCGTGTATGGCGTGGATTCCCATTTTTTCCCCGCCAGCGGCTACCAGGTGAAGCTGGGGCGCGGCTTTACGGCAGCGGACTATGAGAATTTCCGCAAGGTCGCCATCGTGGACACCAATGTGATCTCGACGCTGTCCCTGGGGGAGAACCCTGTTGGGCAGGTGCTTGAGGTGCAGGGGGACGTGTATACCATCATTGGCGTGGTAGCCCTGTCCCAGGAGTTCACACCCACCATCAATTCCATGTCGGATTATCAGATGTATGTGGGCAGCTCCTCCGGCAATATCTATATTCCGGATGCCGTCTGGCCGGTTGCTTACCGGTTTGATGAGCCCCAGAACGTGGCAATCAAGGTCACCAGCACGGACGAGATGACCACCGTCGGCAAGAAGGCGGCGGATCTGCTGACCGGACGCCAGATCGTGGGCACCGACACGGGCTACGATTACCGCAGCCTGGATATGCTGGAGCAGGCACAGCAGCTGCAGAAAATGAGCCAGGCCACCAATACCCAGCTGATCTGGATCGCCAGCATCTCCCTGCTGGTAGGCGGCATCGGCGTAATGAACATCATGCTGGTGTCCGTGACGGAGCGCACCTCCGAGATCGGTTTGAAAAAAGCCATCGGTGCAAAGAAACGCCGGATCCTGATGCAGTTCCTCACCGAGGCTGCCGTGCTCACCAGCCTGGGCGGCGTGATCGGTGTGGCCACCGGCATCGGCCTTGCAGAGCTGATTTCCAAGATGATGGAGATCCCCGTTGCCATCAGCATTCCGGCCATCGTGGTCAGCGTGGTATTCTCCACCCTGATCGGCGTGGTGTTCGGTCTGCTCCCTGCCACCAAGGCGGCAAACCTGAACCCCATCGAGGCTCTCCGCAGAGATTAAATCTAAGGAAACTCTGAATAAATCGTCTGCGGCCGGACAGCGGGCCTTTTGCCCCCATGCCGCAGGATGAAAAATGGGAAATACATACAGTATTCCTCCATTTTTCATCCTTTGCCTGGAAACAAAATCCCTCGCTGCCAGCTCTTGCTGATTTAATCAGAGCTTCCCTAAATCGGCGCAGCGTTTTGGCTGCGCCGATTTTCTGCCCCCGGAACATTGTATTTTCTGCCCTTTTGTGGTATAATCCATAAAAGCATACGCAATGAATTTGGAGGTTTCTTTTTTATGAGACGATTCGTAAAGCCCCTGCTGGCTTTGCTTGCGGTGATGCTCCTGCTCAGCGGCTGTGACGGCCTGAGCCTGGGCACGCCCGAAACCACCGAGCCGACCAAGGTGGAGCGCATTTCGCTGGTGGTGGATGAAAATACCATTTTGGACATGGAGCGGGATTACCCGGACTTAAAATATGCCGACCTGACCGGCAGCGAGTGCTATCAGGCAATCGAGGCATATGCCGTCCGCCATCCCCAGGTGGAGGTGCGCTATCTTGTCCGCCTGGGCACCATGGCAGCCGCACCGGATGCCCAGAGTCTGGAATTGCAGCCGGGGGATTATGATTACCAGCTCCTGCTGCGCAATCTTGCCTATCTGCCCCAGCTGCAGAAGGTGACGCTGCGCAATTCCGCTTTGCAGATCAGCGAGCTGCAGGCGCTGCAGAATGCCTACCCCAACGTGGAATTCACATGCGGCCTGGATTTCTGCGGCATTGTCTGCGACAGCGAGACGCAGACAATCGATCTTTCCGCCCTGAGCCCGGAGGAGGTGCTGGCCAATGCTTCCATGCTTGCCTACCTTCCCAACCTGGCGGAAATCCAGCTGATGACCGCCGATGATACGACGCTCTATACCCTGGAGCAGGCGGCGCAGCTGCAAACCCATGTGCCCCAGGCACTGCTGAAATTTTCCTTCGATCTCTTTGGCCAGCGGGTCAGCACCACCGATACGGAGATCAGCTATGCCAATAAATACATCGGCAACCAGGAGGGCGCACTGGATACCCTGCGCACGGCGCTGTCCGTCCTGCGGGGCTGTGAGCGGTTCGTGCTGGATAACTGCCACTTTACCAACGAGGAGCTGGCTGCCGTGCGGGATGAATTCCGCGGCACCACCAAGGTGGTCTGGCGTGTCTGGTTCGGCAAGGGCGGCTGCCTGACGGATCGCACGGTGATCCGCCATGTGTACAACCTGTATGATTACAACAGTGCCGATCTGATCTACTGCGAGGATGCGGAATTCCTGGATTTCGGCCACAACGAGATACTCAAGCAGTGCGATTTTGTGGCGGGAATGCCCAAGCTGCGGGCGGTGATTCTCTCCGGCTCCATGATTTCTGACCTGACCCCCTTTGAAAACTGCCCCAATCTGGAGTTCCTGGAGGTCGCCTACTGCGGCTACCTGGAGGATATATCCTCTCTGGCTGCCTGCACGAGCCTGCAGCGGCTGAACATCGCCTACACCAAGGTGTCCGACCTCTCGCCGCTGGATGAGCTGAACCTTCAAGTGCTGGTGGATGCCCGCTCCAAGACCGACGAGGCGGAGCGCGCCCGCTTTGACGCGCTGCACCCCGACTGCATCACCCAGCACACTGGCGATGCCAAGGACGACAATCCCTATGGCTACCCCTGGCGCTACGAGCAGAATGGTGACGCGAACGAATACTACGCCCTGCTGAAGGAAAAGTTCGGCTACCCCAACCCCACGGATACATTGTATTAAAGTACTGGACATAGGAGCTTTGTTATGATTAAAAATATTGTTTTTGATATGGGCGGCGTATTGATCCGCTGGGACACTGCAACCATGCTCGATCAGCTGGATTTGTCCGCTGAGGACAGAGAAATTCTGAATCGGGAGCTGTTCCGCACGGTGGAGTGGATGCAGCAGGATCGGGGCGTGATGACCGAGGAACAGCTGCGCCGGGCGGTGCTTGCCCGGCTGCCCCAGCGCCTGTGGGCACCGGCAGAGAAGCTCATCGGCTGGTATCACGAATTTATTTTCCCTGTTCCCGGCATGGGGGAGCTGGTGCGGGAGCTGAAGAGCAATGGGTATCACATCTACCTGCTCTCCAATGCCAATCTGGCGCTGCGGACGTATTTCTGCCGCATTCCCGGCTCCGAGTGCTTTGATCAGCTGATGGTTTCCGCCGAGGAAAAGCTGCTCAAGCCCGCCCATGAGATCTACGAGCGGCTTTATGAGAAATTTGACCTGAATCCCGCCGAGTGCTTTTTCATTGATGACATGCCCGCCAATGTGGAGGGTGCCATCCGTACTGGCATGAACGGCGCGGTGTTCCATGGCGACATTTCCCGGCTCCGCCGGGAGCTGAATGCTGCCGGGATCTCCTGCGGAGCATAAGGAGCGGAACAATGACACTGGAAGAATTAAAGCAGAGAATGGATGCGGCGGATTATGTCTATGACGATGTTCTTGCCACGACGGTATATGTCGCGCTGACGCTGGGGCGTCCGCTGCTGATCGAGGGCGCAGCCGGCGTGGGCAAGACCGAGGTCGCCAAGGTGATGGCCTCCGCGCTGAACCGGGAGCTGGTGCGCCTGCAGTGCTACGAAGGGCTGGACGAGAGCAAGGCGCTTTACGAGTGGAATTATCAGAAGCAGCTGCTGTCCATCCAGGTGAATATGAATTCGGCGGATAAGGAGGCGCTGACCCAGAGCCTCTTTTCCGATGAATACCTGCTGGAGCGCCCTCTGCTCAAATCCATCCGTTCCGAAAAGCCGGTGGTGCTGCTGATCGATGAGATCGACAAGGCGGACGAGGAGTTTGAGGCGTTCCTGCTGGAGCTGCTGTCCGAGCAGCAGGTGACCGTGCCGGAGATCGGCACCATCCGGGCGAAAACCGTTCCCTTTGTGGTGCTCACCTCCAATCGCGCGCGCCCGCTCTCCGAGGCACTGCGCCGCCGGTGCGCCTACCTGCACATCGAATACCCCGATATGGACAAGGAGCTTTCCATTCTGCGCAAAAAGCTGCCCCATGTGGATGACCGGCTCTGCGCCCAGGTTGCCCTTGCCGTGCAGAAGCTGCGCGGCAATGAGGCCATACTGAAAAAGCCCTCCATCGCCGAGACGCTGGACTGGGCGGCGGCGCTGGATGCCCTGGGCATCCGGGAACTTACTCCGGACGCTCTGCGCCGGACGGCGGGCTTTGTGCTGAAAAACAACGAGGATCTGGAGATCCTGGAGGAAGAGCAGCCGGAGGCGGAGCACTGCGGCCGCTGCCAGGGACACAGCCATGGCTGATACCGGCGTCTATCTGGAAAAGCTCTCCGCCTTCTCCCGGATGCTTCGCCTGAAGGGGCTTGCCGTCGGACCCGCCGAGACCGCCGACGCCGCCCAGGTGCTGACGCGCCTGGGCTTTGCCGACCGGGATACGGTGAAGATCGCTCTGCGCACCGTTTATTCCAGCTCCAGGGAAGATCAGCTGACCTTTGACCAGGTTTTCGACGGCTTCTTTATTTCCGAGGAGGCCATGCGCCGCCAGGCGGAGCAGCAGCAACAGCACGAGCAGGAGATGGAGCAGCGCCGCCGGGAGGCGGAAGAGGAGCTGGAGCAGGTAGGAGAGCAGGCACATTTGACGCAGCAGCAGCGCGAGACCTATATGATGATGTCCGACGAAGCCCGGCAGCGCCTGAAGGACTTTGTGGAGCGCTACAAGTCCAACGTCGAACGCAATCCCGGCCTGTACAGCGAGTTCATCCATTCCGTTTTTGCAAAATCCATTATGGAGCAGCAGATGCTTATGGAGTCCGCCGGGGAAAACTGCCTGGATGCCGACCCGGAGGTGGGCATCCTGTACCGCGACCTGGGGCAGTTCCGGGATACGGAAATTCCCAAGGCGATCGCCATCATCCAGAGCATCGCCAAGCAGATCAACGGGGAGCTGTCCGCCAAGCGGAAAAATACCGCCCATTCCGGCAAGCTGGATTTCCGGCGCACCATCCGCAAGGGGCTGGAAACCGGCGGCTCCTTCCGGCAGCTGCGCTACCGCCGGAAGCGCACCCACCGCAAGCGCCTGGTGATCCTGTGCGATGTTTCCGGCTCCATGATCCAGTTTTCAGAATTTGCCCTGCGGCTGATCCAGTCGCTCAACCAGGTGTCGGACAGCTCACGGGTATTCCTGTTTTCCGAGCATCTGGTGGAAGCGGACGCCTACTGCCTGCACAATATGGATTCCTTCCGTTCCTTTGTCCGCCAATCCGGCATCTACGGCCGGGGGACGGATCTGGGCACCGCGCTGGAAGAGATCTGCGCTGCCCGCCCGCCCATACTGGGGCAGGGAGCCACCCTGCTGATCCTGTCCGATACCAAGACCATCGATCAGAACCGTGCCGTCGCCGCCGTGCTGGAGGCAAAGCGTCGGGCGGGAAAGGTGATCTGGCTCAATCCCGTGCCGGAAGGGAAGTGGCAGTATCTGCGCAGTGTTCAGACCATGGCTGCCCTCGTGCCCATGGCCAGCTGCTCCACCCTGCGGGAGCTTGCCGATGCCTGCCGGAGACTGAAAAATATGTAAAGCAGCGCCATAGCAGCAACCTGCCCAATTCCGCACACCGGAAATGGGCAGGTTCTTGTATGCTACGATGAATCAAAAAATTAAATGCATGATATTGAAAAAATAGATTGACAGTAGGAGATACAAGTGCTATATTATCCCCATCAAGCGAACCTGCCCGAAAAAAGGCGGGCACAAAAAGGAGAAATTGATATGAAAAAGTTAATTGCAATTGTCCTTGCTGCTGTAATGGTGCTGGGGATGGCTTCCGCCGTCAGCGCCGAAGCAGAGGAAAAGACCTATACCGTGGGCATCTGCCAGCTGGTTCAGCACGCCGCGCTGGATGCCGCGACCCAGGGCTTTATGGATGCCCTTACCGAGAAGCTGGGCGACAATGTGAAGTTCGACTTGCAGAACGCCCAGGGCGAGTCCACCATGTGCTCTACCATCGTCACCGGCTTTGTTGCCAACGAGTACGACCTGATCATGGCAAACGCCACGCCCGCGCTGCTGGCTGCCGTTTCCGCGACCGATACCATTCCCATCCTGGGCACCTCCGTTACCGACTATGCGACGGCGCTGGCCATTGAGGATATGGATGCCTCCGTCGGCACCGGCATCAATGTCTCCGGCACCTCCGACGGTGTTCCCGCACAGCTGTATGCCGATACCGTGATGGAGCTGGTGCCCGATGCCAAGAATGTGGCTGTGCTGTACTGCTCTGCAGAGCCCAACTCCGTGCTCCAGGCCGACCAGTTCATCGCCTGCATGGACGAACTGGGTGTGAGCACTACGGTGTATACCTTCACGGACTCCAATGATATTCAGTCGGTTGCCTACACCGCCATCGAAGGCGCGGATGCCATGTACATCCCCACCGACAATACCGCCGCTTCCAATATGACCATTATTTCCAATGTGTGCGCCGGCGCGAATCTGCCTGTGATTTGCGGCGAGGAGGGCATGTGCGGCGCCGGTGGTTTGGCTACGGTTTCCATCAGCTACTATGATATCGGTTATGTCTGCGGCGAGATGGCCTATGACGTTCTGGTAAACGGCGCAGATGTCTCCACCATGCCCATCGGCTATGCGGCCTCCCCGGTAAAGAAGTACAATCCCGACTATGCCGAGGCCATTGGCTTCGAGATGCCCCAGGGCTACGAGGCCATCGAAACCCAGTAACCCATCCGGGAACGACAGCAGAATATTCTCCCGGCAAAACCTTTGCCGGGGGATTTTCTGCAAACAGAAAATAACAGGAGGTCAATTCCATGCTGGATGCTCTCATGGTATCTATCCCCGAATACTTTGCTTCTCTGAAATTTACTGCGCTGCTTCGTGCCCTCCCCGGGGGCGTGACCCAGGGACTTATCTGGGGCGTACTGGCTCTGGGCGTGTTTCTTACCTTCCGGATGCTGGGGGTGTCCGACCTGACGGTGGACGGAAGCATGGCCACCGGCGGCGCTGTCTGCATCATGCTGGTGTTGGCGGGGGTCAATCCCCAGCTGGCGCTGCTGGCATCCTTCCTGGCGGGCATGGCGGCAGGCGTCATCACCGGCTTCCTGCACACCCGCCTGGGCATTCCGGATATTTTGGCAGGCATTTTGACGCAGATTTCCTTGTATTCCATCAATCTGAATATCATGGGCAAGGCCAACCAGGCTGTGAATGTCAATAAGGTTTCCTTCCTCTTCTCCTCCAATGCCAAGCTGCTCAATCGCACCATCTGGATCGTGCTGGGGGTGTGCGTGGCGCTGGTGGTGGCGCTTTACATGTACCTGGGCACCGAGCACGGCTCCGCGCTGCGTGCTACCGGCATCAACGGCAACATGGCGCGCGCCCAGGGCATCAATACCAATCGGATGAAGGTCATCGGTCTGGCGCTGAGCAACGGTCTGGTGGCGCTTTCCGGAGGGATCATGTCCCAGTATCAGGGCTTTGCCGATGTAAAGATGGGCACCGGCGCCATTGTCATCGGTCTGGCCGCCGTTATCATCGGCGAGGTGCTGGGCGAGGCACTGATGGGACGGCATATGAATTTTATGATCCGTCTTGCCTTCGTGGTTCTGGGCAGCGTGATCTACTATGTGGTGTATGTGTTCGTCCTGTGGCTGAAATTCCCGCCGGATGACATGAAGCTGCTCACCGCCGTCGTTGTGGCGATTTTCCTGGCGGTGCCCAATCTGCGGGCGGCCAAGCGGAATTCCTTCAGCCGCATCGCCAAGCAAAATGCCAAGGCGGCCAAAACCACAGGGGAGGGTTGAGCCATGCTGGAAATCAAAAATGTGTACAAGACCTTCAATGCAGGCACCATCAACGAAAAGAAAGCGCTGCAAAACCTGAACCTGACGCTGCAAACCGGCGAGTTCTGTACCGTCATCGGCGGCAACGGCGCAGGCAAATCCACCATGCTCAATGCCGTCTCCGGCGTCTGGCCGGTGGATTCCGGCGCCATCCTGATTGACGGTGTGGATATTTCCGGCCTGTGCGAATATAAGCGTGCTCCCTTCCTGGGACGCGTGTTCCAGGATCCCATGAACGGCACCGCTGCCGATATGCAGATCGTGGAAAATCTGGCGTTGGCTGCCCGCCGGGGCGAAAAGCGCCGGGTGCTCCGCTGGGGCGTGCCCAAGGCGGATATGGAAAAGTACCGCGATATGTTGAAAACCCTGGATCTTGGCCTGGAAGACCGCCTGACCACCAAGGTCGGCCTGCTCTCCGGCGGTCAGCGTCAGGCGCTGACGCTGCTGATGGCAACCCTTCAAAAGCCTCAGCTGCTGCTCCTGGACGAGCATACTGCCGCGCTGGATCCCAAAACCGCATCCAAGGTGCTGGAGGCGACCCAGCGAATTGTGGAGCAGAACAACCTGACCACCCTGATGATCACCCACAATATGCGCGATGCCATTAACTATGGCAACCGCCTGATCATGATGTACGACGGCCATATCGTAGTGGATGTCTCCGGCGAGGAAAAGAAGAATCTCACCGTTGAGCAGCTGCTGGAGCTCTTCAGCAAGGCCTCCGGCTCCGATGAAGCCGATGACAAGCTGATCCTATCCTGAGGTACCGTTTGTCGGAAAGATCAGGGCGCACTTTTGAGCCATTGGCAATGGGAGGCAGATGCCTCCCATCCATATAAAAACAAAAGGAGAGAGAAAGTATGTTTTATCCCTATGGAATTAGCTCAAGCCTTTGGCAAGTGGTCGTGGCGGCTTTTCTGGCCATCACGACGACGGTGCTTGCCTTTATTTTCATCGTCCCCGAAAAGCGGCGCGCCAGACTGAACGGGTTCGGAAAATTCCTGCATGATACCTGCAATTTTAAGTATCTGATCGTGGAGAAAATTCTGCAGGCGCTCTACATTTTCCTGACCTGCCTTGTGCTGCTTTCCGGCTTTTTCATGCTCTTTAAGGTGGACTACTGGGGGCAGTGGCAGGGCTGGTACGGCCTGCTGATGATGATTGCCGGACCCATTGTCATCCGGCTTGTCTATGAGCTGGCGATGATGCTGGTGTTGCTGGTGAAGAACGTGATTTCCATCAATAATAAGCTCAGCGGCAAGAGCGGCGATCCCTTTGCAACGCCGGACGTGAGTGCGATCGGAAGAACGCCCGCCTATAAGCCTGCTGCTCCCTCCGAAAGCAGGGTGCGCGGCTTTTCCGTCCCGGATATGAGCGGCGCGAAGGATACGCCGGATGCAGCATCGGGCGCGGCAAAATTCTGCACCGTATGCGGCAGCAGGCTGGATGAAAACGGCCATTGCCCCACCTGCGGCAGCGGCGACCCGTCATAAGGACAAAATTTTCCCCAGCCGATTTCGTTTCGGCTGGGGTAAAATTTTACATCTGGAAGATATTTCCAAGCACCGCACCCTCCGGCTTTTCCTTGGGGCACAGGCTGTCGTAGAACAGGGCATAGGTCACGGCCACCCGGTTGCTGAAGAAGTAGCGCACCGCAAAATCGGCCGCCAGGTATACCAGCACGACGGCGAAGAAGTATGCCGCCGGAGACAGGGGGAGGGCAACACCGCAAATGGCGAGGATCAGATCCAGATACACCAGGCAGCCCACAACAAACTGGAGCAGATAATACCACCAGAAGCTCAGATCCACCCGGAGCATCATTTTCATATTGCCGCGCATCATCCGCCGGCTTTCCCGCAGCACCCCGAAGGCGCCCAGCTGCGGGAGGTCGATGAGCAGGTAGTCCACCATGCGGTAGGTGCAGGAAAAATACCACAGCAGTACCGCAAGCGCGGCCAGGTAGATGATCGTCACCGGCAGCATGGCGCTGTACGCGCTCTCCCAAACGGACATGATGGCCTCGGTGGTGAGCGTGCCGTCCCCGATCAGGGGGAGCATTGCGGCGGCCAGCTGATTGGCAAAGGGCGTAAGCATGTAAACATTCACCACAAGCAGGCACAGCGCAAAGGACATGGCGACCAGGATGACGCCCTGCAGCAGCCTTGTGCGCAGCAGCAGCCAGATGCGCTCCAGTCCCGCCTTCAGCGTGCTGACGGATGCAAACTGCCCCCGGGCGATGCGCAGCATGGCAGCGGCATAGCCCAATGTCAGGCAAATCGTTAGGAGCATGTAGGCAATGGTAAGGGCGGAACTGGCGGTGGACAGCGCGGAGCGGGTTCCGATGCCCTGCAATCCGCCGGTTTGGGAGATCTGCCCATCCAGCAGGTACCTGACCGCGTTGGCGATCAGAGAGGAGCCCGCCAGGATCCCCGCGTAAACAAGGACAACTTTCTGCGGCTCTTTTCCGCCCTTCAGACGGTTGGCCGCTTTCACTTTCAGATATTTTGCAGACGGAATACTCATGGAAAATCTCCTATGCGTTTTTTCTAGGGTCTGCCTGAAAACCGGAAATATGACCAACAGCGAGGGATTTTTCGCCTGGTGAAGCCATTTTTTCGCAGGAATACTTTGTGTATTGCAAGGAAAAATGGCGCACAGCAGGCGGAAAAGATCCGCTGTTTGGGTGTGTTGACGGTTTTCAGATAGACCCTAGTACAGTTATAAAGCATTTCCTTCCAAATAGCAAATGAATTTTTCTGGAATTATGGAAATTGACCGGCTTCTGTGATAAAATGAATCCGAAAGGGGAGATGCGTGATGAAGCTGGGCGAAAGACTGCGTCAGGCCAGATTGGAAGCCGGACTGAGCCAGCGGCAGCTGGCGGGAGACCGGATCACCCGCAACATGCTCTCCCAGATCGAAAACGGCAGTGCTGCCCCGTCCATGGAGACGCTGCGATTCCTTGCAGAGCGGCTGGGCAAGCCCATGAGCTATTTCCTGGACGAACGGGAGACGGACGCCGCCCTGCTGGAGCGGGCGTGGGCGGCTTACGAATCCGGCGAGGCAGCCGAAGCCCGGCGCCTGGTCGAGCAGCACGCACAGGGGCGGGAAGCATGCCTGCTGCAGGCGCTGGCATTACTGCGATTGGCGCAGCAAAGCATGGAGCAGGGGAGGCAGACCTATGCCGGGAACCTGCTGGAGCGTGTGGAAGCACTGGAGGGCACCCTCCCCTTCCTTCCGGAGCTGAGGGAGCGCCGGCTGATGCTTCGCGCCGCCCTCCGCCTGTCGGTGGAGCAGACTCAGCTGCCTGACCTGGACGACCGGCTGTACCTCCATGCCTACGCGGCTATGCGTGCCGATGCCCCCCAGCGGGCGGCGGCCTATCTGGATGCGGCGCAGGATCGGCAATCCCCCCGCTGGCATCTTCTGCGTGCCAGAACCCTGATGGCGCAGGGGGAATATTCCGCGGCTGCCCGGCTGCTGCAGTTGGAGGAAAAGCGTTCCCCTGACGAGGCGATCCCCCTGCTGGAGCAGTGCTTCCGGGAGCTGGGGGATTTCCAGCTGGCATATCACTATGCCTGCCTGCAGAGAAAATAGCCCCATTGCCTGCCGTATCGCATTTTATACGACAAGCCGCCATTTCAATTTGATGATATTGCTGAATTCAGCGGCGGCTTCTTGACAAAACGGAGATTTTTTGATAATAAAGTGTCAAACCAAATAAAACATAAGCAAAGGAGTTTTATCATGGACGGAACAATGCGCGTTGCAATCATGGAAGGGATCGGCAAAATGGGCTTCACCCGCCGCCCCATCCCAACCCCCAAGGCGGACGAAGTCCTTGTCAAGCTGGAGTATGTGGGCATCTGCGGCTCTGATATGCATTATTACGAAACCGGTGCCATCGGCGATTTCGTAGTGGAGCCTCCCTTCGTCCTGGGTCATGAGCCCGGCGGCACGGTGGTGGAGGTCGGCAGCAATGTCACGCACCTGAAGGTGGGCGACCGGGTGGCGCTGGAGCCGGGCAAGACCTGCGGCCACTGCAAATTCTGCCGTGAGGGCAAGTACAATCTTTGTCCGGATGTGGTCTTCTTCGCCACGCCCCCGGTGGATGGTGTCTTCCAGGAATATGTCGCCCACGAAGCCGACCTGTGCTTCAAGCTGCCCGACAATGTGAGCACCCTGGAGGGCGCTCTGATCGAGCCGCTGGCTGTGGGCTTCCACGCCGCCATCCAGGGCGATGCCCACCTGGGGCAGAAGGCCGTGGTCATGGGCGCGGGCTGCATCGGCCTGGTGTCTCTGATGGCATTGAAGGCGCGCGGCGTTGAAGAAGTTTATGTAGTGGACGTGATGGACAAGCGCCTGGATAAGGCCATGGAGCTGGGCGCTACTGCCGTGATCAACGGCAAGCGCGAGGATGTAGTTGCCCGCCTGAACGAGCTCACCGGCGGCGCGGGCACCGACCTGGCCATTGATACGGCCGGCAGCGAATTCACTGTCCGTCAGGCAATCATGGCTGCCGCCAAGGGCAGCACCATCGTCTTGGTCGGCTACAGCAAGAGCGGCGAAATGAATATGCCCACCGACTTCATCCTGAATAAGGAGCTGACGCTGAAGTCCGTCTTCCGCTACCGCCACATCTATCCCATTGCCATCGAGGCAGTGGCCAGCGGCAAGGTGAATTTGAAGGGCATCGTCTCCAACATCTTCCCCCTGTCCGACATCCAGCATGCTATGGACGAAAGCGTCCGCAACAAGGCGGATATTGTCAAGTCCGTAATTAAAATCGAAGAATAACTGCGAATCTGCCCGGTCAAAACGACCGGGCAGATTTTTTATCGGTGCAGGTATTTTTCCCGCGTGGCCATCCCGCCGCGGATGTGGCGTTCCTGCTTGTTCTTATCCAGCACGGCTCTGGCTGCCGTAAACAGCGCGGGATTCACCCGCCTGAGCCGAAAGGTAATATCCTTGTGTACGGTGGATTTGGAGATGCCGAAATGCTTTGCCGCTGCACGCACGGTGGCACCCGTTTCAATGATGTACACAGCCAGTTCACAGGCTCGCTTCTCAATTTGCTCTGTCATATCCTGACCTCCGATGCTGTGTGCTGTCTTAGCATATTCCGGGGCAAGGGAACTTATGAGCCCTTGACACCGGCAGAGCCCGGGTGTAAAATAGGGAAAAAGGGGAGTGTGAGCCAATTGATCTATTTTAATAATGACTACAGCGAGGGCTGCCATGAAAAGGTGCTGGAAAGGCTGATTGCCACCAATATGGAGCAGACCCTCGGCTACGGCGAGGATGAACACTGTGCGGCCGCCGCTGCGAAGATCAGGGCAAAATGCGGCCGGGAGGATATTGCCGTCCATTTTCTGGTGGGCGGCACGCAGGCAAACCTGACGGTGATCGATGCGGCGCTCCGCCCCCATCAGGGCGCGCTGGGCGCGGATACTGCCCACATCAATGTCCATGAAACCGGCGCGGTGGAGGCCACCGGCCACAAGGTGCTCTGGGTGCCGAACCGGGACGGCAAGCTTACCGCCGGGCAGGTGCGGCAAGCCGTCCGGGAGCACTATGCCAGCAGCTCCTTTGAGCATACCGTCCAGCCCAAGCTAGTGTATATTTCCCATCCCACCGAGCTGGGCACGCTCTATACCCGCCGGGAGCTGGAGAATTTGTCCGCCGCCTGCCGGGAGCTGGGGCTTTACCTGTTTCTGGACGGCGCACGCCTGGGCTATGGCTTGGCTGCCCGGGGCAATGATGTGAGCATGGCGGATCTGGCGCGGCTGTGTGATGTGTTCTATATCGGCGGCACCAAGGTCGGTGCGCTTTTCGGCGAGGCGGTGGTCATCTGCAATCCCGCCATCGGTGAGGATTTCCGCTATCTGATCAAGCAGCACGGCGGCATGCTGGCGAAGGGACGTCTGCTGGGTGTTCAGTTCGATGCCCTGATGGAAGACGATCTCTACGAGCAAATTGCTGCTCATGCCGACCGCCTGGCCGACCGGCTGCGGGCAGAACTGAAGAACCTGCATGTCCCCTTCCTGGTGGAGAGCACCACCAACCAGCTTTTCCCCATCCTGCCGGACGCCGTGTTGGCAGAATTGGAAAAAACCTACGTTTTCAGCGAACAGGAGCGGGTGGATGAAACCCACCGTGCCGTTCGCTTCTGCACCAGCTGGGCGACCAAAGAGGAAAACGTGGACAAGCTCTGCGCTGATTTGGCGCAGCTGCTGAAATAGTCTGTACAAATAAAAAGCGGACTGCCTCCCTCCTGCGGGAAGCAGTCCGTTTTCTATTTCATCAAATCTGCAATGGTCACGCTGTCCAGGTATTCATTCACCCGGCGGTTGAGCTCCATCCACATGGGGAGCGTGCGGCATTCGGCGGTGCGGGCGCATTTTTCCGCATTGCATTCCAGGCAGGCCACCGGGGCAAGGTCGCCCTCGGTCAGCCGCAGAACGTCACTGATGCGGTACTGCTCCGGCTCCTTGGTCAGGCGGTAGCCGCCGCCCTTGCCGTGGATGCCCTCAATCAGCTTGGCGGAAACCAGTATGGGGAGAATGCGCTCCAGATATTTCAGGGAGATGTCCTGCCGCTGGGCAACCTCCTTCATGGGGATATACGCGCCGTCGTCATGCTCCGCCAGGTCGATCATCACCCGCAGGGCATAGCGGCCGCGAGACGAAATCAGCATGGGCACCCCTCGCTTTTTCGTTTACTCCACATGACAGTGGGCGCAGCTTTCGCAGTCCGGGAACTGGCTGTGGTCATATTCAATGCCGTGGCGCTCATAGTAATCCTGCAGCGCCTTCTTGATGGCCTCCTCCGCCAGTACGGAGCAGTGCAGCTTGTGGGCGGGCAGACCGTCCAGCGCCTCGGTCACAGCCTTGTTGGTCACCTTCAGTGCCTCGGAGACGGGCTTTCCCTTGATCATCTCCGTTGCCATGGAGCTGGAGGCAATCGCGCTGCCGCAGCCGAAGGTCTCAAATTTCACATCGGTGATGATGTCGTTGTCGATTTTCAGATAGATCTTCATAATGTCGCCGCAGACGGGATTGCCAACCTCGCCCACGCCGTCCGCATCTTCAATGACGCCCACATTGCGGGGATTGCGGAAATGATCCATCACTTTTTCACTGTACAGTGCCATAATTCTTTCTCCTTATTCTGCAAATACATGCTTGCGCTTGCCGTTTACCAGATCCCGCCAGAAGGGGGACATGTTGCGCAGGTAGGTCACCACATCGGTGACGGCCTGGATGATATAGTCAATATCCGCCTCGGTCACATCGTCGCCCAGCGAGAGCCGCAGGGAGCCGTGAGCAACCTCGTGGGGGCGGCCGATGGCCAGCAGCACATGGCTGGGGTCAAGACTGCCGGAGGTGCAGGCGGAGCCGGAGGAGGCGCAGATGCCCTTGTCGTCCAGCAGCAGAAGCAGGGACTCGCCTTCGATGCCCTCGAAGCAGAAATTCACCGTGGCGGGCAGCCGATGCTCCCGGTCGCCGTTGAGCTCGCTGTAGGGAATCTTATCCAGCCCTGCGATCAGCTTGTCCCGCAGCGGGATCAGCTTCGCAGCATAATCGTCAAGCTTTGCGGTAGCTTGCTCCAGCGCAGCGGCCATGCCCACAATGGCGGGCAGGTTCTCAGTGCCGGCACGCTTGCCCCGCTCCTGTGCGCCGCCGTTGATCAGGCTGTCCAGTGCAATGCCCCGCTTGGCGTACAGCACACCGATGCCCTTGGGACCGTGGAATTTGTGGGCGGAGAGGGAGAGCATGTCAATGTTCTGCTCTGCCACGTTCACCTTCACATGGCCGACCGCCTGCACGGCATCGGTGTGGAAGAGCACGCCCTTCTCCCGGCAGACCTTGCCGATCTCTGCAATGGGCTGGATGGTGCCGATCTCATTGTTGGCGAACATCACGCTCACCAGGCAGGTATCCTCCCGGATGGCGTCGCGCACCTGCTCGGGGGTGACGATGCCATTGCTGTGTACGTCCAGCAGGGTGATCTCAAAGCCCTGCTGCTTCAGCTTATCCAGGGTGTGCAGCACGGCGTGGTGCTCAAAGGCAGTGGAAATAATGTGCTTCCTGCCCTTCCGCGCGCCCAGCTTGGCGGCGGAGAAAATGGCCTGGTTATCTGCCTCGCTGCCGCCGGAGGTGAAGGTGATCTCCCGGGGTGTGCAGCCCAGGCAGTTTGCGATCCGCTCCCGGGCATCCTCCAGCGCTTCCTTTGCCTGCTGACCGACGGAATACAGGCTGGAGGGGTTGCCGTAATTTTCTTCCATGCAGCGGGTCATGGCTTCGATGGCCGCCGGACACATCTTGGTGGTGGCGGCATTATCTGCATAAATCATCGTTTTCTCCTTTTTTATTCTGCAAACATGGGACTGGAAAGATAGCGGTCGCCGGTGTCGGGCAGCAGGACGACAATGGTCTTGCCCGCGTTCTCCGGCCGCTTTGCCACCTCAATGGCGGCGTGGACGGCAGCGCCGGAGGAAATGCCCACCAGAATGCCCTCGGTGCGGCCAATCTCTTTGCCTGATGCAAAGGCGTCCTCGTTGGTGACGGGGATGATCTCGTCATAGATGCCGGTGTCCAGCACCTTGGGCACGAAGCCTGCGCCGATGCCCTGGATCTTATGTGCGCCGCCGTGACCCTGGGACAGAACGGGGGAGGAGGCAGGCTCCACGGCAACCACCTTTACGGCCTCCTTTTTGGACTTCAGGTACTGCCCGACGCCGGTCACCGTGCCGCCGGTGCCCACACCGGCCACAAAGTAATCAACCGCTCCGTCGGTGTCCTCCCAGATCTCGGGGCCGGTGGAGGTGAAGTGCGCCTTGGGATTGGAGGGATTGGTGAACTGAGAGGGAATGAAGCTGCCGGGGATCTCCTTCGCCAGCTCATCGGTCTTGGCGATCGCACCGGACATACCCTGTGCGCCGGGAGTCAGCACCAGCTCTGCGCCATAGGCTTTCATCAGCTGGCGGCGCTCTACGCTCATGGTGTCGGGCATCACAATGATGATCCGGTAGCCCCGGGCGGCGGCAAGAGAAGCAAGACCGATGCCGGTGTTGCCGCTGGTGGGCTCAATGATGGTGGAATCGGGCTTCAGGATCCCGGCAGCCTCGGCATCATCCAGCATCATCTTTGCGACCCGATCCTTCACGGAACCGGCGGGGTTGAAATATTCCACCTTTGCCAGAACTCTTGCCTTCAGACCGTATTTCTTTTCGGTGTTCGTCAGCTCCAGCAGGGGGGTGTGGCCGATCAGCTGATCGGCGGAGGTATAAATCTTTGACATGACAGGCACTCCTTTGCGGTGTATGTAGTTCTTTTTACCAACCACACAAGTAGGTAAATATCTTATACCACAATTTACCTACCATGTCAAGGGGTAAATCGCTTTTGGTAATCCCTATGTAAAATGATTTCCGGAGTGAGAGATTTTATTCGCCGTCAGCACAACAAATTGTTGATTTTTTCCAGAAAAATGAATATAATCCCGTTAGATAGTTTCAATGTGCAGACGAGAAAGGAGCATCCGCTTGAAAGAAGAAATCGGAAAACTGACAGAGCAGGTCGTCCGCAGCGGGCAGGCCGTGATCAGCGGCCTGAAATCGGAAACAGATAAGCTGATCGATGAAGCCGTCAGCCTGATGGACGATAAGAAAAAGAAAACCTGGTCGGGCTATGATACCATCCGCCTGGCACAGGCGCCGGAGCGGATCATTCCCGGCTGTATTGTGCTGGAGGGCGGTTCCTTCCGCGGCTGCTACACCTCCGGTGTGCTGGATGTGCTGATGGAAAACGGGATCAACATGCAGACCATCATCGGCACCTCGGCAGGAGCCCTGAACGGCTATAACTACGTGGCGGGTGAGATCGGGCGCTCAGCCAAAATCAACCTGGGCTACCGGCACGACCGCCGCTACATCGGTGCGGGCAGCCTGGCGCGCAACCGGGGGGTGGTGGGCTTCGATTTCCTGCTGGACGACATTGAGCAGGAGCTGCCCTTCAACCGGGAGCGCTATGAAGATCCCGCCCGCCGCTTTTTGGTCACGGTGACGGACTGCGAGACCGGCGAATGTGAATACTGCGAAAAAGGCGTCACCAAGGATTTCCGCAAGGCCATTCAGGCCAGTGCCTCCATGCCCTTTGCTGCGAATATGGTGGACGTGGACGGCAAGTCCTGCCTGGACGGCGGCTGCGTCGTAAAAATCCCCTACCGCTGGGCAATGGACAACGGCTTTGAAAAAATCCTGGTCATCCGTACCCGCCCCCAGGTCTTCCGCCGCCCCCCGGAGGGCAAGCGCTTTAAGGAGCTCTGCGAGCGGTTTTACCGCAACTATCCCAACCTGGTGGAGAAGCTGAACACCCAGGCCCTGCAATACAACACCGCCTGCGACGAGCTGGAAGCGCTGCAGGAGCAGGGCCGCCTGATGATGCTCTGCCCCTCCGGCTCCATCAGCATTTCTACCCTGGAGGGGGACATGGAGAAGCTGGGAGCCCTGTATCTGCTGGGCCGGTGCGATGCCACCATCGCCCTGCCGAAAATCAAAGAATACCTGGGAATGGAAGCATAAAAGCAAAAGGGACGCATTCCAATGTGTGATGCGTCCCTTGTTTCAATCTCAGAAAAAAGCTGCCGAAATCGGCAGCTTTTTTGTATATCAGGCGATTTTTGCCTTGGCCTGTGCAATCATGCTGACGCACTCCCGGGCGATTTCCTTGTCGCTCTCGGTCAGGTTCAGCAGGGGGGCACGAACGCCGCCGATGTCGGGGCCGCCGGAGAGGCGGAGGATTTCCTTAATCATGGCGTACATATTGCCCTTACCGGAGCACATCTTGTAGATAATCCGGTTGGCATCCAGCTGGAGCTCCCGGGCCAGGGCCAGGTTCTCACCCTTGGAGGCCAGCTCAAAAATCTTCAGGTACAGCTCGGGCATAGCGCCGTAGGTGCCGCCGATGCCGCCGGTGGCCCCGGCCACGATGCCGCTGAGCAGCTGCTCGTCCGGCCCGTTGAAGGCGATGGCACCGCCGGAAATCCACTTCTCAATATCCTCGATGGGCATGCTGGAGTTCTTCACGCCGATGCACCGGGGATTTTCCAGCATGGTTGCCAGCAGACCGGGGTTCAGGGCCACACCGGCCAGCTGGGGGATGTTGTAGATGATAAAGTCGGTGTTGGGAGCGGCGGAGGAGATGTCATTCCAGTATTTTGCAATGGCAGCGTCCGGCAGGTGGAAGTAGATGGGAGGAATGGAGGCGATGGCATCCACACCCACGCTCTCGGCGTGGGCAGCCAGCTCCATGGAGTCCTTGGTGTTGTTGCAGGCCACATGGGCGATGACGGTGAGCTTGCCCTTGGCCACGGCCATGACGTTCTCCAGCAGCAGCTTCCGCTCAGCCACGGTCTGGTAGATGCACTCGCCGGAGGAGCCGCCCACATACAGGCCCTTCACGCCCTTGGCGATGTAGTATTCGGTAAGCTCCCGGACAGCCTTGGGGGAGATGTCGCCCTTCTCGTCGTAGCAGGCGTAGAAGGCGGGGATAATGCCAGCGTATTTGCTGTAATCTTTCATGTTTCTGCTCCTTTATCAGTCATAAACTTTGATTTTGAACACAACCCGGGTGAAGGGCTTTCCGCTTTCACCCACAGGCAGCTTCAGGCGGTGAGCGTCCCCGGGGAAGACAATCAGGAAATTTCCGGGGCGAAGCACCACGGTTTGCTCGCCGGTTCCGGTGTAGCCGTAAAAGTCCCCGCGGTGCTCAGTCAGAGTCAGGGTGTCGGGGTGGGCAATCTCCACCCGCTCCTGCCCCTGGGTCACTACCTGGATGTCCAGATATTGCCGGTGGGCCTCGAAGAAGGTTTCTTCTTCCGGCACGGTTTCCAGATGGAATTTGGTGACAAACAGGTTCTCCCCGTCCAGCAGGGTTTTTTCCGTGGCGGCCTGCTCCAGAAATTCCGGGGTCAGGCAGTCCAGGGCTTTGTCCAGCTCCGGATGGATGCCATAATATTCTGCCTTATTTTGGATATTTGCGACAATCATTTTATCACTCCTTGCCAAAAAGTAAATGGACAATTTGGCGAAATAAACGGATTATCCCTTCACAGCGCCCATGGTGATGCCCTTGGTGAAGTACTTCTGGAAGACCAGGAACACGATGATGATGGGCACGGAGGCCAGGGCACAGCCAGCCATCAGCAGACCAAAGTCGATGGAGTTCTCGCCCTGCATGGTGGCAATACCCAGGGAGATGGTCAGGTTCTTGGTGGAGGTCAGCATAATCAGCTGCATGAAGTAGTCGTTCCAGGAATTGATGAAGGTGAAGATGGCGCAGGCACCCACACCGGGCTTAATCATGGGGAACATCACATCGGTGAAGGTTCTCCACTCACTGGCACCGTCAATGCGGCAGGCCTCGGTCATTTCGGTGGGGATGCCCTCTGCAAACTGCTTCAGCAGGAACACGCCGAAGGGCCAGCCCACAATGGGGAAGATAACCGCCCAGATGGTGTCGTACAGGTGCAGGGAGGACATTTCCCGCAGCAGCGGAATGAGGATAACCTGCTTGGGCAGGGCCATGGCGCAGACAATCAGGGTGAAGATAAGGGTTCTGCCGTAGAAGCGCTTCTTCGCCAGGGCGTAGCCGGCCATGGCAGCGGTGAGGCAGGTCAGCAGCATGGACACCACAGCCATGAACACGGTGTTCACCAGCCAGCGGATGGCAGCCGGGCCGGTGGGACCGGCGATGCCGAACAGCTCGAACAGGGGAGCGGAGCGCTTGCCCATCAGGTTCTGGTAGTTGTCCAGCACCCACTTGCTGGGAATCCAAACCGGGGTGGAGGAGATGATTTCCTTCTTCACCTTGAAAGAGCCGGTGATAATCCAGTACAGGGGGAAGGTGAACAGGAGGGCAAAGATGCACACAATGATCCAGGAGGCGATGGAAGCGGCCCGCTTATTGCGTTTTCTTTTTTCAATGGGATTTGTAGTAGCCATATTTCGTTCCCTCCTTACTTTTCTTTGCCCATGCGGAACTGGACAGCGGAAAGAATTGCAATGATGATTGCCAGAATCACGCCCATGGCGTTGCCGTAGCCATACCTGTACTGCTTGAAGGCGTTATAATAGATGTAGTACATGATGGTCATGGTGCTGTTCTTGGGGCCGCCGGAGGTCAACAGCTGAATCAGTGCGAAGCACTGGAAGGAGTTGATGGTGGTAATCACCAGGATGTACAGGGTGGTGGGCATCATCTGCGGCCACTTGATTTTCCAGAAAGCCTGGGTCTCGGTGGCACCGTCCACATGGGCGGCCTCTACCAGGGATCTGTCCACGTTGTCCAGGGCGGAGACATACAGCACAATGGGCTGACCCACGGAGGTGGTCAGCAGAATCAGGATAATGCAGCCCAGGGCATACTTGGGGTCGCCCAGCCAGTTGATGTTCTTGTCCAGCAGACCAACGCCCTTGCCCAGATAGTTGAGGATGCCGTAGTAGTTATTGAACATCCACTTCCAGACCATGGTAACGGCTACGGAGCCGGTGACAACGGGCAGATAGAAAATGCAGCGGAAAGCGGAGGTGGCGGTTACGTGCATCTTGCTGATGAGGGTTGCAATCCACAGGGAGAAGGCGCAGGTAACAGGCACGGACACCACAACGATAATCAGGGTGTTTGTCAGTGCCGTCCAGAACACCGGGTCGTTAAACAGGTCAACGTAGTTCTGGAAGCCGATAAAGATGTCGTCCCGGTTCATGGTGGCATCGAAGAAGCTGGTGTAGATGCACATGAACATGGGGTATACCACGAAGCCTACGAAGAACAGCAGGAAAGGAAGCATGAACAGATAACCGGCAATGTTTTCCTGCACCACCAGCCGGTGGGTTTTCTTGCTCACGGAAATGGTTTTTTCAGGCAATGGAGTATCCTCCTCTCGAATTTCAGCGTACCAAGGCAACAGGCGCTGCGGCTGGGCCGCTTTTTCAGTCGCACCGCCTGCTGCCTTGTGGTGGGAATGGGAACGCCCCCTCCCCTACCCAGGGAAGGGGGCGTAGTAGGTTTGGATTACTTGGCAGCTGCGTTGGAAGCGTCCTGAGCGGCAGTCATCTCAGCCAGGATGGCGTCCACGGAGCCGTCGGTGTCCATAACACGCTGCAGCATATTCCACCACTCGGTACGGGCAGTGGTCCAGCCCAGGGTGATCTGGTAGTAGTCACCCATCATGGGGCTCAGCAGGGAGTACTCAGCAAAGTACTCGTTGGGAGCGAAGCCTTCCAGGTCACGGACAGGAGCGAAGGAAGTCGCGGTGACAGCCTTGGCGTACTGGTCGTTGTCCTGGGTCATGAACTTGATGAAGGTCTTGGCAGCCTCAATCTTAGCCTCGTCGCCGTTGTTGAACACGCCGAAGCCCCAGATGCCGCCCTGCAGGGAGGGAGTGGTGTCGGAGGGGAAGGCCATGGGCAGAACGTCGAAGCTCAGAGCGTCGGCATTGTTGATTTCAGCGCCGATGTTCCAGCAGAAGGCCATCTGGAAGGTGCCGTTGACAAAGTTCTGGATTTCGTCGCCTGCAACGATGGAGGGGTCGAAGTTGATGCCCTGCTGGTTGTACAGACGGGACAGGCCGGTGGCGTTCTCGGTGGAAGCGTAGGTGTAAGCGGTGTGCTCAGCATTGGCATAGGTGCCGCCGCCGACGTTGGTCACCAGAGCACGGGTGCCCTGGTCGCCGCCCTGGCCGCCGCAGTAGATGCAGCCAACATACTCGTAGCCGGCATCGTAGACAGCCTGAACAGCCTTGAAGAAGTCTTCAACGGAGTTCCAGGTGTGGGTCTCTTCGTTCAGGTACTGCAGAGCATCGGCCTCGGCGAACACGTCCCGGTTGATGGCCATGCAGTGAGCGATCATGCACACGGGCATCTCGTACACTTCGCCGTTGGCGCTGGTGCAGGAGTCAACAACGCTGGCGTAGGTGCCTTCGGGAACCAGGTCAGCCAGGTCAACCATCAGACCCTTGGCGCCCCAGTTGGCGATCAGACGCTCGGGGCCTTCCATGATGATGTCGGGAGCCTGCTTGCCTTCGATGGCGGTGTTCACCTTGTCGTCACCGTTGGTGTAGTCCAGGTATTCCACATTGACCTTGATTTCGGGATGGGCAGCGTGGAAGTCAGCCAGCAGGTCGGAGACGGTGGCTTCGTCCACCCATTTGCCGATGGGGTAGGTCCACAGGGAGATTTCGGTCACGTCGGCAGCGCTGGCGGTGAAAACACACAGGCTCATCACCATGGCGACGGACAGCAGGATAGCGATCAGTTTTTTCATAAGTACCCTCCTAGAAAAAATGTTTTGTTGGATTCGTGTAATTCACGCGTCCTCACTTGTCTCTATCTTAGCCAGAGTGTACAGAAAAGTCAAGGACAGGACATGAAAATAATTTTCAAAACATGATTTTTAAGAAAATTTTGGCAATTCACACAAAAATGAGCGGCCACGATCCCAAAAATATCCCGCCGGATTTGGGAAGTATTCACAATGAGTTTTGCAAAGTTTCGCAAACTTAATGAAAATGGATTTTCAAAACAGAAAAAACATGAAAATCCCCTCTCTGAAACCTTCCGGGATCCAGAGAGGGTGAAAGTTAGGGAAGTTCTGATGAAATCGGCAAGAGCTGTGAGCGAGAGATTTTACGACCAATCGAGGTACCGAAGAGTGGACGGAAAAGATCCGCTCACAGCCGCAGACGATTTATTCAGAGGTTCCTTAGATATGCTTTGCAGACAGGGCCTGAGCAATGCGGTTGCGGCATTCCTTGGCGTTTTCCAGATTTTTTCGGGTGTACTCCGAGAACAGGACATCCGTCAGGTACATCTGGGCGATCCTGGCCGGGATGGATCCGCTTTGCAGGGGGTTTTCATTGGCGCCGCACTGCAGCACAATGTCCGCCAAAGCTGCGCCGGGAGAATTGGGGAACCGAGTGACAAGGATCACCTTTGCCCCCCGCTCCCGGACGGATTTCAGCGTGTCCAGCATGGCAAGGGTGGAGCCGGAATAGGAAAAGAACAGCACCGCATCCGTCGGCTCCATCATCACTGCCGTCATGGCCTGCATGTGCGAATCACTGACAGGCCGGAATTTGCTGCTGATGGTAGAAAACAGGTGGGCCGCCTCTGCCGCGATCAGCATGGAGCCGCCCTGACCCATGCAGTAAACATTCCGGCTGCTGCGCAGGACGGAGGCGGCTTCGGCCACCGCTTCCAGGCTCAGCACTTCCCGGGTCTGGGTCATGGCGGTGGTGCTGGCGTTGAGCAGCTTCAGGCTGATGGTTTCCAGGTCATCCTCCTGGGTGATCTCGCCGGAGAGGGGATTGCCCTCCAGGCGGCCGACGGAGGCGTTGGCGATGGCGATCTTAAAATCCGGGAAGCCTTTGTAGCCGAGTCTCCTGCAGAACCGGGAAACCGTAGCATCGGCCACCGAGCACGCACTCGCCAGCTCCGAGATGGACATTCTGGAGATGCAGTTCTGGGCGGACAAAATATAGTCAGCCAGCTTTTTTTCCGACGCGGTGAAGGTGTAGTATTCACTGCCGATGTGAACAAATACGCTGGGCTGCGGATCCACGGGAGCACCTCCTTGCAGAGCCCCTGCATTTGACGCGGGAAGATGAGCAGACTTCGGACTCATTTTTCGGCGTTGAGCTGCTTGAGCATGATGTCAGTCATGATCAGCATCCGGGGCAGATGGAAGGGACCCTTGAAGGTGGAGCCCTTGGTGCTGGGCATGGTGGGCAGGCCGTCCCGGCGCAGATAGCCGTACCACTCGCCGTACTCGGGGTCGGAGAAGTGAGCCTTACAGTAGTCAAGGGTCTTGAAGTACCAATCCAGGTATTCTTCCTTGCCGGTGTCGCGGTAGAGCATCAGGGAGGAGATCAGGATCTCATCGTGGGGCCACCACAGCTTCATGTCGTGCTCATAAGCCTCGGGGGGATTGCCCAGGGCATCGACGAAGTACAGCAGGCCGCCGTATTCCTTGTCCCAACCGGCATTGATTGCCCAGTTGAAGATCTGCTCGGCCTTGGCAACCAATTCCTTGTCGCCGGTGCGGGCTGCATGCTCCAGCATGAACCAAACGCCCTCAATGTCATGGCCGGGGTTGACAATGCGGCCTTCGGTGTAGTCCAGGTTTGCTTCGCCGTTGGGGCCGACATTTTCCAGAATGCAGTGCAGCTCGGGATGGTAGTTGTATTTAAAGATCTCATCCACGCAGCCCTGGGCGCGCTGCTCATAGAGCGCTTTCTTTTCTTCGTCCACCCGCATCATGACGGTCAGAACATTCAGGAAGATCATGGGCAGACCAAAGGAGCGGCCGCTTCTGGTTTCGGGAATGGTCTTGGGGCCCAGGCCGGTGGGGTCGGGCATTCCGTGCCACAGGTTCCAGTACATCTCACAGGCACTGCGTGCCCGGTCCAGATATTCCTTTTCGCCGGTGACGCCGTAGTATTCCGCGTTGGCCAGGGCATAGAAAGCCTCGGAGTAGAAGTACCGCCGCTGACGCAGAGGCTTGCCGTCCTTGGTCACAGTGAAATACATCCGGTTTCCGGCAGCGCGGTTGATGCAGTATTTTTCCATGAAGTCAAGGCAACTCTTGGAGGCATCCAGCCATTCCTGCTTCACGCCGTACACATGGCACAGGTACGCAAAGATCCAGCCGCAGCGGCCCTGCATCCACACGCTCTTATCGGTGGAATAGACCTTTCCGTAGCGATCCAGGCAGGTATAGACGCCGCCGTATTCATGGTCCATGCCGTTTTTCAGCCAGAAGCTGACGCAGCGTTCCAGCTCCTGCTCGGTCCACTGCTGGGCCTGCAGTAAGTTCTCTTTGTTCATATTGTTTCCTCCTTCAAAAAAATGGGGGCATTCTTTTACCATTTTCAATAGTAGCATTATCCCAATCATTTTTCAAGTAGAATTTTCAAAAAAGCTAGTGACAGAAAAAGATTTTCATGCTACAATCCAGCTATCCAACCATTAACATGAAAGAGGTGCAAATACCATGAAATTTCTTGGAGTAACCATTTCTGTTCAGAATACCCCGGAGCTTGACCCGGCGTTCATCCCCCTACATCTGTTCAACAAGGCATTCCTGGCCGATGCAAAGAAGCCGGTGTCCATCGCCGTGGAGCGGGCAAAGGGAGAAATGGCCAGCTTCCACACCTTCATCCACGGAACCCCGGAGATGAAGGAGGCCGACTGTTTCTACATTGACCGGCTGGTGAAGTTCATCCTGTGGATGAAGGGCGGTTTCCGCATCTACGTCAGCGGTGATGAAGTGATTTATGACTATCTGCGCAGCATCTACTGCGCCGGCGGCAAGCAGGAATTTGACTGGGACTACATGGCAAACGTCTTTGAGCATCCCTTTGAGATTCTGCTGGTGGACAAGGTGCCCGAAAACCACGATGCCCCCCAGAAGGTGGGCGGCCATTTCGAGGGCTGCCGTGTCGGCTTTGATGCCGGCGGCTCCGACCGGAAGGTCAGCGCCGTGATTGACGGCGAGACCGTTTACTCCGAAGAGGTTGTGTGGTTCCCCAAGACCAATTCCGACCCCGACTACCACTACGACGGCATTGTAGCGGCGCTGAAATCCGCAGCTGCCCACATGCCCAGAGTGGACGCGGTGGGCGTGTCCTCCGCCGGTGTGTTTATCAACAACCGCACCATGAACGCCTCCCTGTTTTTGAAGGTTCCCAAAGACCTGTACGACAAGAAGGTAAAGGATATTTACATCCGGGCCATCACCGATACCTTCGGCGACGTGCCCTACAGCGTAGCCAATGACGGCGATGTGTCCGCCCTGGCCGGTGCCATCAGCCTGGGCAAGAACAATATGCTGGGCATTGCCATGGGCACCAGCGAGGCCGCCGGTTTCGTGGACGGCAACGGCTGCATCACCGGCTGGCTCAACGAGCTGGCCTTCTGCCCGGTGGACGCTTCCCCCGCAGCCATGCAGGATGAATGGTCCAAGGACTTCGGCGTGGGCTGCAAGTACTTCTCCCAGGATGCCGTTATCAAGCTGGCACCCGCTGCCGGAATCCAGCTGGACGAGAGCCTGTCCCCCGCCGAAAAGCTGAAAAAGGTGCAGGGCCTCATGGAGCAGGGCGACCCCCGCGCCGCTGCCATTTACCGCAGCATCGGCACTTACCTGGCCCACAGCTTTGCCCTGTATTATGATTTCTATGGCTTTGAGTATGTGCTGCTGCTGGGCCGCGTCATGTCCGGCAAGGGCGGCGACCTGCTGCTGGAAACCTACAACAAGGTAATGGAAAGCGAATACCCCGAGCTGGCAAAGGTGATTCATGTGGCGCTGCCGGACGAAAAATTCCGCCGGGTGGGCCAGTCCGCCATTGCAGCATCCCTGCCGGAGCTGAGAAAGTAAGCATATCATATAAGGAGACAAAAAGATGAAAAAGCATATTGTCTGTTTTGGTGATTCCAATACCCACGGCTACTGCGCCGACCCCACCGATACCGTCACCGGCGGTGCGCGGTTTGACGAAACCGAGCGCTGGACCTGCCTGCTGCAACAAAAGCTGGGCGACGATTACCTGGTGCTGGAAGAGGGCCTGTCCGGCCGCACCACCGTGTTCCCCGATGCCCTCCACGAGAGCATGGACGGCCTGAGCGTTCTCTATTCCACCCTCATGAGCCACGAGCCGGTTGACCTGCTGGTTATCATGCTGGGCACCAATGACACCAAGGAGCGCCTGGGGGTCAATGCCGCCTGCATTGCCATCGGCATGGAGCGGCTGGTGCGCAAGGCCCAGAGCGTCATGTGCTGGGCGAAGGAGCCGAAGGTTCTGATTGTCTGCCCGCCCCACATTCTAAAGGAGATGTATGACAATCCCTGCGGTGTGCCCATGGGTCAGGGCTGCATCGAAAAATCCCAGGAGCTGGCCGGTTACCTGCGGGAGACTGCCAAGCTGGTGGGCGCTTCCTTCCTGGATGCCCAGAAATTTGCGGAATTTAACCGTGTAGACGGAATGCACCTGACCGCCAAGGGACACCGCTGTCTGGCGGATAAGCTGGCGGAAGTTATCCCGGGGCTGCTGTAAAATGAGCCGCTCTATCTTTCGCTACGAGGGGCCGGTCTGGAATTTCTGCAATGTCGTTACTGATACGCTGGGATTGAGTTTGCTGTGGTGCCTGTGCAGCCTGCCGATCCTCACCACGGGCGCGGCAACTGCCGCACTGTATGACGCTGCCGTCCGCGGTGTCCGCTACCGGGAGCCGGGCACCTACCGCCGCTTTTTCCGCACGTTCAAGGCTGAACTGAAAACCTCCCTGCTCAGCACGCTGCTTTGGGGGATTCTGCTGCTCTTTGGTGTGTATGTGCTGGCGCTGTTGGATGAGGCGGCTGCCGGGAATACCCAGGCGGCGCTGATGGCCGGTGGCTATCGGGTGCTGATGGCGCTTCTCATGAGTGCAGCGGCATGGTCGTGCATGCTGCTGTCCCGCTTTGCCTATCGTTTTCGGGATCTGACGGCCAGCGCGATTCAGTTTCTGCCTGCCCATATGCTGGCGTCCATTATGATCGCGGCATTGAGCTGGGCTTCGGCCTGGTTTGTTACGCATTATCCATTGGGCCTGGTTTTTGCTCCGGCGGTGACAGTGATTGGTTGGTCGCTGGTATCAGAGCCTGTTTTCAAAAAATACGGCGGCGGGATCGAACCCGCGAAAGCCGGCAAGGAGTGAGTGATATGTTCTATTCCAACGCCAGAATTTATGGTGCGGACTTTCGGTTTCACCATGGCGCCTTCGAGGTGAAGGACGGTGTTTTCGGTGCAGTCCTGCCGGAAAATGTCCCCGATGATGCCGTGGATCTGCAGGGTGCAACCGTTATCCCCGGCATGATCGATGTCCACAGCCACGGCAATTCCGGTGCGGACTTCTCCGACGGAGACTACGAAGGCCTCAAGAAGATGGCACTGTTCTATGCAAGCTGCGGCGTGACCTCCTTTGCGCCCGCTTCCATGACGCTGCCTTACGACGTGCTGGCGAAAGCATTTTCCACGGCGGTGCAGCTGAAAAGCGAAAAGCCGGAGGGGCATGCTGTGCTGCGGGGGATTCAGATGGAGGGTCCCTACTTTTCCTACAAGAAGCGGGGCGCGCAAAATCCAGATTATTTGAAGGATCCGGATTTTGAGGGCTTTCAGAAGCTGTACGATGGCTGCGGCGGGCTTATCTCCATTGTGGATGTGGCCCCGGAGCTGCCCGGTGCGGCGGAATTTACCGCCCAGGCCAGCAAGCTCTGCACCGTGTCTGTTGCCCACACGGATTCCGACTATGATCACGCAAGAGCCGTATTCGATGCCGGTGCCACCCACCTGACTCACCTCTACAATGCCATGCCCGGCATCAACCACCGCAACCCCGGCGTGATTCCGGCGGCGGTGGAGAATCCCAAGGTGCGGGCGGAAATCATCTGTGACGGCTACCACATTCACCCTGCCGCTGTCCGGCTGGCCTTTTCCATGTTTGGCGGCGAACGGATGGTACTTATTTCCGATTCCGGCCGCTGCGCCGGTCTGCCGGAAGGAAGCCAATTCACCCTGGGCGGTCAGGACGCATGGCTGCGGGACGGTGTCGGTCGTCTTGCAGACGGAACCATTGCATGTTCCGCCACCAATCTGTGGACTTGTCTGGGCAATGTGCTTCGCTGGGGCATCCGGGAGGAGGATGCCATCCGTGCCGCGACCTGGAACCCCGCCTGCGCTATCCGTGCGCAAAAAGAGGTCGGTTCCATTGAGCCCGGCAAAGCAGCCGACTTTATCGTTACCGACGGGGATTATACAAAGAAACGCGTTTTCCTGGCAGGTAAAGAAATATAATGCTCCAATAAACGCGCCGCAGCCGGTTTTCGCCGGCTGCGGCGTATCTTTATATCTGTTTTTTCTTTTGCTCAAGCCGAATCGGCTCTTCCTTCAAAACAATTGCCGTTCTGGCAGGCAGGTACAGCTTTACGGAGGAACTGCCATCCTTTGCAACCTGTGCCTTGTATTTCATGTGGGCAATCAGGTCGTTTCCGCCGTATTTGCCGTCATCGCTGCACAGAGCAACCTCGTAGTCCGCAATGGCGGGCAGGGAGACGGTTACGTCGGTATAGGAATTGCTGGGGCTGAAATTGAAAGCGAACAGCAGCCCCTTGCGGTAGAATGCGATGATCTGCCGGTCGGAATCGATCAGCCGCAGGTCGCCCATGTTCATGGAGAAGAGGTTGACCTCCTTGGCAAGATGGATCATATCCTCGTCAAACTGTCCCAGCCATTGGTATTTCAGGTCGGGATTGTCCCGCAGGCTCCACTGGCGGCGGCAGTAGTGGAAGCTCCAGCCGTTGCCTTCCCGGGGGAAGTCGATCCATTCGGGGTGGCCGAATTCGTTGCCCATGAAGTTCAGGTAGGCCTCGCCGCCTCCTGCAAGGGTGAACAGGCGGATCATCTTGTGCAGCGCAATGGCACGGTCGATCACGGGGTTGTGGGTGCGCTTTTCCATGTCGGTGTACATGGCGGCGTCCGCCAGGCGGAAAATCAGCGTCTTGTCGCCCACCAGCGCCTGGTCGTGGCTCTCCACATAGGCGACGGTTTTTTCGCCGGGACGGCGCATGCACATTTCACACCACATTCTGAAAATGTCCCAGAATTCGTCCTTCTGTTCCTTGACGGTGTGTACCCACATATCGGGCAGTCCCATGCCCAGACGGTAATTGAATCCGATGCCGCCGTCGGAAATGGGCAGGCACGTACCGGGCATGCCGGACATGTCCTCTGCAATGGTGATGGCATTGGGATTCACCTGGCGGATCAGCTCATTGGCCAGCTGCAAATAGGTGATGGCCTCGGTGTGGGTATTGTAGGAGAAGTATTTGTCGTTGGTGTTGAAGTCGGTGCCCAAGCCGTGGTCGTGGTAGAGCATGGAGGTCACGCCATCGAAGCGGAAGCCGTCAAAATGGTATTCCGTCATCCAGAATTTCAGGTTGCTCAGCAGGAAATGCAGCACGCCGGTCTTGCCGTAATCGAAGCATTTCGTGCCCCAGGCGGGGTGGTCGCCCTTGGCGCCATCGTGGAAGAACTGCCAGATAGTGCCGTCAAACATATTGATGCCCTCTGCAGTGTTCTTCACGGCATGGGAGTGCACCACGTCCAGCAGCACCCGGATGCCCATATTGTGGGCGGTGTTGATGAGATATTTCAGATCCTCGGGCTTTCCGAACCAGCTGGAGGCCGCGAAGAAATTGGATACCTGATAGCCGAAGCTGCCGTAATAGGGGTGCTCCATGATCGCCATCAGCTGCACGGTGTTGTAGCCGCCGCGTTTGATGCGCGGCAGAATTTTATCCGCGAACTCGCGGTAAGTGCCGATCCGCCCTTCCTCCTGTGCCATGCCTACATGAGCTTCGTAGATAAACAGGGAGCCTTCGGGCTGGAAATTTTCATCCGTCCACTCGAATTTTTTGCAGTCATCCACCACCTCCGCACTGAAGGTGAGGGTGGCCTTGTCCTGCACCACCCGCCGCGCGTACAGCGGAATATGCTCCGTGCGGGTCATGTTGGCATCCACCACAGTCTTTACCTTGCACCCATCCCACAGGGCATCGTCGCCGGGAAGAAAAATTTCCCAGTTCCCGTTTCCCAGGGAGGTGAGGGGATGGCTGGTCTGATTCCAGCCGTTGAAGTCGCCCTCCAGATACAGTTGATAGGCGCTCGGCGCCCACTCCCGATAATACCAGCCGCCCGGCACATGGTGAAAACCGAAGTATGCGTGGGCGTTGGCAAAATCGTTCAGCGTCTGCCCATTCTTCAGCAGCCGGTCGCGGGTGGCGCGATAGAGAAACATCCGAAGGTCAATGTCTCCGGCAAAGGGGGCAAGCTGTGGGTTCAGTTCCAGAATGCGATACATGGTTTTGCTCCTTTCAGTTGAATGGGGAAGCGGGGTTATTTTTTGAAGAAGGGGAGATCGTTTTCCTCTTTGTCCTGCCGCCGCAGGGGAGGCAGGGGCGGGATCTGTGCCAGATCCTCCATCAAAGCGCCGGTGGTTTCCAGCAGCTGCTCCATGGGCTCCAGATGAGCCGGGCGCTTGCCGCTGCGATAGCGCTCGATCACAACGTCATAGCGCTCCATGGCGTTGTGTACGGCATCGTGCCAGGAGATATAGAGTTCACGGGCGGCATGCTCTCCCACGCGTGCCATGATTTCCGGCTCACGCAGTACCCGGGTCAGGCAGGCACTGAGGCTTTCGGCGCTTTCGTCGATCAGCAGGCCGTTTACTCCGTCAGTGATGCCCTCGGCAGCGCAGCTGCCGGAAATCAGCACCGCCCCAAGGGAGCTGGCCGCCGCCTCCCGTACCACCAGACCGTTGGTATCAAAGGTGGAGGGGAAGAGGAAAAGGTTTGCCCGGCTGTACCAGGCACGCAGAACCTCCCGATCACGGATCGCACCGGTGAAAATGCACCTGTCCGCAATGCCGCAGCGGTCAATATAGGCTTCCACTTCCTCCTGATCGGCGCCGGAACCGATGAATACCATGCGGTATTGTGCCCCCAGCGCTTTCTGCATGGCCAGTGCATCCGCAATAATTTTCAGTCCCTTGTACCACATGATGCGTCCCACGAACAAAAACACGGGAACATCCTGCGGAAGATCATAGGCTTGGGTCGCGCGGTAAATTGCATCCTGACTGACCCGGCCGCAGGGCAGGTCGACGCCGTTGGGCATCACAATGCATTCACCCTCGTAGCCCATGGAGCGGAGATTTTCCGCCGCACCGGAGCTGACAGCCCACACCTCGTCACATGCATTGATGTTCTGCACCAGCGCTTTGGTAGTTCCGGCGCGCAGCGCCCTGCCTCGAATCATTTTCCGGATTTCAATATCAAATTTGGTGTGATAGGTCATTACCAGCGGGGCATCCACTACCCGCCGCAGTTCTCTGCCAAGAATGGTGGAGATGATGGGGCAATGGGCATGCAGCAGCGCCACCTTCCGGTCAGCCAATTGCCGGGTGATCACCGGAGAAAAGGGAATTCCGGCGGTGTATCCCCCTGTTTTTTTCCGAAAATCCAGGCTGGGATAGCGCACGACGGGGTAGGGGAAACCGGTGTCGTTGCTTTCCGGGTGGGACGGGGTGATGACAACGGTATCCTGCCCTGCTTCGTGAATCATCTGCGCATAATTTACAACGGCGTTTGCAACTCCATCGATCACGGGAGGGAAGGAATCATTCAGCAGACATATTGTTTGACTGTTATCCATTTTCTTTCTAAGCTCCAAATCGGTGTTGTATTCTATGGTTCCCCATATAAAGCCACAGTTGGGGAGGCATATTTCACACGATAAAAATAACACATAACGCCTTTTTCGTCAACCGGGAATGCGCCCGGCATCTGCAATCTTCGTCAGACTGTCCTGCTTTACCTGCTCCCGCAGGGCAACCATATAGGGGGAGAATTTCATGCGGTCTTCGGCATAGGTCATTTGGAGGTCATATTCGTTGGGCTCCCAGGTGGACAGGTCGGACTCGTTGTGGGAAATCAGGGCTTCCAGACCGTCCAGTGCTTTATAGAGCTTGGCTTCCGGCGTTGCTCTCTGCTCCATCTCCCGGTAGAACTGCTGCATGTCGGTGCGCACAGGCTCCGGCATGGCATCCACCCAGGCAAACAGAAGTTGTTCCTCCCGCTCCTTGTCGGCGGCAGTCTTATCAAACACCGGAATATCCCCGGTGAAGGCCTCTCCCAAATCGTGAATCAGGCACATCTGCACCACCCGGTTCATATCCAGCTCCGGGAACTCGTCCCGCAGCCAGAAGGCCATCAGTGCCAGCCGCCAGCTGTGCTCGGCAACGCTTTCGTGCCGTCCGCCGGGGGTGTAGCAATGGCGGGTGGTGTCCTTCAATTTTCCGGCGGTACGGAGCAGGTCTAAAAGTGTTGCAGGTTCCATCTTGCAGTCTCCTTTTTTGTTTTCATTATAGCACCTGACGCCTTTCGGGTCAAGCCGCCGGACTTTGTGGGATGCTGATGAAAGTTTTATTTGACGGATTCCTATCTATCTGGTAACATAGGCTTATCTGCTTTTTAGATGGAAGGGGAGCGTGAAGCTGCCGCCGTCTGGAAGCAAACCGAGGAAAGAAGAGAAAAGATTATGCTCGATTGGATCATTAAAATCAACACTGCCCTGAATAATTTTATCTGGGGCGTGCCTGCAATCGTCTGCATTGTGGGCGTGGGACTGCTGCTCACCGTCCGTACCCGGGTGATTCAGGTGCGCCGGTTTGGCAGAGCCATGCACAGCACCCTAGGCAAGGTATTTGAAAAAAGCGCCGCCAAGGAAGGCTCCATCAGTCCCTTCCAGGCGGTGTGTACAGCGCTGGCCGGGACGGTTGGCACAGGCAATATTGCCGGTGTGGCTGGAGCCGTCGCCATCGGCGGCCCCGGTGCGGTGTTCTGGATGTGGTGCTCTGCCTTCCTGGGAATGTGCACTAAGTTCTCCGAGGTGGTTCTTGCCATCCACTTCCGGGAGAAAAACGCCCAGGGCGAATACATCGGCGGCCCCATGTACTACATCAAAAACGGACTGGGCAAAAAGTGGCAGTGGCTGGGCATGCTGTATGCCGCCTTTGGCGTACTGACGGTTTTCGGCACCGGCAACGCGACTCAGGTCAACACCATTGTTTCCTCCATCGATACGGCACTGACCAGCTTCAATGTGATCGACCATGACCAGGTGATCGTGATGAAGTGGATGATCGGCATTATCATGTCCATCTTGGTGGCGGTGGTGCTGCTGGGCGGCATCAAGCGGATCGGCCAGGTAACGGAAAAGCTGGTGCCCTTTATGGCGCTGTTGTACATCATCCTCTCCATCGGCGTGATCATTATCAACTGGCGCAACGTCCCGGGCGTGTTCAAAATGATTTTTGAGGGCGCATTCAACCCCAAGGCCATCACCGGCGGACTGGTGGGCTCGCTTTTCGTCAGCCTGAAAAAGGGCGTGTCCCGCGGCATCTTCTCCAACGAGGCAGGCCTCGGCACCGGCTCCATCGCCCATGCCTGCTCGGACACGGACGATGCCGTGCAGCAAGGCTATTTCGGCATCTTCGAAGTGTTCATGGATACCATCGTCATTTGCACCATGACGGCACTGGTGATCCTGTGCAGCGGCGTGCCCGTAAATTACGGTCAGGCCGCCGGTGCGGAGCTGACCATTTCCGGCTTCGTTTCCAGCTACGGCAAATGGGTTTCTGTTTTCACTGCGATTTCTATGTGCTGCTTCGCTTTCTCCACCATCATCGGCTGGGGACTGTACGGCTCACGCTGCATTGAATTCATTCTGACCTCCAAGGCGGTCAAGCCCTTCCTGGTGGCTTATTCACTGGTATCCATCGTGGGCGCGACCATGGATCTGGGTCTGCTGTGGGACATCGCCGAAACCTTCAATGGCATGATGGCCATCCCCAACCTGATTGCCCTGCTTCTCCTGTCCGGCGTTGTCGTCAAGCTTGTAAAGCAGCGCGAATCGGCAAAGCTGTAAGACGGTACCCCCTCTGGGGCACTGCCTTAAGAGTGTTTTGATCTCAAATTGGAAAACGGCACTGACAAAATGAATTAAGGAGGCGCATCCATGGAACGGTTAGAGAGTGAACATTACATTTTCCACTACGGCGCAAATACAAAAGCGGCACAGGATATTTCTCATATCGCAGATCATCAGGAGCACTGCTTCCGCTATATTTGCAGCGTTCTGGGCGTATGCCCGGATTTTAAGATCGAATACTACCTGTGCAGCACCCCGGAGGAGGTAGGCCACATCTACGGGGATGATGACCCCTGCAACGGGTTTGCAGCCCCGCCCGACAAAATCTATGCGGTCTATAATGAACAGGTAAAGTGTATCGGCTTTCATGAGGATGCCCATATTATCAGCTACCTGGTGAACCGTCCCGATCCCCCCGCGATCCGCGAAGGACTGGCAATGTATTTTGACCGCAAGTGGTGGGGTATCCATAACTTAGATTGGACGGGATTCTATCTGAAAACCGGGCGCTATGTCCCGGTGGACAAGCTGCTGGACAGGGAATTCTTTTTTGAGCATGACTGCATCGTTACCTATCCCATCATGGGTGCGTTCACCGACTGGTTGATTTCTTCCTACGGGCAGGAAAAATATTTGCAGCTGTACCGGCAGCAGGACATTGCCGCCGGAATGGTGCAGGTGTACGGAAAAGAACCGGCAGAACTGAATCAGGCTTTTTCGGATTACGTCGGCCTATTCTCCATTGACCCGACGCTGGAACAGCGAATGGCGGAGCTGATGGATGATATGCGTGCAGAGAACTCATAGATACAGTCGATTTTATAAACTGCATAAAATACAGCAGCCGGTTTTTCCCCGGCTGCTGTTTGCTTTTTTACGTCTCCTCTGCCCGGTGGAGCAGCTCGTGGGTCATGTCCTTGAAGGGGCCGCTGTAGAATACATCCATCAGCGGGTTCTCGTCGGACTTCTTGATAATCATGCTGCCATCGGCCTGGTACAGTCCCTTGGCGCGGGCAGCCTTGTGGCGGGGGCCGGCGGGAATGGGCTGTCCGCCGCCCATGATGCAGCCCCGGCGGCAGGCCATCACTTCAATCAAGTGGTATTGCTCCTCGCCGGAAGCGACCTGCTCCATCACCTTGCGGGCGTTGGCCAGGCCGGAGGTGACGCAGATATGGAGTTCCATGCCCTGATAGGGGACGGTCAGCTCCTTGATGCCCTCCTCGCCCCGCACGCCGCTTTCCGCAATGGCGGCAAGGCTGGCGCTGTCGTGCCCGTCCACCAGACGGCGGAGCACTGCCTCGGTCACACCGCCGGTGACGCCGAAGATAACGCCGCCGCCGCTGCCGATGCCAAAGGGCATATCGCAGGCTTCCGGCTCAATCTTGTCAAAGGCAATGCCGAAATTCTTGATCATCCGGGTCAGCTCGGTGGTGGTCAGCACAATGTCCGTGTCCTGCTCGCCCCTGGTGAAGTTGTCCGGGCGCTTGATTTCCGCCTCCTTGGCGGTGCAGGGCATAATGGATACTACAAAGGTCTTTTTTCCCTCCGGGTTGTTTTCCGGGCGGCGATAGTATTCCTTGATAATAGAGGAGAACATTCCCTGGGGAGAGCGGCAGGAAGACACGTTCTTGTTAAACTCGGGGAATTCGTTTTCCACAAACTTGACCCAGGCAGGGCAGCAGGAGGTGAGCAGCGGCAGCTTTTTACCGGCGGACATCCGCTCCAAAAATTCTTTGCTCTCCTCCATGACGGTCAGGTCGGCGGAATAGCTGGTGTCGAACACCTGGTCAAAGCCCATGCGGTGCAGCGCAGCTACAATGCGCCCCATGGAGTTGGTGCCGTTGGGCAGCCCGAAGGCTTCGCCGGCAGCCACCCGGACGGCGGGGGCAATCTGCGCCACCACACGGGTGTTGGGGTCGCCCAGGGCGGCGTATACCTCGTCCAGATGAGTGCGGATGGTCAGCGCGCCGGTGGGGCAGTATACCCGGCATTGGCCGCAGCTGACGCAGTTGGTCTGCTTTAATTTTTTGTGGAAGGCGGGGGTTACATCGGCTTCAGTGCCCCGGTGGGCAAAGCCCAGCACGCCCACGCCCTGAATCTCGCTGCACACCCGCACGCAGTTGCCGCACAGGATGCACTTGTTGGGGTCACGGACGATGGAAGGGGAGGAGTAGTCAACGGGCTTGAACTCCTTGTAGTTCTGGAAACGCACCTCCCGCACGCCCATCTTGTGGGCCAAGTCCTGGAGCACGCATTCGCCGGACTTCATGCAGGTGGTGCAGTCCCGGCAGTGGGCAGCCAGCAGCAGCTCGATAATCAGCTTGCGGTGGCGGCGCAGCCGCTCGGTGTGGGTGTAGATAACCATGCCGTCCCTTGGCTCCTCGGAGCAGGAGGCAAAGCACTGCCCCCGGTCGTTTTCCACGGTGCATAGGGGCGGCAGGCGCCAAAGGTGCTCAGGTCACTGTGATAGCACAGGGTTGGCATGTCGATGCCCGCCAGCTCTTCCAGCTTGTCCAGGTCTTCCAGCTCGCCCTGACCGGCTACGATTTTTTCAGAATTTCCAGCATCCGCTTGGTGCCCTCCCGGCAGGGGACGCATTTGCCGCAGCTTTCCCGCTGGGTAAAGGACATGAAGAATCGGGCAACCTCCACCATGCAGGTGTGCTCGTCCATGACCACCATTTCGCCGGAGCCAACGATGGCGTTGAATTTCTTCACGGAGTCAAAGTCCAGGGGTTCGTCCAGGTGCTTTTCCGTCAGACAGCCGCCGGAGGGGCCGCCAATCTGAACGGCCTTGAAGGTGGCGCCGTTTTTCAGGCCGCCGCCGATGTCGAAAATAATCTGCCGCAGGGTGGAGCCCATGGGCACCTCAATCAAGCCGGTGTTCTCAATGGCACCGGTGAGGGAGAAGGTTTTAGTGCCGGGGCTTCCGGCGGTGCCGATGGTGCGATACCAGTCCGCGCCCTGCAAAATAATCTTGGGAACGTTGGCGTAGGTTTCCACATTGTTCAGCACCGTGGGCCGCTCCCACAGTCCTTTTTCAACGGTTCTGGGGGGCTTGACTCTGGGCATACCCCGATTGCCCTCAATGGAGGCGGTCAAGGCGGAGCCTTCGCCGCAGACAAATGCGTCCGCGCCCCGGTTGATGTGCAGGTGGAAGCTGAAATCCGTGCCCAGGATGTTGCCTCCCAGCAGTCCTCGCTCTTCCAGCAGGTTGATGGCGTGACGCAGCCGGGCAACGGACATGGGGTATTCCGCCCGGACGTAGATATAGCCGTCGCTGGATTTGACGGCATAGGCCGCAATCATCATGCCCTCAATCAGCTTGAAGGGATCGCCCTCCATCACGGAGCCGTCCATAAACGCGCCGGGGTCGCCCTCGTCGCCGTTGCACACCACATACCGGATGGGGTCTTTCTGCCGGGCCACCTGCTTCCACTTCTTTCCGGCAGGGAAGCCGCCGCCGCCTCTGCCCCGCAGGCCGGACTTGTCGATTTCTTCAATCACTTCGTCACGGGTCATTTGGGTCATGGCTTTTTCCAGTGCCAGGAAACCGCCGGCGGCCAGGTATTCGTCCAGGGATTCCGCGTCCAGCTTGCCGCAGTTTTCCAGCACAATGCGGGTCTGCTTTGCGATGAAGGGAATCTCACTGGGCTGCACATATTTCTGCTCACCCTTGTGGTACAGCAGCCGTTCCAACACACTGTCGCCCAGCACGCTCTGCTCAAAGATGTCCCGGCAGTCCTCCGGCTGCACCTTTACATATTGAATGACCTTTTCTCCTTTTTGAATCCGCACTAGGGGGCCCAGCTCACAGAAGCCCTGGCAGCCGGTTTTCTTCACGCCCACCAGCTTCTCGTGCTCGGCTTCATCATGGGGCGCAAATTCCAACAGGACACCGGGGGTGTCCGAAACCAACTCCTGGAATAATTTATGGATTTTGTCGCTTCCGGTGGCAATGCAGCCCGTGCCGGAGCAGACGAGAATCCGGCAGTCATAGCGATTCAGTTCCGTCAGGACATCCTGACGTACTTGGGAAAGCTGCTTTACTTTCTCAATCATCAGCCTTTACCTCTCAATTCTTCCAGCAATGCCAGCGCTTTTTCGGGGGTCATGGAGGGGTGAACCTGCTCGTTGACCATCATGGTGGGGGCAAGGCCGCAGGCACCCAGGCAGGAAACCGTCTCCACGGTGAACATCATGTCGTCGGTGGTGTGCTTTTTCTTGCTGAGTCCCAGCGCTTCCAGCACCGGGGTGGAGTGGCGGACGTGACAGGCCGTGCCGTCACAGACCTTGATAACGTATTTTCCCTTTGCCTCAAAAGAGAAGTTCTCATAGAAGGTGGCGACACTGTATGCCTTTGTCTCCGTGATGCCGATTTGGGAAGCTACATAGCTCAGTAGCTCCCCGGGGAGATAGCGGTACTGCGCCTGAATGTCCTGCATAATGGGAATCAGTGCGCTGTCCTTTTTGCCGTAACGCGAGATAATCTCATCCGTCTTGCGGTAATAAGACTCGTCCAGCATTCCTAAGTTCCTCCTTTGTGCGCCCGGTAAATGGGTCGCCTACTACTATTATACTGGTGAGTGGTTTTTCAATATTTTTTGACAAAACGTATGACGATTTTTCACATAAGAAGGGCGAATTTGCATAATTAAAATTATGCAAATTACACAATAACTCGCCAAAGGGAACGATGGAATGAAGTGGCTTGCCCAATGCCATCACCCGCGGCCGCTTGTTCGGCGTTTTTTTCAGACTACAATGCAATGCACAGCAAAAAGCCGGAGAGGAAATTTCCTCTCCGGCAAAATGTGATTATTGGATTACTCCTCGTCCTCTTCGTCGTCTTCGAAGGTGAATTCCAGAGTCTCGCCGCACTTGTCGCAGACGATGCTTCCGGACTTCAGCACATCCTCATCAAAATCGATGATGTTGCCGCAGGCACACCGGACTTCGTAGATGGTGGTGTCCTCGTCACCGAAGTCGAAGCCTTCTTCGCCATCGGCATCTTCGTCGGACTCATCTTCATCTTCGTCCTCGTAATCGTCGTCGTAGTCCTCGTAATCGTCCTCGTCGTCTTCCTCGTCCAGGATGTAGTCCTCGATGGCGTCCAGATCCTCTTCGATCTCATCCAGCTCGTCGGAGATGGCGATGGTGGTATCCTCGATATCCACGACCTTTTTGGTCACGTCACCCAGAAGATCCACAATGGCAGCGATCATCTTTCCTTCGTCGGACTCGGTATTCAGCTTCAGGCCATCCATCAAGCCCTTGAGATAGGCGGACTTTTCAGAAATCGTCATATCATTTGCTCCTTATCAATCGGAAAAATCAAGCCTTGGAACGACCCAGATATTCGCCGGTACGGGTGTCGATCTGAATCTTGTCGCCCTCGTTGATGAAGAGGGGAACCTTCACCTCAGCGCCGGTCTCAACGGTAGCGGGCTTGGTGACGTTGGTAGCGGTATTGCCGGCAAAGCCCGGCTCGGTCTTGGTGACCACAAGGTCGGCAAAGTTGGGGGCTTCCACGCCGAATACGCTGCCCTTATAGCTCATGATGACGCAGGTGTCGTTTTCCTTGACAAACTTGAAGGAATCGTCCAGCACGCTGGCATCCACGGGCATCAGCTCGTAGGTCTCGCCGTCCATGAAGTAGTAGAGGTTGCCGTCGTTGTAGGAATACTCCATCTTCTTGCGCTCAATGTAAGCAGTGGGGTACTTGGCAGTGGGGTTGAAGCTGGTCTCGGTCACGCCGCCGGTGATGACGTTCTTCATCTTCACGCGGACGAAAGCGGCACCCTTGCCGGGCTTGACGTGCTGGAACTCGATGACCTGCATGACCTTGCCGTCCATTTCGAAAGTAACGCCGTTTCTGAATTCACTTGCAGAAATCATGTTTCATATCCTCCTAAGTTATCTTCCCCGAAGGGACAGAAAAGTATGTACAAAATTGCATCGCTTTATTTTAACCGATTGACGCTTTTTTTTCAAGGGGAAAATACGATTTTTTTACAGAATGAGCAGCTCTTTTGGCAGCTTTGTAAGATTTTCACAGCCCTCCGCCGTCAAAACTGCCACATCTTCGATGCGCACGCCAAATTTTCCGGGCAGATAGATGCCGGGTTCTGCCGAGCAGACCGCTCCCGCAGGAAGCGGAGACTCGTTTCGCATGTTCATATTGGGCCCCTCGTGGATTTCCAGACCCACGCCGTGGCCGTAGCTGTGGCCAAAATAGTCGCCGTAACCGGCGTCCGTAATCACCTGGCGGGCAACGCCGTCCACATATTTTCCGGTCACTCCTGCGCGGGTGGCTGCCAGAGCCTCACACTGGGCTTTGAGCACCACATTGTATACCTTGCGCATTTCCTCGGTGGCATAGCCGAAGGCAATGGTGCGGGTGGTGTCGGAGCAGTAGCCCTGATACATCACGCCGAAGTCCATGGTCAGGAAGTCCCCCTCCTGAATCACCCGGTCGCCCGCCACGCCATGGGGCAGGCTGGTGTTGGGGCCGGACACCACGATGGGGTCAAAGGACAGACCCTGGGCACCGTTTTTATACATGCAGTAGATAAGCTCCGCCTGGACTTCCAGCTCGGTCATGCCTACCTTCAGCCGGGGCAGTGCCTCCAGCAGGGCGGCATCGGCAATCTGCTGGGCCTTGCGCAGGCGCTCCAGCTCCCACTCCTCCTTCACATCCCGGAAGGCGCGGATTTTCTCGTTGTAGGGAACCATCTTCGCATTCAGACTCTCCTGGAAGCGGGCGCACTGCCCTGCGGTGATGTATTCTTCCTCATAGCCCAGGGTGTGGATGCCGAAATCCGCAATGGCCTGGTTGATAAGCAGGGCGTAGTTGCGCCCCCGGTCGGTCATAATGACCTCAAAATTGTGGATATTATTGGTGGCGGACTCAATATAGCGGCTGTCGGTGAAATAGCGGCAGCCCTTCTTGGAGACAACTGCCATGCCCTCGGCAATGTCAAACTCCGCGCCGTAATGGCGGCTGTAGCGGGAGGTCAGCAGCAGGCCGTCCACCTGGTCATTCAAGATGGACAGATACTTTTCAAGATTTTTCATATTCGATTCTCCTGTTCTTTGCCATGGCAATGAAGGGCAGCTCCAAAACATGGCGGGCCTTCAGCCAGAAATTGTGATTGTTGATGGCACTGACCAGGATAGAGGTGACTCCCTGGCAGTTTGCACCCAGCGTATCGGTGTAGATCTGGTCGCCGACCAGCGCTGCCTGACTTGCGGGAATTCCGTATTTTTGCAGGCACTCACGAATCCCCTTGGCAAAGGGCTTCTTTGCGTGGGTGATGCAGTCCAGGCCATGGGCGGCGCAGAATTTCTTTACCCGGTCGCGCTTGCTGTTGGAAACGATGCACAGCTGAATCCCTGTATTTTTCATGGATTCCAGCCATGCTTCCATTTTCTCGGTTGGAACATTGGTGGTGTAGGGGACGATGGTGTTGTCAAAGTCCAGCATCAGCAGCCGGATGCGTTTTTGCCGCAGCAGCGCCGGGGTAATTTCGGGCAGCTCCCGGGCGATGATCTTTGGCAGCAGGGATAGGGACATATCGGCCTCCATGGATTCATAGAATACAGGGAACCTCTGAATAAATCGACTTCGGCTGAGCAGCGGATCTTTTTCCCTGGCTGTGCGGTTTCAAAAGTGGGAAATACATACAGTATTCCGCCACTTTTGAAACCTTCATCCAGTGAAAAATCTTTCGCTGTCAGCTCTTGCCGATTTATTCAGAGCTTCCATAGAGCATTATACCACGGGAAGGGGGTTTTGTCCATGGCAATCCCGCAATACCTGGCGATGACGGCGGCAGAGATGCTGGGCAGCCCGCCGCTGCCCGAAAAATGCGCCTGGATGGCGTGCCATTTTTCTCCCTATTCCACGGGGCTTTGCAATCTTCCCTCCGTCCTCCCGCCGGGAAGCCTGCTGATTTTCAATGACCGCACGCCTATCCACGGCCATGACCCGATGCGCATCTGCCGGGAGCTGACCGAGGCGCTGGAAGGGTTGCACTGCGCGGGGCTGCTGCTGGATTTTCAGAATCCGCCCAGCCGGGAATCACAGGCGCTGGTCGCATGCCTGGTGGAGCAATTGAAATTCCCCATGGGTATTTCGCCGGATTATTCCGTGGAGCCTGCCGCCGTATTTGCCCCGCCGGTGCCCACGGATACGCCGGTCACGGATTACCTCGCGCGCTGGAAGGGAAGAAGGGTCTGGCTGGAAGCAGCATTGGAGGGACAAACCATCACGCTCACTGCCTCCGGCACACAGTGCAGCGCCAACCCGTCCCCACCGGATGCACCGGCCTTTGCGGATGAAGCGCTGCATTGCCATTATAAAATAGAGGAAAAACAGGACGCAGTCGTATTTCGCACCTGGCGGACGCGGGACGATCTTTCCGCCCTCCTGGAGGAAGCGGAGCGCCTGAACGTCAAGCTGTCCGTCGGATTGTACCAGGAGCTTAGTACACAATGTCGATCAACTTAACCTTCCCCTCGCGCAGGAAGCGAAGATAGTCCTCCGGCGTTTTCAGCGGCTCCGGGAACTCCACGCCGCTGCCGTAGAGCTGGGTGACCTTGTGGCTGTCCGATCCGGCGGTGGCAGGCAGATCAAACATATCGGCATAGGCGAATGCCCGCTGATTCATTTTCCTGCCGTCGTCGCCCAGATGTGCGCCGTTGATGGCCTCCACACCGTCAATATCCCGGGGAAAGAGTTGGAAATGGTCGATGTAGCCCCGCTCCCGGAAGGGATGTGCCTGAATGATGAAGCCGCCGCCCTCGTGCATTTTCCGGAGCGCCGTGCGGGGGTCGCCCCGGTCGATGTCCTCGTGTTCGAGAAGCCACTGCTTATCCAGATTGTACACCAGAAATTCCGCCCCCTGATAGGCGTATTCGAAGCCAAAAAATACCTGCAGACCGATTTTCTCCCCTTCATCCCGGGCGTGTTCATACCCCAGGCAGAACCGACGGATTTTTTCCGCCCAGGGCAGCTCCCGGGGTACGGCGGAGTTGCCGTTGAAAAAATGGTCAGTGACGAAAATCCCCGTATACCCGGCCTCTTTGTGTGCCCGTGCCATTTCTGCGCCGGTGGAGCTGGAGCAGGCGCTTGCCTCTGCGGTGTGCATGTGTGTTTCATATCGATAGCCCATGATCGTTCCTCTTTGTCTTTTCGTAATGGCTTAACCCTACCACAGCGCCCATCCTTTGTCAAGTGGCGGCGAAAATCGAAACTACAATATAAAAATCAGCCGATACTGCACCGGCTGATTTTCGTATGTCCGTTGTTATTTCGCGTTTTCCTGAGCACGGATCAGAGCATCTACCTGATCCAGGTTAAAGACCTCACGTACCTTCTTGTAGAACTCCGTGTAGTGATAACCGTTATCGGTATACCGCCAACCGGCGCCCGCATAGGGATCGCTTCCGGTGAACACGGCAGTGGCATCCGGATGGATCTCTTTGAACTGGTTCTGCTCATCCGCTCCTACACGGGTCTTCTTGCAGAAGAGGTTCTGGATGTCCAGACCGTCCAGCGGCATCAGACTGCTGACCTTGGTATAGCAGATGTTCAGATATTTCAAACTGGCACATCCGGACAGGGGAGAGATGTCAGAAAGCTTAAGACAGTTCGCCAGCTCCAAATACTCCAGCTTCTTGCAGTTTTCAAAGCCGGAGAGATCGCTGGCCGCACAGCCGGAGAGAATCAGAATTTCCAGATCGGGCATATACCCGATGAAGCTCAGGTCCGTCAGGGTATCGTTGTGTCCCATGTCGATATATTTGGCGCTGCGAACATACTTCAGCTCACTGCAGGTGGAGTCTGTCACATTGTAAACCGAGCGGATGGTCGTCGCGTTGGTCAGGGCAGTGTAGCGGCTGTCAGTGCCGTAGTATACCCGCCATACCAGATCCACATTGTCAAAATCTGCACGGATGGAGGCCAACAGCTCGCTGCTCAGCCCGCAGCGGTCGAGAATCAGCGTGGAACCGGGGGACATGATGCTCAATGCTTCCCGGATTTCCGGCTCAGCATCGGGGGTAAGGCTCAGCCTTTCAAAACGGATCGTCTCGTCAGACGTGGATACCGTCCGGCCGAAAAGGCTGAAAACATAATGGAACCGCACATCCGGCGCGGCCTCTACCAGCTGCTTTACGTCCTGGCGGGAGAGTGCGCAGGTGCCGGAATCGTTCATCAGTTCCGCATAATTCAGATTCGGCAGCGCTTCCAGCATCCCGATGACGGAGGAAATCTCATCCACGGTCATCCCTGCCAGGTTCACGCTTTCGGTTTCCTCGCCGAACTCCATACCCCGGAATCCCACGGTGTAGGTGATGCTTACGTCGGGATAGGTACTGCGCAGATTTTCAATTTCAGCATAGCTCAGCGTGGTGCGTGGGAGCTGCAGGCTTTTCAGCCGGGGCAGATACACCAGATTGGTGCGCAATGTCTGAAAAGTCAGTCCCTCACCGGGGAGGGAAATGTCCTCTGCCCAGCTGACGATCGAGGTGGAACCGAAATCCACCGTATAAGCAACATCCACCTGGGGATGATTCTGTATGTACACCATGATCGCTGTGTAGCAGGTGCTCCCGGAAAGATCCAAAACCTTCAGATTGGGGTATTCCTCCAGGTCCCGGATGGTGTTTTCCGTCACAATCGTAGAGAGCATCTCCACGTCCGTCCTGTCTACCGACTCCGTAGCAGCGTTCCATTCTTCCGGAATCACCGAAATTGTTTCCCCCTCGGGATTCACCGGAATCGTTGCTGCCGTGGTAACGGCATTTTGCCCCGACTTGGGAAAAAGCTCTGCACAGCCGGTGAGAATCGGCAGCAGGCAGAGCAAAAAAAAGAAGTATTTTATCTGAATCCGTTTCATCCGTTCACGGCCTCCGGGCAACACAATGTAACCCACACTATATCATAGCGAAATCGAAATTGCAAGGAATTGGACGAATGTTTTGCAAATCTTAAAGAATTAAAACACTGTTCCTTTTTCGATAAAAGCAAAACGCGGACAGCCCATGAGCCATCCGCGTCAAGCGCTTTTTTACTGCATGCTCTGCTCGTAGGACTCGATCATCTTCTTGAACGTGTGACCCGTAGAACCCGCGGGATTTGCCCGCCGTTTTAGCTTTCCCAGGTACTTTTCGCAGGTATCCCCGGTGAAAATCTTGATGTCCAGCCGCAGAGTGTTATCATCCTCCGGTGTGACATAAATTCTGTCGATGAAGGTGTCAATAAAATCCTTTGTGATAGCCTCGGTCTGGCACTGCTTCTCCGCGTCCCGAAGGACTTTGCGAAGGTGCTCCATATTGGCACGGAACTCCTCGCTGGATTCCTGCTGGTCTTTCAGCTCCAGGAGCGCCTGCTCGCCGGATTTGATTTCCTGGTTGCACTGGGCGGTCATGGCCTTGAAATCCGCCGGTGTGATGCTCTCCAGGGTTACCAGCTCCAATAGCTTGGACTTCTTCTTTTGGGCAAGTTCAATGTTTGCCTGGGCTTCCTCGATTTTCTTTTCCAGATTGCCGTCACAGGTCATGCTGCGGTACATCCGCTCGTACTCCGCAATCATAGCGGCGGAAGCCTGCCGGGTGTCCCGGAACACCTCAAAGAGCAGGGGAACCAGCTCCTTTTCGTAGATGGGGAAGGAATCGCAGGCATCTGCGACGGACTTAATTTTGTTGGAACATACCCATTTGCTGTTTTGATTGCCCAGCTTGTCCTTGGATTCCCGGCGGTAGTAGGCGGTGCCGCAGTGGGTGCAGAAGAGCTTGCCGGTGAGCAGATTGGCGTGATTGCAGATGCCCTGCCGGTTTTTTACATCCTCGCTTCTGCGCAGCAGCACGGCATTGGCCTTTTCCCACAGCTCCTCGGAGACGATGGCTGGAACAATTTGCCCGGTTTCATCTTTGAACATGACCCATTCCTCCGGCGGGAGAAATTTCTGTTTCTTGGTGAACATATCCACCACTTTGACCTTGTTGCCGACGTAGTAGCCCTTGTATTTGGGATTGGAAATCATATTGGACATGGTGGTGTGGGCGATTTTCTTGCCGTTCAGGTTCCGGTAGCCTTTCTCCCAGAACAGGTTTTCGATCTGCTTCATGGAGTAAGCTCCAGTTGCATAGAGGGTGAAAAGCTCCCGCACCATGGGGGCCTGAGTTTCATCGATGACAAGGCGGCCATCGTCTTTGGTGTAACCAAAAATTCGGGAGTTGCCCAGGACAACGCTCTGCTTAATGGCCTGCTGGTGGCCGAATTTGACACGGGAGCTGAGCTTCCGTAGCTCGTCCTGGGCGATGGAGGACATGATGGAAAGGCGCAGCTCGGCATCCTCGTCCAGGGTGTTGATGTTGTCGTTCTGAAAGAATACGCCGACGCCACTGGACAGCAGCTGGCGGGTGAACTGAATGGAATCCAGGGTGTTTCGGGCGAAGCGGGAGATCTCCTTTGTAATCACAAAGTCGAATTTCCCGGAAGCGGCATCCTCTACCATGCGGTTAAAATCCTCCCGGTGCCTGGTGGAAGCACCGGAAATGCCCTCGTCGATATAGCCCGGGACAAAGGTCCAGGCGGGATTTTTCTTGATGAAGTCCTCGTAATAGCCAATCTGATTGCCCAGAGAATTCAGCTGCTCATCGGATTCGGAGGAGACACGGGCATAGAACGTGACCCGCAGAGGAAGGTCATAAATGGTCTTGGTGCGGAGAAGCTGCCGTATGTTGTGTATATCCATGGTGTACCTCTAAAGTTCGTTGTATCATGTTCTATAATTATGATAGCATATATTGCGAAATATTACAACCCAAAATTGACTGGAAAAAGCGGCAACCCGTCGCCGGATTGCCGCCCGTTTGGTTTCAAGCTACCGTTCCATGGAAGTGGCCCGATTTTTGATTTTGATCCGCATACGGTTCCGCTGATCCTCCGTAATCAGGCCCTTGGCGTAGAGCGTGTCGTTATAATAGGTCAGCCACAGCTGCTGAATGGTGGCCTGGATGGTCTGCTCGTTTGGTTTCGGATGGTTTTCATTGTTTTCTGCCATAGTAAACCCCCTGTGCATTTCCTAGTTTTCCCGGGATGAAAGCTCTTTATGCGCCTGTGCGCTAAGCAGAAACCTGAAGGTGTCACCGGGGCCGCTCAGGCTGCGATAGAATCTGTTTGCGATATTCAGTTGTCATGTACAGGAAAATAGGGGGTGTGATGCAACGGTCTCAGTGTGTCTGGAGGGAGCCGGTTTGCTCGGAAGCTCCCCTTTATTCTTTCGTATTTTATTCAATCTTTATTTCTTTTAATCTATATTACTTCTTTCTATATTATATTCCCTGAGCAAACCCAATATAGGATTTTCCAACGCAGGCGCTTCCTGATCAGGCTTTTCCTGCTCCGGTTTTTCCGGATTCGGTGAACCCGCTTCCGGCAGCTCAAAGAAGGTATACTCGCTGTCCTCCAACCGCCCTTCTTGAGAACGAAGCCGCTTTCTGGTCAGATAGCCGTTTTGCTCTAACTCATTCAACGCTCCCCGAACAGAAGTGATTCCGTCTTTCGTAATAGTAGCCAACCCCGCAATGGAGAACTTCCACTCCGGCGGGAGACTGAGAATGATGGAAAATAGCCCAATGGCCTTGAGCGACAGCCGGGTATCCCGGAGATGATGGATGCTCATGACGGTAAAATCCTTATCCTTCGTTGCCCGAATCACCGGCAATTGGAAATCCCTCCTTGTGGCAAAGGGAGTCGCGTTTCACGACACCCTTTGGATTTTTGCCGGGTGCAGACCGATCCTGGGGAGGCAAACGCCTCTTTTCGGAGCGGGAATCCGGCAGCTGTCCTAAAAAGAAATAGAACGTATGTTCATGTATTATATAGACAGGGAGATGATTTGTCAAGAGAAATATGGGAAATAGTTGAAAATGGATAATTTTCCCTGGAGAAAAGTGGAAGGGTGTCGCATTTCACGACACCCTTGGGTGCGGGGGAATATGTATGGAGCGGAATGTGGCGGTATGGGGTGGAGGGAGACGGAGTCTGGTGCGGAGGGGTGGTTTGGAGGTTAGAAGGGGAGAAATATAAGAAATATGCACATTTAATGCAAGTGGTTTTGGACAAAGGGCTGTTTTCTCAGCCAATGTTTACGGCTTTACATACTTGATAAAGAAATTTATATTTCACAAACCATCGGATTTATTTGTCACCAATTCCAATTATTGAAAGATGGTGTTAAATTACACACGTGACACAGAAAATGTATTGACAATTAGTGAGAAATGGTGTATACTACGAGCAAAGTAAAGCCCGTAGGTGGCTTTACCTAGAAATGTGTTAAATTTCACTCTAGACGTGGAGAATTGAGAATGAAGTTAGGAAATATGGCCCTGGTTCGGAGCGGGTTGGTTCTTGGAAGAAAACAAGCCCGAGAAAAAACAGAATACCGCTACCCTTTGCTAAATCTAAAAAGCATTCATCCCAGCGGATGCATCGACACGTCCCTTTGTGAAACATTTGATGCTGTCGAACCACTGAATCCGGAATACCTGACGCATACCGGAGATGTTGTCATTCGTTTGACTGCCCCGTATACAGCTGTGTTGATTACAGAGGGGCTGGAAGGCTATGTAATCCCGTCCAGTTTTGTTGTGGTTCGGGCAAACAAAAACTTGCTGCTCCCGGAATATCTATTCTGGTTAATCAACTCGCAGTCGGTCAAGAGGCAAATTTCCGAGAGTGCGGTGAGCACTATATTGGGGTCGGTGAAACCTCGCTATTTTGCAGATTATGAGATGGACGCGTTTCCGCTTTCCCACCAAAGGGTTTTGGCAGAATTAAATGAGCTTGCTCATCGGGAAACACGACTTTTGGCGGAGCTGGCAGCCGAAAAAGAAAAGTACTACGATTTAATGATTAACCAGCTATTTACTGAAATGAAGAGAGGTAACTGAAATGACAACTCGTGCGGATATTGAAAGAGTCCTCTGGAAGGCCTGTGACAGCTTCCGGGGAAAGATTGACAGCTCTCGCTATAAGGACTACATCCTGTCCATGCTTTTTGTGAAATACCTGAGCGATGTTACCAAAGAAAAACGTGAAAACTACATGGCTCAGTATGGTGGTGATGAACGACGTGTGGAACGCGCCATGAGCCGGGAGCGGTTCTCAATCGATAAAGAGTCCACCTTTGATTTCCTTTACAGCGAACGCAACAGCAACGAAATCGGTCAGAAGATCAACGTGGCCCTGTCTCACATTGAAGAACATAACAGCGGAAAGCTGTGCAATGTTTTCCGCGCCATTGACTTCAATTCCCAGGTGGATTTCGGGGACATGAAGGAGAAAAAAGCGACCCTCAGCAATTTGCTGGAAGATTTTCATGACTTGGATCTCCGTCCCAGCCAGTTGGGATCTGCAGATATCATCGGCGATGCCTATGAGTATATGATTGCCAACTTTGCCTCTGATGCCGGTAAGAAGGGCGGTGAATTTTTCACACCCAGTCAGGTATCGGAACTGGTTGCCTCCCTGGTGAAGCCTCAGGAGAATGACCGGATTTATGACCCCACCTGCGGCAGCGGCGGCCTGCTGCTGAAGGCGTACAAGAAGGTGCCCAGCGGCAAGGTAGCGATTTATGGTCAGGAACTGAATGCACAGACCTGGGCGCTATGCACTATGAATATGTTCCTGCATGGTGTTGACGATGCCCGGATTTGGCAGGGTGATACGTTATCCAATCCCCAGAATCTAAAGAACGATCAGCTGATGCGTTTCCAGGTAGTGGTAGCCAACCCTCCATTCAGTTTGGATAAATGGGACAGTGGCTTCCTTGCAAACGCCGGCTTGGATGCCAAGGGCAAAAAGCAGGAGAAGATGACTGCGTCAATGGATGCCTATAAGCGCTTTGACATTGGTGTTCCCCCCAGTTCCAAGGGCGACTATGCCTTTGTTCTGCACATGCTGAAAAGTCTGGATGGCAACAACGGCAGAATGGCAGTTGTGCTGCCCCATGGAGTCCTGTTCCGCGGGGCCAGTGAAGGAAAAATTCGAAGAGCGTTGGTAGACAGCAACCTGCTGGATGCGGTGATCGGCCTGCCTGCGAATCTGTTCTATGGTACGGGCATCCCCGCCTGTATTCTGGTGTTTCGCACCGGACGCACCCGGGATGATGTCCTGTTCATTGATGCATCCGGAGAAGGGAACTTTGAAAAGGGCAAGAATCAGAACATTCTTCGTCCCTGCGATATTAAGAAAATCGTGGATACCTACGAAGCTCGGGAGAATGTGGAGAAATACAGCCACCGGGCATCCCGCAAAGAGATTGCGGACAATGACTACAACCTGAATATCCCCCGGTATGTGGACACCTTTGAGGAGGAAGAACCAGTGGATATCGACGAGGTGAAGCAGAACATTGCCAATATTGAGGCAGAGCTGGCACAGGTGCAGGCGCAGATGGCGAAGTATTTGGAGGAGTTGGGCTTATGAGTCAGGATTTGATGAGATACAGTGATCAGACGTTTGAAGATATTAAGCATATCGATGAGGATGGTCAGGAATTTTGGTATGCCCGGGAATTACAGCGTGTTTTGGAATACGCCCAGTGGCGATATATGAAGGAGGCTGTGGAACGTGCCAGATTGGCATGTGAAAACAGCGGATTGAACCCGGATAACCATTTTGCGGAGGTCCGCAAAATGGTTCCCATTGGCTCTGGTGCCGAGCGTGCGGTAGAAGATTATATGCTTTCCCGTTTTGCATGCTATCTGGTGGTAATGAACGGTGATCCTCGTAAAGAAGTCATTGCACTTGGACAAGCGTATTTTGCAGTCAAAACCCGGCAGCAGGAATTGATTGAAAACTATGAAGAGCTATCCGAGGATCAGAAGCGACTGGCTATCCGAAATGAGATGAAGCGGCACAATATCGCTCTGGCGGATGCAGCGCACGATGCCGGTGTGATTGAACAGAAAGACTATGCTATTTTTCAGAACAAAGGATATCAGGGATTGTACGGCGGCCTGGGAGTCAAGGAAATTCATGCCCGAAAAGGCTTGAAAAAGAGCGAGAAAATTCTGGATCATATGGGAAGTACAGAATTGGCAGCAAATCTCTTCCGCGCAACCCAGACAGAAGAAAAGCTGCGCCGGGAGAATATTCAGGGAAAAGCTGCCGCCAATCAGGCCCACTATGATGTGGGGCGCAAGGTTCGCCAGACCATCCAGGAACTGGGCGGTACCATGCCGGAAGATCTGCCGACACCTGAGAAAAGCGTAAAGCAGATTGAGCGTGAGGTCGAACGCAAGAAACTCAAGGGGAAATAAAACCATAGATGAGGAACTGTTTGGGAATTCCAATCAGTTCCCAATGATAAAAACGGAGGTGGAAGAATGTATCAAGACGAATATGAGAAAGCCCTGGAACAGGTGAAAAATGCAGTGGAGTTTACGGGAGACTGCAGCAATATCACCCGCTGTGAAAATGCCTTGCGCAATTTTGAACGGGGACAGGCCATGGCCTGCCTGCAGGACATGATTCGGGAGTACGGAAGCCAGATCGATGCCTTCGGTATCTGGGGCGATGGGGTACGCGTGGTAAATGGCGTACCACTGGAGCAAATTACGGATCTGGAGATCCGGATACAGCTCCAATATGTGAGCCGACATATTCCTGCATACGTTCTTCTGCGGGAAGGCGAAAAGGAGTTGGCAAAACGGGTTTGCCGGTGGCTGGATGCTGCGAGCTATGCATAGAACTGAGATATTTTGGGGTAATGTGATATGTACAAAATTAGGGAAATAAGATTTAAAAACCATCCGATTCTTAAAAATTTAATACTAAACTTTTGCGAATCTACCGGCCATGCAGTAGATACCGTAATTATTGCTGGTGAAAATGGGACTGGAAAGAGTACAATTCTTAACTTTCTATATGTTCTTTTTTCAGGGAATGTAAAAAACGAAGCGGAAGTGATTTTAGGGCAACACCGCATAAACACCAAAAATCGCATTATACAATAGGTGCCCAATAAAAACGGTGGATAACCTCTGA
>CAKTJC010000014.1 GCA_934567355.1 uncultured Oscillospiraceae bacterium
GGGTATAGCTCAGCTGGGAGAGCGCTTGAATGGCATTCAAGAGGTCAGCGGTTCGATCCCGCTTATCTCCACCAAAAGCACCTGATTCTTTTGAATCAGGTGCTTTTTTGCGTTGGTAAATATTGTCTATGGGAAACAAGTGCCCAATATGTAGGTCGAAAACTGTCTACTTTTTAATGGTTTTCGACTTGCAAGTCCAAAACTCTTGACACTGTACGCTTCTGGGGTATAATAAAAGAAAAGCCATGGAGGTGTGCAGCAATGTCGGAACTCATCAATCGCCCGGAATATCTGAAGCAGCTCATTCAAAACCGAGATGTGGATTTGGTAAAAATCGTCACCGGCATCCGCAGATGCGGCAAATCGTCCCTGTTAGAGCTGTACCATCAGTATCTTCTGGAGCAGGGCGTCGCGGAATCTCACATTATTCATATGAACCTGGAGTCTCTGCGCTACCGGACGCTTTCCGATTATCTTTCCTTCTATGACGATGTCAGCAAAAAAATCCCGGATGGCGGAAAAACCTATCTGATTTTCGATGAGCTGCAAGCGGTAAGCCACTGGGAAAAGGCAATCGAATCCTTCCGGCTGGACTACGATGTGGATATTTACATCACTGGCTCCAATGCCTATCTGCTGTCCACGGAGTTCTCCACCCTGCTTTCCGGGCGATATGTGGAAATTCGGATGCTGCCTTTGTCCTTCAAAGAATTTCTGACCTTCTACAGCTTTGACCAGACTGCCACTTTGGAAGAAAAATTCCAGAAGTATTTGCAGTTCGGCGGTATGCCCATTCTGCGGGAATACCAATTCAATGAAGCCCGGAGTAATCAGGCGCTGGAAGGTATCTATTCCACTGTTGTGCTGCGTGACGTCCTACAGCGCAACGAAGGGGCCGACCAGGCGATGCTTCAGAAAGTCATACTGTTCCTCTGCTCCAATATTGGCAGCATCAACTCCCCCAGCAGCATCGGAAATGTCCTGTACAACGAAGGGGATATTCGCGGACGGAATGTTGCGGGGAAAACCGTTGAGAAGTATATCTCCATGCTTCGCAGTGCCTATATTTTCTTCTCTGTCGGGCGCTATGACGTGAAGGGAAAACAGCTGCTGAAAACGCTGGGCAAAAACTATATTATCGACATGGGCTTCCGGAATATGCTGCTTGGCTATCGGGACGCGGACCGCGGGCATATTCTGGAAAACATTGTCTATCTGGAGCTGCTTCGCCGGGACTATCGGGTCTATATCGGAAAGGTGGGCGAAACGGAGGTAGACTTTGTAGCAGAAAAGCCGGACGATAAAGTGTATATCCAGGTAATGGAGAGTATGCTTTCCCCGGAGACCCGGGAGCGGGAGCTGCGGCCTCTGCAAATGATCCCGGACAACTACGAAAAAATTGTTTTGTCCATGGATCGGGACTTCATCAAATCCTATGATGGAATCAAATCTCTGAATCTTCCCGATTGGCTGCTGGATAAAACGTAGGGGCACATTCCAGTATCGCTCGGGGAAGCGATTAATCGGCGCTCAAGAGGTCAGCGGTTCGATCCCGCTTATCTCCACCAAAAGTACCTGATTTTATTTGAAATCGGGTACTTTTCCTATATTTCGGATACTAACCCCGGCTGCGTGCAGCCGGGGTTAAAGTTTGCTTTTTACCTGTCAGCCAGCACCGTGAAGCCGTACGGATCCATATAGCCGTCGCGGATGCCGGATTGCAGCAGGATGCTGCCGGTGAATTCCGGCGGCAGGACTGCCGGGCTGCTGCTGAAATTGCAGCAGACAATGACCCGGTCGCGGCCAAAGACGCGCTCGTATGCCAGAAGCTGCGGGTGCTCCGGCAGGAGCAGGTGGAATGTGCCGCGCAGCAGGGCGTTTTCGCGCTGGCGCAGTGCCAGCAGCTCGCGGTAGAAGCAGAGGATGGAATTGGGGTCGGCCTGCGCCTTGCGGACGTTGATGTCATGATAGTTGGGGTTGACCGCGATCCACGGCTGGCCGGTGGTAAAGCCCGCCTGCGGCGCATCCTCCCACTGCATGGGCGTCCTGGCGTTGTCGCGTCCTTTGTGCAGGATCCCGTTCCATGCCCAGGCTTCCCGTCCCTCTCTCCGCGCCTGTGCAAGCAGATTCAGGCTTTCCACATCCCGAAGCTCCGCCTCGGATCGGAAGGGGAAATTGGTCATTCCGATCTCCTCGCCCTGATAGAGGAAGGGTGTGCCGCGCAGCAGATACATGGCGGTGGCAAGCATTTTGGCACTCTGGACGCGCAGTGCCTCCGTCGCGGTGGAGCCGAAACGGGAGACCACGCGCGGCTGGTCGTGATTGCCCCAGAAAAGCGTGTTCCAGTCGATCGCCTCCTGCCAGCGCACGAGAATATCTTTGAATTTTTTCAGGTCAAAGGGAATCACATTCCATTTTCCGTCCTGACCGTCCACATCCATGAAGTCAAATTGGAACAGCAGATCCAGTTCCCGGCCGTCACCGACCACGGAATTGGCGTTTTGCGTGGTGACAAAGGTCGTTTCTCCCACGCACATGCACTGCCGCCCATCAAAGCAGCGGCGGCGCATTTCCCGCAGGTAGTCATGGAGCCGGGGCTGGAAGGCAAAGTACTCCGGCGTGAACACATAGCCCTCGCCCTTGCCGTCCGGGAGTCCCGGCGCTTTGGCAAGAGCACTGATGACGTCCATGCGGAAGCCGTCCACACCGCGATCCAGCCAGCGGTTGATCATGGCGTATATTTCCTCACGGAGCTTTGGGTTTTCCCAGTTCAGGTCGGGCTGCTTCTCGCTGAAAAGATGCAGATACCACTGGCCGGAGGGCTCGTCATAGCTCCACGCCGAGGGCGTGAAGAAGGATGCCCAGTTGTTTGGCTCCTTCCCATCCTTTCCGTCCCGCCAGATGTAATAATCCCGATAGGGGTTGTCCCTGCTTTTGCGCGACTCCACAAACCATGCATGCTCGTCGGACGAGTGGTTGACCACCAGATCCATAATGAGCTTGATGTCGCGCCGGTGCAGCTCCTCTACCAGACGGTCAAAATCCTCCAGCGTGCCGAATTCCAACATGATTTTTTCGTAATCGCGGATGTCGTAGCCCATATCCGCATTGGGGGAATCATACACCGGGCACAGCCAGACCGCCCCGATGCCCAGCCATTTCAGGTAATCCAGGCGGGAGAGGATCCCTGGGATGTCGCCGATCCCGTCGCCGTTGGAATCCTGGAAGCTGCGGGGATAGATCTGGTAAAAAACACGTTCCTTCCACCATTGTTCGCTCATTTACGTTTCCTCCTTAACAATCAGATGTTCCAAAACCGGCATGGTGCCGCGCACCGCCGTAAAGCAGGGAAGCGACGCGCCCAGCAGCACAAGCCCGGGGAGCGTATACGGGAGCATCGTGCCCCCCACCGCTGCCAGCAGCAATGCCGCCAGCAGCCAGCCGAATGCATGTCCGCGAAAGAGAAGCACAAAGCTGTTCTTCATCGCCGCCCAGGGTGACAGCTTTACCCGCGCATACATGCCATAGGCGAAGCAGGCGCAGAAAAACATCAGACAGCACCACAGCAGGCAAAAGACGGCACATGCGGTCAAAAGCGGCTGCTCCGCCGCGTTCTGGACATAAAACAGGCATCCGTAGCCCAATGCGGCCGGTGCCAGCGGAAAGAGCAGCCCCAGCGGAAGCGCTCCCGCCAGGCTTCCCCGAAAGGTACGGAAGAAGCTGCGGAACGGGTGGGGCTCCTCCAGAAGCAGCGCCTGGCAGCCGCGGGACAGGGCGGTCAGTGCCGCCGGAACGGTCAGCACCCCCGCACAGCACAGCAAAAAGAGCACATTGAGCACCATCAGGTGAAAGAGCTTTTGCCAGCACAGGCGGACAAAGCCGGTTTGCAGATACGGTTCACGCATACGAGTGGCTCCTGACCTCCTTGTAATATTCCGTCGGGCTCATGCCGGTGGATTTCCGAAAGAGCTTGGAAAAATAATATCTGTCCTCGATGCCGACCAGGTAGGCGATCTCCGAAAACGGAAGATCCGTGGTGGAAATCAGCTGCTTGGCATTGTTGATGCGCAGAATATTGAGATAGGTAAATACCGGCGAACCGGTCAGCGAGGAAAACACCCGGTTGAGATAGTCAAAATTGGTTTCAAACAGCTCTTCGATTTCTGCGCTGGTCAGATGCTTGGTATAATTCTGGTTCAGGTAACGCAGAAGCTGCTCTGCGATCACATCGGATTTGCGGATTTTTCTGCCCGGGGCGCTGTTGCGGGACAGCAGGTGCTCATGCGCCGTCTGGAGCAGGAAGCTGTGCAGCAGGGTGGATGTCCTGCGCTTGTAGTCGTCCTCGCGGCTGTCGTAGCAATCCACGGCGGCGCGGAGCTGCGCCTTGAATTCCCCGCCGGTCAGACGGAACTGCTTGGGCAGATACGTCGTGGGCGGCGTGGGGTCGACTGCCTCAAGATTATAGCCGACGAGGCTCTTTTTGCGCTTTTCCGCCAAAAGGGCAATCGCCTGCCGCTCGTCCTCCGCGCGCTGCATGTCCGGGTGGGTGAAGTGGGCATAGTAGTAGTCGCAGGCTGCTCTCTGGTAGCCCTCGTGGGTCAGCCCCGGCTCCAGCAGGAAAAAATCTCCTGCACTTAAGTGATAGCGCACCCCGCCTTCCTGCAAATACAGATTGCCGTCCCGAATGACGTACAGCACCCATTCGTTGATGCACCGGGAAAAATGGATCCACGGCTCATTATATCGTATCTGCCCCAGCATCCGAACCTTCGGGAGCAGATCTGCATTGTAGGAAAACAGCATGCTCATTCCTCCATTGTGACCCAGACCGCCGTCCAGTACTCCAGGCGCGGAATCTCGGCGGTATAAATTCTGCCCTGCGGTGTCCGGCAATAGGTCACCGGCAGCGGCTGTGCCTGCAGCGATGCGCCGTCCGGCGAGGCGGCATATATGCCCGAAATCGGGCGATCGAGCCGCAGGTGGAGCTTCAGATGCTCCACAGCCGCCGGCTGCTGCTTCGCCTGGTTCCACTGCCCGTCATTTCCGCGCAGGTTGATGAAGTGGATCGTCAGGCGGCGCGCCCCCTCGCGGATGATGCTCCAGACGGTATTGTCCGCGCCATCCGTGGAAAACGTGCAGCCCTCCGCCTCAAATACAATATCCTCGTTGATCCCCCCGGCGGCGGTGCGTCCGATGTCCGTCCCATCGTCCAGATACAGCAGCGCAGCGTAGCGCACCAGAAAGTCGCAGTATTTCTGCACCACCGGCAAAAATTGTGCACGAAGCGGGGCATAATTGACATAGTAACTGTCGCGCAGGATGCTCTGCTCCTCGCCCAGCACCAGCTGCGTTCCGCCCGAAGCGGATATTGCCGCCCAGCACAGCCGGAAGGCACGCTCGGCCCCCGCCGGATCTGCGGACAAAAAAGGCTTGAGGTAGGCGGCCAGCACCACCTGCTTGCCGGAGCAAAGGCGCGCCTGCCGGATCAGGGTATACAGATCCTGGTAGCGTTCATTGGGCGGCCATACCTCGATGTAAACGGCATCCTGCCTCGTTTTTGCCACGGCCTCCATGGGCCAGTTGTTCACGGCGTTGAAAATTACGCCGCTGTCGGGATCCTCCCGGCGGACGATCTCGGCCGCCCGGTCGATCAGGCCGGAAAGCGCCTGCGCCAGATCCACCGGGTGCCCCTCCCCATCCCAGACCTGTTTGGGGAAGCCGTAGGTGTCCATATGGATCCCGGAAAAGCCCAGGGCGATCGCCTGCCGGTATTCTTCCAGAATGTGTGCCGACCAGCCGCAGTCCTGCGAGACGTTCATATAATACAGCCAGTCGGCAAAGGTCATGGGCTTGCCGTCCATGGTGTACATTCCCCACTCCGGGTGCTCCCGGAAGAGCTCTTCACTGGAGGCGTAGACCGCACCGTAGGCAATGGGGCGGATGCCTGCCTGTTTGCATGCCTCGATCTTTTTTTCAATCACCGAGAGGTCGGTCTGCCGCCCCAACGGATCCAAAAACTGCGTCTGCGGCGGGATCAATCGGTCGTGCCGGTACATCCAGTCGTAAAACTGCACCGCGTTGAGATGCAGGTCACAAATCCATTCCACATCCTCCACCTGCGCATCCTGCGGGGAAAAGTCGGATAGGAATGCGTAGCGCGTCACCGCGCGTGCATCATCAACAATGTCAAAGGCGCCCTCCCAGTGTTCGCCGCCGACTTCAATGCCGACGCCGTAGCTGCCTGCCGGAAGCTGCCGGAGCAGAAGCAGCTGCCCCTGCGCGCAGCATACACAGCTGCACGCCTGTTCCAGGCAGTACACATGAACATGTGCCGTATTCGCTTCCATAGGCAGACGAATGCAGACGTCCTGCCCCGTAAGATACTGCGCACGGTCAAATTCGCATTTCAGGCTCATCCCTTCACCGCCCCCTGTGTCAGTCCGCCCACGACCATTTTGCGCTGGAACAGGATGAAGAGCAGAACCACCGGAATAAGCGCCAGCAGCGAAGCGGCAAATACCCATTCCCAGCGGGTGGCATACTGCCCATTGAGCCGCTGAAGCAGGAGCGGAAGCGTGATCATTTTCTCATCCGCACCTACAAGCACCTTGGCGGTAAAGTATTCCTCCCAGAAACCCTGGAAGGCAAAAATCGTCATAGTGCCGATGGCGGGGGTTGACAGCGGCAGCATCACCCGGAAGAAAATTGCACCGTTCCCGCCGCCGTCCACGATCACGGATTCCGACAGGCTGTCCGGCAGGCTGCGGAAGAAATTTCGCAGAAAGAAGGTATGCCCGCATACATTGGTGGCCACATACACAAGGATCAGCCCCGCCCGCGTCCCGATCAGCCCGTTGGGCATGCCGGGCAGGCGAATTCCCTTCAGAATCAGAAACTGCGGAATGATGTTCAGAAAGCCCGGCATCATCAGCGTGAAGAGATAGAGCCAGAAGATCTGCTCGCGCCCCGGAAAGCGGATGCGCGCAAAGCCATAGGCCGACAGCGTGGAGACGAGCACCGAAACCGCCACCGTCAGGCAGGTGTTGATCACGCTGTTGCGGACGGCAACGGGGAAAATGTCCATTTGAAGAATATGCTTATAGGCTGAAAAATCCAGCCTTGTGGGAATCAGCTTCGGCGGATAGGGAAGCACATAGCTGAATTCTTCAAAGGAATTTGTGATCATGAAGAGAAACGGAACGGAAAAAATCAGCAGCGCGCCGATCAGCAAGATCCACAGAAGGATCTGACCCAGCCGCTCGGATGTCTTTTTGCTTTTCATGCTCAGCCCTCCTGCTCTTGCTTGTCAAGCTTCAGCGTCCTGTTCAGGACGACCGTCAGCACCACAATGGTCACGGCGGAAATCATGCCGATGGCAGAGGCCTCGCCGAATTCAAATTGATTGAAGGCCTTGTCATAGAGCAGGTATTGCAGGGTGGAAGTCTTTCCGCTGGGATTGCCGCCGGTCAGCATCATCACCTGGATGAACACATTGAACGAGCCGATGATCATGTTCACCATCACGTAGAACGTCGTCGGGCGCAGACTGGGAACGGTGATGTGCCAGAACTTTGCCCACATGCCCGCGCCGTCCAGCTCCGCCGCCTCATAGCGCTCCTTGGGGATCCCCTGGAGCGCCGCCAGATAGATGAGCATTGCCCAGCCCATGTTTTTCCAGATGCCCATGAGCCAGATCGCCGCATTGCCCGACCACTCCCGCAGGAGCCAGGGAACGTAGTCGTCCATCAGGTGCAGTACATCCACAAGGATGTAGTTGATCAGGCCGCGGTTGGAGTTATTGAACATGTACTGGAATACCAGGCTGACAATGACCCAGGAGGTGATTACCGGCAGATAAAATCCAACGCGGAAGATCCCCTGCCCGCGCCGCAGGTTGTTGATCAGATAGGAAAACAGCATCCCGCCCAGCAGGATGAAGGGAACCGTAACAAGGGCGTAGAGAAAATTGTTGCGATAGGCGTACCAGAAGCGGGAGCCCCCGGACAGCACCTTCCGGAAATTTTCCAGCCCCAGGAATGTAATCTTCCCCTGTACGATCTGGTATTCCGACAGGGCGATGCGAACCGTGAAAATGAGCGGATAAACCACAAATGCCATAACCAGGATCAATCCCGGAAGAATAAACGGCAGTGCGTTCAGCCAGCCCCGGGCGCCCCTTCGCGCAGCCTCGGCACGGCTGGGGCGCAGGCAGGCTTTTCCGGCAGAAACCATAGTGCTTCTCCTTTCCAAAGGGGGACGGATGCGCCGTATCTGCGGCGAGTGCCCCCCTGACAGGTCATAGGCCAAAGGCCGCAGAACCCCGCCGGTTCTGCGGCCTCTGGAATTTCTTGTGTCTGAATCAGTTGAGCTGCTCGTCGATCCTGGCGGCTGCATCGTGCATTGCCTGGGCAATATCCGCATTCTCAACGAAAATGCTCGTCACCATCTCGCTCCAGATCTCCTGGATGGCGGAATTGTTGGGCGAGGGAATGCGCGCCTTGGCAGACTCCATCTGCTCCATGTATACCGACCAAACGGGATTGCTCTGCACGGCGTCGCTGCTGACCAGAGACTTGAGGATCGGCAGCTGACCGGCCTTCAGCATTGCCAGCTGGACTTCCTCGGAGGTCATGAATTTCGCAAATTCATAGGCGGCATCCGTGTGCTCGCTGGTTGCGAACACCGCAATGTCCTCGCCGCCGACTACGGAAGCGCTGCGGCCTTCGTAGGTGGGGATGGTAGCTGCGGTGATGCCCTTTGCCAGGCTGTCCTCATAGGAGCCGAAGTACCAGGGGCCTTCAAAGAACATGGCATATTCGCTGTTGATGCCGTCCCAGGCGTCTACGGAGCCGTCCACGTCGCGGATGGTAAAGATCTTCTCATCGTGAAGCGCGACGATCTTCTGCATGGCGGCAATGCTGGCGTCGCTGTCCAGATAGCCGGAGGCCTTGGTGAAGCCGTCGTCGGTCAGCACGCCGCCGAACAGCCAGAAATAGGGATACATATCCCAGTCGCCCACGCCGGACACATTCAGGCTGTAGGAGCCGCGGGTCTTGGCAGCCTCGATGAAGGCCTCCATGGTCTCGGGGACCTCCGTCAGGCCAAGCTCGGCGAGCACATTGGTGTTGACGACCGCCGCCTTGCAGTTGGTGTCCAGCGGCAGACCGTAATACTTGCCCTGGTACAGATTGGTGGAAAGCGGTGCATCCAGATAGTTTTCGGAAATTTCCGCAAAATCAGCATAGTCACTCAATGCAGCCAGGCCGCCCTGCTTGGCATAGGCTGCGATGTTCGCGATATCCACACGAGCCACATCCGGGCTCATGCCGGTGCCGAAGGAGGTGACGATCATCTGATGATACTGGCTGCTGTCCTGCCGGACGGCCTCAACCTTGATCTCAGGATGTGCAGTCTCCCACAGGGGCATGACCTCATTGAGGAACTGTGCCTCCTCGTTGTCGCCGTAGGTGTGCCAGAAGGTAATTGTAATCGGCTCTTCGCCCGCCGCCTTTGCCGTGGTGAAGCCTGCCGTGCACACTGCGATCATCGCAAAGCAGAGCAGCATTGCCAACCATTTCATACTGTGCTTTTTCATTGTGATCCTCCCAATTCTAATTATTCTGCGAATCCCGATTCGCACTTTGATTATACGCCCAGGAGGGCACAAGGTGAATGGAGAGCGGCGTCTTTATTTGTATTATAGCGACTTTTTTACAAAAAGTCACTGGACAGTTTTTGGACATATATAAAAAATTTCGTATTCTTTTTGTGCATTTTTACTGCACCCGGGCTCTGAAACAGCGAGCACTGGAAAAGAATAGGGGATCTCCCGTGGGCGGGGGAATCATTGACTTGGTACAGTTTACTAGTTTAACAGCTGGGTATTGTACGATCCATCAGATAAAGCAAAATACCTTTACCGATGTTGGATGCAGCTCCCAAAAGCAAAAACACGCATTTCAAAACGAAAAGCCAATGCGACCGCAAGAACGCGGGATACTCGGTCCTGAAGAAGATTGGAGCTGCCTGTATGCTGCGTACGCTTATGGCTGTCAGTATATTCTCAAAAAGATCATCACAAACAAGGGACTCGCAGCAGCCGGATACTTTGAATTCCGAAACTACTGCGAGTCTCCATATTTGTGAGATTAAATCGCCGCGTGCCGAACAGTATACACGGTGGCGCGAGAGACCAGCCGGGTAACTAGCTTGTCACCCAATTGGCCTTAATAGTCGATTCTGCCCGGGGTGGCGATTTCGTCCATGGTGTTGGTGCAGATGATGGAGCCGTTGGGGCGGCGCTTGGTGATGAGGGCTTCTTCCTCCAGCTCGGGGATGGTCTCTGCCTCGCCCAGGGCGAAGGCACGCATCTTTTCTCCGGCGGTGGACATCCGCGCTGCGATGCCGCCCATGCGAACCTCGATGATCTCAAAGCCATTGGGCTTATTGGTGGATTCCCACAGCTTCCGCCATACCACCCGCAGGGTGTTCAGCGCTTCCACGGTGGCGGGGATGCCGTCTGCCAGGGCGGCGGCCTGCTCCCGGTTGCGGGTGCGCACTGCCGTGCCAGCCTGCTCGTGCCATACGCACTTGAGCGCCAGCGCGTTGGCGAGGGCAGCGTAGAAATCAAACAGGAGCCCATATTCCGGGTTCTCCACGGCATAGCGGGCATAGCGGGTGACAAGGCTGCCGAAATGCTCTGCCATGGCGTAGCCCTGGGTATCCGCCTCGAAGAGCTGAATCAGCGGATCCTGATACAGCATGAATTTGCAGGCATTGACGGGGTCGGAGGGGTTATCCTTCATGCCGGGCATATAGTTGAGCAGGCTCAGATCCAGGAATGCCTGGGCATCCGCGTGGCAGCAGCGGCGGAAGCGCTCTGCCAGACGCTGCTCGTCGTAGCTTTCGTTGAAGGTCAGCTCGCCGTAGAGCTGCAGACCCAGCAGGGCAGCGGTGAGGTTGCATTCGCCGCCGTTGTCGCCCCAGGCGGTAGCCAGCGCCAGGGGGATATTTGCCTTGGCGCTGGCGGTGAGACCGGCGACGCTGTTGGCAATGGCGGTGGGGTAGTCCGGCGCAGGACCGATCCAGGTCCAGATGCCGCCGGCGAACACCGTGGGGGCGGGGAACTGGGCATGCTTATACAGCGCGTCGGTGTACTTTTCCTCCCGGCTCTGGTAGTAGTCCCAGTACATCAGGGTGATGCGGGGATCTACGGCAGCCTTGGCCTTGTCGGAGGGCAGACCGGGGCTGTGGTAATCCCTGCCGTCCAGATGGAAATACATGTCGCTCCACATCATGGCCTTCAGGCCGTACTTGTCGCAGATGCCCAGCACCCGGGACAGGTGGCGGCCAATGACGCTGTGGGGGTCCTCATAGCCGAAGCGGGTCAGGTGGGCACCCAGGCCCACGCCGAAGGCCTCGTCCATGCCCAGGTGGATCTTTTTGGAGCGGTAGGGGGCGGTGGCGGCGCGGATCATCTTATCCAGCAGCACATAGGTCTCGTCCAGGTCGGCCAGCAGCACCTCGTCATTGTCCCGCAGCCGGTGGTAAGCAGGCCAATGGAGGATGCGCTTCAAATGCCCAAGGGTCTGGATGCAGGGGCACAGCTCGATGCCGAAGAGATCTGCGTAATCGTCCAGAGCCTTCAGCTCGTCGTAGGTATAGCGCCCGCGCTTATAGCCGAAGAAGGGCTCGCCGGGCACCTCGTAGGTATCCTCGGTATACATCATGCCCAGGTTCAGACCCATCAGCGCCATCTTCCGGAAGAAGAAGCGCAGCGCGGTGGGATTCAGCACGGCATTGCGGGAGCAGTCGAACATGATGCCGGAGGACTGGAATCTTGCTTTCTCGTGAATGGAGCATTGAGTCAGGGGAATGGGGATCAGACTCATGGCGCGGTAGAACTGAATGGGTGCTGCCCAGGTGACGGTGACGGTTTTTCCGTCGCTCTCCACGGCCAGCTCGTCCCCGTGGATACAGGTCACGGCGATGCCGCCGGAGCCGATGGCGATGCCCAGATCGTCACGGAGCTCGGCCAGCGCCTCCTGCCAGTGCTCCGGGGGGTTGCCAAGAATATGGAAAGTAGGTTTCATACGCGAACGCTCCTTATGGATGAATGGTGGGATTTTCCCGCCCCTATTATCCACCAAAACCGGGATACATGGAAGTCTAAAAACGATACATTCGAAAGAATCGGCGCTTGTGACAAATTTTTGATGCCGCCTATGTATAAAACATACAATTTCTGATGGGGAAGGTAAAATTCTGACGTAAAATTTTCACAAGGAAGTTCCTATTTTATACTATCTTTTTCCTTTTTGATACTATACAATTTGGTGAAAATTGCTACAATAAATGTGCAGCATCGAGTGACCAAAACAGAAAGGCGGGATGAATGGATGGCAATGTCGGCAAAGGAAAAAACGGCAGCAGTGCGCCTGGATAAGAAGCGGAGGCGCAGGTGGAGAAAGGACGACACCGAGCTCTCCCTGCTGGCCATTCCGACTTTTGTGTGGTATGTCCTGTTCTGCTACCTGCCCATGTTCGGCATCGTGCTGGCATTCAAGAACTACAAGATCGTGGATGCCACCAAGAGCTTCTTCTATAATCTGATGCACAGCGAGTGGGTCGGCTTCAAGAATTTCCAGTATTTCCTGAACCTGCGGGATTTCCCCCGCATCCTGCGCAATACGCTGCTGTATAATATCGTATTTATCGTGCTGGACATCGTCCTGCCCGTGGGCGCGGCGATCATGATCGGCAACATCTATTCCAAGCGCAAATCCAAAACCTATCAGACCCTGATGTTCATGCCCCACTTTATGAGCTGGGTCGTGGTCAGCTACTTCGTATATGCCTTCCTGGTGGCGGATAAGGGTCTGCTCAATTCCGTCATCCGCGCTTTCGGCGGGAAGAATATCAACTGGTACTTCGAGCCGAAATACTGGCCGTTCATCCTGACCTTCATGCACATCTGGAAGGTGCTGGGCTACAGCATGGTGGTGTATCTTGCCTCCATCACCGGCATCGATTCCACGCTGTATGAGGCGGCGGTGCTGGACGGCGCATCCAAGGCACAGCAGGCGAAATACATCACGCTGCCGTCGCTTCGCCCCATCATCATTATGATGTTCATCATGTCCGTGGGGCATATCTTTTCTTCGGACTTCGGACTGTTCTATCAGGTCACCCGGGGTGCCGGTCAGCCCCTGACCCCCATGGTGGCAACCTTCGATGTGAAGATCTTCCAGATGGTCACCACCTCCGTCAAGCTGGGTCAGAATGCGGCGGCATCCATGTTCCAGGCCATTATCGGCTGCGTCACCATCTTGACTGCCAACGCCATTGTCCGTAAGGTGGACAAGAACAGCGCGCTGATTTGACGGGAGGGATCTGCTGTGACGAATCAAAAGCATAAGAAAAAACAGCATCAGGTGGTCACCAATGACAATATGACCCGCCTGAACCGCATCAAGCCCGCAACCAACGTGATCTTCAACCTGATCTTTGTGTTGCTGGCGCTGGTGTGCATCCTGCCTATCTTTTACATTTTCCTGATCTCCATCACCAAGGAGAGCGTCATCCGCACCCAAGGCTATCAGTTCTTCGTCACTGCCGAGACCATTTCGGCAGAGGCATACAAGTATCTGTGGACCCAGCGGGCGACCATCCTCAATTCCCTGTGGATCTCCGTTGAGGTCACCGTCATCGGCACCGTGCTGGGTGTGGCGCTGACCTGCCTGATGGGCTATGTCCTGTCCCGCACGGAGTATTATCTGAACCGGTTCCTCACCATCGTGGTGTTTATTCCCATGGTGTTCGGCGGCGGCCTGGCAGCATCCTATGTGGTCAATACCCAGGTGCTGAAGCTCCAGGACACCATCTGGGCGCTGATCCTGCCGCTGGCGGTTTCCAGCTTCAATGTGACCATCGCCCGCACCTTCTTCCGCACCACGGTGCCGGATTCCATCATTGAGTCCGCCCGGATCGACGGCGCGTCCCAGCCCACCATTTTCTTCCGCATCGTGCTGCCTATCTCCAAGCCGGTGCTGGCGACCATCGGGCTGTTCCTCGCCTTCGGCTACTGGAACGACTGGTATCAGTCCATGCTGTATATCAAGAGCGAAAGTCTCCAGTCCCTGCAGGCCATGCTGAACTCCATGCAGAAGGATCTGGAATTCCTCACCAAGAACCCCACCGCCGGTCTGACCCAGTCGGACATGATCCGGCAGATGCCCCAGGAATCCGTCCGCATGGCCATCGCCTTTGTGGTGGCGGTGCCCATTGCCTGTGTGTATCCCTTCTTCCAGAAATACTTCATCTCCGGCCTTACCATCGGCGCGGTGAAGGGATAAAATAGCCGCCCGGAAGGGGAGAACGGCGCAGTAAACCTTGTATTGACGCGGCGCTGCCGCTCAAGAAAAGGAGGCTCCGAAACAGGAGCTTCCCGAATAAAAATTTAGGAGGAACACCAATGAAGAAGATTCTCGCTATGCTCCTGGCAGTCGCTATGATTGCCACCCTGTTCGTCGGGATCGCTCCCACCGCCAAGGCTGACGACGTCGTCACCCTGAAGTGGGTCACCGTCGGCTCCGGCATGCCCGCCAACTACGATGCCTGGAAAGACAACCTCAATGCCTATTTGGAAGAGAAGATCGGCGTCCATCTGGAAGTCGAAGTCATCGGCTGGGGCGACTGGGATACCCGTCGCAACATGATCGTCTCCACCAACGAGCCCTACGACATCATGTTCACCAACAACGGCACCTTCTACAACGATGTGACCATCGGCGCTTTCGCTGACATCGGCGGCATCGTGGAGACCGCTGCTCCCGAGCTGTTCCAGTTCATCCCCGAGTCCTACTGGGATGCCTGCAAGATCGACGGCAAGCTGTACGGCGTGCCCACCTACAAGGATTCCTCCGCTACCGCTTACTTCGTGTACGACCTGACCAAGGTGGAAGCCACCGGCCTGGACTACGCCGCTGCCCACACCATGCAGGAAGTCACCCCCATCCTGAAGGCTATGTACGAGGCCGACAAGTCCGCCGTGTTTATCATGAACAAGGGCGGCCTGGACTTCATCTACGGCTCCCGCTATGACGATATCTCCGCCGGTCTGCCCGCCATCGGTGTCTCCTACGCCAAGGGCACTCCCGAGGTCGTGTCCGTGTTCGAGCAGGACGACGTGATGGAAGACCTGAAGACCCTGCACGAGTGGTACGAGGCTGGCTACATCAACTCCGATGCTGCCACCCTGGCCGAGGCTCCCTCCTACCGTCCCTGCTTCGTAGCTCAGGGCTGGCCCGCCGCTGCGAAGACCACCTGGGGCCCCAACATGGGTGTTGGCGATCAGTGCGTCGCCATCCAGTGGGGCGATACCGTCCTGTCCAACGCGACCGTTCAGGGCTCCATGAACTGCATCTCCGCCGCCTGCAAGAACCCCGAGAAGGCTCTGCAGCTGCTGCAGCTGGTCAACACCGACTCCAAGGTCCGTGACGCTCTGTACTTCGGCCTGGAAGGCGACAACTTCGAGTACACCGCCGACGGCAGAGTCCACAAGCTGAACACCGACTGGACCATGGCCGGCTACACCCAGGGCACCTTCTTCAACGTGACCCTGACCGACGACGTGGACTTCAACCAGTGGGACGAAGTGAAGGCGCTGAACGAGCAAGCCGTTGCCTCCCCCATCCTGGGCTTCTCCCTGAACAGTGAGCCCATCGCCGATGAGCTGGCTGCCTGCATCGCCATCTACGCCGAGTACCGTCCCATCCTGATGACCGGTACTCAGGATCCCGCCGAGACCGTGGCTACCATGCTGGAGGCCATGCGTGATTCCGGCCTGGACGACATCATTGCCGAGATTCAGAGCCAGATCGACGCTTGGGCAAACTGATCAATAACCAATCTCCCTGATACATTTCGCGGGGTCGGTGCAGCCGCACCGACCCCGCTTTTCTAAGGAACCTCTGAATAAATCAACTTCGGCTGAGCAGCGGATCTTTTCCTCTGGCTGTGCGGTTTCAAAAGTGGGAAATACATACAGTATTCCTCCACTTTTGAAACCTTCATCCAGTGAAAAATCTCTCGCTGTCAGCTCTTGCCGATTTATTCAGAGCTTCCCTAAAGCCCCCACTGTTCCCAAGCCGGGCGGCCTGATGGATGACGCAAAGTGTTGACGGCATGCAGGGTGCTTGCAAAACCGGCACATGGCTGCTACAATCAGGGCATCCGGCCTGGAAACAGGATATATTAAGGAAGCTCTGAATAAATCATCTGCGGCTGGACAGCGGGTCTTTTGCCCCATGCCGCAGGATGAAAAATGGGAAATACACAAAGTATTCCTCCATTTTTCATCCTTTGCCTGGGAACAAAATCCCTCGCTGCCAGCTCTTGCTGATTTAATCAGAGCTTCCTTAAACCAAACATCAATACAGCGAGGGAATGCCAATGTATTTTATTGAACAGAGAATTCAGGTCATCTGCAATCAGCTGGGCAATTTCCGGTTCCGGGAGAGCCGGAGCCTGCCGAACTGGCAGTATAAGAAGGGACAGTTTTTCCGCCCCGAGGAGGCAGACAAGGCCGCCCCGCCCTGGGAGAAATTTGACTGCCAGACCATGCGCTGGTACGCCGACTATGCCGGAACCGACCAGTTTGAAGGGAAGTTCCAGGGGCAGAATACGGATTTCCATGGCATCCCCGGAACCCACTATTGGTTCCGCAGCCGGGTGACCATCCCGGAAAGCTTCGGCGGAAAATCCGTCTGGTTCCGGATCCACACCCAGATCGAAGAATGGGACGACGGCAAGAACCCCCAGTTTTTGGTGTTCGTCAACGGTCAGGTGGTGCAGGGCGCGGATATGAACCACCGGGAGGTGCTGCTGAGCCGCTGCGCCGTCGGCGGTGAGACGCTGGACGTGGATATCCAGGCCTATACCGGTACGCTGCACCGGGAGTTTGCCTTCCTGGCCGATCTCTATGTGCTGGATGAAAAGATCAATCACCTGTACTATGACCTCCTGGTGCCCCTCCAGGCATTTCCCCGCCTGGGTGCGGACAGCAAGGTGCGCATGGACATTCAGACCGTGCTGAACGACACCATCAATCTGCTGGATCTGCGCCAGCCCTATTCCCCGGAATTCTATGCCTCCATCGACCGGGCGCAGGCGCACATCACCCGGGAGCTGTATGAGAAAATGGGCGGCTGGGACGAGGTGATCGCCACCTGCATCGGCCATACCCACATCGATGTGGCATGGTGGTGGACGGTTGCCCAGACCCGGGAAAAGGTGGTGCGCTCCTTTGCAACGGTGCTGAAGCTGATGGAGGAGTACCCCAGCTATAAATTCATGTCCAGCCAGCCCGTGCTGTACTATTTCCTGAAACAGCGCTACCCGGAGCTGTATGAAAAAATCAGGCAGCGCATTGCCGAGGGACGCTGGGAGACCGAGGGCGGCATGTGGCTGGAGGCGGACTGCAACCTGACCTCCGGCGAGTCGCTGGTGCGCCAGTTCCTCCATGGCAAGCGCTTCTTCCGGGAGGAATTCGGCCAGGACAATAAGATCCTGTGGCTGCCCGATGTGTTCGGCTATTCCGGCGCGCTGCCCCAGATCATGAAAAAATCCGGCGTGGACTATTTCATGACCACCAAGCTGGCATGGAACCAGATCAACCGCATCCCCAACGATACCTTTATCTGGCGGGGCATCGACGGCAGCGAGGTGCTGACCCATCTGATCACCACCCTGGGCATCGGCCAGAACCCCAAGGAGAGCTTCTTTACTACCTATAATGGCATGCTCCACCCGGATGCCATCATGGGCGGCTGGGAGCGCTACCAGAACAAGGAGATCAATAACGATATTCTCATCTCCTACGGCTACGGCGACGGCGGCGGCGGCCCCACCCGGCAGATGCTGGAGACCTCCCAGCGTATGGAGCAGGGCATCCGGGGCATCCCCAAGGTGCGGCAGGAGACGGCGCGAACCTATTTTGACCAGCTGAACGAGCGGGTGAAGGACAACCGCCGTCTGGAGACCTGGGAGGGAGAATTCTACTTCGAGTACCACCGGGGCACCTATACCTCCATGGCGCGCAACAAGCGGGGCAACCGCAAGAGCGAGCTGGCTATGATGGATCTGGAAACGCTGGGTGTGCTGGCCGGGGATTACCCCGCCGAGGCGGACACCCGGCTGTGGCGGGACATCATCCTGCTCAACCAGTTCCACGACATTCTCCCCGGCAGCTCCATCGGCGAGGTCTACGATGTGACAAAGCAGGAATATGCAAGCCTGCAGCAGGAGGTTTCCGGCCTGATTCAGACCCGGCTGGAGGCACTTGCCGGAGCGGGCGAGGGCATCACCGTGTTCAATACCCTGGGCTTTGACCGCAGCGACGTGGTGCACCTGGGTGCGCTTCAGGCCGAGGCGCTGGAGGACGCTGCCGGAAACCGCTGCATCGTCCAGCAGACGGAGGGCGGCGCGGTTGCCTATCTGAAGAACCTGCCTTCCAAGGGCTATGTCACCCTGCGCCGGGCGGCGGGCAAGGCAGAATCCCCCTTCCACCGCCGGGACGATCTCCACCTGGAGACCCCGTTCTATTGCATCGCCCTGGATGAAAAGGGCAATTTCACCTCCATCTTTGACAAGGAATACCGCCGCGAGCTTCTGAAGGACGGCACAAAGGGCAACCTGCTCCGGGTCTACGAGGATAAGCCCATCTACTATGATAACTGGGACATCGACCGCTACTATACCGAAAAGCATTACGATGTGGAAAATCTTCTGTCCATGGCATGGACGGAGGACGGCGCGGTGCAGACCACGCTGGAGCTGCGCTATGAATTCTGCGGCTGCACCTTCTGCCAGAAGATCCACTTCTATGCCGATACCCGGCGGATCGATTTTGAAACCGTGGTGGATTGGAAGCTCCACCAGCATCTGCTGAAGGCGGAATTCCCCCTGGACATCCACTCCGACGAGGCCACCTTTGAGATCCAGTTCGGCAACGTCAAGCGCAAGGTGCATTCCAATACCAGCTGGGACAAGGCGCGCTTTGAAAGCTGCGGCCAGAAATGGATGGACTATTCCGAGGGACATTACGGCGTCAGCCTGCTCAACGACTGCAAGTACGGCCACAGCGTCCTGAACGGCGTGGTCGCCCTGACCCTGCTCAAGAGCGGCGTGGAGCCCAACCCCAATGCTGATGTGGAGACGCATACCTTCACCTACGCGCTGTACCCCCATGGGGAGGGCTGGCAGCAGGCGGGCACCGTGCAGGAGAGCTACAAGCTGAACGTCCCCGCTTACGTCCTGCCCGCCGGAACCCCGGGCAAGGCATACAGCTTTGCTTCGGTGGACAAATCCAACGTGATCCTGGAAACGGTGAAGCAGGCAGAAAACGGCGAGGGCACCATCCTGCGCCTCTACGAATGCGAAAACGCCCGCACCGACTTCATTCTCACGATCCCCGTCGGGACAAAGAAGGCATACGAAACCAATCTGCTGGAAGAGATCCAGAAGGAGCTGCCCGTCACCGGCGGCGAGATCCACTGCACCATCAAGCCCTATGAGATCCTGACTATCCTGATTCAATAATAACCACACATCCAATGTACCGCGCGGAACCGGCGCGGTACATTGCTGCAAAAAAGGAGCGCCTATGGAAGCCTTTCGTGATCCAGAATTATCCCCGGAGGAGCGGGCAGAAGATCTTCTGCGCCGGATGACCCTGCGGGAAAAGATCGGCCAGCTGAATCAGCGGCTATATGGCTTTGCCATCTACCGTCGGGAAGGGGAGCAGATCCGGTTTACCCGGGAGTTCCAGGAGGAGGTCGCGCGCTATGGGGGACTGGGATGCCTGTATGGGCTGCACCGCGCCGACCCCTGGTCCAAGCGGGATTTTGCCGCCGGCCTGGAGGGTGTGCTTGCCGTCAAGGCCCGGAACCGGGTGCAGGAATATGTGATCTCCCATTCCAGATTCGGAATTCCTGCCCTGTTCAGCACCGAGTGCCCCCATGGGCACCAGGCGCTGGATGGCTATCTGCTTCCCGTGAACCTGGCGGCCGGCTGTACCTTTGCGCCGGAACTGCTGGAAGCAGCGGCGGAAGTGGCCGGGGAGCAGCTGCACGATATGGGCATTGATCTGGCGCTGGTGTCCGCTTTGGATGTGCTGCGGGATCCCCGGTGGGGCCGGAGCGAGGAGTGCTTCGGCGAGGATCCCTGCCTGGCTGCCCGGATGGCCGGGGCCGTGGTGCGGGGCATCTAGCGCCAGGGGGTTGGGGTGGTAGCCAAGCACCTGTGTGCCCAGGGGGAGACTACCGGCGGCGTCAATGCCAGCGCTGCCCGTATCGGCCCCCGGGAGCTGCGGGAGATCCATTTGCCTCCGGTAAAGGCTGCCGCAGCGGCCGGAGCCGTGGGGATGATGGCCGCCTACAATGAGATCGACGGCGTCTATTGCCATGCAAATCCCCATTTGCTCAATGAGATCTCCGCCGGGAGTATGGCTTCCGCGGCTTCGTGATGTCTGACGGGGTAGCCATCGACCAGCTGGACGCCGTTACCGGGGATCGGGCGGCCTCCGGCGCGCTGGCGCTGAATTCCGGCGTGGACATGGGCTTGTGGGATACCGGCTTTCAGAAATTGGAGGAGGCTGTCCGGCGGGGGCTTACCGACGAGGCAGCCATTGACCGGGCGGCCAGACGCATTCTCACACTGAAATTCCGGCGAGGCCTTTTTGAAAACCCCTGCATCCTGGAAACCGATGCCTACATGCGCCATACCCATCACGCCTGCCCGCAGGCCGCCGTTCTGGCAGAGCACAGCCTGGTGCTGCTGAAAAATGAGAAGAACCTGCTCCCTCTGCCCATCGCGGGCAGGATCGGTCTTACCGGCCCCAACGCGGATGCAATTTATAACCAGCTGGGGGACTATACGCCGCCCCAGCGCCCGGGCCCCGGCATCACTATCAGGGGCGGGCTGGAGGCAATGGGCGTTCCTTTTGTCTATGCCCCCGGATGCCCTCTGTTCGGCGGGGGAGGGGAGGCAGTGAAATCAGCCTTGCAGGATTTTGCAGAATGTGATATTGTAATTGCAGCGGTGGGCGGAAGCTCCAGCCGGTTTGCCGGAGGCACTTTCCTGAATAATGGCGCTCTGGACGCCCAGTCCATGCAGACCATGGACTGCGGCGAAAATGTGGATGCAGCGAACCTGACCCTGCCGGGGGAGCAGCTGCGGCTGCTGGAAGCGATTCACCGCTCCGGCAAACGCCTGGTGACGGTGCTCATCGGCGGCCGCCCCTATGCCATGAAGGAGATCACTGCCCTGTCCGATGCTGTGGTGTGCGCCTTCTATCCCGGCCCCACCGGCGGCGAGGCCATAGCAAAGCTGCTCTTCGGTACGATTTTTCCTGCCGGGCGGCTGTGTGTCTCCCTGCCCGATACCCCGGGGCAGCTGCCGGTGTACTATAATTCCAAGGATTCCTGCCGCCGGGGCGCTTATTGCGATGTGGGGATTCCGCAGTTTTCCTTCGGCTTCGGCGTGAGCGGCACGGCATTTTCTTATGTGCTGCTTCAGATTCCGGCGGCGGAAGACCTGCGCCTGACCTTCCGGATCGCGAATACGGGAGCCTGCCCCGGCTGGGCGGTGCCCCAGCTGTACCTGCATCGCACCCAGGGCATCGCGACCTCCCGCATCCGGCAGCTGTGCGGATTCTGCAAATTGTATCTCGCCCCCGGAGAGACCCGGGAGCTGACCATTCCCATCCCGGCAGAATCCCTGATCCAATGGGATGCGGCCGACCGCCCGGTGACCCCGCCCGGCACCATCGAATGGTTCCTGGCGGACGAAGGAGAAGACCGCCTCCAGGGGATATTTGTGCTGAACTGAGCCCCCGTGGGCACAGCCATAGAAAATAAAAAAGGAGACCCCCCATATGAAAAGTTTGTTCCGCTTGGATAGTCCCGTTATGCAGATGCTGTCAAAGGTGGCGGATCTGATGATCGTCAATGTGCTCTTCTGGCTCTGCTGCCTGCCGGTGGTTACGGCAGGTGCGTCTCTGGCGGCAATGCACAAGGTGACGCAGAGCATCGCGCTGGAGGAGGACGGCGGCGTGGTGAAGCCCTTCTTCCGGGCGTTCCGGGATAATTTCAAGCAGGCCACTTTGGGCTGGCTGGTGGTGATCGTGCTCCTGGCGGGGCTCGGTGCAGACCTGATCCTCTCCATTTCGTACCTGACGGGCAATACGCTGCTGGCATGCAAATGGATCTGCGCCGTGGTGGCGGCCATCGTGCTGGCCATCAGCGAGTATTATTTCCAGCTGATCGTGCGCTACGAAAATACCATGCGGCAGCATTTGATGAATTCTGCCATCCTGGCGGTGGTGAAGCTGCCCCGGACGATCGCCATGATGTTTCTGACCCTCCTGCCTCTGCTGATCGCGCTGGTGTCCATGAATGCATTTGTCTCTACGATGATCTTCTGGGTGATCATCGGCTTTGCCTTTATCAGCTATGCCCAGGCCAGCCTTATGCGCCCGGTTTTCCGTCAGCTGGAAAAAGCCGAGGGACCCAACGTCCAGTTGATGGACTGACATGATCGCAATGCCCGCAATTGACAGGAGGAATCCCTATGCCGCGCATTTATGAAGATCCAAAAAAGACCAGCCTCAATCGCCTCCCGCCCCGCGCCTACTACCTGCCCGGGGGAAAATCGGAATATCAGCTGCTGAACGGCACATGGCGGTTCGCCTTTTTCGGAAGCGATGCGGAGGTTCCGGCGGAAATTGATCGCTGGGATACCATCCCCGTGCCCTCCTGCTGGCAGCTGCAGGGCTATGAGCACCCCAATTATTCCAATGTCAACTATCCCTTCCCCTGCGACCCGCCCAATGTGCCGGATGAGAATCCCTGCGGCGTCTATCAGCGGGAGTTTACGCTGGAAGCGCTTTGGGGGCGGGTATACCTGGTGCTGGAGGGCGTGTCCTCCTGCGCGTTTATCGAGGTGAACGGCAGCAATCTGGGCTTTACCCAGGGCAGCCACCTGCAGGCGGAATTTGACCTGACGGATCATGTGCATCCCGGCGTCAACACCCTGCGCATCAGGGTGCTCAAATGGTGCTGCGGCAGCTATCTGGAGGATCAGGATTTCTTCCGCTTCAGCGGCATCTTCCGGGATGTGTATCTGCTTCAGCGTCCCCAGGGGCACATCCGGGATGTGGACATCCGCACGGATGGAGATGCGATTTGCATCCACGCAGACGCGCGGGCCGATATGTGGGTGCTGGACGCGGCGGGAAACTGCCTGGGGCAAGTGCACGATGCGCAGGATGCCCGGCTCGAAATTGAAGATCCCATTGCATGGAATGCTGAGAAGCCGTATCTGTACACCGTGGAGCTGGAGCGGGACGGAGAGCGGATCGTGCAGCGCATCGGCTTCCGCACCATTGCAGTCTCCGGAAAGCAGGAGCTGCTCATCAATGGCGTCCCCGTCAAGCTCCACGGTGTGAATCACCACGATACCCACCCGGAAAACGGCTGGTGTCAGACGGAGCAGGAGCTGCGCCGGGATCTGGAGCTGATGAAGCAGCTGAATATCAACTGCGTGCGCACCTCCCACTATCCGCCCAGCCCCGTGTTTCTGAACCTGTGCGATGAGCTGGGGCTCCATGTGGTGCTGGAAACGGACATCGAGACCCACGGATTTACCCAGCGCCTGGCAGGCGGCTGCGGATATGACAGCGAAAATCAGGACTGGCCCTGCGCCAACCCCATGTGGGAAGGGGAATTCCTGGAGCGGATGCAGCGGGCGGTAGAGCGGGATAAAAACCACTGCTCCATCATCATGTGGTCCACCGGCAACGAAAGCGGCTTCGGCAGAAATCAGGAGACCATGCTCCGCTGGCTGGCGCAGCGCCATGACGGCCGCCTTCGCCACTGCGAGGACTCCTGCCGCCCGAAAAAATACGGCGATGTGGATGTGGTGTCCCACATGTATCCGGGGCTGGATTCCCTGGAGCGGGAGGCACAGCAGCCGGACGCGCCACTGCCGATCTTCCTGTGCGAATATTCCCACGCCATGGGCAACGGCCCCGGCGACGTGTGGGACTACAACCGGCTCTTTGACCGCTATCCCAATCTCATCGGCGGCTGCGTGTGGGAATGGGCGGATCACACCGTGATCGTGGACGGTGTGCAGAAATACGGCGGCGACTTCCCTGGCGAACTGACGAACGACGGCAATTTCTGCTGCGACGGCATGGTGTTTGCCGATCGGAGCCTGAAAGCAGGTTCCTACGAGGTCAAGGCCGCCTATCAGCCCATGGCCACCCAGTATGAAAACGGCATCCTTACCGTTACAAACCGCTTCGATTTTACGTTCTTTTCCGAATGTGAGCTGGTGTGCACCCTGGAAAGCGACGGGGACGTATGCTGGGAAGCGCGTCACTGCCTGCCCCTTGCGCCTCACGAGAGCAAAAATATACCCATCTGCATGCCCGATGCACCGTGCCGGTACGGGTGCTATCTCACCTGCCGCCTTTATCGCGGCGGTGCACTGATCGCCCAGACGCAGCACCCGGTTTCGGCGGGACAGTCTGCGCCGGCGGAGTGCGGCGCAGCCGAAACGGTGCAGACGGAGGATGCGGTCATCTTTACCGGTGAAAGCTTCCGCTATGTATTTTCCAAGCGCCTGGGGGCATTTACCTCGCTGGCGGTGGCAGGGGAGGAGCAGCTTTCCGCCCCGGTGCGGCTGACGGCCTGGCGCGCCCCCACGGACAATGACCGCAATATCAAAGCCCGCTGGGGCAGCGAAAATCCCTGGCAGGGCGAGAATCTGGATAAATGCTTCCATAAGCTTTACACCCTTCAGGTGCAGCCGGGCAGCATCCGCCTGAGCGGTTCTCTGGCGGGCGTCTCCCGCATGCCCTTCTTCCGCTTTGAGCAGGTGCTTTTTGTGGACGCGGCGGGCACCATCCGGGTGCAGCTGCGCGGACGCGTGGCGGAGCATACGGCATTTCTGCCCCGGCTGGGCTATGAATTCACGCTTGCCCGGGAAAATGTGCCCTTCCGCTACTACGGCTGCGGCCCCCTGGAAAGCTACTGCGACATGCGCCATGGCAGCACCGTCGGCATGTACCGCAGCACCCCGGCGCAGGAATACGTCCCCTACATCCGCCCCCAGGAGCATGGCAACCACACGGATACCCACCTGCTGGAGATCGGCGCGCTTCGATTTGAGAACCTGCAGGGCTTTGAATGCAATGTCAGTGCCTACAGCACCGAAGTCCTTACCCGCGCCGCCCATACCGATGCGCTGCCCCCCGACGGACGAACCCATGTCCGCATTGACTATAAGGTCTCCGGCATCGGCTCCAACTCCTGCGGCCCCGAGCTGTCCGGGCAGTACCGCCTGGCGGAAAAGGAGATCGCATTCGGGTTTTACATTATGGAGAACCGATAACAGAAAAAAACAGGGCAAATTCGTCCGGCATGGCGAATTTGCCCTGTTTTAGGGAGACCCAGAACAAAGGAACCTTTGAATAAATCGTCCACAGATGAAGGACGGATCTTTTTTGCCCTTCCCCTTGACGGAATTCCCGGGATGGGGTATGATAAACGCAAACATTTGTCCGAAGGAGGTGAGGAAATGGGAAGCAGGAGCGTAGACGACCTGATCGATAACGTTTTGCAGCAGATATTCCGGGATGAGCCGATCAGACCCCGGAAGGATGCACCGAAGGAAAAGCTTCCCTCCCTGCTGCGGGCGGCGCGGTCGCTGGAAACGGGAACCTCTTATTTTTATCAGAACCGACGCAGCCTTTTCCTCAAGCAGGGCAAGCTTCTGGCAAATTACGAGGATGATTTCCCTGAGCGGATCAAGGTCACCCGCTATTATCCCACCTATGATGTTCTCACCGACCGGGAACTGCGCAGCTATTTTTCCTGGCGCACCCGCGTGCGCAGGGGGGAGATCGGGGAGGGCTGCACCACCTTTGCTTTCCTCTATCTCTACGAGCTGATCAACCAGATCGGCGTGGAAAGCCCGGTGGCCGGGCTGCAGAAAATGGATGCCTTCGTGGATGCCTATGGAAAGCTGGACGGTGCCATTTCCAGCTATTATCGCAATTGGCGCAAATCCTACATTCTGTATTATAACCTTTCCGATTCCTTCTGGCAGGAAGAGGAGTTGGACGCGGCGGTGCAGCTTGATATTCTGGACAGCGCTCCAGAGCGCAGCAACGATGTGCTTGTCGGCGCAGTGTCGGCGCTTGCTCCCGCCTGGCTGCGGCGCAGCAAATTCTACCGCAGCCACCGGCAGGAGATGGATACCGTGATCGCCGGAACCATGCGGCAGATGTGCCTGCATTACCGCAAGCGGGGCGGCCGCAGCCTGAGCGAGCAGCTCTTCGGCGGGCAGAAGACGCGCCCCTTTGATTTGTTCTTCTCGGCCATGTTCTGTGATCCCCTCAAGAAAAGGGATGCAACCTACTACCTCACCGATACCCGCTATTTTGTGTGCACCGACGGCTACTGGACGGAAGTCGGCCGGTTCACGGATGAGCGCGGGCAGAGAAAGCTGGAGGAGCTGATGAAGGCCATCGACGCATCCCTGCGGGATGCCCTGGAGCCCGGAAAGCCCATTCAGCGCCCGACGCAGATGCGTTGGGTAGATAAAATCATTCAGGAAGAAACCCAGTCCCTTCTGGACGAAAAGCAGAAGGCGGCGCAGGCTGCCAAGCGGATCGCCATCGATTATTCTGCGCTGGATGCCATCCGCCGCGATGCCGCCGTCACCCAGGAGCGCCTGGCGATCGAGGACGAAATGGAGCAGCCCCAGGAAACGCCGCCCGCCCCTGTCCCGGAGGAACCGGTATCGCCGGATGAGGGCTGCCCTCTGGACGCGGTGCAGTACCGCCTGATGCAGTGCCTGCTCTACGGCAGGGACACCCGCTGGGTGCAGCAGGAGGGGAAAATGCTGTCCGTTTTATTGGACAGCATCAATGAGAAACTATATGATGTCTTCCAGGATTCCGTGATCGAGGGTGAGAACCTGGTGGAAGACTATATCGACGAACTGAAAGAGATGGTCAAACCATGAAAATACCCAAGCGAATTGCCCAAACCCTGATGAATTCCCTCAAGGGCGGCGTGGTGCCCCGGGTGGGGCTGTCCTACATCACCGTGGGACGCAAGGCGGAAATTGACGCGCTGCTGCGGGATGTGGACGTCATCGCCGACGGCGGTGCATCCTTCCGCTTCATCGTGGGCAAATACGGCAGCGGCAAGAGCTTCCTGCTGCAAACCATCCGCAACTATGTGATGGCAAAAAACTTTGTGGTGGTGGATGCCGACCTCTCACCGGAGCGGCGGCTCCAGGGCACCCGCGGACAGGGACTTGCCACCTATAAGGAACTGATTCGCAATATGTCCACCAAAACCAAGCCGGACGGCGGCGCGCTGCCCCTGATCCTCGACCGCTGGATCAGCAATGTGCAGCAGGAAGTCCTGGCGGAAAGCGGCCTTTCCGCCACCGATCCCGCCCTTCAGAGCAGGGTGGAGAAGAAGATCTCTGGTGTGATCTATTCCCTGAACGAAATGGTGCACGGCTTCGATTTCGCCCGCCTGCTGACGCTCTACTATCAGGCCAGCCGCAATGACGACGACGAGACCAAGGCCAAGGTGCTCAAGTGGTTCCGGGGCGAATATGCCACCAAGACGGAGGCGCGCGCAGAGCTGGGCGTGACCATCGTCATCACCGATGACGATTGGTACGAGTATCTGAAGCTCTTTGCCGCCTTCCTGACCCGCGCAGGCTACGCGGGCATGCTGGTGCTGATCGACGAGCTGGTGAATATCTACAAGATTCCCAATGCCATCACCCGGCAGTATAATTATGAAAAGATCCTCACCATGTACAACGATGCCATGCAGGGCAAAGCGCAGCACATCGGCTTCATCCTGGGCGGCACGCCTCAGTGTATGGAGGACCCCCGCCGGGGTGTGTACAGCTATGAAGCGCTGCGCTCCCGCCTGGCGGAGGGGCATTTCGCCGGGGAGCACAAGGACCTTCTGTCCCCCGTCATCCGCCTGCTGCCCCTGACCAACGAGGAGATGCTGATCCTCATCGAAAAGCTGGCGGACATTCACGCCGGGCTGTATGAGTATGACCAGATCGTCACCCAGCAGGACATGGTGGACTTTATCGAAATCGAATTCGGTCGCATCGGTGCGGACAGCCATATCACCCCCCGGGAAGTCATCCGCGACTTTATCGAGGTGCTGGATATTGTTTACCAGAATCCGAATCTCAAGGTAAAACAGCTTCTGGGCAGCGACAGCTTCCGGTATGCCCAGAACGCCGTCCTGGAGGAATCCGGCAGCGGCGATTTTGCAGAGTTTGACATTTGAACCGAGTAGACCGATATTGGAGAAATGCCTATGAGTGCCTTTGACCGCTACGCGCCCTTTGTGCAGGACTATATCTACCGCAACGGCTGGCAGAGCCTGCGCGCCATTCAGGTCGCGGCGGCGGATGCGATTTTTAATACCGACGACAATTTGCTGCTCACCGCCTCCACCGCCTCCGGCAAAACGGAGGCGGCATTCTTCCCGATCATCACCCTGTTTTCCGAGGATCCGCCGGCCTCCGTGGGGGCGATCTACATCGGTCCGCTAAAAGCCCTTATCAACGATCAGTTCGGGCGGCTGACCGAGCTGTGCGACCAGGCGGATATTCCCGTGTGGCACTGGCACGGGGATGTGGCGCAGAGCCACAAGGCGCGGATGATGAAGCACCCCTCCGGCATCCTGCAGATCACCCCGGAAAGCCTGGAGGCCATGCTGCTGCACAAGCACTCTGCCATCCCCAAGCTCTTCGGCGACCTGCGCTTCGTGGTCATTGACGAGGTGCACTCCCTGCTGCGGGGCGACCGGGGCGGGCAGACGCTCTGCCTTATTGAGCGCTTGAGCCGTCTTGCAGGGGTGAATCCCCGGCGCATCGGCCTGTCCGCCACCATTGGCGACCCGGAAAAGTGCGGGGAATTTCTCTCCCTGGGTACCGGAAGGAAAACAATTATTCCCAGAATTCAGGCTGCCGGAAGCAAGTGGCGGCTGAGCATGGAGCACTTTTATGTAAGAGATGTGCAGGCTGCCGACCAGAAGGACATCCAGGCCATGGAGCCGCTGGACGAGGCGACTGACAAAGCGCCGGAAAACGCCGACCCGGGGCTGGGCTACATCTTTGAGCACACCCGGGGCAAAAAGTGCCTGGTGTTCGTCAACTCCCGGGAGGAGTGCGAGCAGGTCACCACCACCCTGCGGCAATACTGCGAGAAAAACAATGAGCGCGACCGCCTCCTCATCCACCACGGCAACCTCTCCGCCTCCTACCGGGAGACGGCGGAAATGCTGATGAAGGACGACGATCAGAACCTGACCACCGTCACCACCGCCACGCTGGAGCTGGGCATCGACATCGGGCGGCTGGAGCGTGCCTTTCAGATCGATGCGCCGTGGACGGTTTCCTCCTTTTTGCAGCGGATGGGGCGCACCGGCCGGCGGGGCAGTCCGGCGGAAATGTGGTTCGTCATGCGCGAGGATGAGCCGGAAATGCGCGCCATGCTGCCGAGCACGGTGCCCTGGAAACTGCTGCAGGGCATTGCCCTGGTGCAGCTGTATCTGGAGGAAAAATGGGTGGAGCCACCCCGGCTGGATCGGCTGCCCTACAGCCTGCTGTACCACCAGACCATGTCCACGCTGGCTTCCTGCGGGGAGCTCAGCCCCCGGGCACTGGCGGAGCGGGTGCTGCCGCTGCACTATTTCCACCGCGTCAGTCAGGAGGATTTCAAGGTGCTGCTGCGCCATCTGGTGCAGACCGACCATGTGCAGCGCACCGAACAGGGCGGCCTGATCGTCGGCATGGCAGGGGAGCGGGTGATCAATTCCTTCAAATTCTACGGTGTTTTCCAGGAAAACGAGGAATACACCGTGCGCAGTGAATCCCAGGAGCTGGGCACCGTGGTGCAGCCGCCCCCGGTGGGTGAAAAGCTGGCCATTGCCGGACATGTTTGGACGGTGCTGGACATCGACCACAAGCGCCACCTGGTGTACTGCGAGATGGTCAAGGGCAGCATCCCCGCCTATTTCGGCCAGTGCCCCGGCGACCTGCACACCAAGATCCTGAAGCGGATGCAGCAGGTGCTGCTGGAAGAGCGCAGCTACCCCTATCTGATGAAAAACGCCGTGGCGCGGCTGGAGCAGTCCCGTTTCACCGCCGCTCATTCCGGCGTGGGGCGGGAGACGCTTATCAACCTGGGCGGCAAAATGTGGTGTCTGCTGCCCTGGATCGGCACCTATGGCTTTTTGGCGCTGGAACGGTTTTTGAAGATCAAATGCGGCGACCGTCTGGGGCTGAAAAATTTTGACTCCGCCCGCCCTTACTATATGCAGTTTACCATGCAGGTGGGGCGCGAGGAATTTTTCCGGATCGTCCGGGAGGAAATCGAAAAGCCCATGCAGCCGCTGGATTTCGTCTATCCCAAAGAGCTGCCGCTGTTTGACAAATACGATGAATACCTCCCTGAGTCCCTGGTGAAAAAAGGCTTTGCCGAGGGCGTGCTGGACATCGCGGAGATGAAGGAAGCAGTGAGAAGCTGGGGAAGCTCTGATTAAATCGTCTTCGGCTGGGCGGCGAATCTTTTGCCCCACCCGCGCAGTTCTGAAAGCGGGAAATACATACAGTATTCCTCCGCTTTCAGAACTTTCGGCTGAGACAAAATCTTCTGCCGCCAGCTCTTGCCGATTTCATCAGAGCTTCCCTGGAACAAAAACGTCCCCTGAAGGATGACCTTCCGGGGAACGTTCAAAAAATTTTGCGTTGTCAATTGTCCTTCCATCTGGTAAACAGCGGCTTGGCGGCGGAGAGATAGTCATAGGAGATGCGGATGCTCTCTTCGCTGTCCTCCCGACTTTCGGCGAAGATGGGGTAGGGATTGCAGCCGCCGGAGAGAACGCCGACGTCGCTGCGGGCGAAGGAATTGCCGCAGTTCTGGCACACCACATGGTCGCCCTCCGCCACGAAGTATGCCTTGCGGGAGCCGTTGCACACCTGGCAGGTGTTGAAGGCGGTGCGCAGCGTGCCGTCGTCATCCCTGGCGGCGAGAATTTCCATCTGCAGACCGTCCACGGTGACGGGATAGATGCGGATGGTTTCAGACAGTTCATTGACGGGAATTTCCAGGAAGTCTCCGCTGGCCAGCGCCGCGGGGGCTTTCTCTTTTTTGCTGCATCCGCTCAGCAGGGCAAGCAGCGCGAGGGTCAGAATAGCGATTTTGTACTTCATACGTCCTCCTTGGGTGTGACGGTGATGGTGCCGTGGATCATGCCCATCCAGCAGCTGTAGGTGTACGTCCCGGGGCTTGCGGGGGTGAACTCGATGGTATTGTCGCCGGGGGAAAAGCGGTGCTCCAGCTGCAGCTCCCGCTGGAAGAAGCGGTCGTTGCAGCCGTTGCTCTCCTCCTCGTCCGCGTGGATGATCCAGCGGACGGGGGTGCCTGCCTCCACCTGAATGCTGGGATAGGCGCCGGAAAGCAGGCGGCTTTCCACGATCTGGTATCCGTCCTCCAGCCGCGCCTGGGCGGCGGATGTGCCGTCCGGCAGCAGGGGCAGGGCAGCCAGCACCGCCAGCAGTGCCAGCCCCACCGGCAGCGCGGCGGTTTTCTGCCGGAAGAGATTCCCAACGAGCAGTCCCATCCCCAGCAGGGCGGCGAAGGAGCCCAGCTGCGCAGGGGTGAAAAGCCCCGCCAGGCTGCCGCCCTGGCTGACCATGGCCAGCCCCAGCACCGCAATGACCACCGCCCCGGCGGTGAGTACCGCTTTGGTAAATCTGCGCCCCAGCAGTCCGACCACCGAGCCGAAGGTCAGCATCAGCGGCATGGTGCCCAGGGCAAAGAGCAGCATGGATATTCCGCCGCGCAGGGGACTTCCGCTGGTCAGCGCCAGAAGCTGCATGCTCTGCAGCGGACCGCAGGGCATCAGCCCGTTGAGCAGCCCAATGCCGAAGGGCGTAACCGCCTTTTTGGGAAAGAACCTCGGCATGCGCCCCGCCCGCCGGGGAAGAAGCTGCAGCATGTTCAGCCCCATGATGACCATGGCACACCCGGCCAGCAGCTTCACCGCGCCCTGAAGCCCATAGGAGACGGTGACGGAGGCTGCCTCCAGCGCCATCCCGACACCGCCCAGCACCGCGCCGATGGCTGTATAAGACAGGAGTCTGCCCAGATTATACAGCGCCGTGGGCTTCCAGCTTCCCTTTGCCCGCTGCACGCCGGAAAGACTCTGGGAAAGCCCGATCCCTCCGCACATAGCGACGCAGTGCACCGAGGTCAGCAGCCCCACCAGAAACAGTGCGCCATTCCCTTCCGCCCCCGAGGCGGTCTGGGCGGGCGTCAGGCGATTGAGAATTCCCCACCTGTTTAGTAGGTAGAAAAGGCAAAAAACAGAAACCAGCCCCGCCGCTGTATTCCAGGGCTTTTTCCCCAGGGGCTTCTCCGATGCCTCATAGCCGATGTCCCGCACCGCCCGGCAAAGCGCCTGCGCCGAAATTGCCGCGCTGCAGGTCACCTGTGCCGTTCCGGCGGCGTAGGATACCCGCACGGATTTGACGCCCTGCTGCTGCGCCAGCGCTTTTTCGATCCGCGCCGCGCAGCTCTGGCACTGCATGCCGCCGATATAAAGCGTGATCTCCATAGCATTCGCTCCTTTCCGAAAATCGTCTCGGATTATAGCAAAGACCGACGTGGGAGTCAAGAAACACTTTGTGAATATTTCAGACTGTCAAAAAAGGCCGCTGGCCTTTTTGACAAGAGGATTGCAGTCTGCTGCGCACACTCCTTGTCCGCCGATGGCGGACAACTCGCACTGCTCCGCGCTAAGAGCCGCCTTCGGCGGTTGCGCTCTGCACAGCGCTGCGGCGCTAGACTTGCAGCCTGTAAGGTATTTTCCGCCAGGTACACGCCCCGGCGGAAAATGGTCTGACTTTTTTGCCGCCTGTGGGCGGCAAACTCTGCGAGGCTTTTTTGACACGCTGATTTCTTTCATGGCGATGATCTTCTCGGGCAGGCACGTAAAAAGAGGACTTGACATTTTTGAAAACACAAGTATAATTGTATACATAAATACAGTGAAGCAGAAAGGGGCTTTTGAAATGTTGGAAATTTCCAGCAAGACCAACCTTTTGGAGCAGAATTCCTACAAATATTCCCTTCAGGATGTGGCAGAGCCGAATTTACAGCGGGATATTTATTCCTACGGCACGGTGCCCAAGGTCGCCTTCAACCATCGGCGGGTGCCGCTGAACATGCCGGAGGAGATCTGGATCACCGACACCTCCCTGCGGGACGGCCAACAGTCGGTGGAGCCCTACACCGTTGACCAGATCGTGAATATCTATAAGCTCCTGAGTAAGCTGGGCGGTCCCTACGGCATTATCCGGCAGACGGAATTCTTCATCTACAGCAAGAAGGATCGTCAGGCGCTGGAAAAGTGCATGGAGCTGGGGCTGAAATTCCCGGAGATCACCAGCTGGATCCGTGCCAGCAAAGAGGATTTCAAGCTGGTGCGCGACCTGGGCATCAAGGAAACCGGCATTCTGGTGTCCTGCTCGGACTATCACATCTTCAAAAAAATGAAAATGACCCGCGCGCAGGTGCTGGATTATTATCTGGGCACGGTGAAGGATGCCTTCGACGCCGGGGTCATCCCCCGCTGCCACCTGGAGGACATCACCCGGGCGGATTTCTACGGCTTTGTGGTGCCCTTTGTCAATGAGCTGCAGCGGCTGTCGCGGGAGGCGGGCATCCCCGTGAAGATCCGCGCCTGCGATACCATGGGCTACGGCGTGCCCTACACCGAGGCGGCGCTGCCCCGGAGCGTGGCGGGCATCGTCTACGGCCTGCAGCACTATTCCGATGTGCCCAGCGAGTGCCTGGAATGGCACGGGCACAACGATTTCTACAAGGCCGTTGCCAATGCCTCCACCGCCTGGCTGTACGGCGCCTGCGCCGTCAACTGCAGCCTGCTGGGCATCGGCGAGCGGACGGGCAATATCCCGCTGGAGGCAATGGTGTTTGAGTATGCCAGCCTGCGCGGCTCCCTGGACGGGATGGATCCCACGGTCATTACGGAAATCGGCGAATATTTTGAAAAGGACATCGGCTATAAGATTCCGCCGATGACCCCCTTCGTGGGCGCGAATTTCAATTCCACCCGCGCAGGCGTCCATGCCGACGGGCTGATGAAGGATGCGGAGATCTACACCATCTTCGATACCGAAAAACTCCTCAATCGTCCGGCCACCGTGGAAATCGGCAAGACCTCCGGCGCAGCGGGCATTGCCTACTGGATCAATCAGCACTTCCGCCTGAAGGACGAGGCCGAAAAAATCCAGAAGCACGATCCGTTGGTGGAGCAGCTCAAGGCCTGGGTGGACAGGGAATACGAGGACGGCCGGGTGACCATGATCTCCCACGGCGAGATACTGGAGAAGATCCGGGAGCTTGCCCCCGGGCGTTTTTCTGAGGAATAAGGAGGGGAGGAAATATGGCAATGTTCAAATCCATTTCTTTGGCAGACCAGGTATTTGATAAGCTGGAAAGCGATATTGTCTCCGGCGTGTACCCCCGCGGCGAGATTCTCACCGAGCTGAAGCTGGTGGAGCAGCTGAATGTCAGCCGCACCCCCATCCGCGAGGCGCTGCGCCGCCTGGAGCAGGAGCGTCTGATCCAGGACACCGGCAAGGGCAGCCTGGTGCTGGGCATCACGCTGGACGATCTGATCGATATTATGGATATTCGCCTGCGCTGCGAGGGGCTTGCCGCCCGCTATGCGGCAATGAACCGCACCCAGGAGGAGGCGGATCGGCTGAACCACCTGATGGAATTGCAGGACTTCTATGCAGCGAAGGGCGACTACGACCACCTGCGGGAGATCGACGACGAATTCCACGAATGCATCTATGAATTCTGCGGCCGCCATGTGCTGATGGATACGCTTCGCCCCCTGCACCGCAAGACCCAGCGCTACCGCCGAGGTTCCATTTCCAATACCCAGCGGCGGCAGCACAGCACCGACGAGCACAAGGCCGTCTGCGCTGCCATCTGCGCCGGTGATGCCGACGGGGCGGACGCCGCCATGACCCTGCACATCCAAAACGCGAAAAAAAGCATGATTGAGAGGTTCAGTCAAAATGGGTAAGACGATTGCACAGAAAATCATTGCACAGCATTTGATCTCCGGCGATATGATCCCGGGCAGCGAGATTGCCCTGAAAATCGACCAGACGCTGACCCAGGATGCCACGGGAACCATGGCCTACCTGGAATTTGAAACCATGGGCATTCCCCAGGTCAAAACCGAATTTTCCATTGCATACGTTGACCACAATACATTGCAATGCGGCTTTATGAATGCCGATGACCACCAGTACCTGCAAACCGTGGCAGCCAAGCACGGCGTGCGGTTTTCCCGTCCCGGCAACGGCATCTGCCATCAGCTGCACCTGGAGCGCTTCGGCAAGCCCGGCAAGACCCTCATCGGCTCCGATTCCCATACTCCCACCGGCGGCGGCCTGGGAATGCTGGCCTTCGGCGCGGGCGGCATGGACGTGGCTGTTGCCATGGGCGGCGGCGCATACTATATCAATATGCCCAAAATGTTCAAGGTGGAGCTGACCGGCAGGCTGCGCCCCTTTGTGACCGCCAAGGATGCCGCCCTCAAGCTGCTGCAAATCCTGTCCGTCAAGGGCGGCGTGGGTGCCATCATCGAGTGGGGCGGCGAGGGCGTGAAGACCCTGACGGTAACCGAGCGGGCAACCATCACCAACATGGGCACAGAACTGGGTGCGACCACCTCCATCTTTCCCTCCGACGAGCAGACCCGGATTTTCCTGAAGGCTCAGGGACGGGAAGCGGATTACGTGCCCCTGGAAAGCGACCCGGATGCCCACTATGACCGGGTGATTCCCATCGATTTGAGCACCCTCACCCCGCTGATTGCCTGCCCCCACAGCCCCGACAATGTGGTGGAGGTATCCACCCTGAAGGATACCAAGGTAGACCAGGTGTGCATCGGCTCCTGCACCAATTCTTCCCTGGCGGATATGCTGAAAGTGGCCGCCATTTTGAAGGGCAAAACCATTGCCCCCGGCGTGAACCTGTCCGTCTCCCCCGGCTCCCGCCAGGTGCTTTCCATGCTGGCAGCCTGCGGCGCACTCAACGATATTCTTGCCAGCGGCGCACGGCTGCTGGAATGCGCCTGCGGCCCCTGCATCGGCATGGGCTTCTCCCCCAATTCCGGCGGTGTCAGCCTGCGCACCTTTAACCGCAACTTCCTGGGAAGAAGCGGCACCAAGGATGCCCAGGTGTATCTGGTGTCCCCGGAAACGGCGGCGGCCTCTGCCCTCTCCGGTTACATCACCGACCCCACTACCCTGCCCCCCATTCCCGAAATTCAGCTGCCGGAGCACTTCGCCATTGACGACAGCGGTGTGTTGCAGCCCCTGCCCCCGGCGGAGGCAGCGGAGGCCGTGGTTGTCCGCGGCCCCAATATCAAGCCCTTCCCCAAAGGAAAACCTGTGGGGGACGAAATCGGCGCGCAGCTGGTGCTCAAGGTGGGCGACAACATCACCACCGACCACATCATGCCCGCCGGTGCGAAGGTGCTTCCCTACCGCTCCAACATCCCCAAAATGAGCGAATTCTGCTTTGAGGTCTGTGACCCGGACTTCCCCGCCCGTGCCAAGGCGGCGGGCAGCGGCATCATTCTGGGCGGCAGCAACTATGGGCAAGGCTCCTCCCGGGAGCACGCCGCGCTGGTTCCCATGTATCTGGGCATCCGTGCCGTGGTGACCAAGAGCTTTGCCAGAATCCATGTGGCGAACCTGATTAACGCCGGGATTCTGCCCCTGACCTTTGAAAGCGAGGCCGATTACGATAAATTTACCCAGGGCGACAAGCTGACCATCTCCGGCATTTTGGAGGGCATGGACACCGGCTTTGTCACCATGAAAAATGAAACAGGCGAACAAGTACGCCTGCACTGCAACCTGACCCAGCGGCAGAAGGAAATTCTGTTGGCGGGCGGTCTGCTGGAATATACCCGGGAGGCGAATGCATAATGGAAAAGTCCATCGAAAAGGCTCTGAATGACTTGGGCAGCGCCGTCAAAGAGCATCTGGATCGGGAGGGGCAGATTCTCTCCGCAATGGATGCCTTCTCCGTCCTGCTGCGGCAGCAGCTGGAACGCATCGACAATATGCAAACCGACAAGGTGGATTTCTCTCAAAAGGAAACCGTTACCATCGGCGTTATCAACGGGGACGGCATCGGCGAAATCATTGTTCCCCAAGCAAAGCGGGTGCTGGAAGCGCTGCTTGCCGATGAAATTCAGTCCGGCAAGGTGATTGTCAAGCAGATTCAGGGCTTGACCATCGAAAACCGGCTGGCGCTGGGCAAGAGCGTCCCGGCGGATGTGCTTGCCGACATCAAGGCCTGTGATGTGCTGCTGAAAGGCCCCACTACCACCCCCATGGGCGGCAAAATGGAGAGCGCCAATGTGACGCTGCGCCGGGAGCTGGATTTGTACGCCAACGTCCGTCCGGTGAGCATCCCGGAGGAGGGCATTGACTGGATGTTCTACCGGGAGAATACCGAGGGGGAGTATGTGCTGGGCAGCCGGGGCGTTTCCCTGGATGGTATGGCCGTGGATTTCAAGGTTACCACCGATGCCGGAACCCGGCGCATTGCCCGTGCCGCCTTTGACTATGCCCGCCAGAACGGCAAAACAAGGGTGAGCATCGTCACCAAGGCCAATATCATGAAAAAAACTGACGGCAAATTCACCGCCATTGCCCACGAGGTAGCCAAGGATTATCCTGAAATCGCCGTGGACGACTGGTATATTGACATTATGACCGCCAACCTGGTGAATCCCGCCATCCGCAATCAGTTCCAGGTGGTGCTGCTGCCCAACCTCTACGGCGACATCATCACCGATGAAGCTGCCCAGATTCAAGGCGGTGTGGGCACGGCGGGCAGTGCCAACATCGGTGACCGTTTTGCCATATTTGAGGCCATCCACGGCTCTGCCCCCCGGCTTATGGAACTGGGACTGGGGGAATTTGCCAATCCCCAGAGCATTCTGAAAGCCGAGGCCATGCTCCTGCGCCACATCTGCCGCCCCTACGCCGCGGAGCGATTGGAGCGGGCATTGAGCGACAACCTCCTGCCCATCACCGGTGACAAAACCGGCGTGACCTGCAAAGAATACGTCGATAAGTTGCTGGAACTGTTATAAAATGTGAAAAGAGCTCGGACGGATTCCTGTCTGAGCTCTTTTCACGGCAAGTTTTTTCGATTCGCCCCATCGTCGTAAATATTTGGAGCTGCTGTAATTTTTTCAAATTCTCCCGTATATTCGACTCTTTTCCGGGAAAAGTAGCACTGTCAGATGGCACGGTAAATGTTCAGGATGCAGCTGGCGGTGTCGTGGAGTATGGTTGTCTCGGCCAGTCGCTGGGCGCCCGCTTTTCCGATGCGGAACAGATGGGGCGTCATGGCAAAAAGACGTTGAATCTGCTCTCCCTCCAGCGTGAAATCAAAGGAGATTTGCCGGGACTCCAGCAGTTCAAAGCCCGGAAGCGCCGGGACGGTATTCTTCGGCTTGTGGGTCAGTACGTCGTAGACGATGGATTTCAGACCCAGCAGGTGGTCTTCAGCGGCCAGTACCTGAAGAAAAAGTCCGTTTTTCCGCAGCACCCGCCGGAATTCCCCCGGAAGGGTCAGGGCAAAGAGACTGCACAGCGTCCCCACGCTGTCATCCGGCACGGGAATATGCGCCGCCGTGGCACAGAGCCAGGCGCAGGCTTTGTATTGCCCGGCGGCGCAGCGGACGGCTTCCTTGGAAATGTCCAGCCCCGTCAGGGGCGCACCCACGGCGGCGGCCAGACGGGCGGAATAATAGCCCTCGCCGCAGCCTACGTCCAGGATCTCTCCCTGCGCGCCGTAGTCCAGCGCCGCCTGGTTCAGGGCATCGGAGATGGGTGCGTAGAAGCCTGCCTCCAAAAAGGCGCGGCGGGAGAGCACCTGCTGCCGGGTATCGCCGGGGTCAAGGGAGTGCTTCTGCTGCACGGTGAGCAGATTCACGTATCCCTGCCGGGCAATGTCGAAGCTGTGCCCCTGGGGGCAGACGTATCGCCTTTCTTCCCGGCGCAGCCGCTGGGCACAGATGGGGCACTGATAATCCATGAAGATCCCTGCTTTCAAAAGACTGCCACTATTTTACATGATGAATTCCCATTCGTCAAATATATCAAAGGAAGCTCTGATGAAATCGGCAAGAGCTGACAGCGAGAGATTTTTCACCGGATGAAGGTTTCAAAAGCACCGGAATACTCTATGTACCCGCAAGGGGCATGCCGCATCCGTAAGCCGGCTCCCGCCGGCAACGGCTGCGCTATATTTCCCACTTTTGAAACCGCACAGCCAGGGAAAAAGATCCGCTGCTCAGCCGAAGTCGATTTATTCAGAGGTTCCCAAAGGAAAGGATGTGTGTGCCGTGCGGAAATTTTGTCTGCTGCTTTGCTGCCTTCTTGCGCTGGCAGTGCCGGTACGGGCGGAGGACGACGCCAAATATGTGGCACTGACCTTTGATGACGGCCCCTCCGGCCGTTACACCGACCGCCTGCTGGACGGCCTGAAGGAGCGGGGGGCGTCGGCGACCTTCTTGCTGTGCGGCTACCGCATCAAGCAGTACCCCCAGGAGGCAAAGCGCATTCAAGAGGAGGGGCACGAGATCGGAAACCACGGCTACAGCCACCGCAATATGCAGCAGCTCAGCCGCCGGGAGATCGCCCAGGAGCTGATCGATACCCAGCAGCTTCTGGAGGGCGTGAATATCCGCTTCCTTCGTCCCCCCGGCGGGTGCTGCAGCGATGGCGTCCGCCAGATCGCAGAGGCACGGGGACTGGCGATCCTCAATTGGTCGGTGGATCCCCGGGATTGGGCAAGCCAGGATGCTTCCTCCATCGAGTCGGCAGTGCTGAAAAATGTGGCGGACGGGGATGTGATCCTCCTGCATGACATGTCGGACAGTTCTGTCTCCGCTGCGCTGCACATCATCGACCAGCTCAGCGCCCAGGGCTACCGCTTCGTCACCGCCTCCCAGCTCGCCGCCCTGCGCGGCTGCGTCCCCAAAGCGGGGAAGGTTTATCACAGCTTTCCAAAGTAAAAAAATTCTGCCCCGACCGTGCTGCCGGGGCAGAAAATAATTTCGCGGGAAATTAGGGAACCTCTGAATAAATCGTCTGCGGCCGGACAGCGGGCCTTTTGTCCCCATGCCGCAGGATGAAAAATGGGAAATACACAAAGTATTCCGCCATTTTCCATCCTTTGCCTGGGAACAAAATCCCTCGCTGCCAGCTCTTGCCGATTTCATCAGAGCTTCCTTAGGAATTCTTTAATCCCATGCGTACATATTGCTCCTGGGGAGCATCGTTTTCCTGCATCAGACGGATCATGGCATCCACCAGACGCTGCTCTGTTTCGGGAGCGCAGATGGGGTGGTTCTGGTGCGGATCGGTTTCCAGGTCGTAAAGTACGGTGCCCTGGCTGAATTTGATCGTGGTATCTCCGGAAAGATCCTCCCCCGCATCGGTGCGCAGCAGGGGCACACCCTTGGTGAAGGAGAAGCCGGGGCTGAGCGTGGCCGTTGCCAGCTCCGCCGGGGAGAAGAGGCAGCGCATGTGCGTCGGCATTACGGTGTAGTTGTAAATGGGGCTGTTTCCGGGCAGGGGATCGCGCATATAAACATAGCGGCCGTCGGTGATATTGATTTGACCGCCATGGAGACCAAAGAGCGCATATTCACGCACCGGCGTGTCGTCGCAGAGTGTCCGCTCCAGATTGAAGCCCTGCATGTCCTTCGTGGGCTGCTGTCCGAAGAAAGCCAGCAGCGTCTCCGGCACGTCGATGTTCTGGATCAGTGCTTTCCTGCGCTGCCCGGCTGCCTCCGGGTGCCGGGGATCCCACATAAAGAAGGGGATGTGCGCCGTCTCGTTGAACCAGGGGTGGCAGCATTTTGCCCACCGGTCGTGCTCTCCCAGCAGGAAGCCGTGGTCGGTGTTGACAATCAGCAGGGTGTCCTTCCACAGATCATTTTCGTCCATATAGTCCAGGAATTTGCCCAGATAGGTGTCGCACATGGTCAGCAGCGCCGCGTATTGCCTGCGCAGGTGCTGCACCGCCTCCGGCGGCTCCGTGACCATGCCGTATTCCGGCCAGTCGAATTGGGGGCCGGTGTAGCCGTCAGGATAGAGCTGCCGGTATTTTTCCTGCGTAAAGAAGGGCTCGTGGGGGTCAAAGCATTCCCAGTGGAGGAACCAGTTATCCGCATCCTTGTTTTTTTCCAAGAATTCCATGCCCAGCCGGAAAACCTGCGCCATGGGTTGCTTGTCCTCCGTGTCCATGTATTCGCGGTTGACAAGATCCTGCCGCCACATCCGCCCATAGTGCGGGGGTACGACAGGGTCGGTCACCTGCCCCTTCCAGCAGTCGCCCTCCTGCCCCCGGACGATTTCCCAGCTGCTGTAGCGGTTGTGATAGGTTGCGCCGCCATCCTCCCAGTAGTGCTGGTGGTCGCTGATCAGGTGGGTATATACTCCCGCCTCCCTGAGCATCTGCGGCATCGAATCGTCGAAGGGCTCCACGGGTCCCCATGCCCTGTGCAGAAAATTCAGCCGCCCGGTGTGCAGCTCTCTGCGCGCCGGCATGCAGGGCAGACTCCCCACATAGCAGTTTTCAAACACAGCCGTATGCGCCGCCAGCCGCTGAAAATTGGGCGTAATCGTCCAATCGCACCCGTAAGGGGAGAGCATCCGGCGGCACAGCGTGTCAAACATTAACATGATTGCTTTCATACTGTTTTCACCACCATTTAATCAGTTCCGTGACCTGGTTGCGCAGATCGATAAACTCGGGAGCCACAACATTTCTTGGGCGCGGCAGAGGATTGCTCAGCCGCTTTTTGATGCTGGTGGGCTTGTTGGTCAGCACCAGAATGTTTTCGCTCAGATAAACGGCTTCTTCAATATTGTGCGTGATAAAGATCACGGTTGTACCAAGCTGCTTCCACAGTCGGAGCAGTTCATCCTCCAGCCGGAATCGAAGCTCCACATCCAGCTGACCATAGGGCTCGTCCATCAGGAGAATGTCGGGCTTCACGGCAAAGGCTCTGGCAATGACGACCCGCTGGAGCATGCTGGTGGACAGTTCCACGGGATAATAGTCCTTGTACTTGGTCAGGCCGACCATTTCCAGCACCTCAGCAACTTCCCGCTTGATTTCGTCCTTGGGCTTGCGCTTCATTTTAAGACCAAAGGCAACATTCTGCTCCACAGTAAGCCAGCTCATGGTGGAATATTCCTGGAAGATGTAGGCAATATTGTGCTTCTTGGTGTCAACCTGCTCTCCATTTGCGAGGATTTGCCCGGAGGTCAGATTGTAGAGACCGGTGATGCAGTTGAGAAAGGTTGTCTTTCCGCAGCCGGTGGGACCGACAATGCAGAGAAATTCGCCTCGGTGTACGTCAAAGGATACATCATCGAGCACCTTTAGATCCCCAAAGGATTTCGTCATGTGATCCACATGTAAAATTACATCCTGTTCGTTCATAGCCGTTCCTCCTTACAGGGATTTGTCCACGACGGCGCTGATTTCCTCCCGAAGCGCCAGAAAGGCGGGATCCACATAGTCCCGGGGACGGGGAAGATTTACGGGGTATTCCTTTTTGATCCTGGTGGGACAATTGGTCATTACAACGATTCGATCCGCCAGATAAATGGCTTCCTCAATATTGTTGGTCACAAAGACAATGGTGCGCTTCTCTTTTTCCCAGATTTTCATCAGATCTTCCTGCATCAGGTATCGGGTCTGAGCGTCCAGGTGACCGAAGGGCTCGTCCATGAAAAGCACCTTGGGTTCGTTGCAGTAGGCCCTGGCAATGCCGACCCGCTGCTGCATTCCGCCGGAGAGCTAATTGGGGAATCGATTTTCAAATCCGCTCAGCCCAACCAGGTCAATATAATGCTGCGCAATTTTCCGGCGCTCTGCCTTGGGTACGCCCCGTACCTTGGGGCCGTATTCCACGTTGCCCATAACCGTCAGCCAGGGGAACAGTGCCATTCTCTGGTATACCACACCCCGGTCGGGGCCGGGTTTTGTGACAAGGCTTCCATTTACCGTGACGGTGCCGCCGCTTACGGGCTCCAGCCCTGCCATGCAGTTAATCATGGTGGATTTTCCGCATTGGCCGGGGCCAAAGAGCACCAAAAGCTCGTTTTCCTTTACGTTCAGGGTAACATCGTCCACAACCGACACACTCCCACGGGAGGTTTCAAAGGTTTTCTTCAGATTGGTGCATTCAATCATATTCATTTGCCTCTCACACTCCATCTGCAAAGCTTTGCCTCAATTGCGCGCATGGTGACTGCCAGTACATAGCCGACGATGCCAATGGCGACGATGCCGACAAGGATCTGAACGGTGCTGTTGCTGTCCTGCCCCTTAATGATGCACCAGCCAACGCCCTCGGAGGAGCGCACCATTTCTGCTGCCACAACGGTTGCCCACGAAGTGCCGACGGCAATTTGCAGGCCTGCAAAAATCTGTGGCACGCAGGAGGGGAGCACGATCGAGGTAAATACCTGGCGGTTGGAGGCTCCCAGCATTTTGGCAGCGCCCATCAGTTCCGGATCCACCGCCCGAACACCGGAGTAGGCGTTCATCGTTACAGCACAGAAGGCAGAATAAAAAATCAGAAAATACTTGGATGCTTCGCCCAACCCAAACCATACGATGGACAGCGGAATCCAGGCAATGGGCGGAATCGGACGCAGAATTTCAAACAGGGGACGGAAAAAAGCGCTGAATGGGCGGAACCAGCCCATAAGGATACCAAGCACAATTCCGGCGAGAGAACCAAGCACGAAGCCTACCAACACTCGGCTCAAGCTCCACAGAATGTGCCCCTCAATGGTGTGAGTGCCGATGGGCGTCCAGATTGCCCGGATGAAGGCACTGATGGTTTCAATGGGGCCGGCGAGAACGAGTCCGGCCTTGGTAAACATAACGACGAGCTGCCATACCAACAGAAACACGGCAATGGCGACGGCGGCACAAATGGATTTCTGATATTTGGTTGCAGTTGCCTGAAAACGGTTAACCATCTCTGCGTACCCCCTTGACGATCTTGCTTTCAATAAGCGAAAGGATGCCGGAGAACACAGCGCCAATGACGCCGATGGCAATCATGCCGCAAATGATGATGTCCGGACGGTAAATTCCGCGCGCCTGTTGGATCATATAGCCAAGTCCCTTGGTGGACGCCAGCATTTCCGCGGCAACGATGCATGTCCAGGCAGCGCCCAGCGCCACACGGACGCCGGTCATCACCATGGGCAGAGCGGTAGGAATGGCGATATTCACAAGCATCTGAGTATCCGAGGCACCAAAGGTCTGCCCTACCCACAGGTGCACCTCTTTGGTCTGCCGGATACCGGTATAGGAATTGAGCACGCAGGGCACAAAGGCAGAGAGAAAAACGGTGACGATTTTTGGCGTGATGCCGATGCCGAAGAGAATAATCATCAAGGGAATCCAGGCAAGGCCGGGCACCGGACGCAGAAGGTCAAAGATGGGACGGACAAACAAGTCCACCTTTTTGTACCAGGCCATAAAGATGCCCAGCGGCGTACCGATGATAACACCCATGAGCCAGCCGCCAAGTGCAATGCGCAGAGAGGAGAGGATATGCTGGGGCAGTGTTGAGCCGTCCGGCGCGGTGCTGGTGAGCTTTTTTACAAAAGTTTTCGCCACGTTTATGGGGCCGGGCAGCGTGGAGGGGCTTGTGAGCTTCAGACAATCGCAGCACAGCCACCATATTGCAATAAACAGCGCGATGGACAGCACCGAAAGCCATAGATAATTTCGCTTTTTCCTTTTCATGTTCCGTCCTTCCTTTCATAAAGAGAACCGCAAGCATTTATGAGAATCCTCCCAGACAAGCACATAATCCGGCTTGCCTGGGAGGATGGCGTTGCCTGATTAACCGGCGGAAATCGTAACACCGGCGGCGGTGGAAACGAAGCTGGGATTGATGGATGCGGGGACATTGGGGGCGTTATCAGCCGTAATCTTCTCGGCGCTTACCAGGAAGTCCGTAATTGCAACCCAGGCGGCGCCCAGCTTATAGCCGTCTGCCTTCAGAGCGGCGGTGCCTACATAGGCACGATCCTCGATTTCGTGAGCCAGGTCAGTGTCAGAGCAGGAAATGGCGTTGTCATCATATACCTTCCGGGTAAACTCACTGCGAATTTGATCGTCCTGGAGCTCATCCATGGCTTTGAGCAGACAATTGATGAACTTCTGCACATCCTCGGGACGCTTTTCCACGACCTCTGTGCGGGCAAAACAGCCATCGCACATATCTACGCCGGTGGCAGATTCAAAGGTGCACAGCTCTGTGTAGCCGTCTTCCATCAGGGAATAGGAGTAGGGAGGATTGGCGGCCATGGCATCGCCCTCGCCAGTGGTAAAGGCCTGATAGGCAGAAGCGAACTCCATATTCACCTGGTTGATGTCGGTGGGAGCCAGTCCAAGAGAGTCGGCATAGGATTCAGTCATATACTGGACGGCGGTGCCAAGGGGCTCCAGAACCTTCATTCCCTTCAGGGTATCAGCGGTGGGATCCTTCGCAAACGCAGAGTCGGCGCGGACGAACAGGCCCATGCCACCGGTGGTATTAACATCTGCCAGCCAGGTGCAGTTGGCATTAGCGAGAGAATAGACAGAAGCAAAGCCGGAGACGGCTACATCGATCTGCTTTGCAGCAATTGCTTCGTTGATGGGAGCACCAGTGGCGAACAGCTCAACACTGACATTGAGACCGGCTTCCTTGAAGTAACCCTTTTCCTGCGCGTAGAGAACAGGCACGCCCATGGTCAGCGCCATCGTGCCGACTCGAAGCACCTCACCCTCGGACTTTTTGCCTGCATCGGAATTGCTGCAGGCGGACAGACTGAGAACCAGCACGAGCGCCATTACCAGGGCAATGATCTTCTTTGCTTTCATCTTGTGTTCCTCCGTTTTGATTTTTGTTTTTATGCAGTGCGTTATCGCACACGCAATTTGCAATTTGATTATGGCATGCTCTGCTGTCTGTGTCAATAGATTTTTGTATGAAATGCACATTTTCGTCAAGCATACTAAACACGCAACATCATATTTGTACAATTTTACTTGCGAAAAAAGCGCAGCTTCCTTGACATCTACGTCGACACTGTGTATAATAAAACAAAGCGTGTACGAAAACGCATTTCCATTCCCGCGTTCGTACGGAACAGAAAAATCGGAAGGCGGAGCGTGTTATGTCCGTGACCATCAAGCGAATTGCCGAGCTGGCGGGGGTATCCACCGGCACGGTTGACCGCGCCCTGCATGATCGGGGGCGGGTCGATCCCAAGGTTGCTCAGAGAGTAAAGCAGATTGCACAGGAGCTGAATTATCAGCCCAATTCTGTTGCCAAGAGCCTTTCCATTCGCAACAGGAAGCTGAAAATTGCCGTCATCCTTCACATCCGGACCCCCAATGACTTTTTCGCGGATGTTCAGGCGGGCATCCTCCGGGCGAAGGAGGAGATCCGCGATTTTGGAATCGGCGTGGAGCTCTATCCCTGCCGGGATTTTGACCCCGAGCATCAGCTGGAGCTGATCGACCGTGCCATTGCCGATGGAGCCAGCGCCATTGCCATCGTGCCCATCAATGCACGCCCGATCCGGGAAAAGCTGAATGCACTTCACGCACAGGGTTACCCGGTGGTTTTCCTGAGCAACATCATCGATGATGCGTCCTGCCTCAGTTTTGTTGGCTGCGATTACTATATGTCCGGCAGCCTTGCGGCCGGAATGCTGCACCTGCTGCGCCCGCAGGGGGGGCGGCTGCTGCTGTTCTCGCCCAGCTTTCAGATGCGCGGCCATGTGCTGCGTGCACAGGGGCTGGAGCAGCGGCTTCGGAGCAGCTACCCGGAGATTCAGCTCCAGGAGGTTTACGAGCTCAGCGGCGACTCCATTGCCGACTATGCCCTGACGCGTCAGGCGCTGGAAAAGTGGCCGGATACGGATTTGGTGGTGTGCCCCGGTGCATACAGCCGCGCCAATCTCCGGGCACTTGCCGAAATGGCTCCCGGTGCCGCCCGGAGCACCGTCTGCTACGACCATTCTGCGCAGGTGGATGCAATGATCCGCGCCGGCCAGATTCAGACTGCCCTGCTCCAAAGCCCCCAGGATCAGGGTTACATTGCCGTCAAGACACTGTTTGATTTTCTGACAACGGGAAAAAAGCCCCAACTTCAAAACAACTATGTCCGCCTGACGATTCTCGTTCAGGAAAACCTCTCCGAAGTTGACCGCATTCGCGGAGAATACGGGCAGAATTCAAATTAGGGGAGATTTGATGAAATCAGCAAGAACTGACAGAGGACTTTTTTGATCAATCGAGGCATCCGAAATGGCGGAATATTGAATGTATTTCCTAATTTGGATACTGATGAATGAGCAAAAAAGCTACCCTACTCAGCCGCAGGTGATTTATTCAGAGACTCCTTAACATGGGGAATTTACCCCAAAAAGCTGTGTTGCTTCAGAGAAAATTGTTGACATTAATATAGCACTTTGGTAAAATAAGAGAAAAAGAAAAGAGGGGTTCCCTGTGAAAAAACAAAAACGGTTCCTTTCCCTGCTGGTGGCGCTGTGCCTTATGGTGGCATTAGCTGCCGTGCATGCAAACGCTGAAACGGAATATCTTTCCGGCGACTGGGAGGAAGCAACGCTGAAAGATAACGGCCGTACGTGGGACGTCCACGCTTTTCGATTGGACGAGACACTGTATAACTGCAAGTCCTTTGATCTGGAAGTTGATATAAGCATGAATTACGGTGCGCGCTGCAAGGATTGGCAAGTCTGGGTCGGCTATCGCGGCAATTACAGCAAGGTTGGCACCATCTACCTGGCGGACGGCGATGGTTACGCCAGCAAAACCATCCGGCTGCGCGACGCGGCCACCTTCGATGCGGTAGCCATCATTCCTACGGTTCAGGGGGGATATTCCTGGTCGTTTTATCTGTATGTTTCCAATCCTGTTACCAGCGACGCTGACCGGAACGCCAGCAATTATTCGAGCAGCTCCAGTGACTCTGAGTTTGACCTTGTGGAAGGCGATTGGGAATCGGTACGCCTGGGCAATGCCTCCACGCATGCATACGTCTTTGATACCCCACTGAAGAGATGCACCCAGCTGTCCATTGCCATGGAGGTGGAGATGAATGCAGGTACCCATTGTTACAAATGGAAAGTATGGAGCGGAAACGGCGATTCTTACAGTGAACTGGGTACCATCAGTATGCCGGACGGTGACGGCGGTGCTGAAAAGACCTTCTATTTTACCAGTCCCCGTACCTTTGAATCTATTGTTATCACACCGCTTGTCGATGGCAGTTATTCCTACTCCTTGGGGTTTGTCGTGTACAACGCAAAATGCAAGTAAACGGGAAAAATGACGGTTTCAATATTATTATGTTGAAATACAGTCAAAAACCTGTGAGAATTCGGTGAAGTGGCCTCAAAACTGGACAATACTTCGGCGTAAAAATATTCAGGCACATGGAAAGTTTTCCGCATAATTATGTACCCCCAATACTGGACAGCCAGTATTGGGGGCATTGCTATGTGAAATACAGTTATGAGTACGAGCGGATGCGTACGGAGAGCTATATAGGCAGGGCATGTGGCCAGAGTTAAATGAAAACGGCTTTTGCGGCATTGTTTGAAAATACGTTTATATTGAAGAATTCTACGAATCAGATTTTTTCAATGCAAGGGATGGAAGAAAATCTGGACAGCAGACGAAAAGCATGAATTGACAGAGAAAGTACCAGGGAAGCTCGGCTAAAGAAACATCAATTGATTCAGAGATCAGCGAAGAATTCCTGCATCAATAGGATAAAAAATGTCCGACTTTCAATCTTTTCTGCGTCTTATAGGGCAAAGGCCTTTTGAATACGGCAAGAAACGGAGGGAACCACCATGAAGGATGAGGAAATCGTGGCGCTGTACTTTGCACGGGATGAGCAGGCAGTGGCGCGGACGGATGAGAAATACGGCGGGTATTGCTTTACGCTGGCAAACCGGATCTTATGCAATGAGTCCGATGCTGAGGAAACTGTCAGCGATACATATATGAAAGCCTGGCAGTCCATCCCGCCCACGAAGCCGAAGGTGCTGCGGCTTTTCCTGGCGAAGATCACCCGGAATCTGGCGTTCAGCCGCTGGCGCAGTGAGTCTGCCCAGAAGCGGGGCGGAGGCGAAGTCCCGCTGGTGCTGGAGGAGCTGGAGGAGTGCATCGGCAGCGATGCGGATGTGAGCGCCCGGCTTGAAGCAAAGGAGCTGACCCGCACCATTGCGGCCTTTCTGGATACCCAGAGCCAGAAGGAGCAGAATGTGTTCCTGCGCCGCTACTTTTTCGTGGAGGATACCGGGGAAATTGCCCAGCGCTATCACATGACCCCGGAGGCGGTGCTGAAAAGCCTGAGCCGCACCCGGAAGAAGCTGAAGGCATATCTGATTCAGGAGGGTTACGCAGTATGAAAAGGGAAGATCTGTTCCTCGCCATCGGCGGATTGAAAGTCTCCCGTCTTGCAAAAACAGAGGAGGAAGCAACAATGAAATCCGGTATGAAATTTACCCGCCGCCTGCTGATCGCGGCGATCATCACCGCCCTGCTTGTGGGCACCGCCTATGCAGCCGCCCACTTTTTCCTGTTCGATTCCCCGGGAGAAATGGTACAGGGACTGTACGGCGGCAGCAACAGCAAGGCTCCCACGGAGGTACCCAACGACCAGAAGCCCGGGAGCAGCTATTTGGTTCCCGGCTACGACAAGCGCCCGGTGGATGAGACCGTGGCGCAGGCCATGGAAGATTGGATCTCTCCCGTGGGACAGACATTGGAAAACGGCGGCTATAAGCTGACCGTGGACGCCTATGTTTACGACAGCACCCTTAAGGCGGGCTTTGTCACCCTGGCACTGGAGCACCCGGAGCCGCTGGACGACGAGACGCTGCACCGCCAATATGACGGCGAGATCATCCCCGGTATGCTGGAATTCTCCCAGTATGGCCGCGCCTACATTTTGGACGAGAAAACCACGGACACCACCCTGGCTCTGACCTATTATTTCCACTGCGACATGCGCAGCAGCTCCGTCTTTGCCATCACCCTGGACGATCACAATGTCTACCAGAGCAATCTGGAGGACGCCGAGCGCTTCGCCCAGGAGCGGCGGGACTACATCGCAAAGCGCCGGGAGGAACTGCGGCAGGAGCTGACGACGGAGGAAGCCGCCGCCCGGCTCCAGGAGGAGTCCGGCTTCTCCGGCTACACCGGCGAATATGACGACTACTATTACCTGGCCGCCAACGAATTCGACTGGAGCCACGCCGAGGAGCAGAACACGGAGGTCGACCCACGGGAGGAGGTCGAAGCCCGCCTGCGCCAGGAGCTGACGCCGGAGGAGGCCGAGGCAAAGCTGCGGGCGCTGTGGGGCGACGGCCCGGTGGATGCTACCTTCGAGGGCAGACCGGAGGTGATTTGGGAGGCAGCCTATTTCTTCCTGACCAATGCAGAGATCGACGTCACGCCCCAGCCCAACAAGCTGATCCTCACCTTCCCCGAAGACAGCGTCCTGCCCTACAAGACCTTTGGCGGCGGAGATGTGCTGGTAAATACCCTGTGCGTCCGCTCCAACGATGAGAAATACACCTCCGGCGGCAGCGTGGACATCACCCTGAACATGCGCGACGGCTCCGACTTCGTGGTGACCAGCGACAGCGTGGACAATACCCTCTTCTGCAAGCGCCTGTGGGACGACACCGCCCTCGCCATGCTCAACAGCGCCGTCAACGTGGATGAAATAATTTCCGTTACCCTTTCCCGCGGCGACTGGTCGGTGACCCTCCAGCCGGATCCGTAAAACAGGGGACTGTTGCAAAATAGAAATTTGTAAAAATTTTTCTAAAAGTTAGAAATAGCGGTAGAAACCACGAAACAATCGTGATTCCTACCGCTGAATTATTAGAGCGGTTCTTTAAAAATCTATTTTGCAACAGCCCCTTCTCGTTTTTTTGCACAAAAACTGCGGGCGACGAATAGTCGCCCGCATGATTTGAGTGAAGCAAACTGTGTTTACCACGCCAGCATGCGCTGGAACAGCTCCATATATCTCCCGGCGGGGACGTCCCAGCTGAAATCCTGGGACATGTCGGTGCGCTGGAGGGCGTGGAATTTTTCGGGCTGGTAATTGTACAGGTTCAGCGCCCGGACGGTGGCGGCGAAGAAATCGTCGGCGTTGTAGCTCTGGAAGGTGAAGCCCAGACCGCCCTCGCCGTTTTCGTCACAGGGAGGCACGGTATCCTTCAGGCCGCCGGTGGCATGCACCACGGGCACGGTGCCATAGCGCATGGCATTCATCTGGCTCAGGCCGCAGGGCTCGCTCTTGGAGGGCATCAGGTAAATATCGCCGCCGGCGTACAGCCGGGAGGCAAGACCCAGGTCAAATCTGATCTGCGCGGAAACCTGCTCCGGGAATTGACCCTGCAAGTCGCGGAAGAAGGACTCGTACTGCGGCTCGCCGGTGCCCACGATGATCATCTGGGCATCCTGCTCCCACATCAGCCGTCTTGCAATATAGCACAGCAGATCCAGCCCCTTGTGCCCTGCCAGCCGGGTGACCATCACCATCAGTGGCACGTCCGGCTTTACCGGCAGGCCGACCTCCTTCTGCAGCGCGGCCTTCACGGCGGCCTTGCCCTCCACGAAGGTATCGGCGTTATAATGCGCGGGCAGCGCCGGGTCGGTCTCGGGGTTGAAGGTATTTACATCGATGCCGTTGGTGATGCCGGTCAGCTTCCAGGATGCACCGGAGATGATGTTATCCAGCCCGTGGGCATAGTAGGGATACATCAGCTCCCGGGCATAGGTCTCGGATACGGTGGTGAGCATGTCGCAGCACTCGATGCCGCCCTTCATCACATTGACGCTGTGGTTCATATCCAGCGCGCCGCGCCAGTCCCAGGGCAGACCCAGCACATCGTCGAAGAAATTGGCGTTTGCCCAGCCCTGGTATTCGATGTTGTGGATGGTATACATGATCCGTGTGCCGGGGAACCGGGCGCGGTACACCGCCTTGAGGTAGACGGGGATCAGGCCGGTCTGCCAGTCGTTGCACTGGATAATGTCGGGGATGAAGTCCAGCGCCACCATGGCGTCCAGACAGCCGCGGGAGAAGAAGGCGAAGCGCTCGCCGTCGTCCATGTCGCCGTAGATTGCCCCGGTGCGTGCGCCGAAGTAATATTCGCTGTCCAGGAAATACACCTGCACGCCGTCGCCGCGTCCCAGCAGCTTCATCACGCCGCAGTATTGCTGCCGCCAGCCCAGCTGCACCCGGAATTCGGCAACCTTTTCCGTCACATAGGCGGAGTTATTCTTGATCTTGTGATAGTAAGGCAGGAAGAGCGCCACCTCGTTGCCCGCAATGCGGGACAGCGCGGCGGGCAGCGCCTCCATCACGTCGCCCAGACCGCCAGACTTGGCATAGGGCGCGCCTTCGGAGGCGCAGATGGCGATTTTCATACGGTTTCACCTCGCTTGATGACAATGGGGTTGGCACGGGTGCCGAACAGGCGGGTGCCCGGGGTGACGGTGACATTCTTATCGAGGATCACGTTTTTCAGTTCGCATCCCGCGCCGACGACGCCGTCGTTCATGATGACGCAGTTCTCCACGCTGCTGCCCTCGGCGATCGTCACCTGGCGGAACAGCACGGAGTTCTTCACGCTGCCCTCCACCATGCATCCGTCCGCCAGCACCACATTCTCCAGCTGGCAGTTCTCACCGTAGTAGCTGGGCACGCGGCTGCGTACCTTGGTATAGATGGGGTGCACGCCGCCGAACAGGCCGTCCCGGATCTCCTTGTCGGCCAATGCCAGGCTGTGCTCGAAATATTCCTGGGTGGACTCATTGAACATCACCACGCCCTCATGCTGATAGGCATTCACGGTGACTTTGTGGCTTCTCCAGCCGCCCATGACCAGGTCACGATCCATATGGAAGTAATTCTTGGCGACCAGCGTCTTGACCTCCCGGATCAGCACCTGGCGGCTCATAACGTAGATATCCATGGAGGCGCGGTAATCTGCGGGCGCGGCATAGTCGCACACCATGTCGTCGATCTCGCCCTTGTCGTCCAGCCGCAGGGCGAAGTCCATGACCTTCCTGCCGTTGCACACATCCTTGCAGGTGACCACGGTGATGTCCTTGCCGGAGGCAATGTGATCGGCCAGCACCTTGTTCAGATCCACGTTGGAGAGCACGGTGGAATCGATCATGACCACATAGTCGTCATCGCAGAATTCCAGAAAATCCATGTTGGAGGACAGGCTTTCCAGCTTGCCGCGGTAGGAGTGGTTGACGGAGGAGGCGTAGGGGGTGAGGAATTCCAGTCCGCCCTCGCCCAGCTCCAGCCCCCATTCCTCGCCGTCGCCCACATGGTTCATCAGCGACTGATAGCTGAACCGGGCGATGATGCCCACATGCCGGATGCCGGCATAGGCGAAGTTGGAGAGGCCGAAATCCACCTGGCGGTATCGGCCGCCGAAGGGCAGGGAGGCCATGGTGCGCTTGTTGGTCAGGTCACCGATGTTGGCGTCATTGGTGAAAAGAATACCCATTACGTTCATTGCGTTATCCTCCTTACAGCATGTCGCCCGGGGCAAGCACGGCGTTTTCTTCAATGATGACGCCCTTGCCTGCAACGCTGATCTTCTTTTTCTCCTTCGGCTCGAAGGCGCCGCCCACCACGGCGTTGCGGCAGACCTTGCTGTCCTCACCCAGAATGGCGTGGCGGACGATGGCGCCGGACTCCACGATCACGCCGGGCATCACCACGGAGTCTTCGATCACGGCATCCTTGCCGATGGTGCAGCCGGTGCTGACCACGCTGTGCCGCACGGTGCCGTAGACCTCGCAGCCCTCGGCCACGAAGGAATTGACGATCTTTGCGGAGGCGTCGATGTAGGAAGAGGGGAAGGCGGAGTTGCGGGCGTAGATCTTGGTGCGCTCGTCGCCGCGGATGTTGAAGGCAGGCTCCTTGCCCAGCAGATCCATGTTGGCTTCCCACAGGGAATTGATGGTGCCCACGTCCTTCCAGTAGCCGTCGAATTCATAGGCCATCAGCTTGTGGCCGTCAGCCAGGAGCATGGGGATGATGTTCTTGCCGAAATCGTTGGAGGAATCGGGGTTCTCCTCGTCGGCGATCAGCGCCTCGCGCATGACCTTCCAGGTGAAGCAGTAGATGCCCATGGAGGCGTTGGTGGACTTGGGCTTCTTGGGCTTTTCCTCGAATTCATAGATGGTGTTGTCGGGGTTGGTGTTGAGGATGCCGAAGCGGCTGGCCTCCTCCAGGGGCACGGTGCGCACGGCAATGGTGCAGGCGGCGCCGTTCTGCTCATGGTAGGCCACCATCTTGGAGTAGTCCATCTTATAGATATGGTCGCCGGAGAGCACCACCACGTACTCGGGGTCAAACCGGTCGATGAAATCGATGTTCTGATAGATGGCGTTGGCAGTGCCCTTGTACCAGCCCTGCTTCTTGTCGTGACGCTCGTAGGGGGGCAGCACCTGGGCGCAGCTATGGGTCTTATTCAGATTCCAGGGCTGGCCGTTGCCGATGTATTCGTTGAGCTCCAGCGGCTGATACTGGGTAAGGATACCCACGGTATCGATGCCGGAATTGATGCAGTTGGACAGGGGAAAATCGATGATGCGGTACTTACCGCCGAAGGGTACGGCAGGCTTGGCGGTTTTCTCCGTCAGCACATACAGCCGGCTGCCCTGACCGCCCGCCAAAAGCATGGCGATGCAACGTTTTTTCTGAAAGTACATGGTCACAGCTCCTTATGTCAATGTAATATGCATGTGAATTCATGGGGATTTTGGACATAGCATGTCCATGAATAACATACCATATTTTGGCAAAAGAAAAAAGTGACAATTTGTCTAAATAATCATTTGAATTTTCTACACCATGCATAAACATGCACGGCTGGCCGCTTCGCTTCAGGCAACACCGCACAATTGCGGCGGCGGATCATAATAGATCCTCTGCCGAATTGTGCGGTGCTGCGCTTACTCAGCTTTCACCGGCAGCGCCGAAATTACCGGCTTGCCGTCCCGGTCGAGCAGGGGAGTGAGGCCGCCGGAAGAGCCGGCGGCGTGGTAGAAATAGTTCACGCCGGTTTGGGTGTCCACCCAGATTTCGGAAACGTTCATGACGCCGTCGGAATAGATTTTAACGAAACGCTTTTCCACAATTGATCTCCTTTTTTTGAAATTCGCCGCCCGAAACCGGGCGGCGAAATCGGGTTTCGATTACTGCTTGGTGCCTTCCACAATGCCGTTGGCAAGCCCCACCAGACCCTGCATTTCGCTGGGGATGATGATCTTGGTGGCCTGGCCGTCGGCAACCTTCTGCATGGCCTCGATGGCCTTCAGGCGCAAGACGCTATCAGAGGGAGCCTTTTCATTCAGCATTTCCAGAGAGTCGGCCAATGCCTGCTGCACGGCGCGGATGGCCTGGGCTTCGCCGTCGGCTCTGAGGATGGCAGCCTGCTTTTCGGCCTCGGCCTTCAGAATGGCGGCTTCCTTCTCGGCGGAAGCCCGCAGGATGGCGGATTCCTTTTCACCCTCGGCAATCAGGATGGCGGACTTCTTCTGGCCCTCGGCCTGCAGGATGCTCTGGCGGCGGTCACGCTCGGCCTTCATCTGCTTTTCCATGGAGTTCTGGATGTCGGCGGGGGGCAGGATGTTCTTCAGCTCCACCCGGTTGACCTTGATGCCCCAGGGGTCAGTGGCTTCGTCCAGGATGGCGCGCATCTTGGTGTTCACCACGTCGCGGGAGGTCAGGGTCTGATCCAGCTCCAGGTCGCCGATGATGTTGCGCAGGGTGGTGGCAGTCAGGGTTTCCATTGCCATCATGGGCTGCTCCACACCGTAGCAGTAGAGCTTGGGGTCGGTAATCTGGAAATACACCACGGTATCAATCTGCATGGTGACATTGTCCTTGGTGATAACGGGCTGGGGCGGGTAGTCCAGCACCTGCTCCTTCAGGCTGACCTTCCGGGCGATGCGGTCCACAAAGGGGACTTTGAAGTGCATTCCCACGCCCCACACGCTCTGGAACACACCCAGGCGCTCGATGACGTAAGCACGGGACTGCTGCACGACCTTGATGTTGGGAATGATGAGCAGGAATACCACTGCTACGACGATGATCAATACGATTGGCATTTTCTTACCTCCAAAATAAATTTATTGATGTGTAGGAACCTGCGCCGGGGAGACGAAGACCTTTACGCCCTCCACCCGGTCGACCTTTACCAGACTACCGGCGGTGATGGGCTCACCGGATGTGCTGCGGGCTGCCCAGGTGATGCCGCCCAGCTTGACCCGGCCGGTGTAGCTGAGATTGTCGATGGGCTCGGTGACGTAGCCCTCTGCACCGATGACGGCATCCACATTGGTTTTTGCACCGGCGGCTTTGCTGCGAACCTTCTTCCACAGCAGCGCCAGCAAAGCAACCGACACCGCAAGGAAGATCACGATTTGCAGCCACATGGCCGCTCCCAGCAGCGCCGCGACCAATGCCGCCAGCGCACCGACGGCAAACCAGATGCTCACCAACGCAACCGTCGCAGCTTCTGCCACCAGAAACACTGCGGTCAGCGCCGCCCAGATCACGATGCTTGAAACGAACATTGCTTCCACCTCCTGTTTTCGGGATCGCTCCCTCTTGATGGAATGATAATATCATATGGTCACGTGATTGTCAATAGTAATTTTAGAATTATTTCGCTGCAATCAACACTATTGTCTGACTGTGAATTCGCAAAGATCTCCGAGAATGATTTGCACAAAACAAGACGATGTGCCGCTGGGCTGTTACCCAGCAAAGACAGCAACGCAGTTTTGCACGAATTGGGTCGGAAAGATTGTGAGATTTTAGCCGAATAATAGTATAAAAATCCTCCCGACCCTTTGCGGAGCCGGGAGGAAACAGCGACCATAAACCTATAAATTATGCTGCACTGCGCATTAGTACAGATACTTGCTCATGCCGCCGCAGCTGATGATAATCCAGGACCCCCACAGCAGGGCAGTAAACAGACCCGTCCAGATGCTGTTGGTTTTCTTGCTGACAAAAATGTTCAGCGCGTTGGCTGCTGCCATGCCGATAATCAGCGGCAGGATGGCAATGGTATAGATGTACATTCTGTCCGTTGCAAAGTAGCTTGCGCTGGTCAGGGTATGCCCTTTGGTAACAATCAGGATGAACACCAGCCACAGGAGGAACAGAGCACCCATGGACACCAGCATGCCCAGGAGAATGGTCTTGAGGTTGCCCTTGGCGTTGTCCTCTGTATTGTCCAGGCCGATGCTCTTCATGGCCAGACTGCTGGTCAGGAAGTAAGGAATCTGGAACAGGAAGTACATTACAACGCACAGTGTACGGTTGACATTGATGGGCGAGATCATAAAGGTTGCAATGTGCATCCCCTGTTTCGTATAGGCACACACCAGGCTGAAGCCCAGATAGCCACAACCCACAACGGCCAGGCCGAACAGGAAGGACTTCACAATATAGCCAAAATGGAAGCAGCCATCGCTTCCGGTTGCGAAGCCATAGCTGGACAAACGGCCGCCCCTCCTTTTGGCGTAAGCAAAATGGTAGACCAGGAAGAATACCAGCAGGGCAATGGAAACCATCCACTGCCAGGAGATATAGGAATTGTTGGTGCCGCCAATCAGCCAGAGGTTGGTCACGTTAATTCCCAGGAAGTTCCGGGAGGCAAGTACACCGGGGCGGTACAGCGCAACGGGAATCAGTGCCAGAATAATCACCGCTGCGATCCAAGCTTTCGAGCGCTTGGGGAAACTGGGATACTCTCTTCTTTCCAGCTTCAGTCCGGAGAACAGTTCTGTGTTCAGCAGTGCGCTGGCGGTGATAAACATCAGGCCAACCGTGCCCAGGAACAGCAGCACGAAGCCGATGTCCTTCATCTGCCACACGGTATGAATCTTGTTGTGGTCAGCATAGGAGGCAACACCTGCATCCAGACCCTTGCCCACTGTGCTGGTGATGGCATACAGCACGGTCTGCACTGCATCATTGGTCACAAGGTAATATGCATGGCAGGATTCCGGCATATAGGCAACGCGGGTGTACTCCGTTCCGTCGCTGCCGGTCACGGTATAGACCTTTGCTATCTCCACCTCCGGAAGCTGCTCGGCATCGCTGGCGTAATCGCCGAAGAAAATGCGCCGGTTCTGCTCTCCCTGGAAGGCCTTCATCACGTCATTGTTGGTTCTGGCCAGGGTGCTTTCATCAGCAACGCCCAAAATGTTGACAAAATTAAAATTATGATCGTGGTTATCCACAGACCCATAGACATTCATGCCCAGGTTCACCTGAAGGAACACCTCGTCCTGATGCGCAAGGGAGAAGGCCATGGTATACTGGCCGCCCATGGAATGACCCATGGCAACAATCTTGCTGAAATCCACAAAATTCAGGGATTTTACAGTATTCCAAACGGTTTCTGCGCCCATGGTGGGAAGTCCGGAAACAGAGCCATTTGCGGTTTCGGAGGTGCCTGTGGGGATATCGGAGTTATGGCATCCGGTATAATCCCAGGTAATCACGGCATAGCCCCGGCGGGAAAGCTCCAGGGCATAACTGCCCATCTGCTCAAGCATATCGTTGCCGCCATGAGTAATCATAGCCAGGGGAACAGGATTTTCGGGAGATGCATCCTTCGGTTTGTACAGCATCGCACTTACCTGGTCGCCATCGGCACTGGTCAGGTTCAGCTTTGTAACCTCAACCTTCCCCCAGGCCGTATCGGTGCCTACAATCAGGACAAGGGACAGCAGCATCATCAATGCCACTACCCACGCGGAAATCCGCAACGCTTTGAATTTTTTCATTTCGTGCCTCTCTTTCTCTTTTTTCACTGCTGCATCCGAGAAATGAATGTCCGTTTTTGCATCGAGCTCATATGTAGCGCCGGGGCTATTTTTAACTGCATCAGCACTTTACCGTCGTTATGCACAAACAGAACCCGTTTCTGCCACACTCAACTGTGGTAATAATACAACAGCTGAGTGTGATTTGAAAGACTTTTGTTCTCAACTTCTGGACATTTATTATTCTCCTCTCAATCCGAGGATGAAAGCAGCACGGTGCTCTCGAGGGTTGGGTCAAAATGCTCCTGCCCAACGCAAGCCGATCGGATGTCCAGGCTGTAGCCCGCCGGAAGCTGATTGGGGGCATATCCGGTTATCTCTTTTATGATGCGGTTGAAGTTCCGGATGGTGGTAAAGCCGCTTTGCTTGGCCACCTCCGACATGGTCAGGCTTTCATCCTTTTTTATCAGATCCAGTGCCCTTTCCGTGCGCACAATGTTCAAATATCTGGAAAAGCTCAGCCCGGCCTGCTGCTTGAAATATCGGGAAAAATAGGGCTCTGAAAAATTCATGAACTTCGCCGCCTCAGAAAAGGACAAAAAATCATAATCCCGCTCAATCATCTCCAGCAGCTGGCGGTACTGGCTGGCCGTTCCGGGAAGCTTTTGACAGCAGGTCAGCCGCTCCCCTTTGAAAATACAAATGGCGAGCAGTGCGACCCGGGCACTGCACTCCTCCTGATAAAAAAGTCCCTTCTGCCGCAGCAGCTCCTCCATGCAGTGCAGGCATTCTGCCGCACCGTAATCATCCTGGAATACCGGAACTTCCAGACGGTATTTGCCCGTAATGTCCGAAAGAATGCGTTCATCAAAAATACAGACCCGTACCAGGCAATCCGCCTCTGCCTCAATGTGGTGCACACTTCCGCCGCAGCAGAAAACGCAGGTTCCCGCCCGCAGAGAATACTGGTGGTTGTCAATCTGGATTCTGCCCTGGCCGCTCAGGCAGACAATTATCTCATGCTCCCGATGCCAGTGGGAGATATTATGTAAATTGCGATAGCACCCAACCCAAACCCGTTCACCGTTTTTGCTGATGCGCTGCTCACACTGCGCCGCCATAATCACTTCACCTCATTCGTTTTTTCTTACCTTTTCATTCCCAGCAGAAGCGGCTGGTGCTCCTGCACCTATGCAACCCCTATTTTATGGGATGGATGTCCCCCTGTCAATGTCTCCACAGGCAAATTCACCGAGGGTGCTTTTTTCAAGGCCTCGTTTTCGTCATTTTGTCAAAGCCCTGTTTTTTTAGACTGCATAAAAATTTTTTGACTTGTTTTTGGCGAAGGAATCGAGTATACTATTACCTTATAAATCGTGAGCGCGGAGAAAAGACACCCTGAAGGGTAAAACCGCACCCATTTGCGCGGCAGCGGGAATAAGAGGAGAAGAGATATTATGTTATACGCAAGCATGCTGGTGTTTGCCTGCCTGGCGGCACTGGGAATTTGCTTTTTGGCCGGAGGCTTTGAGAGCCTGGCCTGGCTCTGGATACTGCCGGCGGGATTTGCGGGAGGCTTTCTGGCGGCGCTGCTGCTGGCATTCCTGTTTTTATATCTTCTGGTCAGCCGGGTGGATACCTCGGTGCCGCAGGAGCATGACGACCCCTTCTACCGCAAGGTGACCTATCGGTATGCCGAGGCCATCCTGCCCCTGCTGCGGATGAAGGTGCATACCCGGGGCCTGGAGCAAACTCCAAAGGAGGGGCGGTTCCTGCTGGTGTGCAACCACCTGTTTGAGCTGGATCCGGTGGTGCTCTATGCCTACTTCCAGCAGAGCCAGCTGGCTTTTATCTCCAAACGGGAAAATAACGACATGTTCATCATCGGCAAGCTGATGCACCGGCTGATGGCCCAGCTGATCAACCGGGAAAATGACCGGGAGGCACTGAAAACCATTCTGAAATGCGTCCAGCTGATTCAGGAGGACGAGGTGTCCATTGCCGTATTCCCGGAGGGCTACATCAGCAAGAACCACCATCTGCTTCATTTCCGCAGCGGCGCGCTGAAAATTGCCACTAAGGCCAAGGTGCCCATTGTGGTATGCACCATCCAGGGCACCGATAAGGTGCTGGGCAATATCAAGCATCTGCGCAGCACTCCCATTGAGCTGCATTTGCTGGGGGTCGTTACCCCGGAGGAGATGCAGGGCCGCACCGCCACGGATATCGGCGAGCAGATTTACCAAATGATGGCGGCGGACCTGGGCCCGGATTATGCGCCGCTGGATGCAGATAATCCTTGATTTATACGGCTTTTTAACGTATAATGGCGGAGTAACAGGATTTTTCTCGCCGCTGGGCGATGACTGATTCAGGAGGACAGAAAATGAAAAACAGCGATAAGACACTGGATATGATCGTAAACCTCTGCAAGAACCGCGGCTTTGTGTATGCCGGTTCCGAGATTTACGGCGGTCTGGCTAACGCCTGGGACTACGGCCCTCTGGGTGTGGAATTCAAGAACAATGTGAAAAAGGCATGGATGAAGAAGTTCGTCCAGGAGTCCGAGTACAATGTGGGCCTGGATGCTGCCATCCTGATGAACCCCACCACCTGGGTGACCACCGGTCACGTGGGCAATTTCTCCGATCCCCTGGTGGACTGCAAGGGCTGCGGCTCCCGGCAGCGGGCGGACAAGCTGATCGAGTCCTGCGAGGCCGGCGGCAGCGTAAACGTGGACGCCATGAGCTTTGAGGAGATGGATGCCTTCATCGCCGCTCACGATGAGGTAGTCTGCCCCAACTGCGGCAAGCACAGCTTCACCCCCATCCGCAAGTTCAACCTGATGTTCAAGACCCAGATCGGCGTGACCGAGGATTCCTCCTCCACCGTGTATCTGCGTCCCGAAACTGCCCAGGGTATTTTCGTGAACTTTGCCAACATCCAGCGCACCACCCGCCGCAAGCTGCCCTTCGGCGTGTGCCAGGTGGGCAAAGCCTTCCGCAATGAGATCACCCCGGGCAACTTCACCTTCCGCACCCGGGAATTCGAGCAGATGGAGTGCGAGTTCTTCTGCCAGCCGGGCAGCGACCTGGAGTGGTTTGCCTACTGGAAGGACTTCTGCAAGAACTGGCTGTTGAGCCTGGGCATCAAGGAGGAGAGCCTGCGGCTGCGTGACCACGAGCCTGCCGAGCTGGCCTTCTATTCCCGCGCCACCACCGACATTGAGTATCAGTTCCCCTTCGGCAGCGGCTGGGGTGAGCTGTGGGGCATTGCCGACCGCACCAACTACGACCTGGGCCGCCACCAGGAGGCCAGCGGCAAGAGCCTGGAATACTACGACCAAGAGAAGAACGAGCACTATATCCCCTATGTCATCGAGCCGAGCCTGGGCTGCGACCGTGTGGCGCTGGCTTTCCTGTGCGAAGCCTACGACGGGGAGGTTGTGGGTCAGGACAAGAAGGGCAACCCCGACATCCGCACCGTGCTGCACCTGCACCCCGCTCTGGCTCCCTTCAAGGCTGCCGTGCTGCCCCTGTCCAAGAAGCTCAGCCCCAAGGCCGAGGAAATCTACAAGATGCTGCAGCATGACTTCATGGTGGACTTTGATGATGCCGGCTCCATCGGCAAGCGTTACCGCCGGGAAGACGAGATTGGCACCCCCCTGTGCATCACCGTGGACTTCCAGACCATTGGCGACGAGAACACCCCTGCCGACAACTGCGTCACCGTCCGTGACCGTGACACCATGGAGCAGGTGCGTATTCCCATCAGCGAGCTGAAGGAGTACATCGCCAAGAAGTGCGACTTCTGATTTCTCCGAAAAGGCAATCACAGCCGCTCCTGCAAAAGGGGCGGCTGTTTTGCTGCCGAAAAGAAGGGCGGGAATTCTCCGGTTCATAAATTATTTACGGAATTTCGAAAATTGGGGCTTGCTTTTTTGCTATGGGTGCGCTATGATATGTTAGCACTCAGGAAGAAGGAGTGCTAAGAACGTAGATAGTTGCAGGCCGCGAGGCCTGCAGGATTCCTATAATTTATTGTGATGGAGGAATTGTTATGAAACTGAAACCTATGGCAGACAATGTGCTGCTGAAAGCCCACGAGGCCCAGGAGTCCACCGCTTCCGGCATCATCCTGGCCAGTGCCAGCAAGGAAAAGCCCGCAATCTACGAGGTTGTTTCCGTGGGCCCCGGCACCAAGGACGTGACCATGGCCGTGAAGGTTGGGGATAAGGTGGTTGTCGGCAAGTTCACCGGCAGCGACGTGACCATCGACAAGGTGGACTACAAGTTTGTCAAGCAGGACGACATTCTGGCCGTCGTCACTGACTAAGGAGGATTTTTATTATGGCAAAGATGATTGTTTACGGCGAAGAAGCCCGCAAGAAGCTGCAATCCGGCATCGACCAGCTGGCCGATACCGTTAAGGTTACCATTGGCCCCAAGGGCAGAAACGTGGTCCTGGGCAAGAAGTACGGCGCTCCCCTGATTACCAACGACGGCGTGACCATCGCCAAGGAAGTGGAGCTGGAGGATGCCTTCGAGAACATGGGCGCACAGCTCATCCGTGAGGTTGCCACCAAGACCAACGACGTGGCCGGTGACGGCACCACCACCGCTACCCTGCTGGCCCAGGCCATCACCCGTGAGGGCCTGAAGAACCTGTCCGCCGGTGCCAATCCCATGGTTATGCGCAAGGGCATCGAGAAGGCTGTTGCCGCCGCTGTGGAGGCCATCAAGGCCAACTCCGTCCCTGTCAACGGCTCCGAGGATATCGCCCGGGTAGGCACCGTGTCCTCCGGCGACGAGTCCATCGGCAAGCTGATTGCCGAGGCCATGGAGAAGGTGGGCACCGAGGGCATCATCACCATCGAAGAGAGCAAGACCGCCGAGACCGGTCTGGACGTGGTTGAGGGTATGCAGTTCGACCGGGGCTATATCTCCCCCTACATGGTCACCGACACCGACAAGATGGTTGCCGTGCTGGACGATGCTTACCTGCTGATTACCGATAAGAAGATTGCTTCCATTCAGGATTTGCTGCCGGTGCTGGAGCCCATTGTCAAGTCCGGCCGGAAGCTGATTATCATCGCCGAGGATGTGGAGGGCGACGCCCTGGCCACTCTGCTGGTGAACCGTCTCCAGGGCCGCTTCAATGTGGTCTGCGTCAAGGCTCCCGGCTTCGGCGACCGCCGCAAGGAGATGCTCCAGGATATCGCCGTGCTCACCGGTGGCCGGGTGATTTCCAGCGAGCTGAATATGGAGCTGGCCGATGCCACCATGGATGACCTGGGTCACTGCCGTCAGGTGGTGGTCACCAAGGACACCACCACCATTGTGGACGGCGACGGCGCCCCCGAAGCCATCCAGGAGCGGGCCCACATGATTCGCTCCGCCATTGCCACCACCACCTCTGACTATGACCGTGAGAAGCTCCAGGAGCGCCTGGCAAAGCTCAGCGGCGGCGTGGCCGTTATCAAGGTCGGTGCCCAGACCGAGGTGGCCATGAAGGAGCAGAAGCTGCGGGTTGAGGACGCACTGAACGCCACCCGGGCCGCTGTGGAAGAGGGCATCGTGGCTGGCGGCGGTACCGCCCAGGTCAATGCCATCCCCGCTGTGGAGGCCCTGGTTGCTACCCTCCACGGCGACGAGAAGACCGGTGCCCGGATTATTGCCACCGCACTTCAGGCCCCTGTTCGCCAGATTGCCGAGAACGCCGGTGTGGACGGCTCCGTGGTCTACGAGAAGATTCGCACCTCCGGCAAGGCCGGTTACGGCTACAACGCCTACACCGAGGAGTATGTGGACATGATTCCCGCCGGTATTGTGGATCCCACCAAGGTCACCCGCACCAGCCTGGAAAATGCCGCCTCCATTGCCGCCTGTGTCCTGACCACCGAGAGCCTGGTGGTTGACAAGCCCGACCCCGCTGCCGATGCCGCTCAGGCTGCTGCTGCCGCTCAGGCAGGCGGAATGTACTAAGGTACGAACCCCGCTTAAATGAAACTTTCCCGGGAGCCTCCTGCATGGGAGGCTCCCGCTTTTTGTGCCGGGACAATGGCACTCTGTTTACATAATCCGTTAAAAATGTTGACATAATTCCTTAAAATAAAGGAAAATTTGACTTTTTTGCATGATTATGTTATAATCATCCCATCGGAAGCCGTACCGGCGCGCCATTCAAACAGAAGGCAGCAATTTGAAGCAAAAAATTATCTCCTTTCAGCAGTTTCGACAGTCTTCTGGCACTCCGTCCGGCTATAATAAAGCAGAGAATCCCAAAAATCCCGATAATCGGTACAATAGCAAGGAGAAATGTCATGGAACAGAACCCCAACGAAGAATTCAAAATGGAGCCTCGCCGCCGGAAGGTGCGCAAGGGGAATCCCGTTGCCCGCGTGCTGGTTCGCGTCCTTGATTATTTCAAGGAGAATTCCAGATGGTATTTTGACATTCGGCTCTGGTCGCCGCTGCTTGTGATCGTGCTGCTGCTGGCAATGTGCACCGGCCGGGGCGCGAAGCAGGCGGAGCAGACGGCTCCGGAGGAGACCACCGCCGTTGAGACCCAGCCCCAGGAGGAGGTCACCGAGCCCACTGCGCCCCCCGTCAATGCCGAGGCCGCTGCACTGGCAAGGCTTGCCGACAGCGTGGGCAGCGGACGGTCGGACAATGTGAAGACCATCATCATGTGGGTGGCCATCAACCGCAGCGAGGATCGCAGCAACGGCTACGGTCAGAGCCTGCTGGACGAGATCGCCCGCCCCAATCAGTGGCAGGGCTACGACGAGAACGCCGCCTACAGCGAGCATACATATGAGATCGCCCTGAGCGTGCTGGAGACCCAGGCCACCGGCGGCCTCCGCCCGCTGGATACCGACATGCTCTGGCTGGTGCTCAATGATGACGGCTCCGTCACCCTGCGCAACCAGTTCACCGCCACCGGCAACCAGAAATGGCGCGAGAAGACGGTGAAATAAAAAGCCTGTTCAAAAAGCAGATCCTTTCCAAAACGGAGAGGATCTGCCTTTTGTTTATTGTGGGGTATCGATGAATTTGGACTTCAAACCGGCTTACAGCATCGCCGAGCCGCCGGTGACGATCCAGCAGGCGATGGCGGCGGTGGTGAATGCGCCGACGGCCGCGCTGCCGGTGCGGCGGTAGCAATAGGTGCCGAGAATGCTGAATACCAGCACCTGGGGCACAAACACGATCAGCAGGGACATGAAGGGACCGCCGAAGGTGGGGCTGAACAGCAGGTCAGCGCCGGGGCCGAGCCCTGCAAAGAAGGGGATGTACTCGATCAGCACGATCAGAAGCAGTCCGCCCGCCATCACCAGGAAGTTCCGCCACCAGCAGCCGAGGAAGCCCCGGAAGCCGCGCAGGTAGGCGTGATTTGTCCGCCCCATGGCCATGATCTTGCCGGTGCTCAGCAGATAGAACAGGGCGAAAATCGGGAAATACACCGCAAACTGCACCAGTCGTTCCCTGGTAAAGGTGCGGAAGAACGGCCAGATAAACCGCAGATCCAGGTCAAATTTCCACTGGCACAGCGCGTTCACGCCGTAAACCATGCCCACCATCAGCAGCGCGGTCACAAGGCTTGCCGCGTACATGCCAAGGTCGAGCCGCTCCGGCTTCCGGGCGGAGGAGAACCCCATATCGTACAGGGTGATGATCCTGCCATGCCGCTTTGCACCGTGCCGGGTCAGGAAATTAGTAAAGAGCATCACCAGGATCAGCAGCGCATACCAGGCGACGAAGCCATTGCCGATGGTCATGCGGAATACATTCTCCGGCAGCGGCAGCAGCCCGTGCCCCAGCTGGGTCATGAAGGGGAAGCTCAGCCCGGCAATGAGCATGGAGATCAGTGCACCGCGCCACCATTTGCCCGCAGTCGGCAGATTGTCCCCGCCCGGCAGCGGCTGGGCGGCGCTGCGCAGGGGCTTCAGCCGCAGCAGCAGCTCCATCAGCGGCAGCATGGCAGCCAGGGTCAGCAGCATGGCTGCCAGCGTCAGCCATTCCTTTGCCATTGCCGTCTGCTCCTCCGCCGGGATCTCCAGGCTCAGCCCGATGGCGGCGTTCAACCATTGCAGGGAGGCGGTCAGGCCCTTGGAATTGTGGGTGGTCAGGCGGTGGTTGGTGCTTAGCAGCTCCATCCGCCGGGCGGTTCCGTCCGCAAAGTCGCCGAAGGTGGTGTCCCACGCGGCGTGCGCGGCGTTGGTGCCCAGGAAGCTCATGCGCAGATCACTTTTCAGAAGCGCCTCGTCCACATTGTTCTGATAGTCCCGGAAATAGCTGAATTCATCGTATTTTGCCTGCAAAAGCAGCACATTGTTGAATTGGATATTCTCGCTGTCATAGGCTGCCGGGAAGAAGAGCTCGCCGCATTGCAGCACCGTGGCCTTGGGAGCGATCTGCGTGCCGGAGTAGGCTGCCGCCACGCTCCAGCTGCTCCAGGTGCCCATGGAATGTCCGCTCACCGCCAGACGGCTGCTGTCCACATTGGGCATACCGGCCAGCGTATAATAGGCGGCAATGCCGCCGCAGGAGCTGTCCGTGATCTCATTGCCGTCGTTATCCCGGCTGTACAGCGGGTCAAAGAAGGAGAGGTCGGAGAAATTCATCAGCACCCGGTAGCGCAGCTGCCCGCCGATCTCCTTCAGTGTGCTGCCGGGTGTGCCGTAGTTGACATCCAGCTTGTGATTGACATAGCCGCGCTGGCGCAGCCCGATCTCCGTGCCGCCGTGGCCGTATTCATCCAGCGCCAGCACCACAGCGCCGCGTCTGGCCAGCTCGATGGCATAGGCGGCGCAGGTCTCGTGGTCGTTCTGGTAGCCGTGGAGAAGCAGAACGCCGGGCGCCTTGTGCGTGCTGGTGGCGGTCAGGGGGCTGTAGAGCTTGTAGGTCAGGGTGCCGTTTTCCGTGTGCAGCCGCCCATCCATGATCTCCACCGCGCCGCCGCTGCGCTGGATCCCGTCGGCAAAGACCATGCACGCAATGGCCGCGCACAGCAGCACCGCCAGCAGGCAGAGCCAGAATGCACTTTTGTGTTTCATAATTTGATCCGTCCTTTCTTACCGGTATGGATAGCTTCAAGCCGAGTATACCATCGTGGGGCGGCGCTTTCAAGTATTTTCACAAAATGCGTTGATTTTGAAACCCGGATTTTGTATAATAAACTCGAAAGTATCTCTATCATCTGAAAGGAGCAAATCAAAATGACACACTATTTTGCCAACACCACCCCCGATGTGACCCCCAGCGAACGCGCCCACAGCGATTACGTCCGCGCCATTGCAGGCGAGTGCATGGTGATTCTGGAAAATGACGGCACGCTGCCCCTGGCTGCCCCGCAGAAGGTCGCCCTGTACGGCAACGGCGCCCGCGCCACCGTCAAGGGCGGCACCGGCAGCGGCGAGGTCAACAGCCGCTACAGCGTATCCGTGGAGCAGGGTCTGGAGGCCGCCGGCTTCACCGTGACCACCAAGGAATGGCTGGCTGCTCAGGATCAGGCCATCCAGGAGGAGCATGCCGCCTACATGGCCGATGTACATAAGCGGGCAGAGGCAGCGGGGCTCCCCGATTTCTTTGTGATGTTCAATGAGCATTTCGTGCCCAAGGCGCTGGCTCCCTTCCGGAAGGCGGAAGGCGACCTGGCCATCTACGTCCTTGCCCGGAACTCCGGCGAGGGCAGCGACCGGGACGATGCCCCCGGCGACTACGAGCTGACCCAGGATGAGATTGACCTGCTCACCGCCCTGGGGCAGAACTATAAGCATGTCGTCCTGCTGCTGAATCTGGGCGGCGTGATCAATGCGGCCACGCTGAAGGCCATCCCCGGCATCAGCACCTCGCTGCTGATCTCTCAGAGCGGCAACATGGGCGGCCATATCGTCGCCGATGTGCTGCTGGGCAAGTCCATCCCCAGCGGCCGCCTGACGGATACCTGGGCGGCAAATTACATGGATTATCCCTCCTCCGCCACCTTCAGCCACAACAACGGCGACTGGCACGATGAGGATTATATGGACGGCATCTTTGTGGGCTACCGCTACTTCGATACCTTCAATGTCACCCCCGTCTACCCCTTCGGCTACGGTCTGAACTACACCGCGTTTACCCAGAAGATCCTGTCCGCCGAGGCCGACGAGCGCCGTGTTTCCGTCACCGTGGAGGTGAAGAATGCGGGTGCCCATCCCGGCAGAGAAGTGGTGCAGGTTTACGGTTCCGCCCCCAGAGCGGGGCTGGAAAAGCCCATGCAGGTGCTGTGCGGCTTCGGCAAGACCCGGCTGCTCCAGTCCGGCGAGGCGCAGACTCTGAAAATCAGCTTCGATCTGAACAATCTGGAAAGCTATGACCCCGCCAAGGCTGCCTACGTTCTGGAAGCGGGCGACTACGTCATCCGCGCCGGACGCCACAGCCGCGATACCCATATCGCCGCCGTGCTGCACCTGGACGGCACCGCCGTCACCAAAAAGGTGAAGAATATCTGCCCGCTGGATCGGGAATTTGAGGAAATTTCCTGCGCAGGCGTCACTCCCTGGGCTCCGGCGCACGAGGCGGAAGAGCGCGCCGCGGCAAAGGTGATTTCACTGGCTGCCTCCAAGGTTCCCACCGTTGCCGTCACCTATTCCGGCGAGCCCGCCCCCCTCGCCCCCGCCGGGACGGAGCACACCATCACCATGGAAGAGGTGCGCGACGGCAAGTACACCATGGAGCAGCTGGTTTCCCAGCTGACCGTGGAGGAAATGGCCGAAATGTGCGTGGGCGCTGCCCGGGATAACGACAGCGTCATCGGCGCGGCCTCCAAGGCGGTGCCCGGTGCGGCGGGCGAGACCAGCATGCATCTGGCCTACCGCGGCGTGCGGGATATGACCAATGCGGATGGCCCTGCCGGTCTGCGGCTGTTTGCCCATTTCCGCACCGATGCCGAGGGCAATATCCTTCCCGGCGCCCAGTCCATCGGCGGCATGGGCGAGACCTACGGGGAGAAGAAGCCCGGCGAAACCGACTACTATCAGTACTGCACCGCCATTCCCATTGCCTGGCTGCTGGCCAGCTCCTGGGATATGGAGCTGATTGAAAAGTGCGGCGACATCGTGGGCGCGGAGATGGAGACCTTCGGCGTGCGCGTCTGGCTGGCACCCGGCATGAATATCCATCGCAATCCCCTGTGCGGCCGGAACTTCGAATATTATTCCGAGGATCCCCTGCTCAGCGGTCTGTGCGCGGCAGCGGACGTGCGCGGCGTGCAGAAGCACCCCGGCGTGGGCACCAGCATCAAGCATTATTTCGCCAACAACCAGGAAGACAACCGCATGTTCTGCAATGCCCACATCAAGGAGCGCGCCATCCGGGAGATCTACCTGCGCAATTTCGGCGTGTGCATCCAGGCTTCCCAGCCCATGACCATCATGACCAGCTACAATCTGATCAACGGCGTCCACGGCGCCAACTGCTATGATTCCATCACCTGCTACGCCCGTGAGGAATGCGGCTTCAAGGGTTATGTGATGACCGACTGGTTCACCAGCAATATGAAGGTCGCCACAGCGCTGGCCAAGCCGGACCTGAAATACCCCTGCGCCTCCAGCCCCCTGTGCGTCTACGCGGGCAACGATGTGCAGATGCCCGGCTGCAACGGCAACATCGACGACATCGTCGCCGCCGTGAAGGATGGCAGCCTGCCCATCGGCTACCTGCAGCAGTGCACCCGCCGCCTGCTGGAAACCGACCTGAAGTGCGCCAGCTTCCCGGAGGCCGGCGCCTACGAGGACGGCATGGAGCTGCACTGCTTCGTCAGCCAGGAGTAAACCCCCGATACCGGCTGCTTTGCAGGACCGCTGAAGTGATATAAAAACAGGGCAAGAGATCAATGGATCCCCGTTGATCTCTTGCCCTGAAAATTTACGCATTTTCCCAATAAGCCGCCCACTGCTTCCAGCGGAACCGGTCTGATGAATGGCAAGCACCCAAGATTTCTTTGTAGGGGCCGATGCCCACATCGGCCCGCACTGAGGCGGTTTATTTCCGCGCCCGGTTGAATGGGAAATTGTTACGTTTTCATTCTATTTTTCCTGTTCCATTCAACATACCAGGTCGGTTCCGTAAGGTCTCGGGACGATGTGGGCATCGTCCCCTACATTTTCGTCGAACTGCGTGCCATTCAACGTACCTTCCGCTAAATTTGGGGT
>CAKTJC010000015.1 GCA_934567355.1 uncultured Oscillospiraceae bacterium
AATTAAACGTTGACAATATAAACATATAATGATATAATCGGCATATCTGATATATACAACAGCAATAAGAAGAACGGATTCTGCTTGCTTGTGCTGAATCTTCCGATAATGAATATTGAAAACTTGCGCTTTAAGGTAAGGAATATCCTAACATTGCAGCAAGAAAGGGGAAAGAAAATGAAATATATCTCTATTCGTGAACCTCATGTAGTGGAAATTTTGGAGAAAGAATGCCCGAAGCCTGAAAAAGGCGAAGCTTTGCTTAAAATGCTTTATGGCGGCATCTGCGGCAGCGACTTGGGGACCTATCGCGGCACATTTGCGTATGCAGGCTATCCGCGGATCCCGGGACACGAAATTGCAGCCGAAATTGTGGAAGTACCGGACAATGATTTGGGCTTGAAACCCGGAATGGTTGTAACAGTGAACCCTTATTTTAACTGCGGGAAATGCTATTCCTGCCAACATGGATTGGTAAATGCCTGCATGCATAACGAGACTCTGGGAGCTCAGCGCGATGGCGCGTTCAGCCAGTATTTCACGGCACCACTGGAGCGCATTTACGACGGTAAAGGCCTGCCTCCCAAAATCCTTGCTGCGATTGAGCCTTTCTGTATTGGTTACCATGGTGTTAAAAGAGCGATGCCAAAACCGGGGGAGAAGGTGCTGATTGTGGGCTCCGGTACGATTGGCAATGTGGCGATGCTGGCAGCCAAGAGCTTCGGTGCGGACGTGTATATGTGCGATATTGCCGAAGGGAAATTGGAGTTTGCCAGGGAAAACGGTGTAAGCGATGTGATTGTAAATAGTTCTCCGGAGGTTTTCCAGGCAGAGGTGGATCGGCTGACCGGCGGCAACGGCTTCGATGTGACGATCGAGGCGGTGGGCCTGGCCAGCACATTTCAAAACTGCATTGATGCGGCCGCATTTGGCGGACGCGTTGTATTGATCGGCGTGAGCAAGCAAAGCTTGGATTTTGCTTTTAATGTGATTCAGAAAAAAGAACTGAATATTTTTGGTTCCCGCAATGCTCTGAAGGAGGACTTCCTGGCACTGATCGATTTGGTGTCCGAAGGCAAGGTGCAGCTTGATGACATCATCACAGATGTATATCCCTTTGAGCAGGCAGCTGAAGCATTCCATCAAATGGAAACAAATGGCGCGCATATGCTCAAAACGCTCCTGCAGTTTTAAAGAACTTCTGAATAACTTGTCCGTTCCTGAACAGCAGAAGCTCGTACCGCGAGACGAAAAATGAAAATAAAACCCCTCGCTGTCGGCTCTTACTGGTCTTATCGGAGCTTCCATGAAGGAGACATACGCATTGATCTTCATGCGTTGTATATCACTTAAAAGAAGGGAGGCACTTTGCAAATCCAATTGATTCTATCTATCCTGTAAAAATATTAAAAAGAGAAAGGAAGAATCCCATGAAAAAGATCCGCTTTATCGCAATTGCCCTTATCGCTATGATGCTGCTGAGTTTGGCTCCTGCGTCTATGGCAGAATCTCCTAAGATCGTAAAGGTTGCAACCTCTGAGTCCATTGTAAAGTGCGATCCCCACGACCAGCAGGGGTGGCCGGGCCGGGCTGCCATGCGGATGGTGATGGAAACTCTGGTGGAAACCGATCACGAAGGTAATACGACCCCGCTGATGGCAAAATCCTGGGAGATATCCGAGGATAACAAGGAAATAACCTTCTACCTGTTTGATGGAATTACTGCCTCCAATGGCGAAGTGGTCAACGCGGATGATGTTGTGGCTACGTTTAAGCGCATCCTGGCGGATGGAACCATTGCTTTCCGCAGTTCGTATTGGGATAAGCTGGTTGGCGTTGAGAAGGTAGATGATCTGACGGTTAAATTCCTGTTCAGCGAGCCGGATTGTATGGCACTTACTTATTTCGGTATTACTCCCATCTTTACTGATGAATCCTATGCCCAGTATGGTGAAAAACTGTGGCTGGACCAGGTAATGCTGGGCAGCGGCCCCTGGATCTGGGATGAATGGGTGGATGGTCAGTATGTTCACATGACCAAGAATCCTAACTATTGGAATAAGGCCAACTATAATCCCAAGTATGACGAATTTTATATGTACTTCCTGACAGAGGAATCCTCCGCAATCGCTGCACATTTGGCTGGCGATGTTGACGCTTACATCTCTGTCGGCGGTATTTCTCCTGAAAATGTAACTCTGTACGATAGCTACAGCAACATCGATTGCTTCGCGAAGCTGACCAGCCTGTATCACTTCATCGGCATGCAGTGCGGCGAGGGCAAGATTTTCAATGATGTAAACATGCGCCGCGCTTTCTCCATGGCCTTTGACCGTGAACTGATTGGCACTGCTTTCATCGGAGATGATATTGAGGTGGCAAAAGGCGGTCCGGCCTTCAGCTTTACGCTTGGCTACAACGAAGACATTGATACCCCCTACTATCAGTATGACCCCGAGCAGGCCAAGGCGCTGCTGCAGGAGAGCGGCTACAAGGGTGCTGCCATCAATTTCCTGGTGGGTACCAACGTGCCCTTCGGCGAAAGCATTGCCCTGATCATTGCTGAGCAGTGTGCGGAGATCGGGCTGAATGTTGAGGTGGAGATGTGTGAAATTGCCACATTCCAGGATCGCAGGAAGGCCGGCGACTATGATTGCTACATTACCACTGACGGCGTCCTTTATGGTGAGGGCTACCAGTTCTACAATACGCGCCTGATCGTGGATCCCCACAAGCATAATTACAAGAACGATACCTTCGTAGAAATGGCCAAGCGTTCCGGCACTCTGCTGGATAAGGATGAGCGCTCTGAGTTGTACAAGGAGATCAACCAGATCTTGGCATATGATTGCCCGATTATCAGCTTGTTCTGCGAACCGAAGACCTATGCCATTGATAAGGATGTAGCCGGCATCCGACTGTATACCGACGGCGATTTTGACTTCAATCGCATTGACCAGGCGCAATAAAGACATTCTGTGCGTATGGGCCGCCCTGCCGGCGGCTCATACGCCGAATAAAAAGGCAGAATAAACGGAGGGTTGACAGTGAATCTGCTACGTTACATCGGAAAACGTCTGGCACAGACTGTGCTGGTATTGATATGTGTTTCCATCATTGCTTTTGGGTTAATTCGTATTGCTCCCGGTGATCCGGCCACGCTGCTTTTACCCGATAACGCTACTGAGGAAGCAATTGCTGCCAAACGGACGGAGTTGGGACTGGATCAGCCCATCGTTATGCAATATCTGAAGTATATGCAGGGTGTGCTGAAGGGGGATTTCGGAACCTCTTACAACTATCAGCAGCCGGTGCTGAAAATCTATTTTTCCCGCTTTTGGGCTACGCTGGAGTTAACCGGGGCTATGATGCTGATCTGCTTGGGCGTGGGAATTCCTTTGGGTATTATTGCGGGTATCCATCAGGGCACAGGCTTGGATTTTGTATCCATGGTTTTTGCACTGATAGGTCAATCTATGTGCAACGTTTGGCTGGCAATTTTGAATATTTACATTTTTGCAGTATGGCTGGGCTGGCTGCCATCGGTAGGCATGGGAGGAATTGAGCACATCATCCTTCCGGCTTTGACATTAGGTTATCCTTTGTCGGCGACCACGTGCCGTTTGGGCCGCTCCGGTATGATTGATGTGCTGCGTGAGGATTACATCACATGCACTTTAGCGAAAGGTATTCCCGAGCGGCTGGTATATACCAAATACGCTTTTAAAAATGCACTGATTCCGATCGTTACGATCGTTGGATCTCAGTTCGGAACATTCCTGGGCGGCTCTGTAGTTGTGGAATGCATCTTCTCCTGGTCGGGTGTCGGCCAGATGCTGAATCAGGCCATTGGCAACCGCGACTATGAATTGGTGCAGGGCTCCTTGCTTCTGATGGCGGCAATGTGCGCCCTGGTGTTCTTACTGATCGATATAATTAACGCGGCGATTGATCCGCGTATTACTCTGGATTAAGGAGGCGCTTTGTATGGACAAAAAATTGATCATGCGGCGGATGCTGCGGAGCGGTTTCTTTATTACAGGCGCCATTATTCTGACACTTATCATTGTTTTGTCATTGCTGGCTCCTGTGATATGCCGGTATAGCCCCACCGCCTCATCTTTAAAGGACAGATTGATGGCGCCCGAGTGGTTTTCACGCGGGTTGGATGGACACATTCTGGGCACAGATCATATGGGACGTGATCTGTTTACCCGCTTACTGTATGGTGCCCGTATTTCTATCTTTATTGCCGTGGTGGTGTGCGTTTCTTCGGCCATCATTGGCACCTGCCTGGGCCTGGTGGCCGGCTATTTTGGTGGCTTGGCGGACTCCATCATTATGCGCGCAATAGAAGTACTCCAGGCAATTCCAAACATTATTTTGGCAATTTGTGTTCTTTCGCTGCTGGGAGCAAGTACGACAAATCTGATTATAATTTTGGTTTTGGGCCGGTTAGGACTGTTCTGCCGCTTAGCGCGCAGCAACGTAATGGCGTACCGCAATGCAGATTTTGTGCGGGTCAGCAGATCTATGGGTGCTTCCAACTCGCATATCATTTTCACTCAGATTCTGCCCAATATCACTACGCCGCTGATCGTGCAGCTGAGTCAGGCATTTGGTTCCAATATTATGATCGAGTCATCCCTCAGCTTTTTAGGCATGGGTATTCAGGCACCGAATCCGTCCTGGGGCAACATGATCTCCGATGGCCGCAAATATTTGGCTACCAGCCCATGGGTGTGCTTTGTGCCGGGTGTGGCGCTGATGTTTGTAGTGCTGGCTTTTAATTTCCTGGGTGATGGCCTGCGCGATGTGCTGGACCCCAAGCGAATTTAGGGAGGGTGCGCATATGGCAATTAGAGAAGAGCAAAACAGAGGCGGCGCAGACACGCTGCTTGAGATTCAGAATCTGCACGTAAAGTTTACCACCGAACGAGCCACAGGCTATGCGCTCAATGGAGTCAATTTGAAGATTCGGCAGGGTGAAAGCCTGGGATTGGTGGGCGAGTCCGGAGCGGGCAAAACCACCACGGCATTAAGCGTGCTGCGGCTGTTGTCCAAGGCTGGAAAGATTACGGATGGACAGATCCGGTTCCATGGCAAAGATGTTATGAAAATGTCCAAACGCGAGCTGCTGGATATGCGTGGACGCCGTATTGCGATGATTTTCCAAAATCCGCTTTCGTCATTGAATCCTGTCTTTACCGTAGGAGAGCAAATTTCAATGGTGCTTAGGCATCACCTGAAGATGAGCCCGAAACAGGCAGATGCCCGTACCCGCGAACTGCTGGAATCTGTAGGCATTCCCGGCTACCGTATCAACGATTACCCGTCCCAGTTTAGCGGAGGTATGCGCCAGCGGGTAGGTATTGCTGCCGGCATTGCCTGTAATCCGGAGCTGCTGATCGCGGATGAACCGACGACAGCTTTGGATGTGACCATCCAGGCGCAGATCCTGGAATTGATGAAGGTGCTGCAAACCAAACATAAATCATCACTGCTGATGATTACGCACAACCTGGGTATTATTTCTGAGCTGTGTGAAAATGTTGCGGTTATGTATGCCGGCCGCATCATCGAATATGGTACTGTACGTGAGGTGTTTGCTAATCCGTGCCATCCCTATACGAAGGGCTTGCTGGGGGCTTTGCCCAGCCTGGATAATACCAAAACCCGTTTGACTGCGATTCCCGGTACAGTGGCCAACGCACAGCATCTGCCTACGGGCTGCGCTTTCCACCCGCGTTGTGAGCATTGTATGGAACAGTGCAGCCAAAATGCACCTGGAATGATATGCATCAATCAGGACCATTATGTGGCCTGCACTTTGTACGGGGAGGGACAAAAGCATGAGTAATGTGGAAACCAATAAGCCCCTTGTGCGGGTTGAGCATTTGAAAAAATACTTTGTCATTCCACGCAAGGGAAAGCTTCACGCGGTGGACGATGTTAGCTTCGAAATTCAGGCCGGAGAAACGCTGGGCCTGGTAGGCGAATCCGGCTGCGGGAAATCCACGGTAGGAAACGTAGTGATGCAGCTGCTGGGTAAAACGGACGGTAAGATTTTTATTAACAACCGTGAGCCTGCTGCATCCGGCCCGGAGCGCAATGAATTTTGCCGGAATGTCCAAATGATTTTTCAGGATCCGTACAGCTCTCTCAATTCCCGCAAAACGATTAAGGATATTCTGAGTGAGCCGCTTCTTGTGCAGAAGCTGTACAAAAAGGGTCCTGAGCTGGATGCGCGGCTGAAGGAACTGTGCGAGACTGTAGGCCTCAGCACGGATCTGCTGAACCATTATCCGCATGAGCTGGATGGCGGTATGCGACAGGTCGTGGGCATTGCCCGTGCACTGTCTCTGAATCCTGGCTTCATTATTTGTGATGAACCAGTTTCGGCGCTGGATGTATCGGTGCAGGCCAAAATCATTAATCTGCTGATGGATTTACAGGAAAAGAAGCATTTGTCGTATTTGTTTATTTCTCATGACTTGAGCGTTGTCAAGCACATTTCCAATCGCATTGCAGTTATGTATTTGGGCCAGATCGTAGAAATGGCAGATAAGGAAGAGATGTTTGCCAACACGATGCATCCATACAGCATTGCATTGCTCAGCGCGGTGCCCCGTGTGTCGGTAGAACGCAAGGTAAGCCGTATTGTATTGAAGGGCGATGTACCCAGTCCTATGAATCCCAAGCCCGGCTGCCGCTTCGCCCCGCGCTGTTGGATGGCGCGGCCTGAATGTTTTGAAAATGACCAGCCTCTGCAGCAGGTTTCGCCCGGACATTGGGTTGCTTGCCAACATGCAGGCGAAAGCCGCAGCCTTATGAAAGATGCTGAGACATCTTCCTTGGAAGAAATGCTGAATACCGATGAAGGTAAGAAAGGAAACAACCATGAACAGTGATATTAAAATTCGTTGGATCACGACCACTTGCTTTGAGGTAGTACTGCCGAGCGGCAAGACAATTATTTTTGACCCCTGGTGCGGCGAATCTTCTACGGAAGGGCCTGATTTAGGTGTCCAGGTGGATTTCTCAGTGGATCAGTTTACGGGGGCTGACTATATCTTCCTGTCCCATACTCATTTCGACCATGTAGTGAGCGTGAAGGAACTGTTGGAGAAGAAATCCAAGGATCCTTGCGGCGGACAGGTGTTCCTTCCCCCCATCTCTGCAAAACTGTTCAGCGATGTGTATGATGTGCCGCTTGTCAATTTGGTGCCGGTATATCCTTATGAGACGATGGATCTGGACGATCTGATCGTAACGCCTTTGCCCTGCCGTCATTTCGGTGATAAAGGTGTTGATGTGTCTGAGACTCCATCGCAGGCTCATGCCAATGCCATGGCCCAGGGAACGAGTGAGCAAAGCTACCAGTGCTCTACCTGGGGTTCCCTGGAGGAAACGGATTGGGCAATTACCATAAAGGAAAATAATTTCCGCTTTATGGTGCTGGGCGGCCGCGTGTATCGTTTTAATAATATTTATAAATTCTGTGAAAACTTCCATCCTGATTTCGTGGTTCGTCAGGTAAGCACGGGCGCGACACCGGTGGACTATGCCCGTATGGTGGCTCGATTCCATGCACCGGTTGTTTTCCCCTCCCATCACGATTCCCACCACTTGGATCGGGCTCAGAATATGAGTTTCGAAGCTTATTTTGACAAGGTGAACAAGGAATTGGAGGCTATGAATGCCTGCACGGTTGTAAAGAATATTCAGCCCTACAAGTGGTACCACATGGGCGTATTCTGCCGGGAAGAATAATCGGCATAAGGGCGGTTGATACGGATGAGAAAGCTGCAAAAGGCACAGAAATGGGCCAGAATCCTGTACACATTTACTTTTTTGCTGACGGCAGTAGGAATTTTACTGGAGGCGTTGGGCCTTTCTGTGTCAAAGATGGCGTTTGCAGCGGCATTATTGGCATTAGCAGGTTATCTTGGAGTCGTGGCGGCTTTTTTGCGATGCCCCCAGTGCGGCTGCCTCATTCAGATCAACCCTTTGCATAATCTTAAAAAATGTCCGAAATGCGGAATTAATTTAACTGACGAATGATAAAAAGGATGGTAATGAATGAAACAGTTGAATTATCAAACCTTAAGGGAACAGGGGTATGACGGCTATTTGCTGGAAAACGCACCTGAGCGAGTGCTGCAATTTGGTGAAGGCAATTTCTTGCGCGCATTTGTTGATTATTTTATCGACGAAATGAATGAGAATGCCGGCTTTAATGGCAAGGTGGTGCTTGTGCAGCCGATTGCCCAGGGGCTGACCGATCAAATCAATGAACAGCAAGGCCTCTACACGCTGTTCCTTCGCGGAAGTGAAAACGGACAAAAGGTAAATCGCAAGCGGGTTATTTCTGCCGTTTCGCGCTGTATCAATCCTTACCAGGATTATCAGCAGCTGCTGGACTGTGCACATAATGCACAGCTGCGTTTTATCGTCTCCAATACAACGGAGGCTGGAATCGTTTACGAGCAAGATTGCAAATTCGATGACCGTCCGCCCCATAGTTTCCCCGCAAAGCTGACGCGATTCCTGTATGAGCGCTATCAGGCAAAGCTGAACGGCCTTATTATCTTATCCTGTGAGTTAATCGACCACAACGGCCAGGAACTGAAAAAATGCGTGCTGCGTCATGCGGCGGATTGGAAGCTGGGGGAGAATTTTTGCCGTTGGCTGGAGCAGGATAATATATTCTGCTCTACGCTGGTAGATCGTATTGTCACCGGTTACCCGCGGGTGGAAGCTGAGCAAATTTGTCAGCAGTTGGGGTATCAGGATAAACTGCTGGATACCGGCGAGGTGTTTGGCTTCTGGGTCATTGAAGGACCTGAGAGTCTGGAGGCGGAATTCCCGGCGGCCAAGGCGGGACTGCCCATCCTGTTTACACCGGATCACACACCGTATAAGCAGCGGAAAGTGCGCATTCTGAACGGGGCGCATACATCCATGATTATGGCTGCGTATTTGGCGGGTAAGGATATCGTGCGTGACTGCATGCATGATGATGTGATCCGCGGATTTATGAACAAGACGCTTTATGATGAGATCATTCCTACGCTGACCCTGCCGAGGCAAGAGCTGGTGGATTTTGCAAGGGACGTGGTGGAACGGTTCCAAAATCCTTACATTGACCATTCTTTGCTGGCTATTTCGCTGAATTCAACTGCAAAGTGGCGTGCACGGGTAATGCCGTCGCTGCTGGATTATGTCAGGAACCAGCACAAGCTGCCGCCTTGCCTGGTGTTCTCTCTGGCGGCAATGATTCGCTTCTATCACAATGGCCAGCGCCGTACAGAAAATGCGCTGGTCGGCATTCGCGGCGACAATGAGTATGAAATTCATGACGACGCATGGGTACTGGATTTCTATTACGATCATCGCCTGGATGACAATTGCGCCATTGCTCACGCCGTAATCACGAATCAAACAATGTGGGATGGTGCGTTGGAGCAGATTGAAGGGCTGGAAGATCAAGTGGTAAAGGCGCTGGATCGCATCGATGAGGTGGGCATGTACCAAGCGATGAAGGAGTGCTTATAATGCAGCATGTTCTGCGCATTCATCCATTGGACAATGTGGCCGTGGCGATGGAAGATTTACCTGCAAAGCAGCGGCTGATGATTGATGGAAGAGAATACGTAACAGTTGATTTTATTCCCCGCGGACATAAATTGGCTTTGGGTGATATAAAAGCGGGGGAAAACATAATAAAGTATGGCTGCGTTGTAGGTCATGCTACCCAGCCGGTTGCCCCCGGCGCGCATGTACATACTCACAATATGGCGACGAATTTGACGGAAAAGTGCCAGTATCGTTACGAGCCGGTTGCATATACGCTGCCAAATACGGTGCCCCGTTCTTTCATGGGCTATCGGCGCAAGGATGGACGCGCTGCTATTCGCAATGAAATATGGATTATTCCCTTGGTGGGCTGCGTAAATTCTACGGTAGAGGCGCTCGCCAAACGGAATCAACATCTGGTAAACGGCGGCGTGGAGGGAATTTACGCCTTCACACATCCGTTTGGATGCAGTCAAATGGGGGATGATCATGCCCGTACCCGTAAGCTATTGGCTGCGTTAGTCAATCATCCCAATGCTGCAGGGGTGCTGGTAGTATCCCTTGGCTGTGAGAATAACACCCTGGAGGGGTTCCAGGAGGAACTGGGGCAGTGGGATCACCAGCGGGTCAGGTTTATGGTCTGTCAGGAAACAGATGACGAGATGGAGACAGGTGACCGCCTGCTTGCGGAACTGGCAGAATATACACGACAGTTCCAGCGCCAGCCCATAGGGACCGGCGAGCTGGTGGTCGGACTGAAATGCGGCGGAAGCGACGGCCTTTCCGGCGTTACGGCAAACCCGGCCGTAGGGCGCTTTTCAGACTTGCTCATTGCTCAGGGCGGCAGCACCGTGCTGACGGAAGTGCCGGAGATGTTCGGCGCGGAATCGCTGCTGCTCAATCGCAGCCGCAACCGTACGGTTTATGACCGGGCAGTCCAGATGCTGGAGGATTTTAAGCATTATTATACCTCCCATGGACAGGTGGTGTATGAGAACCCCAGCCCGGGTAACAAGCAGGGGGGGATTACCACACTGGAGGATAAATCCTGTGGCTGTGTGCAAAAAGGCGGGAGTGCTCCCGTAGAGGATGTGCTTGACTATGGCCAGCAGGTTCGCTGCAAGGGCTTGACGTTGCTGTCCGGTCCCGGGAATGACTTGGTATCTACCACGGCATTGGCAGCAGCGGGGGCACATTTGGTGCTGTTCACGACAGGACGGGGGACCCCCTTCGGAGCGCCTGTGCCCACAGTTAAAATTTCCAGCAATACCCCTCTGGCCCAGCACAAAAAGAACTGGATAGATTTTGATGCTGGTACGGCGGTTTACGGCGAACCATTGGCATCCATAGGAGAAAGGCTTTTGGAGTATGTGCTCCAAATTGCGTCAGGACAGCAGACCTGCACAGAAAGAAACGGCTTCCGCGGTATTTCAATTTTGAAAGATGGAGTCGTTCTTTGAGCGGCGGGGTATCTGGCGAAATTTAGGTTCTATAATAAATGTTGGGGTCGGGCGATGAGCCTGACCCCGTTGTCACAAAAAAGGTTGAGCATAGAGATAAAATCCTTTACAATGAAAGCACCCCTACCGCACCGGAAGGAGAAATCTCTATGCTCAATAAGGATTACACATCAAAGCTGCTCGGTTTAGAAGATGTAATTATTACAAATGTCGAAAAAAATTCTAACGAACTCCACATTTATCTGGAACTTCCCAGAGCAGAGCACCGTTGCCCAGCCTGTGGCACTCTGACTAACCGTATACATGACTACCGGATGCAGGCCATTAAAGATGTGTCTCTGGCAAGGAACACCTTCCTGCCTCGCTATTACTGTGTCACCGGCCAGATGGTTTCTACGATTCCTCGTGTCTTTGAGAAACTGGTATCTACACTGCGCTTCACTCCGGATCCTCTGAGAAAAGGAAAACGCTGCTTATTGATTGGCTTATGGCTGCCGAAGGGATGGCGCTTCCTGAATTTCAAGACTGCACAAAGGCATATCATAACTGATTTGATGAAACTCTGCATTCTATGGATGTTTCCTGGTCTAACAGATGCATTGAGGGCTGCACAACAAGACCAAGGCTCTAAAAAGGGCTTGCTTCGGTATGCGCAACTTCCGTAATTTCAGAAATAAAATCCTTTTCCACTCTACATAAAATCGTGCCGGAGCGATTTGCTCCGGCACATTCTATAACTATTGTGTTACTTCGCTAACTATTGATATTACTTCGTACCGAAAATACGGTCGCCGGCATCGCCCAGGCCGGGGACGATGTAGGCATTCTCGTTCAGCTTCTCATCCAGCGCTGCCAGATAGATTTCCACGTCGGGGTGTGCTGCCTGGACGGCGGCCACGCCTTCGGGGGCACCGATGATGTTCATCATGATGATGTTCTTGCAGCCGTGCTGCTTCAGGAAATTGATGGCCGCCACGGCGCTGCCGCCGGTAGCCAGCATGGGGTCAACCACATAAACCTGACGGGACTCGATGTCCTCGGGCAGCTTGCAGTAGTATTCCACGGGCTTGTGGCTCTGGGGGTCGCGGTACAGGCCGATGTGGCCGATCTTTGCGGAGGGGATCAGAGCGACCATATTGTCCACCATGCCCAGACCGGCACGCAGGACGGGGACGATTGCCAGCTTCTTACCGGCCAGCATCTTGCATTTGGCGGTGGTGATGGGGGTCTCCACTTCCACTTCCTTTACAGGCAGGTTGCGGGTTGCCTCGTAGCACATCAGGCCGGCGATCTCGCCAACCAGCTCACGGAATTCCTTCACGCTGGTATCCTTGCTGCGCAGGATTGCCAGCTTGTGCTGAATCAGGGGATGATTCAATACGTGTACTTCTGCTGCCATCTTTTTAATCTCCTTTTATTGATTCTGCATTCTTTCGTTTCGTTCCCGTTCGGCCTGACTCAGCCGGAGATAATTGGGTACCAGCCCGGCCGCATCGGTGCATTCGCCGCATTGCAGCATCCGCTGCGCTTCCAGCGCTACACCGGTCGCCCGCTGGTGCATCCGGTGCTCCGGGGGGAGCACCAGAGCGGGGATCATTTCCGACAAAGTATTATAGCATAAAATGCTCCCGTCTCCAACCAAAAAAATCGGTTCGGCGAAATTTTTTACATCCTCCGCCAAATCCCGGAGGGAAATCGCCCGATCGTCCCGGATTCTTGTGTATTTTCCACAATCGACGTGGAACAGCGCATTGTATACCTGCCCCCGCCTGGCGTCCATCACCGGGCACACATAGCCCTGCCAGGCGCCCAGCCCCACGGCCATGGAAGCCAGTGTGCTGGTGCCGCAGCAGGGAAGCTCTGCCCCCCAGGCAAAGCCCTTGGCCGCCGCCACGCCGATGCGGATGCCGGTGAAGGAACCGGGGCCGTTGGCCACCGCCACGGCGTCCAGTTGGGAAACCTCCACGCCGCACTGCTTTAGTAAATCCTCCGCCATGACCATCAAAGTCTGGCTGTGGGTCAGACCGGTGTTCTGGTAGCTCTCGCCCAGGAGCTTCCCATCCTGCGTCAGTGCCACGGAAGCGGCCTTAGCCGAGGTTTCAAAGGCCAGAATTTGCAAGAGCATCCCCTCCTTCAATTTCAATTGACCGGGTATTTTCATCTATTTTGGAGATGGCAATGCGGATCGCACCCTCCATGGCATCGGCCACGTTTTTGCTCCACTCCACGGCGCACACGCCACCCCGCTCCAGATAGTCCTCCCAACCGATGTCCCACAGATCATCGGAGGAGGCGAGGCGATACATATCGAAGTGGAACAGGGGCAGCCGCCCGCCCAGATACTCATTGACAATGGTATAGGTGGGGCTGGTCACCGGCTGGGTATAGCCCAGTCCCTTGGCAAGCCCGCGGGTGAAGGCCGTCTTGCCCGCGCCCAGGTCGCCGGTGTAGGCAATGACCGTGCCGGGCTGCAAGTGCTGCGCCAGTGCCGCGCCCAATTTTTCTGTTTCTTCGGGGGAATGGGTAATATAGTGCATAATGCCGTCCTTTTTATTTTGAATGCTTTAATTTTTCCGCCTGGTCTGCTGCGGCCAGGGCGTTGATAATCTCGTCCAGGTCGCCGTCCATGACGGAATCAATCTTGTAAAGGGTCAGGCCGATGCGGTGGTCGGTCACTCTGCCCTGGGGGAAATTGTAGGTTCGGATGCGCTCGTTGCGCATTCCGCTGCCCACCTGACTGCGGCGCAGGCCGGTAATTTCGCTGTCAAGGCGGCTTTGCTCCTGCTCATAGAGCTTGGAGGCCAGCATCCGCATACACTTTTCCCGGTTCTGCACCTGACTGCGCTCCTCCTGGCAGGAAACAACGATGCCGGAGGGTTTGTGAATCAGGCGCACGGCGGAGCTGGTCTTGTTGACGTGCTGGCCGCCTGCACCGGAGGCGCGGTAGACCTGCATCTCAATGTCCGCCGGGTTAATCTGCACGTCCACTTCCTCCATCTCCGGCAGCACCGCCACCGTGGCCGTGGAGGTATGCACCCGTCCGCCGGACTCGGTTTCCGGCACCCGCTGGACCCGGTGGACACCGGACTCATACTTCATGCGGGAGTAGGCCCCCCGTCCGTTGATGACGAAGTCCGCCTCCTTCACGCCCCCCAGCTCGGTGTCGCTGTAGTTCATCAGCTCAATGCTCCACCCCTTTGCGGCGGCGTACATGGAGTACATCCGAAACAGGCTGTGGGCAAACAGGGCGCTTTCCTCGCCGCCAACGCCGCCCCGGATTTCCACAATGACGCTTTTCTCGTCGTTGGGATCCTTGGGCAGCAGGAGAATCTGCAATTTGTCGTGCAGCTCCTCTTTGTTCCGCTTGGCTTCCAAAAAGGTCTCCTGGCACAGCTCCTTCATCTCCGGGTCAGCCATCAGCTCCTGGGCTTCCTCCATGTCCTGCTCTGCCTGCCGGTAGGCACGATAGGTCTCCACAATGGGTTCCAGATCGTTTTTCTCCCGTAGCAGCCCGGCAGCACGTTTGGGATCATTGTAAAAATCCGGCTGCTCCGATTTGGCGCACAACTCTTCATACCGGCTGGATACGGCTTCCAGTTTGTCCAGCATCATCCGTTTTCCTTTTCCAGTGCCATGACCTTATTGATGCGGCGCTGGTGGCGCTCTCCGTGAGAAAATTCCGTGGTCAGCCAGGTATCCACGATCTCCAGCGCCAGTCCTTCGCCGGTGACGGCAGCGCCGAGCGCCATCATATTGGTGTCGTTGTGCTCCCGGGTCAGCCGGGCGGACATCAGGTCACCCAGCAGGGCGCAGCGGATGCCCTTTACCTTGTTGGCGGCAATGGACACGCCAATGCCGGTGGTACACAGGACGATGCCCCGCTCACATTCCCCGCAGGCAACCAGCCGCGCGGCCTGCGCGGCGTAATCCGCATAGTCGCAGCTCTCGGGGGTATGGGTGCCGACATCAGTCACGTCATAGCCCCGCTCCTGCAGGTGAGAAATTACCTTATTTTTCAGCGCCAACGCGCCGTGGTCACAGCCAACTGCAATTTTCATCGTAATCTCCTTTATATCACATAGCCGCCGTCCACATTCAGAATATGGCCGGTGACAAAATCGGCTTCCGCCAGATATTCCATGGCTTTTGCCACATCCATGGGGGTACCGTTGCGCCCCAGGGGCGCATCCTCTGCCATGGAGGCAAGAATTTCCGGGTCAACGCCTGCACACATGTCCGTCAGGATGACTCCCGGCGCAACGGCGTTCACCCGGATGCCGCTGGGACCCAGCTCCTTGGCAAGCGCCTTCGTCAGGGCAATCACCGCGCCCTTGGTAGCGGAATAGGCTGCCTCGCAGGAAGCGCCCACTCTGCCCCACATGCTGGACACGTTGATGATGCACCCGCGCTGCTGCCGGAGAAATCCCGGCATGGCCGCCCGGACGCAGTGATAGATCCCCTTCACGTTCACGTCGAAGATCCGATCCCACTGCGCTCCCGTCATCTGAGTCATAAGACCATAATAGCAGATTCCGGCGTTGTTGACAAGAACATCCACATCCCCAATCTGAGAAAAAGCGGCATTTACCGCGTTTTCATCCGCCACGTCACAGCAGATGGGCGTTGCGCCGGTCTTTTGCGCAACGTGCTGCGCCGCCGCATGCTCCTTTTCATACAGGAAAAATACCCGGTGTCCCTTCGCGGCAAACAGCTCCACCGCTGCCGCTCCAATTCCACGGGAACCGCCGGTAATTACAATGGTCATCGTCATCCTCCTTGTGTATCCAAAACCTGGCTGCGCGCTGAGGCAGTGCAGGAAAAGCGGACTGCCTTGCGGCAGTCCGCTTGAAAAATTATCTTCTTCTGCTCTTGGCGCGGCGATCCGAATACTGCTTTATGGAGGAAATCTTGCTGTCGGATTCTGACATAAAGGCCTTCAGCTTCTCCTCGAACAGCTGGTCTGCGGTTTTGGGGGCGGCGTTGGGAACGGGGGCGGGCTTGGAGCTCTGGCGCGTCTGGCTCTGGCCGGGACGCGCACCCGTACCGCGGTTACCGCCCCGGAAATCGGGACGGTTCTCCCGCTGGGGCTTTGGCTCCAGACGCTTAATGGACAGGTTGATTTTTCCGTTCTCGTTGCCAATCACCATCACCTTCACATCCTGACCCTCGGTCAGATGCTGGCGAATGTCGCTGACATAGGCATTGGCGACTTCGGAAATATGTACCATGCCGGTCTTGTTCTCCGGCAGGGCAATAAAGGCGCCAAAATTGGTGATGGATTTTACTTTCCCCTCTAATACGGCTCCAACGGTTAACTCCATGTTTGCTTTGCTTCCTCCATTATTTGACTTGTGCTTCGATAAGAACGGTGTCCCGCGGAACCATGTCCAGCTCCTTCTGAGCGACACGCTCCACGCCTCTGGAAGAGCCCATCTCCTGAATGTCGCGCTCCAGCACGCTGTTCTCGTACTCGATTTTGCCTGCCTCTGCGCGGAAATCGGCGGCCTTGCGGGTCATCTGGCGCTGTGTCCAGTTCAGAGCGCCCAGCGCCACGCCGCTGAACACCAGCACTGCTGCCAGCGCGGCTTTTACGCGCAGATTGCCCTTGAAAAGAATGACCTGCATTTCTCCGATCTTGATTCTGTGCTCCGCCATGATTCACACCTCCGTGAGACTGCCGACGCGCTCGGCATCTATTCCACCATATTGTAACCCATTTTTCTCCAGATGCAAATAAAATTTTCAAAAAATGCAATATTTTTTTTGCCGGCCATGCTGCAGCCGCCGCGATCCGCCCCACCAAGTGCCAAAAGGAGGCTGCCGCCGGACGCAAAAGGCGTCCCAGCGTCATTTCCCAGGCCGCGCCGCCTGCCAAAAGGCCCAGAGAATAGCCCACGCGCAAGTCGCCGCCGCAAACTGCCAGCGCCAAATACAGCCATGCCCAGCCAGCCCCCAGCAGGAAAAGGGCATCACTCAGTACTGTGTGCTTTGGGCGGAGGGGGCGCAGGAAACCGTACAGCAGCCCCAAAGATGCCCCCAGCAGGCATGCAGCTCCAAAATGCCGGACGGCCAGTGCAGGTGCTGTCATCCAAACAGGCGGCCGAACCAGCCGCGGCTGCGCGGCTCTTCATAGATCAGCGCCGCAATGCTGCCCTCTATGTCCACCTGACCGCCCTCCAGCGAAAGTGTTTTCAGCTGAAGCTCGCTGCCCTGAACGGTCAGCATTCCCAGACCGGTCTGCAGAACGACGGCGGTATCTTCAAAGCTGATGACCTCCGTCACTCCCGTCACTGTAAGCTTCTTTCGCTCTGATAGTGCCAGGCGGTGAGGCATCTGTTCCTGTTCCATCGCAATTCCCCCTTACCGCAGTTTTCCATTGACAAATTCTATGCCTGCTGAAGAATAGATATGCCGTGCAGGCGCGGCATTTTGTCCATTGACACAGGAGCAAAAACAAAGTAAAATAAAGGGCAGAAACCTTCTTTTCACCCATTCCCATCATTTCCGGAGGATTTTATATGAAACGCTCCTTTGATTTTCATCCCTGGCTGAAGCCGGTGCTGACCGTGCTGCTGGGCTTTTTGCTGATTTTCCGGCCTGATTCCATCACGTCCACCCTCGCCCTGTGTGTCGGCATCGTGCTGGCGCTGGCAGGAGCGGCAAAAATGGTGAGCTTCTTTACGCAGATGAAGCTTCAGAAGGATTTTTCAAAGCTGGCGGTCTCCATCGTCCTGCTGCTCATTGGCTTTGCCATTATCCGCAATCCGCTCTCTCTGGAAAAGCAGGTGGTGCGGGTGATTGGCATCCTGCTTCTGCTGGAAGGCGTTCGGGGCTATACGGACGTTACGGTTCTTCGCGCACGTGTCAGCTCCACGGCACTGTGCGTTGCCGGTGCGGTGCTGACGCTGATGCCCGTGACCGTTGCCCGGCTGGCGGTGACGATCTGCGGCATTGTGGTGCTGCTGATCGGTATCGGCATGATCGTTGACCTGCTTCGCGGCTCCGGCGATTCCGGCTGCACCGGCGGCAACGGCGAGATCATCGACGAGCGATGATCGTCGGCTGCTGCGCGCTTGCCGGGCGCTCCGGTCACGAGGCCGGGCGGAAGCTTCTGGAGCGGCTCTACTACGAGGAGACCGGCCAGGCGCTGCCCGGCATTCTGATAAGCGTCCGCGGAAAGCCTTATTTTGAAAATTCTCCCTATTATTTTTCCATCAGCCACACCGTCCGTCACGCTTTCTGTGCGCTCTCCCGCCGCCCGGTGGGGATCGACGCCGAGGAGCTTGACCGCACGGTGCGGTTTTCCCTTGTGAGCCGCATCCTGTCGCCGCCGGAGCTTGTCCGCTTCTGGGCGGCGCCTGACCCGCAGCGCGCTTTCCTCACCCTGTGGGTGCTGAAGGAGGCCACCGCAAAATGCACCGGCGCGGGGCTGACCGGTTTTCCAAACAGCACGGACGACCCGCGGGTATTTTCCTGGCAGGGCTGTCTGGTGGCCATCGTCAGCCAAGGCGGGGAAGAGGAAGGAATGACGCTGCATGATTTTTGATACGCACGCCCATATGGACGACCGCGCCTTTGACACCGACCGCTCTGCGCTTCTGGCGCAGCTGCCCGCGCAGGGAATCGCCCTGATAATGAACCCTGGGTGCAGCCTGGATTCTTCCCGCGCGGCGGTGGCGCTGGCGGGGCAGTATGATTATCTTTATGCCGCCGTTGGATCCCATCCGGATGCGGCAGATGAGGTGAACGAGGAAACACTGGCGCAGTACCGGCTTCTGGCGCGCAGCAGCGCCAAAGTCAGAGCCATCGGAGAGATCGGGCTGGATTATCACTACGAGGACATCCCAAGGGAGATCCAGCAGCGCGCCTTCCGGGCGCAGATGGCGCTGGCGCAGGAGCTGAAGCTGCCCGTCATCGTCCACGAGCGGGAGGCGCACGAGGACGGAATGAAAATCGTGGAGGAATTTCAGGACGTGACCGGCGTTTTCCACTGCTATTCCGGCTCGTTGGAAATGGCAAAGATGCTGATCCGGCGGGGCTGGTACATCGGCTTCGGCGGTGTGCTGACCTTCAAAAATGCACGCAAGGCTGTGGAGGTTGCGGCTCAGATTCCCTTGGAGCGCATTGTACTGGAGACCGACTGCCCCTATATGTCCCCGGAGCCCTTCCGGGGCAGGCGCAATGATCCCGGCAGGCTGCATCTGGTTGCCGAAAAGCTGGCGCAGCTGCGCGGTGTGAGCGTTGCTGAAATTGAAAACATCACATTGGAAAACGGAAAGAAGCTGTATCGGATTGAATAAGCACATGGAGTTATCGGATTTTTTTGCACAGCACCCCAGAGTCGCCCTGGCCTTTTCCGGCGGGGTGGATTCCGCGTATCTGCTGTACGCCGCCGTCAAATGCGGTGCGCAGGTGCAGCCCTACTATGTAAAGACGTCCTTTCAGCCCCAGTTTGAATACGAGGATGCCCAGCGCCTGGCGCAGCAGCTGAGTGTGCAGCTGAAGACCATTCATTTGAATCCCCTGGAGGATGCGGATGTCGCCGCAAATCCTGCGAACCGCTGCTACTATTGCAAGCGCCGCATCTTTACCGCCATCACCGACGCCGCCCGTGCGGACGGATTCGAGGTGCTGCTGGACGGCACCAATGCCAGCGACCGGGTGGATGACCGCCCGGGGATAAAGGCGCTGCAGGAGCTGCGCGTGCTCTCGCCCCTGCGGCTGTGCGGCCTGACCAAGGATGAGATTCGCCGCCGCTCCAAAGAGGCGGAGCTGTTCACATGGAATAAGCCCTCCTATGCCTGCCTGGCCACCCGGATTCCAACGGGAACCGTCATCACCTTGGAAGATCTGGAACGGACGGAGCGGTGTGAGGCGTTTCTCATGCAGTTGGGCTTTTCCGGCTTCCGCATTCGCTTGATGGACGGCTGTGCCCGGCTGGAAATGCCCCAGGAGCAGCTTCCGCAGCTCCTTGCCCACCGGGAGGAAGTGCTGGAGCGGCTGAAAAAGGACTATAAAAAAGTACTCCTGGATTTGGAGGTGCGCCATGAACAGTGACATTCGCCATATTCTGGAGGGCATACAAAACGGCTCTGTGAGCATTGACGATGCCATGCTGCAGTTAAAGCAGGAGCCCTTTGCCGAGCTGGGCTATGCCAAGGTGGATCTGCACCGCAGAGTGCGGCAGGGGGCGGGAGAGGTTATTTACGGCGCTGGAAAAACCGCCGAGCAGATCACCGGTATCCTCACGGCAATGAAGCAGAACGGGCAGGAAAATGTTCTGATCACCCGGCTGGACGAGGCAAAGGCGGAGGCCGTTCAGCGCGTCCACCCGATCCGCTATTATTCCCCGGCGAAGATCGGCATTCTGGGGCAAATGGAGCCGCCCCACGGGATGGGCACCATTGTGGTGGCCACGGGGGGCACCAGCGATGTGCCTGTGGCGGAGGAAGCAGCGCTGACCGCCGAATTTCTGGGCAACGATGTACTGCGGCTGTACGACGTGGGCGTGGCGGGAATTCATCGTCTGCTCAGCCACAGCCGGGAGCTGATGAGCGCCAGCGTGATCATTGCCATTGCGGGCATGGAGGGGGCGCTTGCCAGCGTGATCGGCGGTCTGGTGGAGTGCCCGGTAATTGCCGTGCCCACCAGCATCGGCTACGGAGCATCCTTCGGCGGCGTCGCGGCGCTGCTTTCCATGCTCAATTCCTGTGCCAGCGGCACCGCCGTAGTAAATATCGACAATGGCTTCGGCGCAGGCTATATGGCCAGTACCATCAATCATATGGAGGCAAAGCATTGAATATTCTGTATTTGGACTGCGGCATGGGTGCTGCCGGTGATATGCTCACCGCCGCTCTGCTGGAGCTTTTCCCGGAGCCGGACACGATGGTGGAGCAGCTGAATGCGCTGGGCGTTCCCGGCGTGCGCTATGAGCGGGAGCTGACGCAGAAATGCGGCATCACCGGTACGCACATGCATGTCTATGTGGGCGATACCGAGGAGGGTAAGCATGATCACCACCATCATGGTACGCACGAGCACCATCACCACAGCAGCATGGAGCAGCTGGAGCATTGGATCTCCCACATTCAGGCATCCGATGCGGTGAAGAAAAATATCCATGCCGTCTACCGCAAAATTGCGCAGGCGGAAAGCGCTGTCCATGGGGTGCAGATAGAGCAGATCCATTTTCACGAGGTTGGCTCTCTGGATGCCCTGGCGGATGTGACTGCTGTGTGCTATCTCATGGAGCAGCTGGGCAGCCCTGCCGTTTATGCTTCCCCCGTCCATGTGGGCAGCGGCCACGTCAGCTGTGCCCATGGCATTCTCCCCGTCCCCGCCCCTGCCACGGCGGAGATCCTCAGAGGAATTCCTATCTACGGCGGTCAGATTCAGGGTGAGCTGTGTACCCCCACCGGGGCAGCGCTGCTGAAGCAGTTTGTCACCCGGTTCGGCGATATGCCGGTCATGACTCCCGCCGCCGTGGGCTACGGCATGGGAAAAAAGAATTTTGCAATGGCCAACTGCATCCGTGCCGTCCTGGGCGCCTCCGGCGCAGAGAATGAAGATACCATCCTGGAGCTGAGCTGCAATCTGGACGACATGACCGCCGAGGAGATCGGCTTTGCCATGGAGCAACTGCTGGCTGCCGGAGCACCGGAGGTTTTTACAGCCGCCATCGGCATGAAAAAGAACCGCCCGGGCACGATGCTCACTGTTCTTTGCCGCGAAAGCCAGCGGGATGAAATGGTGCGGCTCCTGTTCTGCCACACCACCACCCTGGGCATCCGGGAAACACCCCACCGCCGTTATATCCTGAACCGGCATACCGAAACAGTCGAAACGCCCTACGGCACTGTCCGCTGCAAAATCTCCAAAGGTCATGGCATCCGCCGCTGCAAGGCAGAATACGACGACCTGTCCGCCATTGCCAAAGAGCACCAGCTTCCCCTTGCGGAGGTTCGCCGCAAAATTGAAGTGAAATAATTAAAATTATGTCTTGACTTTTTCCATAGATTGGCTATAATAATACCGTTCCGAATCAAATAGAGGATTTGTGTAACGGTAGCACACCGGACTCTGACTCCGTTTGCGGGGGTTCGAATCCCTCATCCTCTGCCATAAGCCACCGTAATTCTGATGGAATTACGGTGGCATTTTTATGCTCATTATGGTATACTGGGCTTAACAGGTTGGAATTTGAGGAAATGCTTTTGATGATTCAGAAAATCCGGCCTTTTGTAAAATTCGGGGATTTTATTGGTAAATTGGATATTCTGACCTGCCTTTCACATATGACAAAAAGCAATGGAGAAAAGCAGCAGAAAGGAGAAATTGGATATGAGTGTGAGCTTCGTAACCCAGCAAATCAATCGTATTGAATCCGGGGCTTTTAAGAGGATCAAGCCCTTTGGTTTTGTGAAACACGGACGAACCCTGCACAGATTTGTTTCCGGCGATATTTCTCAGGTTATAGATTTTCAATGCGGTCCGGCATATCTGGGTGCGACACACGAGATGTGGGTCAATGTTGGGATCCGGATCCCGGAATGTATGGAAAGACAGTTTCACGCCGTGAACAGCAAAAAGTTTTACCATGAACATGAGTGCAACATGCGTTCCCGCCTGGGCGTTATTGGAACAAAAGGCCTCAAAGGCGAAAAGACTTTCTGCCTTGACGGTGATGCCGAAACGATGTGCAGCGAGATCATAAGCGAGATCGAAAACGATGTCCTTCCCGTATTTGATATTCTGTCAAGCAGGCAGGCTATCTTGGAACATCGGAGGGAGTACCCGTGGTTTGACAGAATGAACAACCACCTGATCGTGCTGGAGGAATCCTTGATTTACGGACATCTGGGTGATCTGCCAAAGGCGAGAGAGCTGTTTGATGAATACTATGAGATCGCACTGCGAAGACGCGAGCACTGTCCGTCGCATATCGCCTACCTGGATAAGCTCCGCAGCAGCCTCGGATTTTTGTAATAACGGGTTCTGACCAGCTTACGGCTTTCATTTCGCCGCAGCGGCAGGTTGCGAAAAAGAACGCTGCGGTTGGTGGTAAATGCAGGAAAAGCGTCGTATAATGCGGTCAGCGAAAGAAGGACGGGGGATTGTGAAATTATCTGAAAAAATCGCTGTGCTGAGAAAGCAAAAGGCCGTTCCCATACGCGGGAGCGGCCTGCTGTTTATTCCTCCGGCTCTGCAGGGTATTCCACCTTGGGGATGAACCGGGTGGCGACTTTTCCCTTGCCCTTGTGCTTGACATAGAAGTAGCCGATCACGGAAAAAACAGATGCACCGATGAAATTCACAATCAGATCCTTCATGGTGTCAATGATCCCAAGATCCAGGTAGCCGCCAAGACCGAGAGATTCTTGGGAGCCATCGGAATGGACGACGACGGTATCCACAATATCCCAAACGTGGATGACCGTATTGCTGTTGGTGGGATCCAGATTTACGGAGTGGATGGCATGCACAACGGTATCCTTCTGCATATCCCGCCCCAGAAGCTGATCCACGCCAAACTCATAAAACTCCCACAGTACGCCTACCGTCATGGAGAAGCAGAAGGCGACGATGGCCAGATACAGCGGTGAGAGCTTGAAGGAAAAACGGTCGTTCCGATTCAGCATATCCACCAGACAGAAGCCGATGGCGGCGCACAGGAAGCCGTTGATGGTGTGCAGCATGGTGTCCCAATTGGGGACACGGACGTAAAAGCTGTTGATTTCCCCCAGTATTTCCGCCGCGAAAATGAAGAGCAGAATAATAACCTCCAGTGTGCTGGGCAGCACGATCTTCAGCTTCCGTGAAATAATGCTGGGCAGTAGCATGAGGATCAGCGACAGGGCACACAGGAAGACACTCTGGTATTCCCGCCGCAGCACAGCACGCACCAGGACAAAAATAATCAGTCCGCGCAGCACCAGATAGACGGCAAGGGTGGTCTTGTTCCGGTAGATGGGCTTCTCTTTTTTTGCTTTGCGAGGCATAAGGCTCCCCCTTGTTCATGTTATATTGTCCCATTATATCAGAAGATTATTCCCGGTCAAGAGCAGCAGGACGCAGATTGTTCAAAAAATTGTAAACTTTTCCGGTTCAAAGCCTTTCTATTTTTTGAAATTATGATATAATAAGAAAAATAAAAAAGGAGGCACCCCATGAAAATCAAATGCGAATTCTGCGGCAGCATGATGAACGATACCATAGAAAGCTGCCCTAACTGCGGTGCGCCCAATCCCAATGTCCGCCGCTCCAGCGGAGACCAGCCCCTGACCATCGAACAGCTGAAGCAGTGGTACGAGAGCAAGGGCCTGCCCCCTTATTCCGTGACCCGTTTTTTCATCGGCGAGAATTATACGGAGCCGAAGGCTTTCGGCATCTATTACGAAGAGAAAACAGGCAATTACATTGTCTATAAAAACAAGGCCTCCGGCGAGCGGGCGGTGCGCTACCGGGGCACGGACGAGGCCTACGCCGTCAATGAGCTGTTCCAGCGCCTCAAGCAGGAGATCACACAGCAGAAGATGAACAGCGCGAAAAAGAACGCCGCCGGGACCTCCGCACCGGCAGAAAAAAAGAGATCCGGCTGCCTGGGAAATCTGGCAGTTATTGCGCTGGTGCTTGTGGGCGCAGTCGCGGCTGTGTTCGCATTCATTATGGGATTCGGACTGTTCCTCAGCCGCAACGACCCAAACGGCGGCTATTATTTTTATGACGATACCTGCTATTATTACAGCGTTCAGTCCTATGGCGGGCTGAACTGGTTTTACTATGACGATTCCAAGGACGCTTGGGATGGCCCCCTCTATCTCAGCGATGTGCCGGATGCGCTGGAAACCAGAAAGCAGGGAAAAGATTACTATCTTTCGTCGCAGTGGGACCGTACGCTCCCCTGTGAAGATTTTAACAGCAGCCTTTATGCCCGCGACATGGACGCCGGCATGCAGGTTTACGAGGGGTACTATCAATACGGCTCCGATTATTATTACCACATGCCGGGGATGTTCGACGCCGATTGGTATACATACAGCGGCCAGTGGGAAGCGGCGGAGTTTTCAACTCTGCCGGAGGCGCTGCAGCATCCCGCTGTCGCGCTGGAATACTTCTTGTCCGCGGCCTATGAAAGCCAATATGGTGTCCCCGACTTTGCCGAAACGCTCTTCTACCGGGATTACAACGCCTCCAACAGCATAGCCAGGGGCTATTACCGAGTGGATGACGATGTTCTGTACCACCTGGGAGACTACTATTTCGACGGCTGGTATGCCTACGATGACGAGGACGACGAGTGGCGCTCCGTGGATATGGATGCCGTGCCGGAGGCGCTGCACCATCCTTCCATTGCCGAGGATTTCTATTTCACCCCCACCTGGGATGCCTCCACGCAGTTCAGCGACTTTGAGGACACCGATACCTACAGGGACGCCAGCAAGCAATGGAACAACGATGACGACAGCGATTATGACTGGGGCAGCAACGATTCCTGGGACAGCGGAGACACCGACTGGGATTCCGATTGGTAATCATTTGCGGCAAAGCACAATTGATGGGCATCCGGCTCAAAAGCCGGGTGCCTTTTTCGCCGCTTTTCCCAAAGCGCGTGTGGACTGACGGGTGAATTTTTGTTCATCCGGAGAAAAAGCGGACAAGCATAGACAAGAAGCTGCATTTTTAGGCCTTTCCAATGGGGGCGGCTTTGCGGTATACTGGGAGCATCCAAAACGCTCAAAACAGGAGGATTTTGCAATGCGGTACGGTTACTTCGACAACGCCAGCCGGGAGTATGTCATCGACCGGGTGGACGTGCCCGTTTCCTGGACAAATTACATTGGCTTAAAGGATATGTACGGTGTGTTCAACCACACTGCCGGGGGCTACCTGCTGTATAAATCCCCGGAGTATCATCGAATCACCCGCTTCCGCCCCAACGGCGTACCAATGGATGGTCCCGGGCACTATGTTTATCTGCGGGACAATGAAAGCGGCGACTATTGGTCGGTCTCCTGGCAGCCCGTCGGAAAGCCCAAGGAGCACTATTCCTGCCGCCACGGCCTGAGCTACAGCAAGTATCACTGCGATTATTCCGGCATCGATGCCGAGCAGACTTTGTTTGTCGCTGTGGACGATCCGGTGGAGATCTGGCGGGTCACTTTGCGCAACGACACCGACCGGGTGCGCAGGCTCTCCGCCTTCTCCTACCTGGAATTCAGCTTCCATCAGATCGCCATGGACAATCAGAATTTCCAGATGAGCCTGTACGCCGCCGGAAGCCGCTATGAGGACGGCGTGATCGAGCACGACCTTTACTACGAAGAAACCGGCTATCAATTCTTTACCTCCAATTTTACGCCCGACGGCTTCGACTGCCTGCGTGATACCTTCATCGGTTCCTACCGCACCGAGCGCAATCCCATCGTGGTGGAAACCGGCGTGTGCCATGGCAGCTTCCAGAAGGGCGGCAACCACTGCGGATGCCTGAAAAAAGACCTGGTGCTTCAGCCCGGTGAGCAGGTGGAGCTCATCTATCTGCTGGGCGAGGGCGGCATTGCTGCCGGTAAGAAAATGCGGAAAAAGTACACCTCCGAAAAGTGCGCCGCCGACTTTGCCCGCACCGCCGAAATCTGGGACGAAAAGCTGCGCTGCCTCCAGGTGTGCACCCCCAACGAGGGTATGAACACCGAGCTGAACATCTGGAACCTCTACCAGAGCGAGATCAACGTCATGTTCTCCCGCTTCACCTCCTTCATCGAGGTGGGCGGCCGTGTCGGCCTGGGCTACCGCGATACCGCCCAGGATGCCATGACCATCCCCCATTCCAACCCCGCCAAATGCCGCAGCCGCAGTGTGGAGCTGCTGCGGGCGTTGACCCAGGAGGGCTACGGCCTGCATCTGTTTGAGCCGCGCTGGTTTGAGCCGGAGCAGGAGCAGCAGTCCTTCAAATCCCCGACGGTGATCCCCACCCCGGATAAGGGGAGCATGATTCACGGCATCAAGGATGCCTGCGCGGACGATGCGCTATGGCTGGTGGGCAGCATCGTGGCATATATCAAGGAAACCGGCGAGCTTGGCTTTGCCGATGAGGTCGTCACCTACGCCGATGGCGGCGAAGGCACGGTTTACGACCACATGAAGCGCATTCTGGACTTCTCCGCCCGGCAGGTGGGCATCAACGGCATCTGCAAGGGGCTGCGGGCGGACTGGAACGATTGCCTGAACTTAGGCGGCGGCGAAAGTGCTATGGTCAGCTTCCTGCACCACTGGGCACTGCTGAATTTCATCTCTCTGGCGAAGCGGCTGGGGCGGCAGGCAGATGTGGAACACTACACCGCCATGGCGCAGCAGGTGAAGGAAATCAGCGAAAGGGTGCTGTGGGACGGCAAATGGTATATCCGTGGCATCACCGCCCAGAACCGCAAGATCGGCACCCAGCGCGACACCGAGGGGCGCGTGCATATGGAGAGCAACACCTGGGCAGTCCTGTCCGGCGTGGCAGATGCCGAGCATGGCAAGGCTGCCATGGATGCGGTGGATGAATATCTGTACACGCAGTATGGTCTGATGCTCAACGCCCCCTGCTTTACCGTGCCGGACGACTCCATCGGCTTCGTCACCCGGGTTTATCCCGGCTTAAAGGAGAACGGCGCGATTTTCAGCCACCCGAACCCCTGGGCATGGTGTGCCGAGGCAATGCTGGGCAGGGGCAGCCGCGCCATGAAATTCTACAATGCCCTGTGTCCCGCCCTCCAGAATGAGGAGATCGAGACCCGCCTTGCGGAGCCCTATACCTATTGCCAGTTCGTCTCCGGTAAGGATCACACCACCTTCGGCCAGGCGCATCACCCCTTCATGACCGGCTCCTCCGGCTGGGCGTACTATGCCGCCACCCAGTATATGCTGGGCATTCGGCCGGATTACGACAGCCTGACGGTGAATCCCTGCATCCCCGCCGACTGGAAGGAGTTCTCCGTGGATCGCAAATGGCGCGGCGCGCAGTACCATATCCATGTCACCAACCCCGGCGGCGTGGAGAAGGGCGTGGTGTCCGTGAAGCTGAACGGCGCGGAGGTCGACAGCATCCCCGTGCAGCAGCCGGGCAGCAGTGTAAGCATTGAAGTAACGATGGGATAAGGAGACAACAGCTATGATTAAATTCGGTACCGGCGGTTGGCGCGCCATTATCGCCGATGAATTCACCAAGGCCAACATCCGCCTGGTGGCAGCCGGCCTGTGCGGGCTGATGAAGTCCGAGGGGCTGGAGGGCGCCAAGGTTTGTGTGGGTTACGACCGCCGCTTTCTTTCCAAGGAAGCCGCCCATTGGGCGGCGGAGGTGCTGGTGGGATATGGCTTCCATCCCATGGTGGTGAACCGTTCCTCACCCACGCCCCTGATCATGTTCACGGTCAAGCAGCTGGAGCTGCCCTATGGTATGGCCGTCACCGCCAGTCATAACCCCGCCATTTACAATGGCATCAAGGTGTTTACCGCCGGCGGACGGGATGCCGACCAGACGGTCACCGCCAAAATCGAGGCGCACATTCAGGAGGTCGATGCAGAGCATATCCCAGCCGTGGATTACGACCGCGCCGTTCAGCAGGGGATGATTACCGAGATCTATCCCTTCAACGAATATATCGACAGCATCCTGCGTTTTGTGGATGTGGATAAGATCAAGAATTCCCATCTGCGCATTGCCATCGACCCGATGTACGGCGTCAGCCAGAGCAGCCTGCGCACCATCCTGCTGACCTGCCGGTGTGATGTGGATGTGATTCACGAGCAGCACGATACGCTCTTCGGCGGCAAGATGCCCGCTCCCAGCGAGGGAACGCTGACGCTGCTGAGCAACTACGTGCTCGATAACCATTGCAGCCTGGGCGTTGCAACCGACGGCGATGCCGACCGCCTGGGCGTGATCGATGAGAACGGAAGCTATGTCCCTGCCAATACCCTGCTGGTGCTGCTGTATTACTACCTGCTCAAGTACCGGGGCTGGACAGGCCCCTGCGTGCGCAATAATTCCACCACACACCTGCTCGATCGCGTGGCGGCGGACTTCGGCGAGAAGTGCTATGAGGTTCCCGTGGGCTTTAAGTTCATCTCTGCCAAGATGGCGGAAACCAATGCCATCATCGGCGGCGAATCCTCCGGCGGTCTGGCTGTGCGCGGCCATATTGCAGGCAAGGACGGCATCTATGCGGCGGCGCTGCTGGTGGAAATGCTGGCAGTCACCGGAAAGACCGTATCCCAGCTTTACCGCGAAATCACGGAGAAATACGGAAAGCTCTACTATGAGGATACCTCCTTCACCATGCGCCCGGAGCGCAAGGAGGAGCTGAAGGATGTGCTGTTCGTGCAGAAGCAGCTGCCGGATTTTGGCACAGAAATTGTCCGTGTCAACCGGGAGGACGGCTGCAAGGTCTATTTTGCCGATGGCAGCTGGGTCATCTGCCGCTTCTCCGGCACCGAGCCGCTGCTGCGTATGGCCGCCGAGGGCAGCACCCAGGCACAGGCCGACGCCTATATTCAGACCTGGCGCAGAGCGCTGGGACTGTAATTTCCTGATCGATCCGCTCAATAGAGTGATTTCCTCCATATCCCCCTGCGTGTGTGCATCTGCTTCGCGGCAGATGCACACTTCCCTTTTTGGAAGCGGTATGATAAGATACATAAAGAGGAGTGAGGAAGATGAAGAAACCGAAAACATCCCTGCGCTCGGGGCTTGTCATGGCAATCCTGATTTGCTGGCTGATGCCCATTGCCAGTATTGTCACACTGTCCGGCATCCTTCTAAACAGCAATTATCAGAAATCCATCCGCCAGCAGATTCAGTCCGAGGCAGCCAATGCGCTGGGGCAGGTGCAGACCAATCTTGCCGACGCCATATGGGATTCCAAGGCAGTATCCTACGACGGCATCGTTCGCAGCGCCTACCGCACCTTCCTGGGTGATGGCGACAGCGCCCAGCTCTACCGCACGGTAAACGACTATATGACGCAGAATTTCTCCCGGGAGAGCCGGTATCAGGCTGCATTCCTGTATTTCTGGGGTGCGGGTGAGAGCGTCAGCGCCTATGTACTCTGCCGCGGCACCACCGGTCATGATCTCCTGGCGCAGGTCAAGCAGACCGCGCCCCGGATCGTCGAGTCCATGAGCGATGCGGATACGGACATCCGCTTTTACAATCTGGACGGCGACCTGTACATGGCGCGCAATGTCTTAAGCAGCCGCTTTGAGCCCTATGCCACCATTGCCGTACTGTTGGAGCCGTCCGTCGTCCTGCAAAGCGTGGAGAGTGTTCAGCGGGTCAGCAGCCTGAGCCTTACGGTGGACGACTGTGTACTTGTTCGGATTGTAAACGACCGCGAACCGGGCAGCGACACCGAGATTTTCTACACGGTGGATGCCGACGGACACAAGGTTACGCTCTCCGCTTTTCCGGAGGCCTATGATCTCTGGCGGGATACGCCGTGGCTGCGCTGGGCGGTGGCAGGCGTGACGCTGATGGTGCTTCCGCTGCTGGTGGTAATGATTGCTCTCTTCCACCGCCATGTAACCTCCCCCATGGAAACGCTCGCGGAGGCCAACGGACGCATTCAGTCCGGCCAGCGGGGCTATCGGATCGAAAAGAAAGCGCCCAACGTGGAATTTGAGAGAATGAATTCCAATTTTAACGTCATGTCTGCCGAGCTGAAAAATCAGTTCGACCGCTCCTATCAGGAGCAGCGCGCCGCGCAGAAGGCGCAGATCAAGGCGCTGCAATCCCAGATCAATCCCCATTTTCTGAATAATACGCTGGAGATCATCAGCTGGGAGGCACGTCTGGCGGATAACGAGCGGGTGTGCGCCATGATCGAGGCGCTGTCCACCATGCTCACGGCGGCGCTGGATCGGGACGGACGGACGCAGATCCCGCTTTCCGAGGAATTGGGCTACGTGGATGCCTACCTCTATATCATCCGGGAACGCTTGGGCGGGAACCTGCAGGTGGTCAAGGAGATCCCGGAGGAGATGACTTCGCAGATGATCCCCAGACTGATCTTGCAGCCCATTGTGGAAAATGCGGTGGAGCATGACATCACTGCCAACCGCGGCGGCAAACTGATGCTGCGCACCCGGCAGGAGGAGGGCGAAATTATCCTCGAGGTGGAGCACAACGGTACCATGACCGAAAAGGATCGGGAAAACATCCGCAATCTGACCGCTGCAGAATTCAGCGGAAGCGGCCGGGTGGGGCTGCGCAATGTCTTCCGCCGCCTGAAGCTGCTCTACAGCGATGCGGGCAGCCTGACCATAGAGGAAACCACCCCCGGGATCATCCTTGCCCGTCTCTGCTTCCCGGCTTCCGCTGAAAAAGGAAACGGCTCACGTCCGTGAGCCGGAGGAATATCGTTATAATCCGGCATGCTGCGGATGCTTTTTTCGGGCAGAATGAACAGGGCGTTTTGCAATTTGAATGAATTGTGTGCAGCATGGCTGCCATTTTCAGGCAAGGTGCCAAGCACGGACAAGAAACCACAAGTGGAGGGATTGTGCATTCTGTTTGCTTTTTGTATAATGCAGACACTGACATGAGTGAAATGTCACAATAAAATTAAAGGAGCGAACACCATGAAAAAGATCACTGCATTCCTGCTTGTCGTCGCGATGTGCTTGGGCTTTGTCGTCTGCGCGCATGCCGACTCCGTTACCCTGAACGTCGTCACCTCCTACGGCGGCGATGATGGCAACCGTAAGAACTTCGAGGACGCTGTCGCTGCCTACGAAGCTTCCACCGGCAACAAGGTCAACGATGGCTCCGCCACTTCCAATGAGCAGTGGAAGGCCAAGGTTCTGACCGACTTCGAGACCGGCTCTGAGCCCGATGTCCTGTTCTTCTTCACCAACGCTGACGCCGATCCCTTCATCAACGCCGGCAAGGTCGTCTCCATCGAAGAGATTCGTTCCGTTTACCCCGACTACGCTGCCAACATGAAGGATTCCATGATGGCTGTGGCTGCCGACGGCAAGCACTACGCGGTTCCCTCCGCTGGTTTCTGGGAGAATATGTTCGTTAACAAGGCTGTCCTGGACGCCTGCGGCGTTGCCGTTCCCGGCCCCGATTACACCTGGGATCAGTTCCTGGCCGACTGCGAGACCATCAAGGAAGCCGGCTATACCCCCATCGCCTGCTCCCTGTTCGAGGTTCCTCACTACTGGTTCGAGTTCGCCGTCATGAACAATGGCTCCCTGGCCACCCAACTGGAAGTCCCCACTGTTGACGATAGCGGTAAGCTGGTCGACGACGCCGTCGCCCAGAAGTGGATCGCTGCCCTGGAAGACCTGAAGGCTCTGTACGAGGCCGGCTACTTCCCCGAGAACACCCTGACCGCTACCGATGCCGAGACCGTTGCTCTGTTCGGCGAAGGCGAGGCTGCTTTCCTGATCGACGGCTCCTGGAAGTGCGGTTATTTCTCCGAGAACCACGCTGACAACCTGGAAGACTATGTTGTGTGCTGCGTGCCCGGCAAGGGCGAGCGTCCCGCTACCGATGCCATCGGCGGCATCTCCATGGGCTACTTCATCTCCCGCAAGGCTTGGGAAGATCCCGCCAAGCAGGCTGCCGCTGTTGAGTTCATCTCCCAGCTGACCAGCGATGAGACCCTGAGCAAGTTCGTCACCACCGAAGTCACCGCTCTGAAGAACGGCGCTGCTCCCAGCGGTCTGAACGCCATCCAGGAGTCCGCTGCCGCCTGCAACGCCAACATCACCGGCGTCGTGGGTGCCGTGCAGGATACCATCACTGCCGAGGCCAAGGGCGACCTGTTTGCCAACATCCAGAAGGTCGTTACCGGTCAGATGACTGCTGCCGAGGCTGTTGAGTCCGCGATGAAGCTTAACTGATCTTATTGGTACATTGATTCCTCTATGGGGCTGCTGCCACAGGCAGCAGCCCCAATTATCTCAACAAAAAGGATGGTGCGGCCATGAGCTCCATGATCTATAAGAAAAAATCGCCGCTGCTGCTCTTCCTGCTTCCGGCATTTGCTTTTCTGATTGCTTATCTGTATTGTCCCTTCCTGCAAAATATTTTCAATACTTTCCTGGATATCGGCGGTCTGGGGCGCGCGGCCGAAGGCGTGAACGAACCCTGGTATGAAAACTATGCCCGCCTGCTGAGCGATCCAAACATGCGAATCGCTCTGAAGAACACGGTGATCCTTACCGTCTGTACCGTGGTGTTCCAGGTGGGAATCGCGCTGGTGCTTGCGCTGCTGGTCGATTCCATCCGTGTCGGCTCCAAGGTATTCCGCACCGTCTATTTCTTCCCCATCGTCATTTCTGCTACCGCTCTGGGGCTGATGTTCAATCTGATGTTCCTGTATAAGGGCGGCATGGTCAATCAGCTGCTGCTGAAAATGGGACTTCTGGAATCGGAGGTCAAGGCAAGCGGTAAGATTGTGGTCAAATGGCTGGACTGGAAGGATCAGGTGCACTTCATGACCACGATGTTCCTTCCGGTTATCTGGCAGTACGTCGGCTTCTATTTCGTGATTCTGATTACCGGCCTGAATAATATCCCCAGCGATCTGTTTGAGGCTGCCGCATTGGACGGCGCTTTCGGCCTGAAAAAGATTCGCTATATCACCCTTCCTATGCTGCGCAATGTGCTGTGCACCTGCCTGGTGCTGGCCGTTACCGGCGCACTGAAGGTCTTTGACCTGCCCTGGGTCATGTTCGGCGCAGGCATGCCCAACAATCAGGGCTGGCTTACGGGTACATACATGTACGACCAGACCTTTAACAAGATGAATGTAGACTACGGCAGCACCATCGCCGTTTTGATCGTGGTGCTGGGCGTGATTTTGTCCAATGTCGCCAACCGGGTATTCAAGCCCACGGAAGATTACTAAGGAGAGCGGATGAATGATTGAAAAGAAATTCAGCCCCAGCAAGATCGTGACCTATCTTGTGCTGACCCTGTGGGGGCTTACCACCGTCTATCCGTTTATCTGGGTCATCCTCAATTCCTTCCGCAAGAAGGGCTTGATCCTTTCGGATTCCTTCTCCATTCCCTTGGGTGAGGCATTTACGCTGGATAACTACAAGGTGGCAATGGAGCGCTCCGACTTTGGAAACGCCTACTTAAACTCCATCCTCATTTCCGGAACCGTCACCGTCGTGGTGGTGATTCTGGCGGGACTGGCGGCCTACGGCCTGTGCCGCTACCGCTTCCGCGGCCGTGCCATTTTGCAGAGCATGGTCATGGCGGGCATGATGTTCCCGGTGTTCTCAACCATTATTCCGGTGTTCCGCATGCAGGTCATCATGGGCGTTGCCGGTACCGGCAACCGCTGGCTGAGTCTGATTGCAACCATTTTGCCCCAGATCGCGGGCAACCTCTGCTTTGCCATTATCATTCTCACCGGCTTTATCCAGTCGGTTCCCATCGAGCTGGAGGAAAGCGCCTACCTGGACGGCTGCAATGTGTTCCAGATTTTCTTCCGCATCATCGTCCCCGCGGCCAAATCCTCCTTTGCCACCGTCGCCATCTTCGCTTTCCTGTGGAGCTATAACGATTTGTTTACCCAGTCCTTCTTCCTCCGCTATCCTCAGGAGCGTGCAATCACCGGCTTGCTCAACGAGATCAGCTCTCAGGCGGGTGTGAACTATGGCCTGATGGCGTCGTCCGTGGTGCTCGTGGTCGTCCCTGTGCTCATCGTCTATATCTGCCTGCAAAAGCACATCATCAAGGGTCTGACTGCCGGTGCGGTGAAGGGTTGATTTTTTGAGGGGCGTAATGTATAATTGCCCTACTGGGGGGCGATACAGATGTACCGTGTTGTGCTGATTGACGACGAAAGCATTATTGTAGAGGGCCTGCGCAAGGTCGTGAAATGGGCGGATTATGGCTGCCAGGTGGTGTCCACTGCCAATGATGCTGCCTGCGGCGCAGATGCCATCCGCGCTTTTCATCCCCATATCCTGTTTACGGACATCCGTATGCCCGGCCAGAGTGGACTGACCATGCTTGCTGGACTTCGCAGTGAATTTCCTGATATGCAGGTGACGGTAATGACCGGCTACCGGGATTTTGCGTATGCCCAGGAGGCCATACGCTTAGGCGTATGCCGCTTTCTGCTCAAACCCACCAAAATGGATGAAATTAATGAGGCACTGCAAACAATGGTTGCCCGCCTGGAGAAGCTTCCCGCAGAGGAAGAAACGGAGGAGCAGGGGCAGACGACGGCCGGCAGCTTCATTGTCGATCAGGCCTGTGCCTACATGCAGTCCCATTACCGGGAAAAGCTGACCCTGCAGGCGGTGGCGGACTGCTGCTATGTTTCCCAGTGGCACCTTTCCAAGCTCCTGAACCGCTACACGGAGAAGAGCTTTTATGACATTCTCAATGCCATCCGCATTCAAAAGGCCAAGGTGCTCTTAACTGACCCCAGCCTGAAAATCGGTGAGATCGGCGAGATGGTCGGCTATGCCGACAATGCCCACTTTGCCCGTACCTTCAAAAAGCTGGAGGGCATGAGCGCCAACGAGTTCCGCAATACCCTGCATGTGTAATTTTTCATTATGAAAGCTTCGGTGAAAACGCAATTTCTGCTTTCTCCGAAGCTTTTTTATTTCCTTGACAGCCAACTGGCGCTGCGTATAATGAAAGGGGATGAAGAAGGGAAGTGCATACCAATGGAACACCTGACGATAAAATATAACGAGCTGACCGCCGAGGAATTCATCGGACTGTGGGAATCGGTGTGGGGCGATGGGCCGAGCCTTGAGCAGACGAGGCTGGCGCTGTCGCACACGCTTTTCCGCATTTCCGTGTTTGACGGTGAAAAAATCATTGCCATGGCGCGGATGTTGGGGGACATGGGGCTGGACTATTACATCAAGGATGTGGTGGTGCGCCCGGAGTATCAGCACCGCGGTATCGGCAGAAGGATGCTTCAGGAGCTGCTGAAATTCATCAATGACAACGGTATCCCCGGTACAGGCGTCTTCGTGGAGCTCACGGCGGAGCCGGACAAGGCACCGTTTTACCGGAAGCTAGGCTTTGATTCCAGCGAGGCCATCCGTTTGAAAATGATGAAGCCAATAGAATAACCCGCGGTATGTGCAATGCGGCTGACCGTCCGGCGGTTGGCCGCATTGCTGCGCTTTTGCACCGTATGGAGGCCGGGGGGAGCGGAGGCGCGCCCTAAGGGCAACGATTTCTCAATTCGAAAAGAAAACAAAAGAAAAACTTGCAATTCCTACGGTTTCCAGATATAATAAACTGATGTTTTATGATTATTGAGCAAGAGGTTTTGAAGTGTATCTAAAATCTTTGGAATTGCAGGGCTTCAAGTCCTTCCCGGATAAGACCCTGATTCGGTTCGGCGACGATATTACCGCCATTGTCGGCCCCAACGGCTCCGGAAAATCGAATATTTCCGATGCCATTTTGTGGGTTTTGGGTGAGCAGAGCACCAAAACCCTCCGGGGTGCGAAGATGGAGGACGTGATCTTCGGCGGCACCCAGAAGCGCAGTGCTGTGGGCTTTGCCGAAGCGACTCTGACGCTGGACAATACCGACCGGGCGCTGGCTTATGATGCCGACGAGGTGATGGTCACCCGCCGCTATTACCGCAGCGGGGACGGAGAATACTATATCAACAAGCAGTCCGCCCGACTCAAAGACATTAACGAGCTGTTTATGGACACCGGCCTGGGCCGGGAGGGCTATTCCAACATCGGTCAGGGACGTATCGATGAAATCCTGTCCCTGAAAAGCAACGACCGCCGGGAAATCTTCGAGGAGGCCGCCGGTATTTCCAAATACCGCCACCGCAAGGAGGAAACCGAACGCAAGCTGGCGCAGACGGAGGACAATCTGCTGCGCATCGGCGACAAGGTTTCGGAGCTGGAGCTCCAGCTGGAGCCGCTGAAGGTGCAGTCTGAAAAGGCCAGAAAATATCTGGAGCTGAAGGATGAGCTCAAGGGGGTGGAGGTCGCCGTATGGCTGGACAGCCTGGATAAACTCTCTGCCGCCGCAAAAAAGGCGGAGGAGGACTACGCCTCCGCGTCCTTTGTTCTGCAGCAGGCGCACGATGAGCTGGACAGGCTCTATGCCCAGGCGGAGGAGCTGGGTACCTCTCTGCGCCAGAAGGACGGTGACCTGGAAACCCTTCGGGTCAAGGTAAATATGTTCCAGTCCACCCACCAGCAGCTGGACGGCCAGATGGCCGTGCTGCGGGGCAATGTTGAAAACAACAATGCCAATGTGGCAAGAATTGAAGAAGAGCTGAAGGGGCAGGAGGATCGCTCCGGCGGCATCGTCGCGCAGATCACCCAGGCGGAGGCCAGAATTGCCGAGATCGATGCGGATATATCCGCCAAAAGCCGGCAGCTCGACCAGCTGAAATTGCAGCTTGCTGCCATGACCGCCAACGCCCAGGGCATGACAAAGCGTTTTTTGGAGCTGCGCGGGCAGGAATCCACCCTGGCTGCCGATATTGCGGGCAGAGAGGCGGATGTGCGCGGTCTGGAGGAGAGCATCAGCCAGAATTCCCAGCGCCTGGAGCAGCTGAGCGGCGACCTGTCCTCCGGCGAGACCCGGCTTGCGGATGCGCGCAGCTCCCTGACGCAGGCACAGAAGCAGCTCAAAGAGGCACAGGAGCAGGTCACTGCCGCCAATAATACCATTGCAGGCTATTCCCTGCGCCAGTCCTCCCGGGCAAAGCGGGTAGAAGATGCCCAGCAGAATCTGCGGGAGCTCACCGGCAAGCTGGATTCCGTTACCGCCAGGGCGAGGGTATTTCGCGCCATGGAGCGGGATTTTGAAAATTACCAGAAATCCGTCCGGATGGTCATGCAGGAGGCAGAGCGGGGCAGACTTCGCAATGTCCACGGCCCTGTGTCCCGCCTGATCCGCACCGAGGATGAATATACCGTCGCCGTGGAGATCGGCCTGGGCGCAGCTATGCAGCAGATCGTAGTGGGCAGCGAGGCTGATGGCAAGGCCGCCATTTCCTTCCTGAAGCGCACCGGCGGAGGCCGGGCAACCTTCCTGCCCCTGACGGGCATCCAAGGAAGGGTGCTCCAGGAGTCCGGGCTGGAAAGCTGCCGTGGCTTTGTGGGCATCGCGTCCAGTCTGGTCAGCTGCGATAAGACCTATCGCGGCATTGTGGAAAACCTGCTGGGCAGAACCGTCATTGTTCAGGATATGGACGCCGCCATCTCCATGGCGCAGAAGTACCACAGCCGCTTTAAGATCGTCACCTTGGACGGCCAGGTCATGAACCCCGGCGGCTCCATGACCGGCGGTTCCGTGAATAAGGAATCCGGCATTCTTTCCCGCGCCAACGAGCTGGAGAAGCTGACGGCACAGGAAAAGCAGCTGCAAAATGACATTCTGGTTGCCCAGGCGGAGCAGACCGAGGCGAAGCGCCAGTATGACCAGGTGGAATTCCAGCTTTCCGCCGCCCGCGACCAGCTCAGAGAGGCAGAGGATCAGGTGCTTCGCCTGCAGGGGCAGGAGAAGCAGTACCAGGTGATGGTGGACGCCATCACCGAGGCGGAGCAGTCCGCCCGCCGGGAGCAGGAGAGCCTGCAGGCACGCACCCAGACCGACCGGGAGCGTTGTGCCGGACAGCGGGCAAAGCTTACCGTGCTCAGCCAGCAACTGACCCAGTGCCGCAGTACGCTTGCCCAATTGGAGGGCAGCCAGACCGAGACGGTGGATGCCACCGCTTCCATTAACGAACAGATCACCACGCTGAAAACCGAGTCCGCCGCCCTGGATGCCGAGCGGGGCACCGCCCTTTCCCACATCGAGGATTTGAAGAATCTGCGTACCGCCATGGAGGGCGACCGGGAAAAGAAGCTTGCCCTGGCAGATTCCATCCGCGCGGATACCGACCGGTTAAATGGCCAGATCACGGAGCTCCTGACCCGCCAGCAGGAAAACGATGCACAGGCGCAGCAGATGAATACCCAAATGGAGGCGGCGATTGCCGACCGGGCGAAAACCGAGGCAGCCAAGACCCTATCCGAGCGGGAAGCACAGGAAAAGAGCAAGGATATTCTGAATATGGAGCGCGCCTGCGCCCTGCTGGAGCAGAAGAAGGTCACCTCCGCCATGGAGGAAAAGCAGATCATCGATAAGCTGTGGGATTCCTACGGCCTGACACCCAGCACCGCCAGGGAATTCCGGGGCGAGATCGAAACCATTGCTGCCGGAAACCGCCGCATCGGTGAGCTGAAGCGGAAGATCGCCGCCCTGGGCACGCCCAATCTGGGCGCCATTGAGGAATACGCCCGGGTAAACGAGCGCTATACGTATCTTGCTGCCCAGCGGGACGACGTGCTCACCTCCAAGCGGGAGCTGGAGGGCATCATCCGGGATATTACTAAAGAGATGACCACGATTTTCGTCACCGAATTTCAGAAGATCGACCATTATTTCGGCGAGGTCTTCGCGGAGATGTTCGGCGGCGGCAAGGGGCAGCTGATTTTGGAGGATCCCGAAAATCCGCTGACCTGCGGCATCGAAATTCGGGTGCAGCCCCCCGGAAAGCAGGTCAAGACCATCACGCTGCTCTCCGGCGGCGAAAAGGCATTCGTGGCGACGGCGCTTTACTTCTCCATCCTGAAGGTGCGCCCCACGCCCTTCTGCCTGCTCGACGAGATCGACGCCGCCCTGGACGACCGCAACGTGGAGCGCTTCGCCCACTATATGCATAACCTCAGCCAAAAGACCCAGTTCATCGTCATTACCCACCGCCGCGGCACCATGGAGGCATCCAATGTGCTCTACGGCGTCACCATGCAGGAGCAGGGCGTTTCCACCCTGCTGCGGCTGGATTTGAACCAGATGACCGAGATGCTGGGAATTGGAGAATAAACCGAAAGGAAAAAGAAAATGGGATTTTTTGATAAGATCAAAAAAGGGCTGGCAAAGACCAGAGAGGCCATCACCGAAACCTGGAATGATGTTTTCTCCGCCTCCGAGCTGGATGATGATTTCTATGACGAGCTGGAGGAGAGCCTGATTCTGGCCGACCTGGGCGTGGAAACTGCCGGGAAGGCCACCGAGCGTCTGCGCAAAGCCGTATCCAGCCGCCACATCCGCCAGGCGGACGAGGCGCGGGAGGCGCTGCAGGAGATCCTGGTGGACATGCTGAATGTGGGCAGCAGCGAGCTGAACCTGAAAACGCTGCCCAGCGTGATTCTGGTCATCGGCGTCAACGGCGTGGGCAAGACCACCACCATCGGCAAAATTGCCAAGGCACAGGTACAGGCCGGGAAAAAGGTGATGCTGGTGGCAGCGGATACCTTCCGTGCCGCCGCCGCCGATCAGCTGGAAATTTGGGCAGAGCGCAGCGGCGCTTCCATCGTCCGCCAGCATGAGGGTGCCGACCCTGCCTCCGTGGTGTACGACGGCATCCAGTCCGCGTTGGCGAAGGATTCCGATGTTATCATCATCGATACCGCCGGGCGGCTGCACAACAAGGTCAATCTGATGAACGAGCTGAATAAGATCCGCCGCATCATCGACCGGGAGCTGCCCAGAGCCTCCAAGGAGGTCCTGCTGGTGCTGGACGGCACCACGGGTCAGAACGGCCTGATCCAGGCAAAGCAGTTCAAGGAAATTGCAGGCGTCACCGCCATTGCGCTGACCAAGCTGGACGGCACCGCCAAGGGCGGCATCGTCATTGCCGTGGCGGATGTGCTTCAGATCCCCGTGAAATTCATCGGCGTGGGCGAAAAGGAAGACGACCTGATGCCCTTCGTCGCCGAGGATTTCGTAAAGGCGCTGTTTTAAGGAGAAGCAATGAAAGTCGTATTGGCAAGCAAGAATAAACACAAGCTGGAAGAGATCAGTCAGATCACCCGAAAATTCGGTATGGAGCTGGTGCTGGAATCCGACCTGGGCGTGGATATTGACGTGGAGGAAACCGGCTCCACCTTTGAAGAGAATTCCTTTTTGAAGGCAGATGCCGTGATGAAGGCCACCGGGCTGCCCGCGCTGGCAGACGATTCCGGCATCACGGTGGATGCCCTGAACGGCGAGCCGGGCATCTATTCCGCCCGCTATGGCTTCGATGAAAGCCTGGACGACTGGGGACGGCTCCAGCTGCTGCTGAAGAATACGGAGCAGGTGCCGGATGACCGGCGTCAGGCAAAATTCGTCTGCGTGATCACCATGGTGACGCCGGACGGTCAGACCATCCAGGCCAGAGGCGAGGTGCACGGCATGCTGCTGCGCGCTCCCGCCGGTCAGGGCGGATTTGGCTACGACCCCATTTTCTATTATCCGCCCCTGGGCAAATCCCTTGCCGAGGTGACGGCGGAGGAAAAGAACCAGGTATCCCATCGGGCAAACGCACTCAAGGTGTTTTATGAAAAGCTGAAGGAGGCAGGCTATGCTGACAAGTAAAGAACGGGCAGAGCTTCGCGCCCAGTCCAATCCCATCGAGACGACTCTGATGGTGGGCAAAAGCGGCGTGACGGAGGCGGTGATCGCCGAGGCGGAGAACCTGCTCACCGCCAGAGAACTGGTCAAGGGAAAGGTGCTCGAGGGTGCGCTCCTGTCCCCCAGGGAGGTCAGCGACGCCATCTGCGAGGCAACCGGCGCGGAGGGAATTGCCTGCGTCGGCTCGAAATTCGTTATCTACCGCTTCAGCGAGAAGTGCCAGCAGGAGCGCAATCAATCCGGCCGCGCCAAGCGGAAGGCGACCCCCGTCAGCAAGTCCGACCCGGTGCGCAAGGGCATCCGTGCCCGCCGTCAGGCGGAGAAAAAGGTGCGGGAGCAGCGCAATGCCTATTTCCGGGAGCAGGCCATCGAAAAGGCCATCGAACGCGACCGGGAAAAGCAGCTTCGCCAAAGAGAGAAATAATTGAACGCGGGGAGGGCAGGTTATGCAGCATATCGGTATTTTCGGCGGAAGCTTCAATCCGCCGCACATCGGCCATATCCGGGCGGCGCAGAGCGCCGCGCAGATGCTGGGACTGACAAAGGTGCTGCTGGTTCCTGCCTGCCAGGTTCCCCATAAGGAGCCGTCCGCCGGCGACCCTGCGCCGCACCAGCGCCTGGAAATGGTGCGCCTGGCGGCTGCATCCCATCCGCTGCTGGAGGTATCGGATCTGGAGATCCGCCGGGAGGGCAGGAGCTATACCTGGGATACCATCCAGGCGCTGCGCGCGCAGTATCCGGAGGCGGAGTTTACGCTGCTTTTGGGCTCCGATATGTTCTGCGGCTTCGGCCAGTGGATTCACGCGGAGGAAATCAGCCGGGAGGCGAAGCTGGCTGTCCTCTCCCGCGGCGAGAAACGGGAGCAGCAGGAGATCGCGTCCGCGGCGGCGTCGCTGAATGCCCGGGGCGTTCGGGTGACGGTGGTGCCGAATCCCGTCACGGAAATTTCCTCCACCCAGGTTCGCCGCCTGCTGGCCTTCGGCTGCGGGGATGAATTCCTGCCCGAAGGCGTGGCGGAGTACATCCATGAAAACAAGCTCTATGATACGGCGGCAAACTGGGAGCACCTGCCCATGGAGCAGCTGGAGCCCATTGTGATCCGGCTCCTGAATCCCAACCGGGTACGCCATGTGCTGGGCTGCCGGGATACCTGCGTGGCTCTGGCAGAAAAATGGGGCGCAGACGTGACGGACGCCGCCCGCGCCGGGATCCTGCACGACATTACAAAGGCGCTGGACGGTCCCCTCCAGTTGACATTGTGCAGGGCTTATGGTAGAATTTTAGACGATTTTTCCAGGAAATACCCCAAAACCCTCCATGCACTCACCGGGAGCCTGGTTGCCCAGCGAATTTTCGGAGAAAATGAGCATGTGGTGTCCGCCATCCGCAGCCATACCACCGGGAAGCCCAATATGAACTTGCTGGAAACCATCGTTTATGTGGCGGATTATATGGAGCCCAACCGGGATTTCCCCGGCGTGGAGCAGCTGCGTGCCCTTGCTTTTTCAGATCTGCGGGGGGCGCTGAAACTGGGGCTGGAAATGACACTGGAGCACCTGAAAAACCAGGGCTGCGAGGTCTCCCCGGAATCCAGGGCTGCCCTTGATTACTTGAATCGCTCTTAAGGAGAGAATGCGAATGTTAACACCCAAAGAAATTGCCTATGAAGTCACCCGCTGCCTGGATTCCAAGAAGGGCATGGATATTAAGCTCCTGAAAATCGGAAAGGTCAGCAGCCTTGCCGACTATTTCCTCATCTGCACCGGCACCTCCAACACCCATGTCAAGACCCTGTGCGACTACGCAGAGTACACCATGGAGCAGCTGGGCGAACCCATGCTGGGGCGGGAAGGCCACCGGGGCAACAGCTGGGAGCTATTGGATTTCGGCTCCATTGTTGTTCACGTCTTTACCGAGGAAGCCCGGCGGTTCTACGATCTGGAGCGCCTGTGGGCGGATGCGGAAGAGGTAGATTTGAAAGAAATTATTGTCGCCGAATAAGGCGGCTTGAGGAAGGATGTTCGCCATGAACTATGATTATGCGCAGATAGAAGCCAAGTGGCACAAGTATTGGGAGGAGCACGACACCTTCCATACCGATGTGTGGGATTTTTCCAAGCCCAAGTACTATGTTCTGGACATGTTCCCCTATCCTTCCGGCGTGGGTCTGCATGCCGGTCACCCCGAGGGCTACACCGCCACGGATATTATGTCCCGCATGAAGCGGATGCAGGGCTACAACGTGCTGCACCCCATGGGCTATGACTCCTTCGGTCTGCCCGCCGAGCAGTACGCCGTCTCCACCGGCCATCACCCCGATGGTTTCACCCAGGAGAATATCAAAACCTTCTCCAAGCAGCTCAAGGAGCTGGGCTTTGACTATGACTGGTCAAAGATGATTGCCACCTCCGACCCCTCCTTCTATAAGTGGACGCAGTGGATTTTTAAGCAGCTGTACGAAGCCGGTTACGCCAAGCGCATTGAGATGCCTGTCAACTGGTGCGAGGAGCTGGGCACCGTGCTGAGCAACGACGAGGTCATTGACGGCAAATCCGAGCGCGGCGGCTATCCCGTTGTGAAGAAGAATATGATGCAGTGGGTCATTGACCAGCCTGCCTTTGCAGAAAAGCTGCTGGAAGGCCTCAATGAAATTGACTGGCCCGAATCCACCAAGGAAATCCAGCGCAACTGGATTGGCAAGTCCACCGGCGTGGAGGTGGACTTCCAGCTGGTGGGCGGCGGCGATTTCTCCATCTACACCACCTGCATTGAAACCGTCTATGGCATCACCTTCATGGTGCTGGCACCGGACGGAAAGATTGTCCAGGATTTGATGGACCGGGTGGAAAATAAGGAAGAAGTGCAGGCTTACATTGACGAGACCGTCAAAAAGAGCGACATGGACCGCACCGAGCTGAACAAGGGCAAGACTGGCTGCCCGCTGAAGGGCGTGTATGCCATTAACCCTGTCAACGGCAAGCAGGTGCCGGTGTTCATCGGTGACTTCGTCCTGGCAAGCTATGGCACCGGTGCGGTGATGGCCGTGCCTAGCCACGACCAGCGTGACTTTGAATATGCCATTGCCCACAATATTCCCATGATTCAGGTCATCGAGGGACGGGACGTGTCCCAGTGTGCCTTTGAAAAGCAGGATTATCTTGGCAAGGGCTGCCGCCTGGTCAATTCCGAGGAGTTCACCGGTCTGACTGTGGAGGAGGCCAAGGAGGCCATCACCTGCAAGCTGGAAAAGATGGGCGTTGCCCGCCGGAAGGTGAACTATCACTTCCGGGAGTGGATTTTTGCCCGCCAGCGCTACTGGGGCGAGCCGGTTCCCTGCGTGTACACCCAGGACGGCAAGACCTATTTCGTTCCCGATGAGGAGCTGCCGGTGGTTCTGCCGGTGCTGGAGGATTACAAGGGCAGAAACGGTCAGGCACCGCTGGAAAATGCTACCGAGTGGAAGCAGTATAATGCCCATGGCATCAAGGGAATCCGTGAGACTTCTACCATGCCCGGTTCTGCCGGTTCTTCCTGGTACTATATGCGCTATATCGACCCCAAGAACGACAAGGAGTTCTGCAATCAGGAGCTGCTGAAGCACTGGATGCCCGTTGACCTGTATGTGGGCGGCCCGGAGCACGCCGTGGGTCACCTGATGTACTCCCGCATCTGGAACCGCTTCCTGTATGACCAGGGACTGTCTCCCGTAAAGGAGCCGTTCCAGAAGCTGGTGCACCAGGGCATGATTCTGGGCGAAAACGGCATCAAGATGGGCAAGCGCTTCCCTCAGTATGTGGTGAACCCCAGCGACATTGTGCGGGATTACGGTGCCGATACCCTGCGGCTGTATGAGATGTTTATGGGGCCGCTGGAGGTCTCCAAGCCCTGGAGCACCCAGGGCGTGATGGGTGCAAAGAAGTTCATCAACCGCGTTTGGAACTTCTTCACCGAGCCTGCCAATGTCACCGATGCCGATGACGGCAAGTTGACCAAGATTTACCACCAGACGGTCAAGAAGGTCACCTCTGATTTCGAGTCCCTGGGCTTCAATACCGCCATTGCTCAGATGATGGTCTTTGTCAACGAGGTTTATAAAAACGGCACCTGTCCCAAGGAATACGCCGAGGGCTTCATCAAGATGCTCTCCTGCATCACCCCCCATGTGGGCGAGGAGATGTGGCAGCTCCTGGGTCATGACAATACCATTGCCTACGAGCCCTGGCCGACCTACAGCGAGGAGAAGTGCAAAGACCACGAGGTTACCGTGGCTGTCCAGATCAACGGCAAGATGCGCGGCACCGTGGTCATGGACGCCGACCTGGAAAATGACCAGGTAGTCGCCAACGCCCTAGCGGATGAAAAGATCGCGCGCTTCCTGGAAAAGCAGGGCGGCACCGTGGTCAAGACCATTGTGGTCAGAAACAAATTGGTCAACCTGATCGTCAAGTAAGGCGGCATCCAGAAATTTTTTGTAAAACTCATGGATTTTTCTTGACATTTGGGAAAATTACAAGTATAATGTCAGAAGCCGATAAGGCTCTGAAAGCATTCCTGGATCTAGCCGGATGCGTCGGAGGGAGGGAAAACAATGTCTGAAATTCGCGTCAAGGAGAACGAATCTCTGGAGAGCGCTCTGCGTCGTTTCAAGCGCAGCTGTGCCAAAGAGGGCGTCATCGCCGAGGTCAAGAAGCGCGAGCATTATGTCAGCCCCAGCCTGAAGCGCAAGCAGAAGTCTGAAGCTGCCCGCAAGAACAAGAGAAAGTTCTATTAATCCCTCTTGATATGTGCTCAAAATCCCCTCCGTTTTCGGAGGGGATTTCTTGATGGAATATCTCAACCTCACACCTCGGCCGTGGTATGCTAGGCACCAGTTCATCGGAGGGCAAATTGTTCTGTGAAAACAATAGCCGGATAAGATGGCGGGCTGGGATGCCTGCTGCTTATCCGGCTTTTTCGGTAAGGAGAGAAAGAAATGAAGAGAGAAACAACATTTACCCGGGGAAAAATCATGCAGCCGCTGATTTTGTTTGCGCTGCCCGTGCTGCTGGCGCTGCTGCTTCAGGCAATGTATGGCGCTGTGGATCTGCTGGTGGTGGGAAAATTTGCAGAGGCGGCGGATGTTTCGGCGGTGTCCACCGGGTCACAGATCACGCTGACACTGGCTAACCTGGTCAGCAGCTTTGCCATGGGGACGACGATCCTGCTCGGTCAGCAGATCGGCAGCGGGAACCGTTCGGAGACGTCCAAAACCGTCGGCACGGCGATCGTTCTGTTTACGCTGGTGGCGGAGCTGGCAGCGGTGCTTCTGGTGGCGTTCGCGCCATGGATGTGCCGCCTGATGAATACGCCGCAGGAGGCGTTTGAAAAAACGGTTGCCTATGTCCGCATCTGCGGTGTGGGCATGGTGGCGATCGTGGCGTATAATCTGATCGGCTGCATCTTCCGGGGCGTGGGAGATTCCAAAACGCCCCTGGTGACTGTGGCGATTGCCTGCGTGTTCAATATTGTGGGCGATCTGCTCCTGTGCAGCGTGCTTCGGATGGGTGCGGCGGGAGTTGCCATTGCGACAGTTCTGGCACAGGTGGTGAGCGTGGCGGCTTCCGTGCTGCTGATGCGCAGAAAGGAGCTGCCCTTCACGCTGAAGCGGGAGGATCTCCGGCTTCACGGCGCATCGCTGCGCAAGGTGATCAGCCTGGGTACGCCCGTGGCGCTGTAAAGCTTCCTCGTAAATATCTCCTTTATGGTCGTCCTCTCCGTTGTCAATTCCATGGGCGTGGTCGCTTCGGCAGGCGTGGGTGTGGCGGAAAAGGTGTGCGCTTTTATCATGCTGAGCTCCTCCGCCTTCATGCAGTCCATGTCCGCCTTTGTCGCCCAGAATTACGGAGCAGGGCGGATGGATCGGGCAAAAAAGCGCTGCATTACGGCACGGCGGTCTCCTTTGTCATCGGCGTAGTGATGTTCTGGCTCTCCTTCTTCCACGGCGATGTACTGGCAGGCTTTTTTGCACAGGATGAGGCTGCGATCGATGCCGGGGCGGACTACCTGAAGGCCTACGCCATCGACTGCCTGCTGACGGCGATCCTGTTTTGCTACATCGGGTTCTATAACGGCATCGGCAGAACGAAATTTTCCATGCTCCAGGGCATCCTCGGTGCATTCGGCGTGCGCGTGCCGGTTTCTTTCCTGATGAGCAGACGGGCAAATGTGACGCTTTTTCAGCTCGGTCTGGCAACGCCGATCTCTTCTGCCTTGCAGATCGTCCTCTGCCTGGGCTTTATGGTCTATCTGAAGAAAAAAGGCGCACTGGATTGCCAGCACACCGAAACCGTGTTATAATCTAAGAAATCTCAGAATAAATCGTCTGCGGCTGTGAGCGGGTCTTTTTCGCCCACTCTTTGATACCGAAAAATCTCTCGCTCACAGCTCTTGCCGATTTCATCAGAGCTTTCCGAAAGAAACAATACAGAAGAGGGAGCAGCCCATGAAAACAGAACGTCAATATCCCAGATTCATCATTACCCCCAAGGGCACCCGTTGGGTGGAGCAGGGGCATCCCTGGATTTATGCGGATGAGGTCATCCGGGAGGAAGGGGAATGCGAAAACGGCGGCCTGGTGGACGCCGTCAGCGAAAAGGGAAAATATCTGGGCACCGGCTTCCTCAGCCGGCAGAGTAAGATCCGCGTGCGGCTGATTTCCCGCAATGCCAACGACCGCTTTGATGAGGCATTCTGGCAGCGTCGGATCCAATACGCTTGGGAGTACCGCAAGAGGGTGATGGGGGAGGACACCTCCTGCTGCCGCGTCATCTTCGGCGAAGCGGACGGATTTCCGGGGCTGACCGTTGACCGCTTCTCGGACATCCTCGTGACCCAGACCCTCTCTGCCGGGATGGAGAAGATCAAGCACCTGGTGTTCCCCCTGCTGGTAAAGGTGCTGCGTCAGGACGGGCAGAGCATCCGGGGCATCTTTGAGCGCAACGATGTTGCCATCCGGGAGCTGGAGGGCTTGCAGCAGAATAAGGGCTGGTTCGATCTCGGTGAGCCTTTCCCGGACACCGTGACCGAAATATGCGAGAATGGGATCTTCTACCGGGTGGATGTGGAGAACGGTCAGAAGACCGGCTTCTTCCTGGATCAGAAGTATAACCGCCTTGCCGTCGCCCGGCTGGCGAAGGGGAGACGGGTGCTGGATTGTTTTACCCACACCGGTTCCTTCGCGCTGAACGCCGCCCTGGGCGGGGCAGAGCACGTCACGGCGGTAGATATTTCCGCTTCCGCCATTGAAATGGCAAAGCAGAACGCCGCCCGCAACGGGCTGACTGACCGCATGGATTTCGTGGTGGCGGATGTGTTCGATCTTCTGCCGGAGCTGGCGGCCAGGGGAAAGGCACCCTATGATTTTATCATCCTCGACCCGCCCGCCTTTACCAAATCCCGCAAAACGGTGGACAGCGCCCAGCGGGGGTACAAGGAGATCAATCTGCGCGCGCTGAAGCTGCTGCCCCGGGGCGGATATTTTGCCACGGCCTCCTGCAGCCACTTCATGCCGTCGGAGCAGTTCGTGCGCATGCTGCGCAGCGCCGCGCTGGATGCCGGAGTGGAGCTCCGCCAGATCGAAGCCCGCCAGCAGGCGCCCGACCACCCCATCCTCTGGAACGTCCCGGAGACGGACTATCTGAAATTTTACCTTTTCCAGGTTGTGTAATGTGTAAATTCAGGCGGATGCATGTTCTTCATGCATCCGCCTGAATTTATGCCCGCTTCTCGTCCGTCCGGTGTACGGCCTCCGTCCCGGCTTCCAGGGCGGTGGAGTAGTACCAACATTTGTATTCGATAAATTCCAGCGTCTTTTGCAGCTGGGCGATCTGCTCCTGCACGGACTGCCGCCGCTCCACGAACATATCATACCGCTGCTGCAGCGTGGCGTCGCCCTCCTGCACCCAGGCAATGAACTGCTGAATGTCCCGGATGGGCATGTTGGTGCGCTTCAGGCATTCGATCATATTCAGCATTCCAATATCCGCGTCGGAAAAGCGGCGGTAGCCGGATTCCGTGCGGTGCATATTGGGCAGCATTCCCTGCTTGTCATAGTACCGGATGGTGCTGGCAGGCAGGTTCATTTTTTCGGAAACCTCTTTCATGCTGTACATAAAAATTCCTCCCGGGGTATTGACTTTGAACCTTACTTTAATGTTATACTGAACGCAGAAAAATGTCAAGGAGGTTTTTCACGATGGAATACAGACAGCTCCCTCACGGAAACGAGAGGGAAAAATTCGGCGTCCTCGGCCTGGGTATGGGCGGTATTCAGCATACGCCGCCCCAGGAGATCGAGGCCATCATCCGCAAGGCCATTGCAAGCGGCATCAATTTCTTTGACCTGTGCGCCGGCGGCGCTGTGTACGCTCCCTTCGGAAGGGCAATCCGGGGGCAGCGGGACAAGGTGTTCCTGCAGGTACACTTCGGCGCGGTGTACGATGAAAACGGCGAGTACGGCTGGTGCCGGGACTTTGAGACCATCCGCAAGACCTTTGCCTGGGAGCTGGAGACGCTGGGTACGGACTATGTGGATTTCGGCTTCCTGCACTGCGTGGACGAGCAGGAGGATTTTGAAAAGCTGATCGAGATCGGCCTGGTGGACTACCTCAAGGAGCTCAAGGCCAAGGGCATCGTGCACCACATCGGTTTCTCGTCCCATACGCCCAGTGTGGCAAACCGGATTATCGATACCGGGCTGATCGATATGATGATGTTCTCCATCAACCCGGCCTATGATTTTGAAAAGGGCGACGAGCTGGGCATCGGCAGCGTGAAGGAGCGCTTCGAGCTGTTCCGGCGCTGCCAGCGCGAGGGCGTGGGTATCTCCGTGATGAAGCCCTTCTTTGCCGGTCAGCTGCTGCGGGCGGATCAATCCCCCTTCGGCGTGGCGCTGACCCACAACCAGTGCCTGCAATATGCCATTGACCGTCCCGGCGTCCTGGTGGCGGTGCCCGGTGTGCAGACCATGGAGCAGCTGGAGCAGCTGCTGAAATTCCCGGATGCCCCGCAGGAGGAGAAGGACTATTCCATCATCGGCTCCTTCACCGCCGATACCGTCTCCGGCACCTGCGTCTATTGCAACCACTGCCAGCCCTGCCCGGCGGGCATTGACATCGGCCTGGTGAACAAGTACTACGACCTGGCGCTGGCCGGTGACCGCATCGCCGCCAATCATTACGATAAGCTTTCCGTCAAGGCAGACGCCTGCCTGCAGTGCGGCCACTGCGAAAGCCGCTGCCCCTTCGGTGTTCCGCAGATGTCGAGGATGTCGAAAATCGACGAATATTTTACAACTTGTCGTTAAAAGGAGAAAAAATCGATGTATACCAATAAATTCCAGAATTTGAATCTTTCCGCCCTGGGAATGGGCTGTATGCGCCTGCCGGAGCTGGGCAGCTACAGCGAGGTGGATCTGCCTGCGGTCAAGCAGATGGTGGCGTATGCCATGGAGCAGGGCATCAATTATTACGACACTGCCTGGGGCTATCACGACGGCAATTCCGAGCTTGCCATCGGCGAAGCGCTGGCCGATTACCCCCGGGAAAGCTTCTGCCTGACCACCAAATTCCCCGGCTACGACCTGAGCAATATGGGCAAGGTGGAGGAGATTTTTGAGGCGCAGCTGAAAAAATGCCGGGTGGAATATTTCGATTTCTACCTCTTCCACAACGTGTGCGAGATGAACATCGACGCTTACCTAGACTCGAAATATAAGACCTATGAGTACCTCATGGAGCAGAAGCGCAGCGGGCGCATCCGCCACCTGGGCTTCTCCGCCCACGGCAATCTGGATACCATGCAGCGCTTTCTGGACGCCTACGGCAAGGATATGGAGTTCTGCCAGATCCAGCTGAACTGGCTGGATTGGAACTTCCAGAACGCCAAGGCCAAGGTGGAGCTGCTGAACAGGTGGAATATCCCCATCTGGGTCATGGAGCCTCTGCGCGGCGGCAGCCTGTGCAGGCTGGAGCCGGAGCATGAGGAAAAGCTCAAGGCGCTGCACCCGGATTGGACGCTGCCCCAGTGGGCGTTCCGCTTTTTGCAGAGCATTCCCGGTGTGACCATGATCCTCTCCGGCATGTCCAATTTCCAGCAGGTGAAGGAAAATATCGATACCTTCCGGGAAAAGCTGCCCCTGAGTCAGGCGGATATGCAGGCGCTGCTGGACATTGCCCATGCAAAGACTTCCAGGCACACTCTGCCCTGCACCGGCTGCCGCTACTGCACCACCCATTGCCCCCAGGGGCTGAATATTCCCTGGCTGATCGAGCTGTACAACGAGCACATCTATTCCGGCGGCGGCTTCATTGCGCCCATGGCGCTCAGCGCGCTGGACGAAAGCCAGAAGCCCACCGCCTGCCTGGGCTGCCGCTCCTGCGAGCAGGTGTGCCCCCAGGGCATCAAGATCAGTGAAATGATGGCGGATTTCGGGGAAAAGCTGAAATGAGAAGTCCGCAGGAAAACAAAATGGGCACGGAGAAAATGAGCAGACTGGTGCTTTCCACCGGGGTGCCCCTGATGCTCAGTCTGCTCATCAATTCCCTGTATAATTTCGTGGATTCCATGTTCGTCTCCCGGGTCTCCGAGGAGGCGCTGACGGCGCTTTCCCTGGCCGCACCGGTGCAGATCCTTGTGTCGGCGCTGGGGCTGGGGAACGCGGTCGGCCTGAACGCGGTCATTTCCAAAGCCCTCGGCGAGAAGAATGAAAAGCAGGTGCGTCGGGCGGCGGATGCGTCCATTTTCATCGCGCTGGGCTCCTGGCTCCTGATTGCCGTGCTGGGAGCGCTGCTTGCGAGAAAATATTTCGTGTGGCAGTCCGGCGGGGACGAGGCGCTCATCCGCTACGGCACGCCCTACCTGGTGGTGTGCATGCTGTTTTCCTTCGGGCAGATGGGGCAGTGGGTGTTTGACCGCTTCGTCATTGCCAGCGGCCGCTCGAGCCTCTTTCTGCTGACGCTTTCGGCGGCATCCCTCACGAACCTGATCCTTGACCCGATTTTCATCTTCGGCCTCTTCGGCATGCCGCGCCTGGAGACACTGGGCGCTGCGATTGCCACAGTGATCGGCCAGTGCGTGGGGATGCTTGCGGGCATCCTCATCAACAGAAGGTGGAACCGGGAGATCCCCTTCGGCTTCACGCTCCGCCCGGACGGGCAGAGCATCCGCAGTATCCTGAAGGTCGGCATCCCCTCCACGCTGGTGCAGGTGCTGACCTCCTTCGTGGGCATCCTGATGAATTCCATCCTCATTGCGTTTTCCAATACGGCGGTGGCCGTGTATGGGATCTGCAACCGCATGTGCGGTATCGTCCAGGTGGGCGTCCACGGCATCGATAACGGCCTGATTCCCATCGTCGCCTATAATTACGGGGCTGCAAACAAAAACGGCGACGCCGGCGCTGCAAGGCGCGTCCCGGAGGCCGTCAAGTGGGCGATGGGCTACAGTGTGCTGCTCTATCTGGCGTTCTTTGCCGTGCTGGAACTGGCGCCGGGAATGGTGCTGCGCATTTTTGAAGCATCTGATTACATGCTGGAAATCGGCATTCCCGCCCTTCGGATCATGGCGCTGGCGTGGCTTGCGGGCATCCCGGCACTGGTGATGTCGGCAGGTCTGCAGGGGCTGTCGCTGGGCATGAGCAGCATGGTGGTGACCATGTCGCGCCAGGCGCTCCTGCCCCAGGCCTTTGCCTGGCTCCTCAGCCGCACCGGGAATCTGAACCTGCTCTGGTGCGCCTTCCTCTTTGCGGAATTGGCGGGAATCCCCCTGGCCGTCCGCTTCTGGAAAAAGGGCTACCGCCAGAGCGGCCTGGAAGAGAAAGCGGTTTTATAGAGGCAGGCTTGCCCCTGCTCTGCGGTCACTTTTTCCGGTGCGGCATGAGCCGCAGAGCCAATTTCAAAAAAATTATCCGGCAGGGTACGTTTACCGCGTACTCTGCCGGATTCTATATCCTGTCGAAAAATGTTTGCTTGACTTTTGCAATTATTGCGGCTAGTATTATCCTATATTGCGGAAGGAAGGGTGATTTTGTATGAGTGAATACAGACTCGGTGTTATCGAGGGCCGGTTTGCCGACCTGGTATGGGAAAATGAACCGATCACAGCCGCCGAGCTTGCAAAAAAGTGCGAAGGCGTGTTCCATTGGAAAAAAACCACTGCCTACACCGTCCTCAAGCGCCTGAGCAATAAGGGCTTGTTCATGACGGAAAAGGGAGTGGTGACCTCCCGGATCTCCCGGCAGGATTTTTATTCCAACCAGAGCCGGGAATATGTGGATTCCAGCTTCGGCGGAGACCTGCCCTCGTTCCTGGCGGCGTTCACCGCCAAGAAAAAGCTGACGGCCCAGGAGGTTGCCGCATTGCGGAAATTCGTGGCTGAGTACCCCACGGAGGGGGAAGAATGAATGCCCTGTTTTCCCGCATCTTGACCATGTGCCTTGCCGCCGGATGGATGGTGCCCGGGCTCTGCATCCTGCGGCTGCTGCTGAACCGATGCCCGAAGAAATATCTGGTGCTCCTGTGGGGCATGGTGGCATTTCGCTTGATCTGCCCGGTGGCGGCGAAAAGCAGCCTCAGCCTGCTGCCGGGGAATCTGACGCCCGCGCCGGGATTATCCACCCTTTTTCTGTGGCCGGTGTGGCTGGCAGGCGCGGCGGCCATGCTGCTTTGGGGCGGCATCCGGCTTTTCCGCCTGAAAAGAAGGCTGGAAGAGGCCGTGTGGTGCGCGGAAAATATATGGCTGTGCGACCATTTGACCGAGCCCTTCGTGATGGGTATCCTGCATCCGAGGATCTATCTTCCCTCCGGTATGGGGCAGGAGGATGCACAGCTGGTGCTTGCCCATGAGCAGGCGCATATCCGGCGGCGGGACAGCCTGTGGAAGGCTGTGGCCTATGTGCTGCTGAGCGTGTATTGGTTCCATCCGCTGCTGTGGCTGGCCTATTGGCTTTTCTGCCGGGATGTGGAGCTGGCCTGCGATGAGCAGGTGGCCTCCGGCCTTACCCCGGCAGGACGCCGGAAATACGCTGCCCTGATGATCACCTGCGCGGCGCCTCAGGCGCCGGTGCCGGGCTTCGGCAGCTGGGGACTGAAAACCAGACTCCGCGCGGTCCTGGGCTATCGCAAGCCGCCCAAGTGGGCGCTGCCCGTGTTTATTCTGGCGCTGATCCTGGCGGCGGCATGCTTCCTGACCGATGCAAAGCCTGCCTATTCCCAAACGGTCCAATCGGCGGCAAGTCAGTTTTTTCAGGAACTGAACCAGGTGGCGTCGGGAAAATAAGAGGAAAACGTTGTCCGCCTCGAGGGCGCGGCGACTGTTTCTTATTGACAAAAAAGTTGACGAATTGTAGAATGACATTACCCGCAAAAGGGCGGGAATATTATACGATCGTCAGAAAGGATATGGAAAGAATGAAAAAATCAATTTGCAAGAAGATCTCTGCGCTCCTCTGTGTTGCTGTGCTCATGATGGCAACTGTGCTGCCCGTTTGGGCAGAGGGTGATATTTCCGTCCAGTCCCCTCCGGTCACTGACGGCAAATACTGCAGCAGCTGCGGCCTGAACTCGATGGTTGCAACGGGAAGTGGCAGATCGACGCTTACAGAGATAACAGTTTCCTCTTGTCCGAATACTAACGGCGTAACGCTGCCGCATATTCACGATATCACAACCTTCTATGCAACTTACGTATGCTCCAACTGCGGCAATTGGGGTGAGATGGTTACAAGCACTCATGTCCTATGCAAAGCAGTCTGAAGATTAAAGAAACGGCAAAATATCTCCGCCGACTTGCATTAAGCGTTCTGTGTTTCCTGGTGGTGCTGGGGTGCTGCTCCTGGGTGACCGCAGATGAACCGACGGTTCCTTTTTGGATCGTTACGGAGAGAACGCCGGACGATGGGATGAACGGAGTCGTGCGGGATGCGGTTGAAGCTTTCTCGGCAATTTACCCCAACGTCTCTGTCCGGCTGGAGATTCTTCCCGTTGGTGCAGAGGCGCGCAATCAGCGTGCCCAGGAGTTGCACGAATTGATGGCTAAAGGAGAGGGGCCGGATGTGTTCCTTCTTTCGGCAAAAAAATCTGTGAGTACAGGAACAAGGATACAGCGTATCGAGCCACTTTTTTCAAACATCCCTTATGCCATGCGGCAGGGGCAGTTTTTGGATATCTCTCAATATTACGACAGCGATGAAAAGCTGGATAAGGGTGCCCTTCAGCAAACGGTCATGGATGCAGGGCGCGTGGGTGAACAGCGCTTCCTGATTCCGATATGTTTTGACATGAATGTCTATTACTTCCTTTCGGACGGGGAAAACGAAGACCTGTCCCCGGATATGACGGTGATGGATGTGATGGATTACGGCCTGAAGTCCGGGGATTCCCTCCTCGCGTGGGCGTTGACGGATGATGCTTCGGCACGGTATCGGCCGGAAGTGATCTTTTCCAGCCTGATTGATTACGATACAGGAAACGTTACCCTTTCGTTTGAAGAGGTGGAGCGTTTTTTCAGTGTCTATCAGAAGCTGAGCAAAATGGGCAAGAAGAAGGAGGGCACGCTGGATTATCCTACGCTTTGGAAGTATATTAAACTGCATGTAGCCAAGCAATCGTTGCGCCCGTGCTATTTGAGTGGGTTAGCTCTTGCACCTGCATATCATGCAATTGCTTCCATAGAGGGCGAGGTGTTGAATACAGTTCCTCTACGTGCAGTCAACGGTGAAGTAACAGCGATAATCAGTTACTACGGTGCAGTGGGTGCGGGCACTTCCTATCCCAAACTCGCATATGAATTCCTTTGCATGCTTTTACAGCCGGAGTATCAGTGGCGTGTCGGGGCAACGGGGGATTTGACCCTTGGAGATTGGCCTGTTCGGGTAGGCGGCTCCATGGATGCGATTTGGCCGGAGATTTGCAGCCGGTATACATCCCAGCAGACCCGTCAGGTGCTGGAATCCTTGGGAGCCTCCGATGAATGGATTACTCAGATAACCGACCAGATAACCCGCGCGGACTTCCGTGCTGACCTAAACCTGACGAATGCATTGAACCAGCTTGCCAAAGATGAATGATTAGGACATAGTAGTTACATTGGGCGATACAAAACCAACACCGCGCAGTTTTACAGCTGCGCGGTGTTTTTTACGATGTAAGCCCTGCCGTGAGCCGTTGGGTCAGCAGGCAGCAGGCGCGGAAGCCAAAGTCGGTGTCCGTCTCAATGCAGCCGGGGAGCTGGGCGTAGGCATTGTGCATCCAGCGGATCAGCGCGGCCGGGGAGCCGCAATAGCGGAAGGAGGGCACCGGGCGGCGGCGCACCTGCGCCAGAAAATAGTTTTGCAGCGCCGCTTCGTAGGCCCTGTGCTCGGAGAGCTTTTTCGGGAATCGCTGGTCGTGGGCGAAGGTGAAGGCGTCCAGTGTGTAGTGGATCAGCTTGCCCAGGCAGTAATAGTCCCAGGGGGAGTAGTGCTGCTTCCCGTCCAGCCGCATGGCCAGCCGCATCATAAACCGGCTGGCGTTGCCGTAGTTGTGCCCCCGCATCCACTGGCTGCACAGGGAGCCTTTCAGGTAAGTGGCGGGATTTTTATCCGGCTGAGTGCATCCAAGCAAAAACAGCCTGGCGCGTCCAGGGGGAACGTCCGGCAGATATTCCCGCAGCAGGATCCGCCCCATGGCGGCGTGACTCTTATTGCGCATTTTGCACCACCCACTTCTATGGAATCTCTGAATAAATCGTCTGCGGCTGTGAGCGGATCTTTTCCGCCCACTCTTCGGTATCGGAAACGGGGAATACACCAAGTATTCCGCCGTTTTCGATACCTTGATTGGCCGAAAAATCTCTCGCTCACAGCTCTTGCCGATTTCATCAGAGCTTCCCTGTTTTTTCGATTGCATTATAGCACGGGCGGCGGGAAAATTGTGAATATTTCCCGAATATTTTTTGGTAAGAACAGGGAGACCGGCATATTGCCCCGGCCCGTCCGAACGGCTCCGGGGCGAGAAAAGTATGGCCGGATCCGGAATTTCCGGCGCAAATGGGGCATGCTATTGCCGGAAGGGAGCATGCAAAATGAACAAAAAGATGAAAAGCATCCTCTGGGGCGGCTGCATCGCGGCAGCTGCCGCCGCAGCAATTTCCAGGGGCGTTTCCCACGCCTTTGACCGGCGGATGATCGGTGCAGCGCTGGATCGCCGGGAACCGAAGAATTTGCTGAAAAAGAAAAATGTCCAGGGGGAGAACACCAGGGACAGTGAGATCATGGCCTACTGCCGCCGGATGCAGAAAAAAATGGAGACGACGCCCCACGAGGTGATCCACATCCGGGGGCGGGACGGCACGACGCTGGTCGGCCACCTGTTCCGGGCAGAGGGAGCGAAGCGGGTGGTGCTGGCCATGCACGGCTGGCGCTCCAACTGGGCGAGGGACTTCGGCGCGGTGGCGGATTTCCTGCACGGCAGCGGCTGCACCGTGCTGTACGCCGAGCAGCGGGGGCAGGGCAGAAGCAGCGGGGAATACATGGGCTTCGGCATGGTGGAGCGGTTCGACTGCCTGGAGTGGGTAAAATGGCTGAATGCAGCCGGATATGACAGCAGCCCGATCTACCTTGCAGGCATTTCCATGGGCGCCTCCACCGTGCTGATGGCCGCAGGCTCCCGGGAGCTGCCGGAGAATGTGGTGGGCATCATTGCTGACTGCGGCTTCACCTCCGCCAAAGCGGAGTGGCAGCACGTCAGCGAGAAGAACCTGAAGGTGGGCTACCGGCGGCGGGATAAGCATGTGGATGCCCTGTGCCGCCGGAAGATCGAAATGAAATCGGACGATTATTCCACCCTGGACGCCATGAAGGTCTGCCGCACGCCCATCCTCTTTATCCATGGGGCGGACGATTCCTTTGTCCCGGTGGAGATGACGCTGGAAAACTATGCCGCCTGCAAGGCACCCAAGAATCTGCTCATTGTCGCCGGGGCAAACCATGGCATGAGCTATTTCTACGACAGGGAGGGCTACGAGAGAGCCGTTGGTCAGTTCTTCCGGGAGCACGGTTAGATTGATTGGGAAACTATGATTAAATCGGCAAGAGCTTCCCTTGCAATTTTTGGATGATTGTGCTAAAATGAGACCATGAATTTCATTTTAAGGAGCAATTACCATGCAGGATATCGGCAAGCAGTTTCACATCCGCTGTGTGCAGGGGGACGTGGGCCGCTATGTGTTTCTCCCCGGCGACCCGGGGCGGTGCGAATCCATCGCGTCTTATTTTGAAAACCCCGTCCATGTGGGGATGAACCGGGAGTATAATATTTACACCGGCTATCTGTGCGGCCAGAAGGTTTCTGTCTGCTCCACCGGCATCGGCGGCCCCTCGGCCTCCATCGCCATGGAGGAGCTCCATAATATCGGCGCGGATACCTTCATCCGTGTGGGCACCTGCGGCGGCATCGACCTGGATGTGCAGCCCGGCGATGTGATCGTGGCCAGCGGCGCAGTGCGCTACGAGCATACCTCCCTGGAGTATGCCCCCATCGAATTCCCCGCCGTGCCGGATTTCGGCATTACCGCCGCTCTGAAGGAGGCCTCCGAGGCGTTGGGCTACCGCACCCATGTGGGCGTGGTGCAGTGCAAAGACTCCTTCTACGGCCAGCACAGCCCTGAGAAGTCCCCTGTGTACTATGATCTGCTGCAAAAGTGGGAGAGCTGGAAGCGCCTGGGCGTCAAGGCCAGCGAAATGGAGTCCGCCGCCCTCTTTGTGGTGGCAGCGGCGCTGCACGTGCGCTGCGGCAGCTGCTTCCATGTCATCTGGAACCAGGAGCGGGAGAAAGCCGGCATGTTCATGAAGCTGACCGAGGATACCACCGGTGCCGTCCGGGTAGGCATCGAGGCCATGAAGCGCATCATCCAGGCAGACCTTAAATAGAAAATGCGGCTCCGGTGGGAGCCACATTTTTATTGGGATGGTTTACTTTTCCGCATAGCTGACGAAGCCCAGGGTGAGATAATCCAGGTATACCTGCTTATCCGGGGTTTCGCCCATGGTGACCCGGCGGCATTCTACCCGCCAGACGGGGCTGCCGGACAGGATGTCCCTGGTGATATGAAAAACATGGTTCCAGCTGCGCCCTTCCATGGCCTCGTTTTCCCCCCGGCTGAAGCTGATGACCTCCGGCCGACGGAAATGGAAGGTGGGAAAAGCGTTGTGCAGAAATGCCTCAAAAAGCGTCTGCGCATCCAGAACGCTGCCCTGCTGGAATGTCCTGCGAATCATTGCACCGTAATCTTCCATGCTTGTATTCCTCCTTATGGAATGATGCCATAGCATTACTATAGCGGAAAAATAGGAGAAAGTCAATAATACGCCGTAGAAAAATCACACGAATTTGTATAGAATGACCAATACCCCGGAGGGATTCCTATGAACGAAAAAAGAAAGACCCCTGCCTCCCGCATTGCGCTGGGGGGCGTACTGGCAGCGCTGGCCGTGGTGATCATGAGCCTGGGCGGGCTGATCCCGGTCATGACCTACGTCAGCCCCATGCTCTGCGCCCTGCTGCTGAAAATCGTGCTGGAGCTGTGCGGCGCGCGCATCGCCTGGGCGTGGTATGGGGCGGTGGCGCTGCTGGCGGCGCTGCTGTCAGCGGACAAGGAAGCGGCGGCTGTGTTCATTTTCCTGGGCTATTATCCCATCGTCAAGCCAAAGCTGGACGGGCTGCATTTTCCATGGCTGTGGAAGCTGGTGCTGTTCAACGTCAGCGTGGGGGTGATGTATTTCCTGCTGCTGCAGCTGTTCGGCATGGCGCAGCTCCGGGCAGAATTTGAGGAATTCAGCACCGTAATGCTGATCGTGATGCTGCTCATGGGCAACGTGACCTTTTTTCTGCTGGATCGTCTGCTGCAGCGGGATCTGCTTCGCCGGGGGAGACGGTGATGGAAAAGCCCTGGCAGCTGTATATCCTGCGCTGCGCCGACGGGACGCTCTATACCGGAATTGCCGTGGATGCCCAAAAGCGGCTGGAGATGCACCGCAGCGGCCACGGCGCCAAATACACCCGCGGCCGCGCCCCACTGGAGCTGGTCTACCTGGAGCAGTGCCCGACCCACTCCGATGCACTGCGCCGGGAGTTGGAGGTAAAGGCACTGACCAGGGCACAGAAGCTGGAGTTGATCCAGAGCGGGCAGAAGTGATTTCCTGAAACGAAGGGACTTTCCGCTGCTGAAGAAGACAAAATATGCATATTTTACAAAACGGCGGACACAATTCATTCATATTTTGGCAGCGGATGGGGGCATTTTTGCTTGCAATTCGGGAATTCAGGTTGTATACTTAGACAAACGCCTCCAAGGACTACCTCTTTGGGGCTTTTTCATGAAAAAACGGAAAGGAGGAATCGAAGCAGCAATGCGTCGGTTCCTTTTTTCTAAAAAAGAAAGGAAGTTATTTATGGCAAAAAACGAGAAAAACACCGATGCCGTCTATGATTCCAGCACGCTTGGCACCCCCAAGCAGCTGATTCTGGGCGTGCAGCATCTGTTCGCCATGTTCGGCTCCACCGTTCTGGTTCCCATTCTCACCGGCCTGAGCGTATCTGCAACCCTTCTGTTTGCAGGTGTCGCAACCCTTATTATGCACTGGATTACCGGGAAAAAGGTTCCTGTGTTCCTGGGTTCTTCCTTTGCGTTCCTGGCGGGCTACTTTGCTGTGGTTGCCAATGGCGCAGATCTGGGTCTGACCCAGCGGGAGGCGCTGCCCTATGCCTGTGCCGGTGTGGCTTGCGCTGGTCTACTGTACCTGGTGCTGGCGCTGATTTGCAAGGTGTGCGGCAGCAAGAACGTGATGCGCTTCTTCCCCCCTGTGGTCACCGGCCCTATCATCATTGCCATCGGCCTGATTCTGGCTCCCTCTGCCATCAATAGCTGCTCCAGCAACTGGCTGGTTGCGCTGGTTGCCATTGTGGTGATTATCGTCTGCAACATCTGGGGCAAGGGCATGATTAAGATTGTCCCCATCCTCATGGGTGTCATCGCCTCCTACCTGTTTGCCGCCGTCACCGGCAAGGTGGATTTCAGCGGCGTGGCTTCTGCCAGCTGGATTGGCCTGCCCGTGAAGATGGAAGACACGGTGTTCAGCCTCTTTACCGCTGATAATTTCAACGCCGGTTTCCTGGTTTCCTCCATTGTGATGATTATGCCCATTGCCTTTGCCACCATGATGGAGCACGTGGGCGACATTTCCGCCATCGGCGGCACCATCGGCAAGAATCTGATTGAAGATCCCGGTCTGCATAGAACCCTGATTGGTGACGGCATCGGCACCACCATTGCCTCCCTCTTTGGCGCTCCTGCCAACACCACCTACGGCGAGAACACCGGCGTTCTGATTCTGACCAAGGTGTATGACCCCGCTGTGGTGCGCCTGGCTGCGGTGTTCGCCATTATCCTCAGCTTCTGCCCCAAGTTTGCAGCCCTGATTGCTGCCATGCCTTCTGCAACGGTGGGCGGCGTGTCCATCATCCTGTACGGCATGATTTCCTCCGTGGGTGTCCGCAACATGGTGGAGAACCACACCGACTTCCAGAAGAGCAGAAACGTGATTGTGGCTGCTGTGATTCTGGGTCTGGCACTGGGCATCAACTTCAGCGGTGCCCTGGGTGCTGACATCACCGCCGCCGGCAACAATGCCACCGGTGCCATCACCTTTACCATCGGCAGCATGAAGATTGCTCTGTCCGGTCTGGCTGTTGCCTCCATTGTTGGCATTGTGCTCAACGCCATCCTCCCCGGCAAGCGGGACGAGTATATGCCCAATACCGAAAACTCCAGTTCTCTGGGCAAGTTCTGATACGATTTCCTGAATCAAAAACCGCTCTCAGAAATGAGGGCGGTTTTTTCTGCAAAAAGCTTGTCCGCCGGGAAACGGTTTCGTATTATATAGGTGTAAGGACCTTACGAACGAAAGGAATGAATCTTTTGGAAGATACGCAGATTGTTGCGCTGTACATCTCCCGATCCGAGGGGGCAATTTCGGAAACGGAAAAGAAATACGGCAGCTACCTGAAGACCATTGCCGGCAATCTGCTCCCCAGTACGGAGGATGCCGAAGAAATTGTCAATGATGTCTATCTGGCGGCGTGGGATACCATTCCGCCGAAGCATCCCTCCATTCTGAAATTTTACCTGTCCCGGATTGTCCGAAATCTCTGCTTCAAGCGCCTGGATTATCTGACGGCACAGAAGCGGCAGGGGAACGGTGCGGTTTTGCTGTCGGAACTGGAGGAGTGCATTCCCGACAAAAGCGGGGATGTGGAGCAGACCATGGAAGCAAAGGAGCTGGGAAAGCTGCTCAACCGTTTTCTTGGTACCTTGGAAGTCAGCGACCGGCGGATTTTTCTATCCCGGTACTATGAAGCCATGACCGCCCCCCAGATTGCGGAAAAATACGGCTATACCACCCGTCAGGTAAAGTACCGGCTGGAAAAGCTGCGGATGGAACTAAAGCGGACAATGGAAAAGGAGGGGATTTGCCCATGAAAGCAACAGAACTGGCGAAAGCATTCAATGAAATCGATGATGCGTATCTTGCAGAACTGGACACATCGGAAAAGGAGCGTATTACCATGAAAAACAGAAAGAAATTTTCCCGCATTCTCATTGCGGCGGCAGTCATCTGCCTGCTGACCATGACGGCCTTTGCGGCGGAGCTGGCGCGGGTCAATTCGTGGGTTGTCAAGAATAAGGCGTACAACGAAAATTATGAGGTTTTGAAGCAGGAAATGGAGAAAACCGGCCTGGATGTGAACCTGCCGGAGCAGTTTTCCACCGGCTTCCGATTCCAGGAGGTGCGGACAAGCGAGGTGGAAGGCCGGGACGGTGAAGATAATTCCGTACTCACCTTCCGGGAGTTGACCGCCTATTATCAAAACGACAGCGGACAGCGGGTGAGCCTGCGGGTGCAGCCCAATCTGGCGGAAGAGGAGGACACCCGCACGCCGACCGCCTCCAAGACCGTTGGCGGCGTGACACTGAACTATTATGTTGACCACTATAAATTCGTCCCGGATGGCTATGAGCCTTCTGAGGAGGAGCAGCAATGGATGCAGCAGCCTGGCAATTACCTGAGCTACGGTTCGGATGAAGTGGTGGAGAGCGCTTTTGCCTTCCTGAATTGGAAGACGGCGGAGAATGATTTTTCCATTGCGGATATGACGGCTGCCATTAACCCGGATGTGCTGTTTGCCATGGCAGAGGAAATTATCAAATGAAATGTGTGGAAAATGGTGCTTGATGCTATTTTTCGGATGAAATGACCGCCTTTTCGGCGGAAAAATGCAACGGCATTTGGCTTTTGTCAAATGCCGTTGTGTTCAGTCTGCAAGAAAACAAGAAGAGTCCATTCCAGGAGGGAAATTATCATATGAAGAAAACACATCACATCGTATTGCTTGCGCTTTTGCTGTGCCTCATTTTGATAGGATGCGGAAAAAAGGAAAAACACTTGTTTGTCACAACGGAAGCGACTGAGACAGAAACAACGGCCTCTGCTGCTGCCGAGAGGGAGACTCTTTCAGAACTTCCCTACAGGCCGGGGCGGATGGGCGTTTACGTCATGGCTGACCCGAATATTGAAGCTGGCTCGGAGGTGCTGGATAACGTCAGCTTTGATGCAACGGATGGGGTGATGGAATTGACTCGCTACCGTGTTTCCAATCGCCAGCATGATTTAATTAAAAATGGAATGCAGGTGGGGGGATTCATTCTGATTGACATTCCGAAAGAAATGCTGAATGATGCAGCAGAAAATTTTGACGGATTCAAAGCGCTGGCAGAATATGTTGGCAAAAAGGTTCTTCCAGACGTTTATCCGGGCAAAGCCATCATTGGCGGCGGCGGTCATACCACAGGCGGCGACAATAACAGCTTTGTGGTGATTAGCTACCAAATGGGGGAGGGCATGAGCAAAGCGCAGCAATGGCACCGAATTTATGTGGGTGAAAAATACTGCTATGATTTTTGGTATGACCAAACGTGGTTTTACGACGAAGGAGCCATTATGAAAAGCCTTTCTGCGGAAGACATTAAACCGGAATGGAACAGGGAAGCCGTTTTCCACTGGACGGTAGAAGAAGTACAGGAACAGGGAAAATTTGTGTTCTGATACGGTTCGATTTGGAAAGCCTGTTGAAACCGATAGCGCTTCATGCTATAATACGCGGGAAAATAACGCGGGTGGACGGAGGAAAGAAAGATGGAAACGGATAACAGAAAATACTACGCCGCTTACGACGAGCGCTACAAAACGGCGCACGCCCAGGGCGTAAGCTGGTCAAGCAATGTAAGCACGCCCATTGTGATGGAAGTGATTGAAAAGTATAACATCAATCACAGCCAGCGCCTCCTGGAAATTGGATGCGGCGAGGGCAGGGACTCCAGAGCGGTGCTGGAACACGGCTTTCAGCTGACGGCAACCGACATTTCAAAGGAAGCAATTTCATACTGCAAACAAAAAATGCCGGAATATGCAGGTCAGTTCAAGGTGCTGGACTGCCTCTCCGGCGAGCTGAATGAGAAATTCGATTTCGTCTTTGCCATCGCGGTTCTCCATATGCTTGTGCCGGACGAAGACAGAGACGGCTTTTATGGCTTTCTCCGCAGCCATTTGACAAAGGGCGGAATTGCGCTGATTTGCACCATGGGCGACGGCGAAGTGGAACGGCAAAGCGATATTCGGACAGCGTTTACATTGCAGGAGCGCAATCACGAATCCGGCAAGATGATGGTGGCGGGAACGTCGTGCAGAATGGTATCCTGGAATACCTTTGAAAAGGAGCTTGCACGAAACGGATTTACCGTCATGGAAAAGGGAATGACCAGTTCTCTGCCGGATTTTAACAGTCTGATGTATGTGGTTGTCAAATAGTATGACACAAATCCTCAACGAAAGAATTCATAATTTGAAGATTTCACCATGACCGGCACGACACCCCCTCAGTCAGCCCGTTCGGGCTGCCAGCTCCCCCAAAGGGGCGCCGGGGGCGCTTCGCGCCAGAGCGGAACTTATAAATTGTGGATAGTATTACAGCGCAACGAAAAATGACCGCCCTTTCGGACGGTCATTTTTGATGTAAATTAAGCCATGTAAATGGCCTTGCAGCCCAGCATGGTCATGTAGCAATCCAGCTTGCTCACCAGTTCCAGAGGAGCGTGCATATTCAGCACGGGCACGCCGGCATCCACGGTGACGATGTTGCGGTTTGCCATGTAAGCGGCCACAGTGCCGCCGCCGCCCTGGTCAACCTTGCCCAAGGTTGCAATCTGCCACAGCACGCCATTGTCCTCAAAGGTCTTGCGGACGTGGAGCATGGCCTCGGCAGCGGCATCGGAAGCGCCGCCCTTGCCGCGGGAGCCGGTGTACTTGCAGATGCTGATGCCGTAGTTCAGGGAAGAATTGTTCCGCTTGTCGCAGGTCTCGGGGAAGTTGGGGTCATAGGCGTTGGAAACGTCGGCGGACAGGCAGAAGGAATTTGCGAAGCAGTGGTTCAGCTTTACGCCCTGGCCGTCGCACAGGATCTCCATGAAGTATTCAAAGGCATGGCTCTGCATACCGCTGATGCCCACGGAGCCAATCTCCTCCTTGTCTGCCAGAATGCAGACGGCGGTGTGGGTGGGGACGGTGTCCATGTTGAAGATGGGCTCCAGCTCTGCATAGGCACACACCCGGTCGTCGTGACCGTAGGCTGCCAGCAGGCTGCGATCCAGGCCAACCTCACGGCTCTTGCCGGCGGGCACAATGGTCAGCTCGGCGCTGCGGAAGTCGTCTTCCACAATGCCGTACTTCTCGTTCAGCAGCTTCATCACGTTCAGCTTCACCAGGTCAGCACCCTCGCCTTCCAGAGGCTCGGTGCCCAGAATGACGTTCAGCTGCTCACCGG
>CAKTJC010000016.1 GCA_934567355.1 uncultured Oscillospiraceae bacterium
CCCCAAATTTAGCGGAAGGTACGTTGAATGGCACGCAGTTCGACGAAAATGTAGGGGACGATGCCCACATCGTCCCGCAATCTTACGGAACTTCCGCGGCGCGTTGAATGGGACGGGTGGACGGGATCATAAATAACATTTCCCCATTCAACCGGGCATGGAAATAATCCGTCCCGGCGCGGGACGATGTGGGCATCGTCCCCTACAAACAAGCCGGCGGCACATGCCATTCAACGAAGTGCATTCCGCATTTTACCTGTCGCCGCCCCTCATCAGTCTCGCTTCGCTCGACAGCTTCCCCCCGGGGGAAGCCGAGGGGGAGCGAAAATTGACGCCCCGCGGCGTGTTGCCGTGGGGCGTCAGAAGGCGTATCGATTATTTTCCGGGCTTGAAGCTATCCTTCAGGCTGACGGAGCGGTTGAACACCAGATGCTCAGGGGTGCAGTCACGGTTGTCGGGGCAGAAATAGCCCAGACGCATGAACTGATAGGAGGTGGGCGCCTTGGCGTCACCCAGGGAAGCTTCCACCTTGCAGCCGGTGAGCACTTCCAGGGAATCGGGATTCAGGCAGGCAATAAAGTCCTTGCCGGCGGCATCGGGGTCGGGGTCGTTAAAGAGATTGCTGTACTGCCGCACCTCGGCATCGTGGCAGTTGTTGGCATCCACCCAGTGAATGGTGGCACCCTTAATCTTGCGCCCGTCGGCGGGGTCGCCGCCCTTGCTCTCGGGGTCATAGGTTGCCAGCACCTCGGTCACGTTGCCGTTTTCGTCGGTGACGCAGCCGGTACACTGGATGACATAGGCACCCTTCAGGCGGCACTCGGGTCCGTCGGGATACAGGCGCTTGTACTTGGGGATGGGCTGCGCCATAAAGTCGTCGGCCTCAATCCACAGGTCACGGGAGAAGGTGATGGTGCGCTTGCCGTCGGCGGGGTTATTGGGATTGTTTTCAATCTCAAAAGTCTCGCTCTGGCCTTCGGGATAGTTGGTGATGGTCAGCTTCACCGGCTTCAGGACTGCCATAACCCGCTGTGCGGTGGCATCCAGGTCTTTCCGCAGGCAGGATTCCAGGAAGGCATATTCAATGGTGTTGGGAGACTTGGCAACGCCCACGCTCTCGCAGAAATTGCGGATGGAGGCGGGGGTGTAGCCCCGGCGGCGCAGACCGCACAGGGTAGGCATCCGGGGGTCATCCCAGCCGGATACATAGCCGCCCTCAATCAAGGCGCGGAGCTTGCGCTTAGAAAGCACGGTGTGGTCGATGCCCAGCCGGGCAAACTCAATCTGGCGGGGATGGTTGGGCACGGACACATGCTCCACCACCCAGTTGTACAGGGGACGGTGGTTTTCAAATTCCAGGGAGCACAGGGAGTGGGTGATTCCCTCCAATGCGTCCTGAATGGGGTGGGCAAAGTCGTACATGGGGTAGATGCACCACTTGTCGCCCTGACGGTGATGGTGCATATGGCGAATGCGGTAGATGACCGGGTCACGCATATTGAAGTTGCCGGAAGCCAGGTCAATCTTGGCACGCAGGGTGTATCTGTTGTCTTCAAATTCACCGGCACGCATCCGGGCAAACAGATCCAGGCTCTCCTCAATGGGACGGTCCCGATAGGGGGAGACGGCGGGGGTGGTCAGGTCGCCCCGGTATTCCTTGAACTGCTCGGGGGTCAGCTCGCAAACATAGGCAAGCCCCTTTTTAATCAGCTCAACGGCGTATTCGTAGTCCTTTTCAAAATAGTCGGAGCCAAAGAAGAACCGGTCGCCCCAGTCGAAGCCCAGCCAGTGAATGTCGTCCTGGATGGCCTGGACGTACTCCACGTCCTCCTTGGTGGGGTTGGTGTCGTCCATGCGCAGGTTGCACAGACCGCCGAACTTCTCGGCAGTGCCGAAGTCAATGATCAGCGCCTTGCAGTGACCGATGTGCAGATAGCCATTGGGCTCCGGCGGAAAACGGGTGTGAACGGTCTTCCCGGCAAACTGGCCGCCCTCGGCGATGTCTTCTTCGATAAAGGCGTGGATGAAGTTTTTGCTTTCGGTGATTTCAGCCATATAAAAACATCCTCTCTTCTGCTGGAATGGTTTCAAAATGTATAATGACGCATTATACCCCATTTCCTGCCTGTTTGCAACAGTTTTATTCGGGCGCGGAAATGAAAAGCCGGGGAAATGTACACGAATATTTTACTTGCTCAATTGTAGGTTATATGCTAAAATACAGTCGATGCAGTCTGCACAGAGGCAGACAGCTGGAACAAAGGAGTGAGAAAGCTTGGCAGAAGTCAAATATAAGCGCATTTTGCTGAAGGTAAGCGGCGAGGCGCTGGCAGGGGACGCCCACCGGGGGCTGGACTTTGCCGTCATCAATTCCGTGTGCGAGGTGATCCGGCAGTGCCGCAGTCTGGGCGTACAGATCGGCCTCGTCATCGGCGGCGGCAATTTCTGGCGCGGCGTGAAGGACGGAGCGGATAAGATGCAGCGTTCCCACGGCGACGCCATGGGTATGCTGGCGACCGTGATGAATTCCATCGCCATGGCGGATGCGCTGGAAAAGCACGGGGTGGATGCCCGGGTGCTGACCGCCGTGGAGATGAACAAATTCGCCGAATACTTCACCCGGGACACCGCTGACCGTTACCTGAATGAGGGCAAGGTGGTCATCTTTGCAGGCGGCACCGGCAATCCCTATTTCTCCACCGATACCGGCGCGGTGCTGCGGGGCGTGGAGATCGAGGCGGACGCCATCCTGATGGCAAAGAATGTGGACGGCATCTATTCCGCCGATCCCAACAAGGATCCCAACGCCGTCAAGTTCGATACCCTCACCTACGACGAGGTGCTGGCGCGCCACCTGCAGGCGACGGATACCACCGCCATGACCCTGGCGATGGATAACCATATGACCCTGGTATGCTTTGCCCTGAAAGACCCCCAAAACATCCTCCGCGTGGTATGCGGAGAAAAAATCGGAACGATCGTCAAGGAGGATTAACAAATGAGCGTTGATTTCAAAGAGTATTCCAGAAGAATGGAAAAAACCCTGGAGCACCTGGGCGACGACTTCGGCGCCGTCCGCGCCGGACGTGCCAACCCCCAGGTTCTCGACCGCATTACGGTGGAGTATTATGGAAGTGAGACCCCGCTCAACGGCGTGGCAACCATTTCTTCTCCCGATGCCCGTACCCTGGTGATCTCCCCCTGGGACAGCAAGCTGCTGAAAGACATCCAGAAAGCCATCCAGGTTTCCGACCTGGGCATCAATCCCCAGAACGACGGCCGGGTGATCCGCCTGACCTTCCCCCAGCTGACCGAGGAGCGCCGTAAGGATCTGACCAAGCAGGTCAAGAAATACGCCGAGGATGCCAAGGTCGCCCTGCGCAACATCCGCCGGGACGGCATGGACTATGTAAAGAAGCTGAAGAAGAACAGCGAGATCACCGAGGACGACCAGAAGAAGGCCGAAAAGGACTTGCAGGATCTGCTGGATAAGTATATCAAGAATGTGGATGCCGCCCTTGCCGCCAAGGAAAAGGAACTGATGGCAATCTGACCCCCTGTTTTTCACCCCCGGCAGCAATGCCGGGGGATGAAAGGCTGAAAAGAGGAAGCCCATGAGGCTGCCTCTTTTCAGCTTTCCATATGTGATGTAAAGAACAGATAATCAGAAAGAGGTGCACCCATTGGCACTGAATGATACACAGGAGATTACCAGACCCGCGCCGCCGCAGCATATTGCCATCATCATGGACGGCAACGGGCGCTGGGCGAAAAAGCGGGGGCTGCCCCGCACCGCAGGGCATGCCGCCGGGGCGGAGGCATTCCGCCGCATTGCAAACTACTGCCGCACCCTGGGCGTGGAATACCTGACGGTTTACGCCTTTTCCACCGAAAACTGGAAGCGCTCTGCCGACGAGGTTTCCGGCATCATGCGCCTGCTGCGGCGCTACCTGGAGGAAGCGCTGGCGGATATGGAAAAGAACCGTGTCCGCTTCAAATTCTTCGGCGACCTGTCCCGGCTCAGCCCGGAACTGCAGAAGCTGTGCCGCAACGCCGAGACGCGCTCGGCAGACTACGACGTGCAGGTGAATTTCTGCCTGAACTACGGCGGCCGCGACGAGATCATCCACGCGGCCAAGGCATTTGCCGCAGATGTGGCGGCGGGCAGGGTCAGTGCGGACGCGCTGACCGAGGAGGTCTTCTCCGGCTATCTCTATTCCGCCGGAGTGCCCGACCCGGAGCTCATCATCCGTCCCTCCGGCGAGGAACGCACCAGCAATTTCCTGCTGTGGCAGTCCGCCTATTCGGAGTATGTGTTCATGGATGTGCTCTGGCCGGACTTCATGCCGGAGCATCTTGACCGGGCGATTGAGGAATATCATCGGCGCAGCCGCCGTTTTGGAGGAACATAATATGAAAAAAAGAATTATCGCCGCCGCCGTGCTCATTCCGGTGCTGGTGCTGGTGGTGCTGGTCGCACCGAAGATCGTGGCCGCCATTGTGTGGGGGCTTTTGATGGCGGTGGGCGCGTACGAGCTGCTGTACGTCACGGGCCTGGTGCGCCACCCCCGCATGGTGCTGTATTCCGCGCTGATGGCGCTGGCGATCTCCCTGTGGAGCAACTATGGCTCCGAGCGCAGCATTGCCCTGCTGGGGCTGCTGGTGTTCTGGATCCTGCTGTTCTCCGAGCTGATGGCAAACCATGTGAAGATCAGCCTGGAGATGGTGATGGACTGCTTCTTCGCCGGTGCGGTGGTGCCGTACCTGCTGTCGTCCCTCATTCGGATATTGAGCATTTCCTCCACCGGGCGCTATCTGATCCCCATTCCCTTTGTGGTGGCGTTTCTGTCCGATGCGGGGGCGTATTTTGCCGGGAGCATGTTCGGCAAGCACAAGCTTGCGCCCGTGGTCAGCCCCAATAAGACTGTGGAGGGCGTCGTGGGCGGTTTGCTCAGCTCCGTGGTGGGTATGCTAATTTATGGGCTCATTATGCAGCTGGCGTGCCGCTTCCAGGTGAACTACGGTGCGGCGCTGCTGTACGGTCTGCTTGGCAGCGCCGTGGGCGTGTTCGGCGACCTGTGCTTCTCCGTGTTCAAGCGGATGTCCGGTATCAAGGATTTCGGCACCATGATCCCCGGCCACGGCGGCTTTTATGACCGCTTCGATTCCATGGTGACCGTCGCCCCCTTTGTGGAGGCCATGATCCTGCTGATGCCGGTGGTGAACTGATATGGTCAAATGCGTCAGTATCCTCGGCTCCACCGGCTCCATCGGCCGCCAGAGCCTGGATGTGATCAGCCGCCTGGAGGGCATCCGGGTGGCGGCGCTGGCAGCAGGAACCAGCGTCCGGAAGATGGCGGAGCAGTGCCGCCGGTTCCGTCCCCGGCTGGCTGTGATGGCCACGCAGGAGGCGGCGGAAGCGCTGAAGGCGGAGCTGCAGGACATGGAGCTGGCCATTGCCTGGGGCGAAAATGGGTTAATACAGGCGGCTACAATGCCGGAGGCGGACTGCGTCATTACCGCCGTGGTGGGCATGGTCGGCCTGAAGCCCACGCTGGCGGCCATCCGTGAAAAGAAGAGGATCGGCCTTGCCAACAAAGAGACTCTGGTGTGTGCCGGAGAGCTGGTGATGGCCGAGGCGGAAAAATACGGGGCGCAGATCGTCCCGGTGGACTCCGAGCATTCCGCCATTTTCCAGTGCCTCATGGGCTGCGGCGACAGGAAAGAGATGCGCAGGATCCTGCTCACCTGCTCCGGCGGCCCCTTCTTCGGCATGGATGCCGGGCAGCTGCGGCATGTGACCAAGGCGGATGCCCTGAAGCATCCCAACTGGAAAATGGGTCCGAAGATCACGGTGGACTGCGCCACCCTGATGAATAAGGGGCTGGAGGTCATCGAGGCCATGCGCCTTTACCGGGTGCCGTTGGAGCAGGTAGAGGTGCTGATCCACCGGCAGAGCATCGTCCACAGCCTGGTGGAATTCACCGACGGCGCGGTGATGGCGCAGCTGGGCACGCCGGATATGCGCCTGCCCATCCAGCTGGCGCTGACCTATCCCCAGCGGACGGAAAGCCCGGTGGAGCACCTGGATCTGACCAAATGCCCGCCGCTGACCTTCTGCCCGCCGGATTACGAAAAATTCCCCTGCCTGGCGCTGGCGCGGGAATGCGCCCGGCGCGGCGGCACGGCATGCCCGGCCATGAACGGCGCCAACGAAGAGGCGGTAGCCCTGTTCCTGGCGGACAAAATCGGATTTTATGACATCTACCGGCTGGTTGCTCGGGCGGTGGAGCAGGTTCCCTTCATCCAGGATCCCACTTTGGAGGAGATCCTGGAGGCCGACCGGCTGGCGCGGCTGGCGGTGCGGCAAAATCAGTTCTAAGCGAGGCTTCAATTATGACAGCATTCAGTATCATTTTCGGAATTATCCTTTTCAGTCTGCTCATTTTCATCCATGAGCTGGGGCATTTTACCGCCGCCAAGAGCTTTGGCGTGCAGGTAAACGAATTTTCCATGTTCATGGGACCCGCCCTGTGGAAGAAGAAAAAGGGCGAGACGCTGTACGCCATCCGCCTGATCCCCTTCGGCGGCTACTGTGAGATGGAGGGCGAGAACGGCGACAGCACAGAAAATCCCCGCTCCTTCTGCGCCGCCGCCTGGTGGAAGCGGGTCATCATCCTGGTGGCAGGTCCCATGATGAACCTGCTGGCAGGGCTGGTGCTTTTTGCCATCTTCTTTGCGCCTCAGCAGCGCTATAACGTGCCGGTGATCGCCGCCATGGAGCCGAGCTGTGCCCTGGCAGCTACGGAGGAGCAGCCCGGGCTGATGGTGGGCGACCGGATCCTCAAGGTGGACGGCAGACGGATTTATACGTACAGAGATTTTTCCCTGGTGCTCACCGCCCAGTCCGATGAGGTGAAAAATCCTGAAAACCGCCATGATCTGGTGGTTCTGCGGGACGGGAAAAAGGTTGAACTTAAGAATTTTGCCATGAAGATGCAGGAATATCCCAACGAGGACGGCACTACCACCCTGCGCTATGGTTTTAATTTCGGGAATGTGGAGCGCAGCTTTAGTACGCTGGTAAAGCAGTCCTGGAATGCCTGCCTTTCCAATGTCCAGATGGTGGGCATCAGCCTGCAGATGCTCTTTAACGGCAAGGCCAGCGTGAAGGATCTCAGCGGTCCCGTGGGCATTGTGCACATGATGAGCGATACGGCCAACCGCTCCGGCAGCCTGTACTATGCGCTGCTGAATATGCTCTCCTTCGGCGGCCTGATTACCGTGAACCTGGGCGTGATGAACCTGCTGCCCATTCCCGGCCTGGACGGCGCACGGGCGGTGGGCGTCCTGCTGACCGCACTGGTGGAGGGAATCACCCGGAAAAAGGTCAATCCCAAGTACGAGGGCTATATCCAGAGCGCCGGTACGCTGGTACTGTTTGCACTGCTGGGCATCATCATGTTCAAAGATGTGATCCAGATTTTTAAGGGGTAAGAGAAATGACCAGACAGATCGTGGTGGGCGGCGTCCCCATCGGCGGCGGTGCCCCGGTGGTGATCCAGTCCATGCTCAATACCAAGACCACGGATGTGGAGGGCTGCCTGACCCAAATCAAGCAGCTGGCTTCCGCCGGATGCCAGATTGCCCGGCTGGCCGTGCCCAACCGGGAGGCGGCAAGGGGCTTTGCGGAAATCTGCAAGGAGAGCCCCCTGCCCCTGGTGGCGGACATCCATTTTGACTATCAGCTTGCCATCCTGGCGGCGGAGGGCGGTGCCAGCAAAATCCGCATCAACCCCGGCAACATCGGCGGGGAAGACCGGGTGAAGGCCGTGGTTGATGTGTGCAAGGACAAGCATATCCCCATCCGCATCGGTGTCAACGGTGGCAGCCTGGATAAGACCCTGCTGGAAAAGTATGGCCATCCCACCCCGGAAGCCTTGGTGGAGAGCGCCTTTCAGCACTTGGAGCTGCTGGAAAAGCAGGGCTTTTATGACACCTGCGTGTCCATGAAGTCCTCCCATGTGCCTGTGATGGTGGCGGCGGCTCGGCTGTTCCGCAGCAAATGCGACTACCCTCTGCACATCGGCGTCACCGAAACCGGCCCTGTGCGCCAGGGCCTTATCAAGTCCGCCATGGGCATCGGTGCCCTGCTGCTGGACGGCATCGGCGACACCATCCGCGTCAGCCTGACGGACGACCCGGTGGAGGAAGTGTACGCCGCCAAGGACATCCTTAAGGCGGCCGGACTGCGCAAAGAGGGCGTGGATATTATCTCCTGCCCCACCTGCGGCAGAACCCGCATTGACCTCATTGGCCTGGTGAACCAGGTGGATGCAGCCCTGAAGGACTGCAAGAAGCCCATCACCGTGGCGGTCATGGGCTGTATCGTCAACGGCCCCGGCGAAGCGCGGGAAGCCGACATCGGCATCGCCGGAGGCGACGGCTGGGGCACGATTTTTGAAAAGGGACAGCAGGTAGACAAGCGCCCCTATGACGAACTCCTGCCCGCTCTGCTGGAACGAATCGAGAGAATGTAAACCTTTGGCGGTAGGGACGGCTACCAGCCGCCCCTAGAGAGCGTCCCTTTACGGCCACGGTTTTTGAGTAGTACCGTCACCGGGTGGGTCAGGGCACTGCCGTATCCGTACATACTTCGTGAGTCATTAAAAAAAGATGAAAGAAACAGTTTATTTACTGAATATGTTTTCGGACTATGTGCCGCCTGCGGAGATCGAGGAAGCTCTTTCCCAGGCGGCCATTGTGGCTGCCGATATTCATGCGGAGAGCCGCAGCGTCCACGTGGTGGCGCACAGTGAGTGCTATGTTCCCCGGCGGATCGTGGAAGCGATGGAGCGGGAGGTTGCCGCATTGTATGGCCTTGCCAGACTGAATATTTCCCTGACCCACCCGGAGACCGAGCTTCAGAAAATCGAGCCGGAGGAGCTGATGATGCTCTTCGTCAGTCGCAACTCCATGACCCGCGGCTCTCTCGCCGGGGCAAAATGGAGCTGGGAAGGGGAGAAGCTCACCGTCGCTCTGCGCGCCAACGGCAAGGCAGCCATTGAGGAGCTTGTTCCCCAGGTGCAGCAGGAACTGCGGAAGCGCTTCGCCGCCCCGGTGACAATTGCCGTGGAGGCGGGAGCTGCGCTGGAGGGTAAGGCGCTCTTTGACGCCATGGATACCATGCGCCAGGAGGAGATCGACCGCTATCCCACCGTCCAGGCCAGGCAGCAGGCTGCCGCGCCCCGGCAGGAGACCCAGGAGAGCCCCACCTTCTATGGCAAGCCATTCCGGGGCAGCGTTGTCGCCATGAAGGATATGTCCATGGATATGGGCACCATCATTCTCGAGGGCAAGGTCTTTGCCGTCGACCACAAGGAGCTGACCAAGCGCAATGCCTACGTCGTGAAATTCGACATGACGGACAATACCAATTCCATCCGGGTCAGCCGTTTTTTGGAGGCCAAGGAGGCAAAGCCCATCATCGAGAATGTGCAGGTCGGCTCTGTCCTGCGGGTGCAGGGCAAGCTGATCGAAGACCGGTTTGAAAATGACATGGTGCTCAAGCCCTATGCCATCATGCCCGGCAGCCTGCCCAAGCGGAAGGATCTTGCCACCGAGGGCAAGCGGGTGGAGCTGCACCTGCACACCACCATGAGCAATATGGACGCCCTCACCGATACCGCCGCCGCCGTCAAGACCGCCGCGGCCTGGGGGCATAAGGCCATCGCCATCACCGACCATGGCGTTGCCCAGTCCTTCCCCGATGCCATGAAGGCCGCCTCCAAGGCCAAGGTGGCGGGCACGGACGAGAACATCAAGATCCTCTATGGCTGCGAGGGCTATTACGTCAACGATGTGGACGACCGCATCGTGGTGCACGGCACGCAGGAAATGTCCTTTGACGATGAGTACGTCGCCTTCGACCTGGAAACCACCGGCCTGAGCTCCCGCAACGACCATATTATTGAAATCGGCGCGGTGCTTCTCCGGCGCGGCGAGGAAATAGATCGCTTCCAGACCTTTGTAGACCCGGAAATGCCCCTCAGCCCCAAGATCATCGAGCTGACCGGCATCACCCCGGATATGCTGGTGGGCGCCCCCAAGCTGGGGGAGGTGCTGCCCAAATTCCTGGATTTCATCGGCGGCCGGGTGCTGGTCGCCCACAATTCGGATTTCGACACAGGCTTCATCCGCAACGCCTGCGAGCGCCTGGGCTATCCGTACACTTATACGGCGGTGGATACCCTGATCCTCTCCCAGAACATGCTGCCCCAGCTGAGCAAATTCAAGCTGGACATTGTGTCCAATGCCCTGAGCCTGCCGGACTTCAATCACCACCGTGCCGGGGACGACGCCATGACCTGCGGCCTGATCATGGACAGGCTCATGACCAAGATGGAGGAGGAACTGGATATTCATACCCTCCAGGCTGTAAACCCTGCCATGATCTCCCTGCGCTCCAAGGGGCGGGTCACCGACCGGCATGCCCGGCACATCATCATCTTTGCCAAGAACCAGGTGGGACTGCGGAATCTCTATCATCTGATTTCGGATTCCAACCTGAAGTATTTCAAGCGCGTGCCCCGGATGCCCAAATCCTCCATCCTGGAAATGCGGGAGGGGCTGATCATCGGCTCCGCCTGTGAGGCGGGTGAGCTCTTCCAGGCCATCATCGACGGCAAGAGCGAAGATGAACTGAGGCGCATCGCCTCCTTCTATGACTATCTGGAAATTCAGCCCCTGGCCAACAACCGCTTTATGCTGGACAAGGGCATTGCCAAGGATATGGAGGATTTGCGCAACTTCAACCGCACCGTGGTGCGCCTGGGGCAGGAGCTGGGCAAGCCGGTGGTTGCCACCGGCGACGTGCACTTCCTGAACCCGGAGGACGAGACCTTCCGCCATATCCTCCTTGCTACCAAGGGCTTTGAGGATGCGGACAAGCCCAATCCCCTGTATTTCCGCACCACCGATGAAATGCTGGAGGAATTCAGCTACCTGGGCAAGGAGAAAGCCTATGAGGTAGTGGTCACCAACCCCAACCTCATTGCCGACATGTGCGAAAGCCTGCGCCCCGTGCCCCACAACCTGTTTGCCCCCAAGATTGAAAACTCCGTGGAGGACTTAAAGCGCCTGGTCTACGGCAAATTCAGAAGGCTCTATGGCGACAATCCCCCGGAGCTGATGACCCGCCGCGTGGAGACGGAGCTGCACGACATCATCAACTGCCACTATGACGTGATCTACATGTCCGCCCAGAAGCTGGTGCAGAACAGCCTGGAGCATGGCTATCTGGTCGGCTCCCGTGGCTCCGTCGGCTCCTCCATTGTGGCCTATATGTCCGGCATCACGGAGGTTAATTCCTTCCCGCCCCACTACCGCTGCCCCAATCCGGAATGTAAATTTGCTACCTTCGATGTGCCCAAGGGCTATGGCTGCGGCGCGGATTTGCCGGATGCAGTCTGCCCCAAGTGCGGAACGAAATTTGAAAAGGACGGCTTTAATATCCCGTTTGAGACCTTCCTGGGCTTCGGCGGCGACAAGGTGCCGGATATTGACCTGAACTTCTCCGGTGAATACCAGGCAAAGGCCCACGCCTACTGTATCGAAATGTTTGGGAAATCCCATGTGTTCCGGGCGGGAACCATCGGCACCGTGGCGGAAAAGACTGCCTTTGGCTATGTGAAAAAGTACCTGTCCGAGCGGGGCAAGACCGCCAACCGGGCGGAGGAAGCACGGCTGGCTGCCGGATGCGTGGGCGTGCGCCGCACCACCGGCCAGCACCCCGGCGGCCTGGTGGTTATCCCCCAGGAAAATGAAATATGGGATTTCTGCCCGGTGCAGCACCCGGCGGACGACCCCAACGCCGACCAGATTACCACCCACTTTGAATACCACTCCATGGAAGAGAACCTCCTGAAGCTGGACATGCTGGGTCACGATGACCCCACCATGATCCGCATGATGGAGGACATGACCGGCGTGGACGCGAAGACCATTCCCCTGGACGACAAGCGCACCATGTCCATCTTCACCTCCTCCAAGGAGCTGGGCTATGAGAACGACAAGATTCTCGGCCCCACCGGCGCTGTTGCCATTCCGGAGTTCAACACCAAGTTTACCCGTGGAATGCTGCTGGATACCATGCCCACCCGGTTCGATACCCTGCTGCGGCTTTCCGGCTTCTCCCACGGCACGGACGTGTGGCTGGGCAACGCGAAAGATTTGATCACCTCTAAAACCGCAACGGTCGACCAGGCCATCGGGTGCCGCGATGACATTATGCTGTACCTGATCTCCTGCGGCATGCCGGAGAAACGCTCCTTCAAGATCATGGAGGCAGTGCGAAAGGGCAGGGGACTGCCCGAGGGCGCGGAGCAGGAAATGATCGATGCCGGTGTGCCGGACTGGTACATCGGCTCCTGCAAGAAGATCAAATATCTCTTCCCCAAGGCGCACGCCGTGGCCTATGTTATGATGGCGTTCCGCATTGCCTGGTTCAAGGTGTATCACCCCCTGGCGTTCTACGCGGCCTATTTCTACCGCCGCAGTCAGAAGGGCGGCTTTGACGCGGTGCTCATGACCCACGGCAAGGAGGCGATCATGGCGAACATGGAGGCAATCGAGAACAACGAGAATTCCACCGATAAGGACGAAGATCTGCTTACCACCATGGAGGTCGTGTATGAATATTATCTCCGGGGCTTTGAGTTCCTGCCCATCGACATTTACAAAAGCCACGCCACGAAATTCCTGATCCAGGACGGCAAGCTCCTGCCCCCCTTCGTCTCCATTTCGGGTCTCGGCGAAAACGCCGCCTGGGATCTGATGAACGGCAGGGAGGGAAAGAGCTTTATCTCCATCGAAGAGGTCGCCCTGGCATGCCCCAAGGTTTCCAAGACCCACATCCAGATGCTTAAGGACGCCGGTGCCTTCGGCAGCTTGCCGGATACCAGTCAGATCAGTTTGTTTTAAGGGTGCCCCCGCCGTGCATCTGAACTGCACCCCATTTCTTAGTACAAGTATTATATCATACTTGTCTAACAAATGGGGTGCAGTTCACATCGGCTGGGGGTGCTCTTTTTCAAGGCATGTTTTTTCCATGCCTTGGCAATAATATTGGAATTATACTTGAATGCTGACGCTTGATTTGCTATAATAAACTGGACTATCTGTAAGGAGGCACTGCGTGTGGACAAAAAGCTGATGCGGCTGTTTCGGCCGTCCAGAGCCATTTATTATGTGCTGATGGTGGCGTTTGCAATCGGCTCGCTGATGGTAAAGCAGTACCTGCTGGCGGGGGCGGAGCTGGTCGCCACCGGGGCGGCTTTTTTGGTGCACCTGAGTCACCAGCGTGCCAGCAACCGCCGTATCCGGCAGTATTTGCAGCGTGCCTCCGATACGCTGGAGAGCACCGGCCAGGGCGCAAGCCCCTTCCCCGCAGTGCTGGTGCAGCTGGGGGACGAAAATGTGGTCTGGTGCAATGCCAAATTCACGGAGCTCACCGGCCTGACCCTCACCTCTGTCAATCATCAGCTGGAGGATGTGCTCCCCGGTGTGGGCGTGGACTGGCTGGTCGCCGGAAAGACCGAGTGCCCCAAGGAGCTGGAGCTGTCCGGCCGCCGCTACCGCCTGTTCGGCACGGCGGTGAAGGAGAAGGCAGGTCCCGCCCTGGTGGGCGTGATCTACCTGAATGATCTGACCGAGCTCTACCAGGTGCGTGACGAATACATTCGCTCCCGTCCGGTGGTTTCCATCATCATGGTGGATAACTACGAGGAGTTGACCAAGAATCTGACTGAGGGTGCGATCTCCACTCTGAATGCCAAGCTCAACGAGGTCATTGCCAACTGGACGGAGCCGTATCACGGGCTCCTGCGGCGGCTGGAAAAGAACCGCTTCCTGTTTGTGTTTGAAAAGCGGGATCTGGAGGATGCGGTCAACCATAAATTCTCCCTCCTGCACGAAATACACAGCATCGCCAGTCCCTCCGGTCTGGCGGCATCGGCCTCCATCGGCCTGGGTGTGGACGGCAGCAGCTTTGAGGAAAGCTACAACTTCGCAGCTCTGGGCATTGAGATGGCGCTCAGCCGGGGCGGCGACCAGGCGGTCATCAAAGACCGGATGAATTTCACCTTCTTCGGCGGCCGCAGCATCGAGGCGGAGTATACCAGCAAGGTTCGCTCCCGGGTCACCGCCAATTCCCTGATGGAGCTGTTCGGCCAGAGCAGCCGGGTGTTCGTCATGGGGCACAGCAATGCCGACCTGGACAGCCTGGGTGCAGCCATGGGCATCTGCTGCCTGTGCCGCAAAAAGGGCAAGCAGGCAAACATCGTGATCGATCTGGAAAAGAATTCCGTGGGCAAGCTGATCGCCGAGGTGGAGCAGGTGCCGGAGTACGACGGCGTGTTCCTCTCCGGCCAGGAGGCCATGGTGGCCTGCGACAACGGCAGCATCCTGGTGGTGGTGGATACCAACCGACCTGACCAGGTGGAGTGGAAGCCCCTGCTGGAGGCCATCCCCAAGGTATGCGTGGTGGATCATCACCGCCGCGCGGCGGATTATATCAGCCCCGTGGTGGTAAACCTGCATGAGACCTATGCCTCCTCCGCCTCCGAGCTGGTGACGGAGCTGATCACCTACGGCGCAGAGAGCAGCGATGTGCTGCCCATCGAGGCCAAGGCGCTGCTGGCAGGCATCTGCATGGATACCAAGTTCTTCAATGTTCGCACCGGCGAGCGCACCTTCGAGGCCGCCGCCGCTCTGCGCAGAATGGGCGCGGACACCACGGAAGTGAAGCTGCTGATGCAGAACGACTTCCAGGATACCGTGGCAAAGTACCAGATCGTCAAATCCGCCCGGCTGTACCGGGATGAGCTGGCCATTGCCGCGCTGAATTATGAGGCCAACCGCATTCTCGCTGCCCAGGCGGCGGATGATATGCTGAATATCGCGGGCATCACCGCCTCGTTCGTCCTCTTCCCAGAGGGCGGGCAGACCATCATTTCCGCCCGCAGCATCGGCAAGGTAAACGTGCAGGTGATCCTGGAGGCGCTGGGCGGCGGCGGCAACGCCATGGTGGCCGGAGCGCAGCTGAAGGATACCGAGGTCAAGCAGGCGCTGGAGCGCCTGGTGGAAGCGATCGATAAATTTTACGAAGGATAAGGAGAAACAGAATATGAAAGTGATTTTGCTTCAGGACGTAAAGGGCAAGGGCAAGAAGGGGCAGATGCTCGAGGTTTCCGACGGCTACGCCCGCAATTATATGCTGCCCCGGAAGATCGCCATCGAGGCGACTCCCGACGCCGTCAATACCATGAAGATGAATGACAAGGCCACCCAGGAGCGCATCGCCCGGGAAAAGGCCGAGGCCATGGAAATTTCCAAGACCCTGCGGGGGCTGACCGTGGTGGTCAAGGCCAAGGGCGGCGGAGCAGGCCGCCTGTTCGGCTCCATCACCAACCAGGAAATTGCCGATTCTCTGAAGGCACAGAGCGGCATTGCCCTGGATAAGCGCAAGATCGTCATTGCCGATGCCATCAAGACCGTGGGCACCTACACCGTCACCTGCAAGCTGGGCTACGAGATCACCGCGCCCCTGACGGTAAAGATCGAGGAAATCTGAGTTAGTGGCTAGTGGATAGGTGCGCACTGCCCGATGAACGGGAAACACCCCTACAGATGGCGTGTGCAAACCGGTTTTTGAGCAGTATCGTCACCGGGCGGGTCAGGAACCAACGTATCCGTACCATCCCCGTAGCGTCGTTAAAAAAGGAGAGAAGAACATGGATGAGGAATTGACAGCCCGCCAGGTGCCCCATTCGCTGGAGGCGGAGCAGGCGGTTCTGGGTTCCATCCTCATCGACAGCCGCTGCATCACCGACGTGGTGGGCACGGTTCAGCCGGAGGATTTTTATTTACAGCAGAACCGGGAGATTTTTGAGACCATTTATACCATGTTCAATTTCTCCCAGACCATCGACCCGGTGACCGTGCTGGACAAGATGAAGGAGCTGGGCGTCTACCACGACAATTCCAGGGACTATATCCTCCAGCTGATGGAGATCACACCCACCGCCGTCAACGTCGGCCGCTACGCCAAAATTGTGCAGGAGAAGGCCATGCTCCGCGGCCTGGGGCAGGCAGCCACCGATATTTCGGAGATGGTGTCCGACCAGGTGGGCTCCTCCGAGGAAATTCTGGAGTCCGCCGAAAAGAAAATCTATGCCCTGCGCAAGGGCGAGCGCGGCGACAGCTTGGAGCACATCGGCACCACGCTGCACAAGGTGTTTGACCGCCTGACCGAGCTGAGCCAGTCCGATTCCGCCATCCCCGGCCTTTCCACAGGGCTGCGGGATCTGGATACGAAGATCAACGGCCTGAATAAATCCGACCTGATCCTGATTGCCGCCCGACCCGCCATGGGTAAATCCGCCTTTTCCCTGAACCTGGGCATGAGCGTGGCGCGGCAGTACGGCAAAACCGTAGCCATTTTCAACCTGGAAATGTCCCGGGAGCAGCTGGCCATGCGTCTGCTGGCAAGCCAATCCTTTGTGGACAGTCAGAAGCTTGCCACCGGCAAGCTCTCGGAGGAAGAGTGGAGCAAACTCTGCATGGGCTCTGCCGCCCTGAGCCAGACAGACATCCGCATTGACGACAACCCCACCGTCACCGTGGCGGAGATTAACGCCAAATGCCGCCGCCTGGATAATCTCGGGCTGGTGATCATCGACTATCTTCAGCTGATGACCGGCTCCGGCTATGGCAGGAACAGCGAAAACCGCGTCACCGTGGTGGGCGAAATTTCCCGTGCGTTGAAGATCATGGCAAAGGAACTCAATGTTCCGGTTATCTGCCTGAGCCAGCTTTCCCGTGCGGTGGAGAGCCGCACTGATAAACGCCCCATCATGTCCGACCTCCGGGAATCCGGCGCCATCGAGCAGGATGCGGACGTGATCATGTTCCTGTACCGGGATGAATATTACAATGCCAATACCGAGGACAAGGGGATCGCGGAGTGCATCGTGTCCAAAAACCGCCACGGCGAGACCGGCGCGGTGAAGCTCCAGTGGATGCCCCAGTTCCAGCTTTTTGCCGACCGGGAGTGGAAGCATGCTGAATAAGCTCTGCGCCGCCCTGACGGAAGGCGCAATGGTGCAGCCCGGCGACCATGTTGTCTGCGCCGTCTCCGGCGGGGCGGATTCCGTGGCGCTGCTGTTTGGGCTGTACCTTTTGAAGGAAAAACTGAATATCACTCTTTCCGCTGCCCATTTCAACCATCATCTCCGGGGGGAGGAATCGGACGGCGACGAGCGCTTCGTCCGGGAGTTCTGCGCGGGCTACGGAATCGCACTGGAAGTCGGCGGCGCACAGGTGCAGCCCGGGAAAAAGGGACTGGAGGCCGCCGCGAGAGAGGCAAGGTATGCCTTCCTGCGCACTCTCCCCGGAAAGATTGCCACGGCGCACACCGCCGACGACAATGCCGAAACCATCCTCATGCACCTGCTGCGGGGCACGGGGCTGAAGGGACTGGGGGGCATCCGCCCCATCAGTGGCAGCGTCATCCGCCCCATGCTGTACATCACCCGGCAGGAGGTGGAGGAATTTCTGGAGGAATATCACCTCCCCCACCGGGAGGACAGCTCCAACACCGGCGATGATTTCCTGCGCAATCGCATCCGCCACCGGGTGATGCCGCTGCTGACTGCCGAAAATCCCGGCGCGGCGCTGGCAATTTCCGCCATGGCGCAGCGGGTGCGGCAGGACGAAGCGTATCTGCAATCCCTCCTGCAGGAGGAAATGCCCCCCGTCAGCTGCCTGCGGACACTGCCGCTGCCGCTGCAATGCCGCTATGCGGAGCGCTTTTTGAAGCGAAATGGGATCCCGGAGCCAGAGCAGGCGCACATTTCCGGTGTGCTCGCGCTGATCGCATCGGAGAAGCCCTCCGCCCGGATGAATTTTCCCGGCGGAGCCGTCATTGCCCGGGATTACGAGCGGCTTGCCCGCCTGGATCCGATGCCCTTGCCACTCCCGGCGGAGATCTCCGTCCCGGGTGTGTACATGCTCCCCCAGTGGGGCATCCGCGTGTCCGCCAGCCGCACCCCCAATGGGGGAACCGGCGTAAGAACCCAGGGCACCCTGACTGTGCGCAGCCGCCGGGAGGGGGATGCTCTCCGCTTAAGCGGGGGCACCAAGAGCCTGAAAAAACGAATGATCGACCGCAAGATCAGCGTCGAACGCCGCAGCCGTATCCCCGTGCTGGCCGACAGCGGCGGCGTGGTGTGGGCAGGGGGCTTTGGCTTCCATCTGGATCGCTTGAGCGAAACGCCAACGTGTTATCTTGTTATTGATAAAATTGATTCAGATACAAACGTCCGGGAGGAATAGAAAGAAATGGAACAGGATATTCAAAAGATTCTCATTACCGAAGAGCAGCTGCGTACCCGCATTGCCCAGCTGGGGCAGCAGCTGACCCAGGACTACGCCGGAAAGACCCCCGTCATTGTGGGCGTTCTCAAGGGCGTGGTGGTATTCTATGCGGATATGATCCGCCAGATCAAGGTACCCTGCCAGATGGATTTTATGTGGATCTCCAGCTATCAGGGAACCAATTCCACCGGCATGATGGAGGTAAAGCGGGATGTGACCGTCGACCTCAAGAATCGCCACGTGCTGATCCTGGAGGACATCTATGACACCGGCAATTCTCTGGATTTTACCTATCGCCATCTCATGGCGAAGCAGCCCGCTTCGCTGAAGATATGCACCCTGCTGGATAAGCCGGAGCGCCGCAAGCCCGGCATCACCCTGAAGCCGGACTATGTGGGCTTCACCGTACCCAATGAATTTGTGGTGGGCTATGGATTGGATTACAACGAGCTATACCGCAATCTTCCCTATGTGGGTGTCCTGAAGCCGGAAGTTTACGAAAAATAAGGAGTTACACGATTGAAAGACCAACGCAGGAGTTTAATGCCGATCCTTTACCTTTTGGTGCTGGTGCTGGTGCTCAGCTGGGCACTCAATCAGTTCGGCCAGAAATCCAATACCATTCCCTATTCCCGCCTGGTGGAGCTTTTCCGTCAGGAGCAGGTGAGCCAGTTCCTGGTGGAGGGCAACACCATTACCCTGGTGCTGCGAACTCCCTACAACGGGAAAACCAACATTACCTCAGGTCTGGCTGACCCGGATGGCTTCCGCAGTCAGATGCAGAGCCTTTTCGATGAGCAGATGGATTCCGGTGTGCTCACCGCCTATGATTTCGTGGCGGACAAGAGCTATACCCCCTATGATTTCATCGTTCCGCTTCTGGTGGTGGGGGGCGTGTTGCTGATCGCCTGGGCATTCCTGATGGGGCGGATGAACGGTGCCGGAAATCCCATGGCGCAGTTCGGCAAGGCCAGAACGGTGATGGGTGTGCCGGACAACCGCAAGGTCACATTTGAGGATGTGGCCGGTGCGGACGAAGAAAAGCAGGAGCTGGAAGAAGTGGTTGACTTCCTCCGGGACCCTGCCAAGTATACCGCCATGGGTGCCCGCATTCCTCATGGCTTGCTGCTGGTTGGCCCTCCGGGCACCGGCAAAACGCTGCTTGCCAGAGCCACCGCCGGAGAGGCGGGGGTGCAGTTCCTCTCCATTTCCGGCTCTGACTTTGTGGAAATGTATGTGGGCGTGGGTGCCAGCCGTGTCCGTGACCTGTTTGAGCAGGCCAAGAAACTGGCACCTGCCATCATCTTCATTGATGAAATCGATGCGGTGGGCCGCAAGCGCGGCAGCGGCATGGGCGGCGGTCACGACGAGCGGGAGCAGACCCTGAATCAGCTGCTGGTGGAAATGGACGGCTTCGGCACCACCGAGGGCATCATCGTGCTGGCAGCCACCAACCGCCCGGACATCCTTGACCCGGCGCTGCTGCGCCCCGGTCGGTTTGACCGGCAGATTCAGGTGAACCGCCCGGATGTGAAGGGCAGAGAGGAGATTCTCAAGGTTCACGCCAAGAATAAGCGCATGGATGAATCCGTCAACCTGCACACCATTGCCCGCTCCACCGCCGGATTCACCGGCGCAGATTTGAGCAACCTGCTCAACGAGGCGGCAATCCTGGCCGCCCGGAACAACCGCCCTGCTTTTACCATGGAGGATGTGGACGAGGCCATGATGAAAATTCTGGCAGGTCCCGCCAAAAAGAGCCATGTGGCATCCCGCCGTGACCTGAAAACCACCGCCATTCACGAGGCCGGTCACGCCGTTGCCATGTATCGGCTGCCCACCCATGACCCGGTGCGGCACATCACCATTGTGCCCCGGGGCAGAAGCCTGGGCGCTACCTGGAGCCTTCCCAAGGATGATTCCTCCAACATGACCCGCAACGAAATGTACGAGCAGATTGTGGCGCTGTTGGGCGGCAGAGCCGCCGAGGAGCTGTTCCTGGGAGATATTTCCGTGGGCGCTTCCAATGACATCGAGCGCGCCAGCAAGCTGGCAAAGGACATGGTGGCACGCTACGGCATGAGCGAGAAGATTGGCACCGTCAGCTATCTGGACGATGGCGAGGTGTTCATCGGACGGGACTACCAGAGCACCAAGAGCTACTCCGAGCAGGTGGCCGGCACCATCGACCAGGAGGTCAAGACCCTGATTGACCGCGCCTATGACCAGTGCCGCGACATTCTGAAAAAGGACAGCGGCAAGCTCCAGGAGCTGGCAGATTATCTGCTTGCCAACGAGTCCATCACCGGCGAGCAGTTTAAGAATCTCATGGAGGGCAAGGAGCTGGGCGAAGCCTCCGCTACCTCCCTCACCGACGGCTTCGAAGAGCCTGAGGAGCAGTAACCGTTAATTCAAAAGCGCCCCGATGAAGGGAACCTGTTTAAGGCCACTCCTTCATCGGGGCGCTGCGGTTATATGCCTGAAATATCGGTCAGCCTTGCGGTCGAATTATTTGGTGGAAGCTTCATCATATTCTATCCAGGCGGGGAGATCCTTGTCGGGGATCTGCACGCATGCCCATGGGCGGCTGCCGACCAGCTCCACACGTTGGATCAGAATATCCGTTCCCGCCGTAAGCGAAGCGACGATTTTCGCCCTTTCAGTGGGAGCGCTGTGGGCGACCGTGTCCTGCGGGAGGGTATATGGAGTGCCTTTTGGGGCGGCTTCCGATAAGGGAGCGTCTGCCGCAGCGCTGTCATATTTCATCCAGCCCATGTTGCCGGAATCGTCTGCGGCACACATCCAGTTGGCGCCTCCAATGTCATCGATACGCAGTACCGTAACCGTGGTGCCCGCTTCCAGCGTGGCGACAGCCTGGGAGCGCTCTGCAGGCCCCTGGCGGAGCACCGTATCTTCTGCCAGGGTCAGCAAAGCATCGGGAGCGGATTCCGCCGGGCTTGCTGCCTTCACCGGATCGGTGAGCAGGCAAACGGACAGGGTGATGCACAGCAGCGTGGCAGTAAGGATGACCCAGCGTTTCGGCTTGCGGTAGCGGAGCACACCCCGGATCCGCGCCTTCACTCCCACTTCGCCGAAAGCGAGCGGACAGGCAGTGATGGCACTGCGCTTGATGCTGCACGCCAGCAGCGCGGCGGAGTAGCACTTTTTTTCGTTGCTGTCCATCTCCCGTATCGCTGATTCGTCACAGGCCTGCTCCATATCCCGGCAGAACAGCACATAGGCCAGCCAGCAGGCGGGGTTAAACCAATAGATGCTCAGCAGCAGAAAGCCCAGCGGCTTCCACAGGTGGTCACCCCGGCGCAGATGAGCACGCTCGTGAGCCAGTACAGAGCCGGTCATTGCCGGATCCAGATCCGATGGCAGATAGATTCTTGGCCTTGCAATACCCAGTACAAAAGGGGAACGGATATTGTCACACAGATACACGCCCGCCTCCATGCGCATGGAGATTTTTACCTGCTTTGCAAGCCGGATGCAGCTGACAAGTGCATAGATCAGCATGCACAGCATGCCGATTGCCCAGATAACCGGAAGCACTGCCTGCCATTGGATCCCGGCGTCGGCAGCCGGGGCGGGCAGGTTTGCCGCCGAGAGCTCCCGGAGCGGATCGCTGCCCAGCATTTGCGAAGGTGCGGCGATCCGCTTTGGCACCAGGCTCACCCGGCTTTCCAGGGTGACCGGCAGCATCAGCCGCACCGCGACCAGCCCCCACAGCAGGCAGGAAAAACTGCGGGGCAGCTTCTTCAGCAGCGGCCGCAGCGCAAGCAGCAGCAGTGTCATCCACCCGGCGGTGAGACTCAGCCGGGCAAGCTGATAAAATAGCCCATTCACAGTTACTCCTCCTTGCCGAATTCATCCAGCATTTTCCGGATGTCCGCCAGGTCGCGCGGGGAGATTTTCTTCCCGGAAGCAAAGGCGGCAATGAAGGCGGGCAGCGAACCGTCGAAGGCCTCCTCTACAAAACGCTGGCTCTGCAGCGTCTGGAATTCCTGACGGCTGATGCGCACGGTGACAACGCCGCCCTCGTTCTGGAACAGACCCCGGTCGCATAGCTTTTTCAGTACAGTATAGGTGGTGGATTTTTTCCACTCCAGCTGTGCGGCGCAGAGCTTTACCAATTCACCGGAGCCCAGGGGAGCATTGTTCCAGACGATGTCCGCAAACCGTGCTTCTACGGTGCCCAATTTCGTGTTTTCCATGTGAAATACCTCCTGATATTGTCTATAGCAGATCGATCTTGAAATAAGTCTACCATTTATAGACTTGCTTGTCAAGCGAAATTTTCAAACGCCTCCTTTCCAGGCGGAATATTCCTGCAAATGGACGCATACGCTTCACCAAACACACTGGAAGGAGTGTCCCAAAATGGAAATTGCATTTCAGAAAGCGGAATTTCCCTGCCTGACGGCGGCAGTGAATGAGGTACAGAATTCCGAGCAGACCCAGGAACTCCGTTTGCCGGACGGAATGCCGGACGTGGGCAAGGTGCTGTGCGCCTGGGGGCAGACGATCCTGCGGGGGAAGGAGTGGCGGTCAGACAGCCTGACAGTCAGCGGCGGCATGCTGATCTGGGTGCTGTATACCCCGGAGGATGGGAGCGAATGCCGGATTGTGGACGGCTGGCTGCCCTTTCAGCTGCGCTGGACGCTTCCACCGGATACCCCGGAGGGGACGATCCGGGTCAGCGCCCTGACCCGCTTTGCCGATGCCCGGTCGGTATCCCCCCGGAAGCTGATGCTCCGGGCGGGCATCGGGATCCTGGCGCAGGGCTGGGTACCCACCAAGCTGGAGCGGTGGGAGAGCGTCAATGTGCCGGAATCGGTAGAGCTGCTGCACCGCCGCTATCCCATCCGTCTGCCTCGGGAGGCAGGGGAGAAGACCTTCTCGTTGGATGAGGAGCTGGGCACCGGCGAACCCATGGAGCAGGTGCTGTATTATACCCTGCGGCCGGAAATTTCCGAGCAGAAGGTGCTTTCCAATAAAATCGCCTTCCGGGGCAATGGAAATTTGCATGTGCTGGGCAGAAATGCGGACGGGCGCGTGGTTGCGCAGGATTTCCAGCTGCCGTTCTCCCAGTTTGCGGAGCTGAGCGGCAGCTTCGACACCGATGCCCAGACGGACGTGACCTGTGCGGTAACCAATCTGGAGTTGGAGCGGGACGGCGGCACACTGCGGGTGCGGTGCAGCATCAGCGCCCAATATCTGGTGGATGCCATCACCATGGTAGATACCGTGGCGGACGCCTATGCCCCCGGCAGAGAGCTGAAGCTCTCTACCCAGGTGCTGGAAGCTCCCGCCATTTTGGAAAAGCGTCTGGAAACTGCCAGCGGAGAAACCAGCCTGCAGATGGACAGCGCCCAGGCGGATGATGTGAGCTTCCTGCCGGATTTTCCCAGACAGTATCGGGAAAACGGCGGCATCTGCCTGGAGATCCCCGGCACCGTGCAGGTGCTGTGCCAGGAGGAAAGCGGTGCGCTGCGTGCCCTGTCCAGCCGCTGGGAGGGTAAGCTCACCTGGAAGGCGGCGGATAACGTTTCTCTTACGGCAGTGCCCGTCACGCCGCCTGCGCCGCAGATGACCATGGCGAACGGAAAAACCGCCCTGCGCGCAGAGCTCCCGCTGCAGCTGACCACCACCGGCGGCCAGGGCATCTGCATGGTCACCGCCCTGGAGCTGGGGGAGGATAACCAACCCGATCCCCAGCGCCCATCCCTGGTGCTGCGCCGGGCGGGGAGCGACTCGCTGTGGGAGCTGGCCAAGAAGACCGGCTCCACCGTGGCCGCCATCCGCAGCGTCAACAAGCTCCAGGACGAACCAAAGCCCGGCCAGATGCTGCTGATCCCCGTGAGTTAGGGAAAGAAACCCGTCAAAAAAGCGCCGTCCCAGGGGAGAGCTGGGGCGGCGTTTTGGCAGACTGTCGCATTGCAGGGGGTTCTGTCCACCATCAAAAAGCATAGTGAATTTGCCGGGGATTTGCAATCGAAATATGTCGAAAGAAATAAAAGACCATCGTTCTTTTCTGGATGTACCGCTTTTTGCGCCATCACCGGCTTGACATCGGTTTGAAAAAGGTGGTATACTTTCATTATAGAATTTTTACAGAATCATTACACAGAAAGGTGCAATTATGGACGCACAGGAAGAGAAATACATACAGATGACTACCCCGCCTGTAGAAAAGCTGATTTGCCGCCTGGCGGCACCCTGCATCATCAGCATGCTGGTAACGGCTTTTTACAACATGGCGGATACCTATTTTGTGGGCATGCTGAAAAACAATGCAGCCACCGGCGCCGTGGGCGTGGTGTATTCCGTCATGGCGGTGATCCAGGCCATTGGCTTTTTCTTCGGTCACGGCAGCGGAAACTATATTTCCAGGGAATTGGGAAAGAAGAGCTACGAGACGGCATCCCAGATGGCAGCCACCGGCTTCGTTTCCGCACTGGCAACGGGACTGCTGATCTGCATCCTCGGCCAGATCTTTTTGGAGCCGCTGGCAATTTTCCTGGGCTCTACTCAGACCATTTTGCCCTATACCATCGCATATCTGAAGGTGATCCTTCTGGGTGCGCCCTGGATGTGCGCTTCCTTTGTGCTCAATAACCAGCTTCGCTTCCAGGGCAGCGCCAGCTATGCCATGGTAGGCATCGTCACCGGGGCGCTGCTGAATATTGCGCTGGATCCGCTGCTGATCTTTACCTTTGGTCTGGGTGTTGCCGGTGCGGGCTGGGCGACGATCCTCAGCCAGCTGGTCAGCTTCTGCCTGCTGCTGGCAGGCACTCGCCATGGCGGTAATATCCGGCTGAAGCTGCGCAATTTCCGCTTTTCCGGATTCTACTTCTCCTGGATCGTCAAGGGCGGCCTGCCCTCCCTGGGGCGGCAGGGGCTGGCGTCGGTGGCGACCATCTGCCTGAATCTTGCCGCAAAGGGTTATGGCGATGCGGCCATCGCCGCCATGAGTGTGGTGCAGCGCATCACCATGTTCGGCGCCTCCGCTATGATCGGCTTCGGCCAGGGCTTCCAGCCGGTGTGCGGCTTCAACTACGGCGCGGGGCTCTGTTCCCGGGTGCGCAAAGGCTTCTGGTTCTGTGTAAAGGTCTCTACTGCGGCGCTCCTGGTCATTGCCGCGCTGGGCTATGGCTTTGCGCCAAAGCTCATTGCCCTGTTCCGGGATGATCCCCAGGTCGTTGCCTACGGCACGGCTGCTCTGCGCTACCAATGCATCACCTTCTTCCTTCAGGGCTGGGTGGTCATGGGAAATATGATGCAGCAGGCCATGGGCAAAACCGTCCCGGCGACCTTTATGGCCACCGCCCGCCAGGGGCTGTTCTTCATTCCCGCCGTGTGGATCCTGAACGCGGCTATGGGCTTCCTGGGCGTTCAGCTCGCCCAGAGCGCCGCGGACGTGGCCACTTTTATCGTTTCCATCCCCATCCAAAGGAAAATCCTGCGGGAGCTTTCGGCAGATAAACCCCAATGATTTCCGTACAGCCGGTGCTTTGATGCACCGGCTGATTTTCTGCGCAAAATTCACAGTTCGGTAAAATTTGCCCGGAGAAATTTTCTTGTATGGGTTGACAGACGGTGATATAATATTGGGTAGAGAAAATTTTGAAAAGGGGCATATTATTATGACCAAAGTTGATATTTATTCCGGTTTCCTGGGCGCTGGCAAGACCACGCTGATTAAAAAGATGATTGCCGAGGGCTACAAGGGCCAGAAGCTGGTGCTGATTGAAAATGAGTTCGGTGAGATTGGCATCGATGGCGGTTTCCTCCAGGATGCCGGCATTAACATCACCGAGATGAATTCCGGCTGCATTTGCTGCTCCCTGGTGGGCGACTTCGGCAAGGCACTGAAAAAGGTGATTGCCGAGTATTCCCCTGACCGGGTTATTATTGAGCCTTCCGGCGTGGGCAAGCTGTCCGATGTCATCGGCGCGGTGAACAAGGTCACCTCCGACGATGTGACATTGGGTTACACCGTGGCGGTGGTGGATGCCAGCAAGGTCAAGGTGTATATGAAGAACTTCGGTGAGTTCTATAATAACCAGATTGAAACCGCCTCCACCATCATCCTGTCCCGCACCGATTCCATTGCCCAGTTCAAGCTGGACAACGCCGTGAGTATGCTGCGGGAGCACAACCAGGTGGCTACCATCATCACAACGCCCTGGAATCAGCTCACCGGCGAGCAGCTGGTGGAAGCCATGGAGGGCAAGGCATCCCTGGCGGCAGAGCTGGCAAAGATGGAAATGGAGCGCCTTCAGGATGAGGACGACGATGATGACGACTGCTGCTGCCACCATCACCACGATGATGAGGAGGAGGAGCACGAGCATCACCATCATCACCACGATGAGGACGAGGACGAGGAGCACGAGCATCACCACCATCACGATGGGTGTTGCCATGACCACGACCATGAGGAGCATGAGCACCACCATGACCATGATGACGAGTGCTGCCACGACCATGACCACGAGCACCATCATCACCACCATCATGCCGACGAGGTGTTCACTTCCTGGGGCGTAGAAACCGCCAAGAAGTTCACCAAGGAGGCTGTGGAAACTGCGCTGAAGGGGCTGGACACCGAAAAGTACGGCCTGGTGCTTCGCGCCAAGGGCATTCTGCCCGCCGAGGACGGCAGCTGGATTCACTTTGACTATGTGCCCGAGGAGGCCAGCATCCGCACCGGCAGCGCCGACATCACCGGCAAGCTGTGCGTCATCGGCTCCAAGCTGGACGAAAAGGGCATTGCAGAATTGTTTGGGGTGTAAGCCATGGAGCAAATTCCTGTTTATGCCTTTACGGGCTTCCTGGATTCCGGCAAAACCAAATTCATCCAGGAAACCCTGGAAGATCCCCGCTTCAATGCCGGAGAGCGCACCCTGGTGCTGATTTTCGAGGAGGGCGAGGAGGAGTACGACCTCTCCACCTATCCCCACAAGAATGTGTATCTGGAAACATTGGACCAGCAGACTGTCACCGAGGCGCAGCTGGCGGCGCTGGAAAAGAAGTACCGGGCAGAGCGAGTGGTGGCGGAGCTGAACGGAATGCAGCTGGTGGCAGACCTGTATAACCGCTTCCCCCAGAACTGGGTGATTGCCCAGGAGGTCATGTTTGCTGACGCGACCACTTTCAATGCCTATAATTCCAATATGCGCAACCTGGTGATGGACAAGCTCATGGGGGCACAGATGGTGGTGTTCAACCGCCTGACCCCTGGCGAAGATACCATGCCCCTGCACAAGCTGGCAAGGGCAGCCAACCGGCGGATTGACATTCTGTATGACTACACCGATGGCACCACCAAGTTTGACGACGTGCAGGATCCCCTGCCCTTCGACATCAATGCCCCGGTCATTCAGATTAAGGATGAAGACTACGCCCTGTGGTATCGGGATGTGACCGAGGAGCCGGAGAAGTATGTGGGCAAGACCGTCTGCTTCAAGGCACAGGTGGCCATGCTGCGCCGCCAGAAGGAGGGAATGTTTGCCCCCGGCCGGTTCGTCATGACCTGCTGCGTGGAGGACATTCAGTTCTGCGGCATTCCCTGCCGGTATGCCGATTCCAAGAGCCTTGCTTCCCGCGCCTGGGTGCAGGTGACGGCGAAGGTAAGCGCCGAAAAGCATCCGCTGTACAAGGGGGACGTTGGCCCCGTGCTCACGGCCATCGAGGTCGTGAAGGATGTTCCCGCCGCTGACCCGGACGTGGCAACCTTCTGAAAACCTTTCTTGGATATGTGAAAAGAGCTGAACCCCTTTTGGGGCTCAGCTCTTTCTGCACATTGGGGGTCAGCCGACCTGGTTCTCGTAGGTGAACACGTCGCTGGCGGCTTCCATTTCAAAGTAGGCCTCCAGAATGTCCTGCGCCACAGGAGCCAACCAACTTCCGTGAGCGACCTTCTCACCATAGATGGCCACGGCAACCTCCGGATCCTCCATGGGTGCAAAGCAGATGAATGCGCCATGGTCAGAGCCGCCGGAGGAGTGCTCCGCAGTACCCGTCTTTGCGCAGACTGCCACGGGGAAGGTTTTCGGATCTTCGTGTCCGCCGAAGTACTTGTTTGCAGTGCCGCCAATATCGGTAATGACCTTGCGCATGCCGGTGATATACATCTCGTAGGTGTCATAGGAGATGTCCATCTTGCTGACGACTTCCGGCTCGTTCTGCTTGATCAGCGTCCGATAGTCGGAGGAAGCTACCCGGTTGAGGAAGGTGGCGCGGTAGCGGGTGCCCCGGTTTGCCAGGGTGCAGGCATACACGCACAGCTGCAGGGGGGAGTAACGGTTCTCGGACTGACCGATGGCGGTCAGAATACGGTCACCTGCGTTCCAGGTGGCATCGGGGCCGGTGTAGGAGGCCGCCTTACTGGTGGGGTTGGAGCGCCAGCCGATCTTCTCCGTCAGCTCGATGCCGGTGGGCTCGCCCAGGCCGAAGCCCTTGGCGGTCTCGTCCATCATCTGCCAGGTGAGCCGGTAGCCCAGCTCGTAGAAGAAATAGTTGCAGGAGACCTTCAGCGCATCCGTGGCGTCGATGGTGCCGTGGGTGGCGTACACGGAGGAGTACAGCAAGCATTTGGGGTTAAAGCCTTCGCCTAGCTCAGTGAATACGCCCTTATCCTGAATGGTTTCCATATAGTCAAGAATTCGCTTGCCCTTTGAGTTGACGTTCTCCATGGCGGAAACCAGAGTGCACATCTTGAAGGTGGAGCCGGGGGCGTAGTTTGCGCCGAAGGCACGGTTGAAAAAGGGCTTGAGGGGATCTTCCATGATGTCGTTCCAGTCCTCGTTCATGGTCGCCAGATTAAAGGTGGGATAGCTAGCACAGGCCAGGATCTCACCGGTCTTCACCTTCATGACAATGACGGCGGCGCCCTCCGCATCCAAGCCCGTGTCATCGCCCTCGGCGGTGTTGATTTCGGGGTTGACCAGATCTTTCATGGCCTGAGCCAGGGAATCCTCGGCTATCTTTTGCAGCGTAATATCAATGGTGGTTTCCACGTTGTTTCCGGCGATGGGCTCCTTGCCCTCCAGATAGTACTGCTCGACAATTGCACCGTCCTTGGAAACCACGTCCATACGGCTGCCGTCGATGCCGTGGAGGTATTCCTCGAAGGCCTCTTCAAAGCCGGACTGGCCGATATAGGCATCCATGGCGTAGCCCTGATCCTTGTATTTCGCCCAGTCGTCGTCATCCATGCCGCCCATGTAGCCCAGAATGTGGGCGGCATAGGTGGTGTGGTATTCCCGGACGGTGGAGGATTCCACCATCAGTCCCGGCGTGTTCAGCTCCAGAATGGCTGAAAGGTTTTCGCTGGAAACGTCTTCAATGAAGGTATAGTTTGCCAGATTGGTCACGCCGCGCAGGTCAAATTCATAGCGCAGGCCGATGACGCCCCGGGCTTCCTCGTCCGTCCATTCCTCCGGCAGCTCATAGCGCTGGCGCATGCGCTCCATCAGCAGCGGGGCGGTGATGTCGGGGTCGAGACCCCAGTCCACCATGAATGCCTGATAATACCGCTGCCAGGAAGCATTGTAGCTGTCCAGGGTGTACTCAAAGGGGCGGGTGGCAGTGACGGGGAAATGGTCGTTATGACTGACGCCCAGTTCCTCGCACTTTTTCAGCAGGTCGTACAGATACTGATTGCGGTTATCTGCGGACTTGATAACGTAGTGGTTGAACACCAGGTCATAGCTGGCGCGGTTGCCCACCAGCACGTTGCCGTTGCGATCCAGAATGTCGCCCCGGGCGGCACGGACGGTGGTGATGGTGGAGTAGGTTGTTGCGTTGTTGGTATTACCGTTGGTTTCAATGATCTGTAGGGAAAAGAGCTTCGTTGCGTAGAGAAACAGGACAAAGCCAAAAATGCCCAGCAGCACATACGACCGAAAACGGGTCATTCTTTCCATGTGTAGCCTCCAATTTGACCAATGCGATAGATAAGTGCGTAAAGCGGGAACATCACGGCCACGGTGAGCACCCCGGTGACAAAGAAGCGGGGGAACCGATACCAGCGGGTCAGACCCAGGAACATTCCTGCAATGTAGAGCCCCAGCTCATAGCCCATGGCAGCCAGCCCGGCGCACAGGACGATGGAGCCGCGGCTGCGGCGCCAGACTGCCTGCCGCAGCAGGGATGCCAGCAGCCCAAGCACCGTCAGCATGCCCACGCTGTAGGGGCCGGGAGCGGAGCCGGAGAAATAGAAAACGGTGGATGCGATCAGGATGAACACGCTGCCCACATTGCAGCCCTCGATCACGGTGATCAGCAGCATGGCCGATACCGCCAGGTCGGTGGTCGCGCCGAAGATGGACACTCGGCTCATGATGGAATCCTGCACCACCAGGCACAGAATGCACACGCCGATGTACGCTGCCCACCGCAGCAGCTGCAGCCACTGCAGATGGGTAAAATGCAGGGGCTTGAACAGGCTGACCCGGCGGCCGTCCGGCCTGAATTCGGGATAGAAGCTTCTGCGCACCCGCTTGAGCTTCTGCCGTGGCTTCGGCCTGGCGGCGGGGCGCTTGGCTGGGCGCTTGGCGGCAGCCTTGCGGGGGCGGCGGGAATTGCTTTCATTCGCCATCAGTGCATCCTCACTCTGTCTGGAAGTTTGTTACGATGAAGATCTGCTCCAGGGAGCTGATGTCCGCCGCAGGCTGCAGCACGGCATACTTTGCCACGCCGGTCTCCTTGAAGCCGGCATCCACCACCTGCCCCAGGATCAGGCCGCGGGGATACACGGTGGAACCGGAGGTGACCACCTGATCCTTGTTCCGGATAATGGAGGAGGAGGGAAGGTAGTCCATCTGCAGGAATTTTTCGTTGCCCTCAATATAGCCGCCGCTGACCATTCCGTTGTAGCCGGAGGTGGTGATGGTAGCGGAAATTTCCAGCGTGGAATCCAGCACCGTTTTCACCACGGCAAAGTTGGGGCCAACCTGGGTGACCAGGCCGACCACCTCGCCGATGTCGGTAATGGCGACCATGTTTTCGGCGATACCGGCATTGCTGCCGCGGTTGATGGTGACGGTATTCGACCAGTCGGTGGAGCTCCAGCCGATGATATAGGCGTCCACTTCATCGTAGGTCTCGTGCGTCTCCTTGAAGCTCAGCTTGTTGCGCAGACGGGCGTTTTCACGCTCGGTGGCATCGGCCTGACGGGCGACATCCTCCATGTTTGCCAGCTGCTCCTTCAGCGCGGCGTTCTCCGCCTCCAGCGCTTCGTAGCGGAACATGTAGCTGTAATACCGTTCGGCGGTTTTGGTCAGGGAGGTAGCCGCCGCCCGGAAGGGAGCAAGCACACCCTGCACCATCAGCTCGGGAACACTCCGGTTGGTCAGTCCCGCCATGACCGCCAGCGCGGCGGTGAGCAGCACGGCGATAATGATGATGATCTTCAGTTTTGTGCTGAATAAATTGCGCATGTTACCCCTCCCAGACGCCGAAGCTGCGCAGAACCGTCCCCAGATGGCAGACGGGCAGCCCCATCACATTGTAGTAGTCCCCCCGGATACCGGGGCAGAAGAGCGCCGCGCCGCCCTGGATGCCGTAGGCTCCGGCTTTGTCCATGGGCTCGCCGGTATCCACATAGCGCTCGATCTCCCGGTCGCTCAGCGGGCGGAAGGTCAGGGTGGTGATCTCGGTGAAGGTCTCCCTGGCGTCGTCCGTCAGCACGGTGCAGCCGGTCATCACCTGGTGCTCCCTGCCGGAGAGCAGATGCAGCATCCGGATGGCATCCTCCCGGCTGTGGGGCTTTCCCAGAACCTTCCCTTCGCACACCACAATGGTGTCGGCGGCGATCACCACATCCCCCGGCTGCCGGGCAATGGCCAGCGCCTTGCAGGCGCTGACCTGCGCCACCTCGTCACAGGGCGACTTTGCCGGATCCATGGTCTCGTCAATATCCGCCGCATGGACGGTAAAGGGAATGCCGAATAAGCTCAGCAGCTCCCGCCGCCGCGGCGACCCGGAGGCTAAAATCAGGTGTTTCATGTTTAAGTACCTCGTAAGAAAATGTTTCAGGCAGAGAACGCAGATCCCCCTGAAAAGGAGCACTTTTTGGGAGGATCACTCCACACCCCGCAGGTACAAGCCCCGGGTGCAGAAGCCGGGCTCGAAGGGGGTGGGGCTCACGTACTCGTTGAGAACGCGGTTGACCTCGCGGCTGTTTTCCGTGGTGAAATACAGCCGGATCGCCCATAGCCCCAGCCGCGCCAGGTCGTTTTGCCGATCCAGCCAGCTGAGCTTCTTGCCGTTGAGCAGCACACTGCGGCAGCTGCTGCCGTCCTTGATGATGGGGAACTCCGCGCCGGTGCGGTCGGTGAGCTTGGTAAGCGCAGCGCCGCAGCTGCATTCGCCGGTGCGATTACGGATCAGGCAATGCTCCGTGACCATCAGCGGCAGCCGCCCGTAGGCAAAGATCTCCGTGGGAACGGCCTTGCTCACATCCCGGATCTGGGGGAGGGTCATTTCAAAGCTGAGGCAGACGGAGGCGATCTCCATCTTTTGCAGCAGGTTCACAGCGGCGGAATTGAAGGCGTTCAGGCCAAAGTCGCCGTGCATCCGCATTCCGGCCTCCTTGGCGGGAATGATCAGCCCATAGTTGCCCACCAGTACATCCCGGATGCCCCAATTTCGCACCTGCTCCATGGCGGCGCGCAGCTGGGGCAGCTCCCCGTCGTGGACGATCCGGGGCAGCACGGCGGCAACCCTGCCCCGCTTGCCCAGGGTCTGGCAGAGGGCGGCATCCTCGGTGAGCAGGTGAATGGGCACATAGAGCATTGCCGTTTCCGTATTCACCAGGGCGGGGGTCAGCTGCTCCCGGGTAGTGACCTGGATGGTCAGGCCGGGGAGCTTGGTATTGCCGCGATAGTTGGGCACCTGCTTTGCCGCCCGCAGGGTGCGCTCCCTGGTTCTGGCACGGATGGCGGTGAGCTGGTTGAGCAGCTCCCGGCGCATGGCGTTGACGGCGGAGGCGGGGACGGTCAGACCGGGATCAATGTGCGTGCGGATCTCGGTGCAGCGATAGGGAGTGCCGCCGGTTTTGGACAGCCACTGGCTGAGCACCTGCCCGGAAAGGGCGACGTTATTTGCCAGCACCGGCTTGGGGCCTGCAACGCTGCAGGTGCGCCCCTCTGGGTCGGTGACGGTGAGGGCGCTGCCATCCACCGTAATGGCGCACCGGAACTGAATATCCACCAGGGATGTTTCGCCGGATTCATAGCTCTGCCGGGCGCGCTGGAGCCAGTGCGCATCCTCCCGCGTATCCTCCCGGGTGCCGAACATCTTCTGATCGACGCGGTTTGTATAATAGCCGTTGGTGAAGCCCTGACGGTTGAAGGAGGTGTAAAGCTCGTCCATCATCTCCTGGGTCACCTGCCCGTCATCGATGGCCTTGCGGTAGACGCCGGTGACGGTGGCCACATATTCCGGCCGCTTCATCCGCCCCTCCAGCTTCAGGGAGGCGACGCCCATTTCCTCCAGTTCCTTGACATAGTGAACAAGGCAATTGTCCTTCAGGCTCAGGGGATAGCGGCTCTCCCAGCGGCCGTAGCCGTAGCTCTGGCGGCAGGGCTGGGCACAGCGCCCCCGGTTGCCGGAGCGTCCGCCGATCATGGCGGAAAGATAGCACTGCCCGGAATAGCACATGCACAGCGCCCCGTGGCCGAACACCTCAATCTCAATGGGAGAATTCTGGCAGATGTAGCGGATCTCCTCCCGGCTCAGCTCCCGGCTCAGCACCACCCGCTTCATGCCAAGGGCAGCGCACAGCTGCACGCCGGGCAGGGAATGGACGGTCAGCTGGGTGGAGCCGTGTACCGGCACCTCCGGCGCGATCTGGCGGCACAGCTGGGCAACGCCCAGATCCTGCACAATGAATGCGTCCACGCCCAGCTCCGCCGTCCTGCGGATCAGCTCGGAGACGGCCTTGAACTCCCGGTCGGCGACCAGGGTGTTCAGCGTCAGGTGAACATCCACACCCCGGACATGGCAGTATTTCAGCGCCTCGCCCAGCGTTTCCAATGTGAAATTTTTCGCGCCCTGGCGGGCATTAAAGGTTCCGATGCCGAGATACACGGCATTTGCGCCGTTTTGAACGGCGGCTCTCAGCGCCTCCATGGAGCCGGCGGGGGAAAGTAATTCCAGCATATATTTTCTCTCCGTATGGTATACTTAAACACATTATAGCACAGTCCCGGCGATATTTCCACCCATTGAGCGGTATTTCATGAAAAATTCATGTTTCCTTTTTGAGGAAATTAAAGAGTGCCTCGCAGAGTTCGCTGCTGGTAAGCAGCGAATAAAATCAAATCATTTTCGGCCGCGACATGCGCGTGGACGAAAATACAGCTCAGGCTGCAAGTCTAGCGCCGCAGCGCTGTGCAGAGCGCAACCGCCGAAGGCGGCTCTTAGCGCGGGGCAGTGCGAGTTGTGCGCCTTTGGCGCGCAAGGAGTGCGCGCGGCAGACTGCAAAAGTTTGTCGGGAAAGCCCGTTAGGGGTTTCCCGACAGCCTGAGACCGCCCGCAGGCGGCCTTTTGGGTTGAGTCTCAGTCGCTGCCGCCCATGCCGTAGTAGGGGTAGCAGAAAATAAGCGTTCCGTCCAGACGGTAGCAGCGGAATGCCCAGTCGTCGGTGACGGTGACGTGGCCGTCCTGCAGATCCGGATTTCCGTTGATGCGCAGCAGCTCGGTCTGGAAATCGTCCCGCATGAGGATGGTTTCGCCGTAGAAGCCATAGGGACTGTTGCAGACGATATACGGCGTCCCGGTAAAGGCATCGGTGCAGCAGTACGAATTGCTGAATCTGCTGTCCAGCACATTGAGCTCCAGGTCAACGGCGGTGCTCTCCGCCTCGGGGTTAACGATGTAGATGATCTTGCCCACCCGATAGCCGTAGGACGCATCGGGGAAGCCGCGACTGAGGTGGTCGGCTGCGCGGTGAATGGTGACGCCGCCGTCCCGGCTGTTTTCTATGAAGATCCCCTCGCCCTGGTATTCCCAATCGACGGGAATGTCGTCGTAGAGCAGCCGCCCCTGGTCGGAGTAGATCTTGCAGGTGTCGCCCCGCACGACCCGGAAGGCATCCCCGGTGCAGTAGCCCGCTTCGTCGTAATCCCATTCAAAATCAACGCCGGAGCGATCCACGATGAAATCCCGGCTGTCGGTCATGATGCGGTAGAAACGGTCACAGAGGTATGTGAAGCTGTAGTCCCCCAGCGCAGGGTCGATCAGGGGCGTCAGATCGGAGAAGTAAAGCGTAGCGTTCCAGTTCGAATCGTAGAAGCAGACCAGGCCGTTGGAGTCCAGCCCGAGATAATTGCCCGATTCCGCCAGAATATCACCGTTGCCATTCAGAAGAATGTGGCGGGGATTTTCACCCTGGGGGTATGCAGCGGTGTCCATGCAGACGGTGAGGGAGCCGTAGGTCTCTACGGGCAGGTAAACCTTGCCGTCAAAGGAAAAGTCTTCCTGGGTTTTCAGCAGGTTCAGTTCACTGTCAAAAAGGTCGAATTCCGTCTGCTGTTCATTGCGGATGGCCAGCAGCTTATCGCCGATGGAGTAGAATTCCAGGTAGCACAGGCCGGAGGCGTAGCTGCCGTCCTTGGCAATATAGCCGGTGCTCCCATCCTCGCCTATCACGACCCAGAAATAGTCCTCACCGTCGGAGCCGTCGCCGCTGAACCGCACGATGGAGCTATAGATGGGGTCTGTGATCAGCTCCCCCTTGTGGGTATAAAAGCCCATTGGTCTATTCAGCGCAAAGTCATACTCGCTGCCCTCATATTCGTAATCCGCATAGAGCGGGGCGCCGCAATAGGGGTAGATATTGCCGTAGTCGCTGCGCGGCTCAAAGCGGTCGTGGAGGCAGTCAAACTCGGTAAACAGGGCGCTCTGGCCGCCGTTGGGGGTGTAGTTTGTGTAATCGGCGGCAACATTGCTGCCGCTCTGCGGCGCTTCCCCGGCGGCATAGACGGGCACATAGCCCTCCAGCTCCAGCAGCCGCTGCCCCGCGTCGCTGAGCAGCCAGTCGTACAGAATGCGCTGGGACGAGTCCCGGGGTGCGTCGGCGGAAATGCAGGCATAGTAACCGTTGATGAAGGGGTAACTCTCATCCTGCAGCGTGGGAGCGCAGGGGGTGATGCCGTCGATTTGCAGGATCTTCAGCCCGGAGGCCATCTGCATATCGGCAGCGTAGTAGTAAACCGTGTAGCCAATGGCGCTGGCGGAATTGTCGTAGGTTTTTACCGCCTCGATCAGCTGCGCCATCTCCCCGGGCACCATGGTGGTTGGAACCTCCATCATTGGGATGCCGTCCATGACCAGCTTTTCCATCATCACCTGGCTGCCGGAGGTGGCGTTGCGCTGGAATGCCTCGATGGGAAGGTCTTCGCCGCCCACTTCTGCCCAGTTGGTGATCTTGCCGGAATAGATGTCCTGCACCTGCTGCGTGGTCAGGGAACTGACGGGGTTATTTTCGTTCACCACGAACACCAGCGCTTCTTTGGCGATCTGCTCGATCTCATAGCGGAAGCTCTGCTGCTCCATTTCGTCGAACACCTGCCCTTTGGGCTCGGCGGCGATGACAATGTCACAGTCCCCGTTTGCCAGATTGCGGAAGGACTGGGTGGTGCGGTTGAAGCTGACCCGCGCGCCGGCTTCCTCCCGGCTCAGCCCCAGCAGCACGCTGGTGATGCCTGTCCCCAGGGGCACCAGCGAAGTGGAACCATCCATCCGGGGAAAATTTTCCCGGGTAAAGCAGAATGCATCCTCTGCGTGAGCACCCACGGGAAGCACACTCAGCAGCAGCGCGAGAGAAAGCACAAGGCAGAAAAAACGTTTCATGGCAAAGTCCTCCTTTTTGAATCCATTTTATCATATATTCTTTCAAAAATGTCGGAGATATTTAGAACTTAATGAAATCTTAGCTTTTTTCCTCTCGTACAGGCACATCTCGTATGCGATCCCGTTTTCCTCGCCGGATTGGAGCGTCTCTTTTAACTCCCACTGGGAATCTTCGTTCAGATTGGGGAAAAATGTATCGCAGGGAACGGTGGTATGTACCTTGGTCACATAAGCGCGGTTGCAGAAGGGCAGCATCTGGCGGTAAACACTGCCGCCACCGATGACAAAGGCGCGTTCTGCGGTCTGTGCCAGCGCTGCCGCTTCCTCCGGGGTATGGCAGAGGGTGAAGCCGGGAATTGCCGTGTCTTGCCGGCTCAGCATCACGTTCACCCGTCCGGGCAGGGGCTGCTTACCGGGGAAATCGTCAATGGTGCGCCGCCCCACAATGACTATGGCTCCCTTGGTGGTCTGGCGGAAGAACCTGCGGTCGGCGGACAGCGCCACCGGCTGAGTGCCGCAGCAGCCAATACCCCAGTCGTCATATACAGCTACAATTAAATCCATACCGCGTCCTCAAATTGCCATAGGGATTTCAAAATTAAACTCATGATACCGGTAGTTTTCCATCTTAAAGGAATCCTTGGTAAACTGGTAGAAATCCGTGATGCTCTCGTCCATCTTGAAGGTGGGCACGTCATAGCCTTCCAATTCCAGCATGGCCTTGACGGCGGGAATGTGCCGGTCGTAGATGTGGCAGTCGGCAATCACATGCACCAATTCGCCCACCTTCAATCCGCTGACCTGTGCCATCATGTGGGTCAGCACGGCATACTGCACCACGTTCCAGTTGTTGGCGGTGAGCATATCCTGAGAGCGCTGATTGAGAATGGCGTTGAGAGTGTCGCCGGTGACGTTGAAGGTCATGGAGTAGGCGCAGGGGTACAGGTTCATTTCGTGCAGGTCTTCAAAATTATAGATGTTGGTGAGAATGCGGCGGGAGGCGGGGTTGTGCTTCAGGTCATACAGCACCCGGTCAACCTGGTCGAACATGCCCTCTTTGTACTGGTGCCGGATGCCCAGCTGGTAGCCGTAGGCCTTGCCGATGGTGCCATCCTCCCCTGCCCATTCGTCCCAGACGTGGCTGCCCAGGTCACAGATGCGGTTGGACTTTTTCTGCCAAATCCACAGCATTTCGTCAATGGCGTTTTTCCAGTAGGTGCGCCGCAGTGTCATGATGGGAAATTCCTCTGCCAGATTGTAGCGGTTGACCACGCCGAATTTTTTGATGGTGTGGGCGGGGGTTCCGTCCGCCCAGTGGGGGCGAACCTCCAGGTGCTCATCCGAAAATCCATTCTCCAAAATATCCCGGCAGGTCTGCCGGTACAGCTCATCCGCTCTGCTCATCGCCGCGCCGTCCTTTCATTTGTTTGGTGTATTATAACATGATGCTCTCTTGACTGCAAGAAACGTTTGCTAAAAAGGCGGCTGCAAAGCAATTGCCTTGCAGCCGCCGGATATGAAATTTGCTTAGCCGACGAAACCGTCGGAATCTGCGGAGGTGGGATCAGTGATGGTGGTGGAACCATTGTCACTGGGAGTGGTGGGCGTGGTGGCAGAATCCAGAACCACATACTGGCCGTTGATCCAACCTAGATCGGTACGGACCCAAGTCTCGGAGCCCACAGCCACGGTCTCGCGAACCACGACCTTGGAGGAGACCATGACCTTTGCCATCAGCGCGCCGTTGGAGCTGGAAGAGCTGCGCACATTGGCGGTGAAGCCGCCGGTGGCAACGGTGCCGGTGGTGCCGGAACCGGCGGCGCCGATGCCGGTAATGGTCAGGTAGCTGACGCAGACCCAGCCGTTATCGGTGCGGCCCCAGCTCATGCCGCCGTCCAGCTTGCTCTCGTAGATCACGACACTGTTGTTCTTCTTCACGGTTGCCACCTCGGGGTAGCCCAGGCCGGAGCCGCTGCGAACCTTGATGTCCTGGTTGGCATAGCCCACGGCGATGGCACCGGCGGGAACGTTGGTGATGATGGTGACGCTGCCGGCATTGCCGTTGTTGCCGCCGTTGGGGACATTGGTCAGGGTGCCCAGGCGGATATAATCCTTGCACACCCAGCCCTGGTCAATCCGGACCCACTGTGTACCGTTGGAGGCGGTGGCCTCCTCGTAAATCTTTACGTTGGTACCGTTGGGCAGGCTGGTCACCTGGGCATTCTCTACGCCTGCGCCGCTGCGGACGTTCACCGTGGTGTTGCACACGATGTAGGCCGGGGTGGCCTCCGCCGTGGAGGGAGTCGTAGGTGCGGTGGTGGGAGCAGAGGGAGCGGCGGGGTCAATGGTGGTGCCGGTGGAGCCGGGGGTCAGAGCCACATTCATGGCGTTGCTCTTGTCGCACAGCAGAATCCAGCCGGTGCTGTTGCCGCAAACCACTTCGCCGAACAGGGCGCCGTAGTAGGGGTTGGAGGCATCCACAACATCGTTGACCTTGTAGTTGATAACCGTTACCTTCTCGTCTCTGTACAGGGTATACATGATATCCTGCTCCACCAGGTTCAGGTCATTGTAGATGGGAACACTGGGGGTAACCACAGTGGCAATGGTGCTGCCCATCTTCATGAAGTCCATGTTAATCCAGCCCACATACTCACCCAGCTGGGCACGCCACATGGCCTTGCCCGGCTGCTCGGTCAGGCTGATTTCGTACAGCTCCACAGCCACGCCCTTGGTCAGGACAATCACATCTCTGGGAAGGCCCGTCTTGTCATAGGTGTTGGCGGTGGCGTTGACGCTGTTGATCTTGCCCTTGGCAATCACTGCGCCCAGAGGCTGCTCCTTGGGGGTATTCAGGCTCACCTCGGTGAGGTCGATGAAGCCGTTCTTGCCGTCGATATTCACCTGGCCCCAGAGGGTGGTGCCGTCGAAGGTGACGTTGGTGATGGCAATGCCCATATTGTTGACCCGGAGGATCTGGACGGAGCTGGTCTTGTCCATCATGTTGTAGAGCTTCAGCTGCTCCACCTTCACGGTGCCAGCCAGGCCCGCAAAGCTCACAGCCTTGTTCACCTCTACCCAGCCGACAATCTTGTTCACCTGGACCTTGCCCCAAACGGTGCCGTCCACAATTCTCCAGTTCAGGATGGTGACATAGTTGCCGGCGCTGATGGTCAGCAGGGGGTTGCTGGTAGTGGTGGCCTCTTCGTAGACCACTGCGCCGGGGGCATTGGCCGTGCCGGTAACCACCACGGAGGCGGCGATGGCAGGGTTGCCGGGGTTATCCGTGGTGGCCTCGCCGGTGGGAACCAGCTTGCCGTCGTCCAGGATGAACCAGTGATAGTTGGCCGGGCTGCGGTCGTCGTTGATATAGCCGTAGCCCATATCAATCACGCCATGGTTGATTTCGTTGGTGTAGAGCACCAGCTCACGGCGCTCGATGGTAACCAGGTTGCCTGCTTCCAGCTGACCGGCTGCCGCATTCAGGGCGGATGCGGTGTCATTTGCGTAGTAGCTCAGCGTGGTACCGGCCTTCATGGTGACATGATCCAGCTGAACCAGATCCCAGCGGATCCAGCCAACCACGGAGCCCACTGCCACCTTGGCATAGGTGCCCGTTGCGTTGGACTTGCTGCCGTATACCCGGGCCAGAACGTTCACGGTGCTGCCCTTGGGCAGAGTGTAGGCGCTGGGCTTGTCGGAGAAGGTCACGCTGCCGGTGGCGGGGTCGGAGGTCTCGTCCCAGGCCACGTTGCCGTTGTTGTCCTCGTAGACCACGGCATTGCCGGTGAGGGTGCCGGTCATATAACCGGCGCCGCTGAGGCTGGTGATGCCCACAGGCTTGACGTTCTCACGGAACATGGTCACATCGGCCATCTTAATCCATGCAGGATTGGTCTTGTTGACGAAGGTGCGGCCCCACAGGACGCCGTCGGACAGGGCCCAGTTCTCGCTGAACTTGGTATTGTCCTCGCCCACGGTGACGTAGGTGCCCTTTACCAGGGAGGCAAAGAACTTGCTGCGGGTGCTGGGCTGCTCATAGGCATCTGCCGTGGCCACAGTCACCTTGGCGTTGAAGGCCTTCATCCGGACATCATCGATGTTCAGCCAGCCGGTCTTGTCGCCGATGGTTACCTTGCCGAACACGTGAACCTTATCCACCGCGGTGAAGGCGGTGATGTTCACTACGGTGCCCTGCTGCAGGGTCAGAATAAATTCGGAGTGGTAGGAAGGATTGGCATACAGCTTGGTGCCATCCTTGGTCATTGTCTTGTCTTCGAAGGTGGTGGTGCCCTGAATCACAGCGGGATAGCCCTGGAAGGAGGTAACCACATTGTCCAGCTCGCTGTTGTCGTCCTTGCTGCCGGGAGTGGGATCCACGAACTCGGAATCCAGCTTGATGTAGTCCATGCACACCCAGCCGCGGTCGATATGGCCCCAGTAGAAGCCGTTGACAATCACCCGCTCGCTGACGGTGACACGGCTGCCCAGAGCGGCCACGCCCACCAGAGCATTGGTGGTGCCCGCAGCGCTGCGGATATTCACGCCGGTGGAGCAGTTCACAACGGTACCGCCCACGCCGTAGCCGGTGCTGCCGCTGGTGGAAGCGGTGGTGGTGACATAGTTCAGGTTAATCCAGCCCTGGTCAATCAGGCCCCATGCCACGCCGTTCACAACCTCTTTCCGCAGGATAACCACGGAGGTGCCGGGGGCCAGGGTGGTGAGCTTGGTATAGCCGGCACCCGGTCCGGAGCGGACATTCAGGCTGACGGAGCTGCTGACCACGGCGGAGCCGCCGGTGGTGACATTGCCGCCGGGCTGGGTATTCTGCTTCAGGGTAACATAGCCCATGGAAATCCAGCCCTGGTCGATATGGCCCCAGGCTGCGCCGTCCACAGTGGTCTGCTCGTACACGGTGATGGCAGTGCCCTCGTTCAGCCGGGTGGCCAGGGGGTTGCTCACGCCGGGAGCGGTACGGACATTCACCTTGGCAGCGCCGGTCACGGTGCCGGGAGTGCCGCCGGTGAGGGTGGGATTGGTGACGGTGCTGTTGCTCTTCTTATAGGTGGTGTAGGCCAGGAAAATCCAGCCCTTGGAGCAGTAGCCCCACTTGCCGCTGCTGTCCGTCATGGCGATGGTCACCTGCTCGCCCCGCTTCAGGGTGCCCACCTTGGCAGACTTTGCGTCGGCACCCTTGCGGATGTTCACATAGTCGTCGGTGATGGTGACGGTGGTGGTGGGGACGGTAACAGGCATCTTGCTGGGGTTGTCGTACAGCATGACCCAGCCGCCGGTGGACAGCTTAATCCACTTCTCCAGGCCGACTACCTTCTCGGCCACAACGGTAACGGTGACGTCCCGGGTGATTTCGTCCACCTTGGCCGCACCGGCCATGGGCTCGTTCAGAACCTCCAGGACGGCCTTCTCATCCAGGCCCCGGGCTGCGTAAATAACGTAGGCGGGCAGGCTGTAGTTGGCGGCCACAGGCTCGGTATTGCCGCTCTGCTGCCAGCGGGCAGACAGAACCTTACCGGCGGTGGCGGAGCTGACACCGGTCACCAGTGCGGTGCCGCTGTACCAGCCCAGGAACTCGTAACCGGCCCAGACAGGGGTGGCTACGGTGATGGCATTGTTGGAAACGGCGCTGAACACCTGAATCTGATACTTGTTGCCGGGGACACTGTCGTTGCCCACGTAGAACAGGGTATAGCCCAGGTTGCCGCTGCTGCTTGCGCTGTAGGTTCCGTTGAGGAACAGGTTGGCAATGGCCAGACGGCGGGCCAGAACGGCATAGGCGGCGGTGTCGTTGGCAAAGCCGGCCATGTCGAAGGTGCAGATGGCATTGGCCATGGCAGAGGCGGAGCGCTCAGGCTTGCCCATCTCGGCAATAAGGTTGTTGGCCCAGTCGGCGCTGCCGTTGCCGTCGGTATAGGTCATCCAGACTGCGGCATCCCGCTGCTTCTGCACCAGCTGCATGGAGCCAAACTTAGCGTTCACCTGAGCGACGCATTTATCCAGCTCATCCCGCAGGAGCTTATCTGCATTGGCCTCGTTGATGGTCTGCCCCTGGGTGCCAGGGGTGCCGTAGCCAATCTTCCACTGGCTGCCCACTTGATAGGCGTTCTTGTGGAAGCCCACGGATTCCTTAATTACCCGGATGCCGGCCTCGCTGACCGTAGCCGTTGCCGCAGCCGCTGCGGCGGAGATGGCTGCGGTGGGGATCAGGCTGATCAGCAGCACGATGGCAAGCATCAGGCAAGCAAATCTCTTTTTCATAGAAACCTACTCCTTTACACTGAATTGTAAGTTACTGGTATTATAACAGGATTGGTTACAAATTGCAACCCCAAATGGAGAATTTCTTTACAATTTGTAATTTTTGTTTCTTTATGACGAAAGCTCCACATTTTTGTTATAAAATGGGGAGCTTTGTCGTTTTCCGACTCAGGAATTGCAACTTCTCGCTGCCAATACCAGAATCATTCAATTACAATTTTAATGCCAGGTCACGCTGCCGGTGGTGCCGGTAGTCATCTGAACATAGCTCATGCACACCCAGCCGTTGGCAATGCGGCCCCAGTAGACACCGTTGACGGTGGTCAGCTCATAAATGACGACCGTGGTGCCTGCGGTCAGGCGACCGACGATGGCATTGTTGGTGCCTGCACCTGCGCGGATGTTCATGTTGGTGGTCACCTTGCCCTGGTAGCCGGTGGAGGGGATGGTGACGGTGCTGCCGCCGGTGGAGTTCAGACGGATGTAGGTCATGCACACCCACTGGTTGGTGCCGATGCGGCCCCACTGCTGGGTGCCCACGGTGGTAACCTCGTAGACGGTAACCTGGGTGCCGGGGGTCAGGGAGCCCACCTTGGCATAGTTGATGCCTGCGCCGTTGCGGACGTTCAGGGCGGTGGAGCTGATGACGGTACCGGTGCCGGTGGTGGCGGTATTGGTGGTGTTGTTGGTGCTGCCGTTCAGGATAACGTAGGACAGGCACACCCACTGGTTGGTGCCGATGCGGCCCCACTCAGCGCCGTTGACGGTGACGCGTTCGTAGATGTTCACGGCAGTGCCGCCGGCCAGACTGCCCACCCGGGTATAGCCCACGCCTGCGCCGCTGCGGACATTCAGGTTGGTGTTGGCCCGGACGGTGCCGGTGGCGATCACGGTGCCGTTGTTGGTGTTGTTATTATTGTTGTTCGTCAGCTGGATGTAGTTCATGCTGACCCAACCCTTGTCGGTCTGACCCCAAATCATGCCGTTTGCGTTGCTCTGAGCGTAAATCTTCACCACGGTACCCTTGGTGTAGTAGGCAACGGTGGAATAGCCGAGACCCGGGCCGCTGCGGACGCGCAGGCCGGTAGCGGTGACGGTGCCGGTCTGGTAGGAGCCGGTGTTGTTATTGTTATTGCTGCCGGTGCCTTCCCAGGTCACACCGCCGGTGCTGCCGGTATTGCCGGTGTTGGAATTGGAGGAATCCAGCTTCACATAGCTCAGGGAGATCCAGCGGTTGTCGCCGATGCGGCCCCAGAAGGCGCCGTTGACGCTGACAGTCTCATAGATGTTTACACGCTGGCCGTTGTAAGCGGAGGAAACAACAGGATAATTGGTGCCTGCGCCGCTGCGGACGTTCACGCTGGTCTTGCAGACCACGGTGCCGGTGGACACGACGGTGGTGCTGCCGTTGCCGGTGCTGCCGGTATTGCCGCCGGTGGTGGTGCCGCCGGAAACATAGTTGGTGTTGGAAAGCTCCAGCCAGCCGTCAATGCAGCGGCCCCACAGCACATTGCCAACCTGGGCGGTTTCCACGATCACGAGCTGCGTGCCGGAGGAAACGGTGCCGGTCTGGGTGTAGTTGCTGCCTGCGCCGTTGCGCAGATAGGAGTAGGTGCTGGTGACGGACACGGGAGTGCCGTACTGTGCGTACAGCGTCCGGCCGGCAGTGGAGGAATTCAGGTACTTCACGCCGGAGCCGCCGGTGGGGGAGGTGAACCAGCCGCCGAAGGTGACGCCGGACTTGCTGGGATTGGCTGCCAGAATGCTCACGTCGGAGCCGGACAGATAAGCCTGCATCTTATCCTCGCCGCCGGAACCGGCAGTGCCGCCGTTCGGGTCAAGGATGACGTATGTATACCCGGCAGGAGCGGACTTGCTGTAGATGCCGTTGAGGTACAGGTTGGCCTCTGCCAGACGGCGGTTGAGCAGGGTGGCGTCCGGAGTGGAACCCACGTTTGCCCACAGGGAAATGGCAAACAGGAAGGTGTTCACATCGGAGTTGCGGGTCACGGCTTCGTAGAAACGGCCGCCCTGGGTCGTCCAGTCGGTGCCGCAGTTGAAGCTGAAGCTGACCAGTGCATCGTGCTGATACTGGTTCAGATACAGATTGGTGCGGGCGGTGAACTCATTGATCTTGGTGTTGATGGTGTTCAGCCGGTCGCGCAGCGCCAGGTCGGCCTGTGCTTCGGTCATGGTCTGGCCGGAGACGCCGGTGGTGCCGTAGCCGATGGTCCACTGGTTCACATCCCAGTAGGCCGAGGCGCTGAAGCCCTCGAACTGTTTGATCAGGCTGACCACATTCTCACTGTAATTCAGGTTGGAGGCAGCCTGGGCGGAAATAACTCCCAGGGGGAGCAGGCTGATGACAAGCACCAGAGCCATGATCATGCAAGTGATTCTTCTTTTCATAAACTACTTGCTCCTTTATCAGTTTTGATGGCCTCATTATAGCAGAGTCTGTGACAAAATGCAACAGGTAAATTACAATTTGTTACTATTTATTTCTTAAATTTTTCTTAGCGTTGACTTTCAAACGTCCTCTTGGTATACTCGGAAGCAAAGGAGGCCGGAAAATGAAGGCTTTGATCGGAATGAGCGGCGGTGTGGACAGCTCCGTGGCCGCGCTGCTGATGCAGCAGGCGGGTTACGAGTGCATCGGCGCCACCATGCGGCTGTATGCCGGGCAGGTGGAAAGTGCCAACGGCACCAAGACCTGCTGCTCCCTGGACGATGTGGAGGATGCGCGCAGCGTCGCCCGCCGGATGGGGATCGCGCACTATGTGTTTAATTTCACCGACGAATTTTATAAGGACGTCATTGATAAGTTTGTAGATACCTATTATAAAGGAGGCACCCCCAATCCCTGCATCGACTGCAACCGCTTCCTGAAGTTCGGCAAGCTGGTGCAGCGGGCGCGGGAGCTGGGCTGCGACTGTGTGGTGTCCGGCCACTATGCAAAGGTGGAGCGCGACGGCAGCACCGGCCGGTATCTTCTGAAGCGGGCGGCGGACAGCGCCAAGGATCAGACCTATTTCCTGGCCTGCCTGACCCAGGAGCAGCTTTCCATGGTGCGCTTCCCCCTGGGCGACCTGACCAAGGAGCAGGTGCGCGAGATTGCCGCCCAACACGGCTTCGTCACCGCCCGGAAGCATGACAGCCAGGATATTTGCTTCGTTCCCGGCGGGGACTATACCGCCTTCCTGGAGGAGTACACCGGAAAGGCACTGGAGCCGGGCAATTTCCTGGATCTGCAGGGCTGCCCCGTGGGGCGGCACCGGGGGGCGGTGTGCTATACCATCGGCCAGCGCAGGGGCTTGGGGATCGCTATGGGGGAGCCGGTTTATGTCTGCGGCAAGGACATGGCAGCCAACACCGTTACCGTCGGCCCCAATCAGGCACTGTTCTCCACATCCCTGCTGGCAAACGAGTGGGTGTGGTATCCCTTTGCGGAATTGACGCAGCCCATGCGCGTCACCGCGAAGATCCGCCACAGTCAGTATGACCGTCCCGCTACCGTCACGCCGGAAGCAGACGGTTTTGCCCGGGTGACCTTCGACGAGCCCCAACGCGCCATTTCCCCGGGGCAGGCAGTCGTCCTCTACAGCGGCGATACCGTCGTCGGCGGCGGCACCATCGTCAGTGCGGAAGCATAGGGATACATTATAATATATACAGTTCCCGGCAATTTGCGCCTGCCCCGGCGGCACGTCTTGCGCATTTGCCCGGTAGACTGGCGGTAAGGAGGGAAAAAGGAAGATGGACATGCGCATTGCGATCTGCGACGATTCGGCGGCGGACCGGGATTATGTGGAGGCGATGGTGCGGCGTTGGGTGCACGGCAGCGGGCGGACAGCGAAGATCAGTCAGTATTCCAGCGCGGAAAACTTCCTTTTCCGTTCCCCGGAAGAAGGCGGCGCGGACATTCTGCTGCTGGATATTGAAATGGGGGACATGGATGGAGTCACGCTGGCCAAGCGGCTGCGCAGGGACAATGAGACCATGCAGATCGTCTTCATCACCGGCTATTCCGATTACATCGCGGAAGGCTATGAGGTGTCGGCGCTCCATTATTTAATGAAGCCGGTGAAGGAGGAGAAGCTCCTCTCGGTGCTGGATCGGGCGGCAGAAAAGCTGCGGAAGGATGAAAAGCAGCTTCGCCTGGAGCTCTCCGGTGAGACGGTGTGCATCCCGGTCTATACCATCCGCTATGCCGATGTGCAGGGCAATTACGTCAGCATCCACGCAAATGCGGAATACACCGTAAAAATGACACTGCGGGAACTGGAAACCGGCTTGGATGATCGGTTTTACCGGGTTGGCCGCTCAGCCATTGTGAACCTGACCCGGATCGCCCGGGTGGCCAGGGCAGAGGTCCTCCTGAGCGACGGTACTTCCATCCCTCTGCCCCGCGGCGCTTATGAGGGAATCAACCGCGCCATCATCAATATGGGGTGAAGCAATGAGACGATTATCCAAACGCGTCGATCGGCAGATCGCCGCCTACCAGCGGGAGCTGATCGAAACGCACTATGCTGAGGTGGACAACATGTACCACCAGATGCGCACCTGGCGGCATGACTTCCGCAGCCATATCCAAACAATGAAGGCCTACGCTGCTAAGGGGGATTTTGAGGCCGTTTCCCGCTATCTGGACGAACTGGACACGGAGCTGAAGACTGTGGATACGGTGATCAAAACCGGGAACCCCATGACGGATGCCATCCTGAATTCCAAGATCTCCATGGCCCGCGCCAGGGGGATCACGGTTGCGGCGGATGCCAGCATCCCCGTGAAGCTGAAAATTTCGGAGATCGACCTGTGCTGCATTCTGGGAAACCTGTTTGACAACGCCATTGACGCCTCCATGCTCCTGCCGGAGGGAGACCGGCTCATTCGGGTGTACATGGATATGAAGGGAAGCCAGCTCTATATTTCCTTTACCAATTTTACCGCCGGGAAAAAGCTGAGCAAGGTGGGCCGCATTTTCAAAACTACCAAGGGAGAAGGACACGGCTTCGGCCTGGAACGGATCGATTCCATCGTTGAGCGCCTCCATGGCTACCTCAGCCGCGCCTCCGAGGACGGCGCATTCACGACGGAAATCCTGCTCCCGCAGGAATAAATATTCCTCGCAGGGCACCTTTGCACGTCTTTCGATTTTGCATTTCGATCTATATCTGCAGCAATCAAAACACCATCCGGCGATTCACCGGACGGTGTTTTCAAAATCTCTCGGGATTTTGCCGGTATCCGACTGCTTTTGCCGGTTCAGATCTTACGGCTTGCTTTGATATTTTTGAATTTCCGAAAGGAATTCCTCTGCGTAGCGCTGCGCCTTTACGATACCCACGCCGCTGACCTGAAGGAACTGTTCCAGACTCTGCGGCTTCCTGCGCGCCATATCCTCCAGGGTGGCATTGGAAAAGACGACGTAGGCAGGCATATGCTCCTGCCTGGCCAGGCGGAAGCGGAGATTTTTCAGCGCCGTATACAGCGACTCATCGATGGACTGCTTCGGCGCATCGATTCGGGCGGCCACTTTTTTCACTGTTACCGCCGTCTGCATGGTAACGGTCTGCCCCTCAGTCAGTGCCCGGCGTCCCTTTTCGGTGAGGCTGACCGCCCGGTGCTCCGGGTCAACACGCAGATACCCCTGCGCCAGCAGTGCCTCCGAGATTTCCCGCAGGGCGGTTTTGCCCGTCCGGTGCATGGAGCCGTATTCCCCCAGTTCGTCCAGGTGGAGCTGCAGCAGCCGGCGCTCCCGGCTCCCCAGCAGCACCCGATGCACCGCTACAAGCCCCAGGGAATATCCCAGCACCTGCCGCACATGTGCCGTGCAGCGAAGAATTGCCCGGGCTTCCCCGGTGATGTCCCGCTCCTCCAGCTGGAGGCTGCAATTGCCGCAGTTGCCGCACCGCTCCTGATGGGTCTGGCCGAAATAATCCAGAATATAGCTGCGCAGGCAGCGCTTGGTTTTGCAGTAGCCGACCATCTGGTCGAGCCGCGCCAGATCCCGCTGAACCTGCTCGGGGGAGGGCGCAGCATCTTCTGCCCCGCTTGGATGGGTGATGAGAAATCTTGCCGTCTCTACGTCACCGGCAGCATAAAGCAGAATGCATTCCGCTGCCGCGCCGTCCCGCCCGGCTCTGCCCGCCTCCTGATAGTAGTTTTCCAGGCTCTGGGGCATGTTGTAATGAATGACATAGGAGACATTGGATTTGTCAATGCCCATACCGAAGGCGTTGGTTGCCACCATCACCCCGGCGCGGTCATAGAGAAAATCCTCCTGGTTGTCGTGACGCTCCTGATCGCTCAGCCCCGCGTGGTAGCGGGTGGCGGCAATTCCATGGCTGCACAGAAGCTCAGATACCATTTCCACATTTTTACGGGTGGAGCAATAGATGATGCCCGATTTCCCGGATCGCTGCCGCACCAGTTTCACAATGGCATCCGGCTTTTTGGGCGGCCTCTGAACCTCAAAGCGGAGGTTGGGGCGGTCGAAGCCCGTGACCACCCGCAGCGGGTTCTGAAGCTCCAGCGTTTCCTCCACATCCTGGCGCACCCGCTCCGTGGCGGTGGCGGTAAAGGCGGATACCACAGGACGCAGGGGGAGCAGCCTCAGAAAATCCACGATTTTCAGGTAGCTGGGGCGGAAATCCTGCCCCCATTGAGAGATGCAGTGCGCCTCGTCCACCGTTACCATGGATACCGTGCGGCTTTGGATGGCCTCCAGGAATCCGTCGGTCAGCAGCCGCTCCGGGGCAACATAGATTATTTTGTACATCCCCGCGCAGATATTGCGGTACACCAGGCGAATCTGCTGCGCCGTCAGGGAGCTGTTGACGTAGGCGGCAGCGACTCCGGCATTTTTCAGCGCCATCACCTGATCGTGCATCAATGAGATCAGCGGGGAGATCACCAGCGTCACCCCGGGCAGAAGCAGCGCCGGGATCTGATAGCACAGGCTCTTCCCGCCGCCGGTCGGCATGATGCCGAACACATCCCGCCCGGCAAGTATCCCGTCGATCAGCGGCTCCTGGCCGCCCCGAAAGCCGGAATAGCCGAATACCCGCTGCAAAACGGATTCTTTAGTCTCCATTTTCGTCCCCCACCCTTTGACTCAATGCATATTGAGCGCATAAGCTCCTGCTTTGTACATTTTACATTACCCCCGCCCGTTTTTCAACATCTCCGCATGGAATCTTTTATACGCGCCCATGATTTCCGGGGAAAATCGAAAGCACTGCAATTTCTTTTGAAAGATTGCAAATCCATAAGTTTTCTTGTATACTGTTCTCAGAATGAGGTGGAACCTCAGAGAAATGAGGGAAGGAGCTCTTCAAATGATCAAGTCCGAATTTGTCCCCCTTGCCGCCGCAGAACTGAAGCGGACGGGATTCCGGAAAAATGGCCTGTACTGGTACAGACCGCAGGCGGATTACCTGGAATGCGTCTGTGTGCAGGGCTCCCAGTGGGACAAGGATGATTACTATGTGGAAATCGGCTTTGCGAAAAGAGATATGAGCCGAAAAAATCCAACATGCCGGAATTGGTTTGCTGTGCACCGATGCAGCGGTGTCAAAGGCGACCTGAACATCACGGTTCAGGAGATGAAAACCAATATGGATGTTCTGTTCCGCGGTTTCCCTTCCGCCCGAGAAGCGGTTGGGTTTGTCCGCACATATAAGTGCTTTTCGGCTGCAGACCAATTGAGATTTTGACATTGGCAAATCAAATTGCCGACAGATGAAGGGAGAAATGATGATGAAAGAACTTATCACAAAGGCCGCTCCGGCAGCAATCGGCCCCTACGCCCAGGGGTGGGTCGCGGGCAGTCTGGTATTCACCTCCGGCCAGATCCCAGTGGATCCTGCGGACGGCACGATCCCCCAGGGCATCGAGGCGCAGGCTGAGCAGAGCTGCAAGAACGTCGGCGCTATTCTGGAGGCGGCAGGAGTGAATTATGACAGCGTGGTAAAAACCACCTGCTTCCTTGCAGACATGGGGGATTTTTCCGCCTTTAATCAGGTTTATGCCCGCTATTTTGCCGGAAAGCCTGCCCGCAGCTGCGTGGCCGTCAAGGAGCTGCCAAAGGGTGTCCTCTGCGAAATCGAAGCGATTGCGGTGAAGGAATGACTTCTGCGGAGCTTTATACCCGGATACAGGGGGAGGCGCATTTTTTACAATGACAAAAGAAGCTGCCCTGTGTCTGCTTTTTTGCCCCGCGCTGCTGACCGGCACCGTCCTGTGGAGCGTAGTGCTCAGCATATACGAACTGGGCAAAAGCAGAACGCGGGTGAAGAAAGAGAAAAGGCAGATCCCATTTTTGGGGCGGCTCCTGCTGATTGGCTATGTGCGGCGGTGCGAGTATCACGCTCTGGCGGCCAGACGTCTATGTTATCTCAGCTGGGTTTATATGCTGGCAATACTCGCAGGCACTGCGCTTTGGCTCTGCGGGCTTGAACATGCGCTGTACCTGTGCGTCGTGCTGAAGACCTGCATTCTGGATATTCCGATCAATGTTTATGGCTTCGTCATGACCAAACATGGGAAAAGCGGCGGAGTTGTATGGAAATGGGAGAAATAACGGCATGGAAAGTAATCAGATGATTCTGACCGCGTTTTCCGTCGGACTCCTGCTGGTGCTCCGGGGATATATGAGCCTTGGAATGCGGGAGTTTCAGACGAAAAAGGAATGGAAACGCTACAAAGAAGAGGTGCCCGCGATTGATCGCTGGTTTTTCTGGACAGCACCCAGGACCATCGGGGATAAGTATTCGAAAGCCGAAAAGAAGATGATCCGCTATTCAGCGGCCGCCCGCGTATACCGGGCAGTGAATTTTGTGCTTCACATCGCACTTCTGGTGGAATTGACCGTTATATGTTGCAATGCCCTTGGATTTGCCGGAGAAGCATTCTTGAATGGAACCTGCATGCTCTATTTCTGCATGGTTTTCCTGGCGTTCGTGTGCCTTGCAGTGATGGAGTATGCCATGAACAGCAGGTATCATCGCTCGCGCTACAGCAGAAGGAAGCCCGGCTGAACCCGGAGCTCCCCCATATTTCCCGGAAAGTGCACGGAACCACTTGACTGCGGCGGGAAACATTGCTACAATAAGCCCGTAATTGGAAGGCTGCTGGAAAGCGGCCTTTCGGATACACTTTGGTTAGCTGCAACTAACTTAACGCAAAGAATGCAGCGTAATGATAAGGAGATGTTTTTATGATTCAGACGACAATAAAGGTTTCCGGCATGGCCTGCTCCATGTGTGAGGCGCACATCAATGATGCCATCCGTGCGGCGCTGCCCATCGAGAAGGTTTCTTCCTCCCATTCCAAAGGGGAGACCGTGATCGTATCCAAGGAGCCGCTGGACGAAGAAAAGCTTCGCGGAATAATCAATGCTACCGGCTACACGGCAGGGGAGGTCAGCACGGCGCCTTATGAAAGGAAGGGGCTGTTTTCCTTCCTGAAAAAGAAATAATCAATACCCAAGCGAGGGAGCAGCCCAATGGACGGTTGCTCCCTCTTTTTCATTCCGTCAGTCAAACAGTGTCGGAAGCGCCGGGTTCTCCTGCATCCGGAAGCACATTTCAATCTGTGCCCGGGTGCATTTTTCGCTGGCAAGACACTCCGGCAGCTCCGATTCCCCGAAGAATTCGATTTCCGTCGTTTCGATGTTTTCGGAGAACGCGCCACCCTCATAGCGGCACAGGACGAAGCATTTGATAACCCCGTAGGCATAGTTTGTGACGTTATGCTTTCGCCAGTCCTGCACCGCCAGCAGCCGCTGCGCCGATACCGTGAAGCCGGTTTCCTCCCGGACTTCCTTTTCGGTGTTGGAGGCGATGGACTCATTTACATCGCACCAGCCCCCCGGCAGCGACCAGGTGCCGTTGTTCTCGTGAACGAGTAGGATTTTCCCATCCAGAAATACCGCCGCCCGGGTGTCAAGCTTTGGCGTCTGATAGCCGGTTTCATTGCAAAATAAATCCCGCACCTTTGTAATGGGAATGTCCGTCTTCGCCGCAATCATCTCCGCGGCAATGTCCCGAAGTTCCCCATATCGCTCTAAATCGTATTTGTCCCTGCCATATTGCAGCCCCGCCTGGGCAATGCTCTGAATGCGAACCGCAAATTCCAGCCACTGGTCGTTCATCTTCCTTGCCCCCAATATTTTCTGCGGTTATCATAGCATGGGAAAGCAGTTTCTTCAAGAAAAATGCAAATGTTGCGCAGCTGACGGTTTGAAATAAATTCCGGCGTTGCCAAAGAATTGTCATTTTGTGATTGCGGTTGCATTTTACCCCCAATATACATAATAAAAGCGTGATAACAGTCACAAAAATCTTCATAAAAATGTGAGAATGGTGTCCGTAGAAAGAACCATTTTGCGGAAGTTGCCGGCCTGGGAAAAATCTCATCACCGTACCAATACGTCCGGCAAGAGCTTGAAGCATTCTAAGGAGCTGTTCCCGGACCAGGTAAAACTCCGTATACGGTTCTCCCTGGACAATCTGAAACTGGATGGGGACGTGCTGAATATCCCCCTGTTTATGGCCGACCAGGCGAACCGACTGATTGGGCTTGCACTGAACCGGCAAAGCGAGAGCAAATAGGAGCGTAGAATTTGACAACAGGAGGAAAATCGCATCCTCCTGTTGTTTTCGATAGTGTATACTTCAACCAATGCCAAAGGGGCTGTTGCAAAACGAATTTGCAGCAGCCCCTTTTCCCAGCGTTTGCCGGAAAACAGATATATCGCCTGGAAATAACACACAGCGCAGCAGCCTTGACGGGGGGAGGGATGGGGGAGAAATTGGCGCTGTGGTGTAAGGGGGGCTAAAATTCAAATAGCTGAGCTTGTTCTGCAATCGCTTCTCCTTGCTGACATTGGGCAAAGCAAAGGCGACCAATTTTTTTACGGTTGGTCGCCTTTGGTCTGCTCACGCTTTGTTTCTTGCAGATTAACATATGCGTCGCAAAATTATTTTTTCCTGTCATCTTCGATTGAATATTTTATAAAATCGAATTTTTCTTTGCTGTTCTTGTAATAGTCCTCTGCTGCCCTGCAAAGAATGTAACACAAGTGGGATATATGTACTGTCAGTTCTCTCTGAACTATATTCATATCTTTATCATAGGTGACCGTGCTCAAATCACCGGTAGTACCATCTTCTCCGGTTATGACAAGCACGAATTTATCTACCTTGCACCGAGATTCGTGAATTTTGGATCGCTCTACGTTTGGTGTACTTTGGTGAAGCAGACAATTACGCAAACTATAAATAATTTCCTCGCTCAGATAGGGCATATCATATCCATATGGAGAATCATGTCTATCTGAAATAACATATTGGCTGCACCATTTTTTATAGCGTGTGCCATTATGCTTCTCGTCTGGATATTCAGCTCTGCCACAGGTATCTGGCAATGTCAGCGCAAGTGCTAACGCTGACAAATACAGTTCATGGGACAAAGCCATACGAATCTCATGTACAATTCGGTTAATCAGGCAAATCACCTCATTTCAGCCGCTCACACAGCGGCAGGATTTCTTCCAGTTTCGCAACGATGCGCTTCTGTTCAGCAAAAGGGGGAAGGGGTATTATCAGATTTTTTAACTTAATGATTGTAAGGGCTGAATATGCAGTACCTGCAACCGTCGATAACGCCTGTTTCTCGAACAGCGGACTATGCAAAAAACATTCTACATACTTCGAGTCAAAAAACTGATTTCCACAAATTTGCGTGATATTTCCGTCTTTATAATAAAACTTTCGACCGTCACAGATCCAAGTATTACCTATTGTTCCAACGGAAGTTATTAAAATATCTCCTATTTGGGGGACACCATATTCTTCTGCCAAAGAATTATAGTGTTCTTCTGCGATAAACAGTTCTGTTTTTATAGGTTCGTTTCGATACAAGTCACCAATTTCCTTGGAACGGAAGAACGGGATGCCGTCAGATACATACTCCTTTTCAAAGACTCTTTTGCTGGATTGTACGACAGCCAAACTTCCCACTTTTACCCATTTCCAACTCTCAGGAATGTCAAACGGAATCTCATCCTCCGCAATTTCAGTCAACGGCTTTTCTTTTTTGATTTTCCCTTCTTTGATAAGCCGCTGCTTTTCGGATTGAATCTGCCGATACAGCTCTTCGCCCGTTCCTTCTTCCGCTCTTTGCTCTACGAGCTTGCCTTGAATGGCATATTCAAGAATGGATTTCTTCATATCATTCGGGAACTTGGCGTTAAACTGCTCCAACTTTTCATAAGCTGTGGCATACCTGTCAACATACGGAAGGAGTTCTTCGATCTTGGCAACGATGCGATGCTGTTCTTCGAGCGGGGCTAACGGCAAAACAACCTTATGGATTGCTTCATTAGATAACCCTTGTATTGCAACGCCTCTGCCTCTTAATCTTCCGGTGTTTTTGTAAAGATAGAACAGGTAATAGAAATAATAAATGTTCACATCTCGATATGGTCTAAGTCTGTGCACATGATTTTGAATACAAACTTCTTCATCATAGTCCCAAACCGCAGACCTGCCGCAATCGCCACCCTCACAAACAAGCAGGTCTCCTTTTTTTACAGTACATCTTTCCAGCTCTGTGTCGGTAAAAGGCATTTCTTTTACTTTTGTAAAATCAAATTCACCCCAATAGAGATTTGAAGTGGTTATAAATTTTCTGATTATACCGTTTGTTGAACCAGAAGAATTTTGTGCCTTTCCCGTGTTATGTAAGAATAAATCTCCAACATAACACCATCGCCAATTATCTGGGATGTCAAAGGGGATTTCATCAGCAGAGATTTCAGGCAAGGGCTTTTCTTTTTTGATTTTCTTTTCACTTATTAGTCTTTGCTTTTCAGATTGTATCTGCTGGTATAGATCATCCGCAGTTTCGTTTGGCACACATTCTCCCGTGAGCTTACCTTGGAATGCTGATTGCAAAATGCTTAATTTCAACTGCTCGGGAATCATTTGATTACACCTCCCGGCAGCAATGCTTCAAGCTCTGCAAGCACCTTGTCGATTTCGGCATTGAGGGAGGTTCGTCTCTCCTGATACTCTCTGATCGTATCGAGAGGATCGAGAACTTCTTCTTCCTCGTGAGGATAGCCACAAAGGTCGATGTTGCAACCCTGCTCATTCAGCAGATAATCAGCGGTATATTTCTGCGCCTTAAAATATTCGCCGTCGGAAATTACCTCTCTGTTGTTCCACCAAGCAATACAATCATCAAAGTGCTTTAACTCCATCGGCTTGGTTTTGGAAAAGTGCTTTCTGTCAGACGGAATATCCACTCTATAGAACCATGTTTCTGTTGTCGGCTTTGTGTTATCGAAGAACAACAGATTAGTGGTAATGGAAGTATAGGGACTGAACACAGAGCTGGGCAGTCTGACAACGGTGTGCAGATTAAACTCACCAATGAGCTTTTTCTTGATATTCACTTTCGCATTGTCCAGACCGAACAGGAAGCCGTCCGGCACGACGACGGCTGCTCTGCCATTTTTCTTCAAGCGGTACAGAATAACCGACATGAACAAATCGGCGGTCTCTGAGCTTGCCAGATCATCGGGGAAGAAGCCCTGAATGGACTTATCCTCATGCCCGCCGTAGGGCGGATTCATCAGAATCACCTCAAACTTGTCATCATCCGTGTAGTCCAGCAGATTGTGCTTCAAGGAGTTCATGTGGTAGATGTTCGGAACCTCAATATCGTGCAGCAGCATATTGGTTACGCAGAGCAGATACGGGAACGGCTTTTTCTCAATTCCGTAAATGCTGTCATCAAGCTGCTTCTGGGCAGCGGTATCCGTTACCTGCTTGGATAACTGTCCAAGCCAGGATGTTATAAAGCCGCCCGTGCCGCAAGCAAAGTCTGCCATCTTTTCACCAAGCTTTGGCTTTATCATCTGCGCCATAAACTCCGTAACGGCTCTCGGCGTGTAATACTCGCCGGAGGAACCGGCGGATTGCAGCTCTCGCAGGATTTCCTCATAGACGAAACCGAAATCATGGCTTTCCTTGACATCATCAAATTCAATCTCATCAATGACATCAATCACCTGACGGAGATAAACGCCGTCCTTCATATAGTTGTTGGCATCTTCAAAGGTAGATTTCACGATTGCTTTCTTAATCGGCGTATCAGGTGTAACCTTGATTCCCTCATAGATAACCTTTTCGCCCTCTTTTACATCGTTTCCTTTCAGCACCGGAAACAAGGTATTATTGACAAAGCTCAAAAGCTTATCCCCGGTCATGGCATGACCGTTGCTGTCTGCTTTCGCCCAATTTCTCCATCGAAGGTCTTCGGGAATGATGGATTCGTAATTGTCCTCATTCAGTTCCCAGTCGTCTTCCTTGGCATCATAGACTTTCAGGAAAAGCATCCATACCATTTGCTCAATTCGCTGTGCATCGCCGTTGATGCCTGCGTCCATCCGCATAATATCTCTTATTCTCTTTATAAATCCGGACTGCATCGCCATGTTATCCTACCTCATATTCATAAATATTTGTTTCCAGCTCCCTAATGGCTGCTTCGTATTCCTGCCTGCCGCCAAACAGCCTGACAATTTTGGAAGGTTTCCCATAATCGGCAAAATCCGCAAGGGACAGAACCTTAATATCCTCAACCTCTGTGATTCCCTGGTTCATGTACTTCTCCAACAAAATGTCCAGGACAGCCTGTGCGTCAGCGGAATACTTACTGAAAAAGTCCTTTTTCTTGACGTTATTTGCCCGTTCTTTCCGGGTCAGCGGCTTCTTTCCGTATGCTACATAGCAGATAAAGTCAAAATCGTCCACATCCTCCATGCCTTGTTCCGCTTTTAGCGTTTTCAAGTCAATTCCCATTGCCATAAAGGATTCTTCAATGGTTTTCTTCTTGTCCGATGCCTTCCATTTGCAGATAAAGTCGGACAGCGAAGCGTATTCCCCTTTGATGTTGGTTCTGGTATAGTCGATAATATCCTCCTGCCTGAGCAGTTTGCCGTTGGCATCATAGACTGAAACAGTTTTGTTGATAATCTTCACCTTGCATCCGTCTCTGTCAACGATCGGCGTTTCCGCAGGGTCATCGGGAGGATTCTTACCGTCCCCGCCATGGCTGCCCCCTTTTGGATTGGAGGCTCCATGCCGGAAGCCCTCATCCTGTTCAATCGGTCCGTCCCAATCCGGGTCTGAAAATAGCCTTGTCACGTTTCTGAAATCCATGACAACAAAATGGGTCTTTCCGTCTTTTTCTCTGATGCGGGTTCCTCGCCCGATAATCTGCTTGAAAGTGGTCATGCTCTCCACCGTCTTGTCCAGAACAATCAGCTTTGTCATTTTGCAGTCTGCTCCGGTAGAAAGCAATTCAGATGTTGTAGCAATAACCGGATAGGGGCTGGATACAGAGATGAAGTAATCAAGCTTGGACTTGCCATAAACATCCGAGCCTGTAATTCTTACACAGTAGTCCGGATTTTCCTTAACCATATCAGCATTTAGGTTGATAAGCGCAATCCTCATGCGTTCTGCATGATCTTCGGAAGCACAGAACACAATCGTCTTCTGCATCCTGTCGGTGCTTTTTAGATACTCGGTAATCTCCCTTGCAACCTCATCAATCCGGTCTTGCAGAATGATATTGTAGTCGTAATCCCTGTTGTTATAGATTCGGTCTTCAATCACATTGCCAAATATATCGGTCTGCCCTTTGTGTGGTCTCCATCCGTCACCAATGTTGGTGGTGATATTGATAACCTTGAACGGAGCAAGAAATCCATCCTCAATTCCCTGCTTCAAGCTATATGTATAGACAGGCTCTCCAAAGTAATCGATATTCGATACTTTTTCGCTCTCCTTTGGTGTCGCCGTCATCCCAATCTGCGTAGCAGAAGAAAAATACTCCAGCACTTTTCGCCAGTTGCTATCCTCTTTGACGCTTCCACGGTGACACTCATCCACAATGATAAGGTCGAAATACTCTGCCGGTATCTGTCTGAAATGCTCCTCATCATTCTGCCCGACCATCTGGTGATAGAGGGCAAAATTAACCTCATGTGCTGCAATTTTGCTCAAGCACCCATTGTCTGAAAAGTCCACTTTGTAAATTGTCTTTTCAAGCGGGGCAAAGTCCTGCAAAATGCTCTGGTCAACAAGAATATTCCTGTCCGCCAGATACAAGACTCTCTTTTTAAGGTCAGAGCGAAGCAGACGATAGACTATCTGGAAGGCTGTATATGTTTTGCCCGTTCCCGTTGCCATCACAAGCAACAATCTCTGCTGTCCTCTGGCGATAGCCTCTACAGTTCTGTTTACTGCGTTTCTCTGATAGTAGCGAGGAGGATATGTACTCTGAGAAGAATAATACGGCTGAGCGACAATTTTCTTTTCCGTATCGGAAATGCCCTTTCCACCGTTCAGCTCAGCGTAGTACCTCGCCACCAGTTCGTCTTGGGTCGGGAATTTATCTAAAGCAATCTGCTGTTCCTGTCCGGTTAAGAAGTCATGCTCATAAAAGGCATCGCCGTTTGACGAATATGCAAATGGCAAGTCCATCATCTGAGCATAGGTCATCGCTTGCTGCAAACCATGAGATACAGAATGACTATTATCTTTTGCTTCTACAACTGCAATGGGCTTTCCATCGTTGAGGTAAAGCATATAATCAGCAAACTTAGGTTTGCTACGAACAACGATATTGCCACTAATGTTGATTCGACCATCTGTAATTTTGGTCTCCATTGTGATGTGACCTTTCCAACCTTTCTGAATGACCGGAGTGATATAATTCAATTTGATGTCTTCTTCTGACATCTGCTTTTTGCCCAATATGGTCATGGCCGAACCTCCTAATCAATTTTGACAGGTTATTCTCTGATGTAACCAGTATACTTCCAGATTCCGTTAAAATCAAGTTTTCCATCGATGCGTTTTTCTGAGGATTGATATTGTGATATAAAGATGTTATGATTAAAAAAATTACACCTAATCAGAGGAAGAAAACAATGGTAAAAATCTTATTTATCTGCCACGGCAGGATTTACCGGGCATGATGAAAAGTCTCATATCGTCTCATAAGCCCCGTTTTTAAGCGTTTTTTGT
>CAKTJC010000017.1 GCA_934567355.1 uncultured Oscillospiraceae bacterium
CGCTTTGCCTTGTTCAGCGCGCCCTTTATCCGCCTTTGGATTTTGGTCTTGACGCCGCTGAATTTTCTCTTTTCCCAGTGGAAAAAGCTGGTTTCCCGCTTCTTCAAGACAGATGACAACGCAAAAATGTCCCACGAGGAACTGCTTCTTTTCATGGAGGACGTGGAGCAGGATGGTGGCCTTGACAAAAACGAGGGTGAGCTGCTGCGCAACGCCATTGAGTTCCGCGACTTGACGGCAGCAGAAATTCTGACCCATCGAATTGACTTGGAGGCCGTGGACATCGGCGAGAGCCATGAGGAAATTGCCAGAGCCTTTACACAGTCCCGCTTTTCCCGCCTGCTGGTCTACCGGGATACCATCGATCAGATCGTCGGCGTTCTTCATCAGAAGGATTTCTATATCAACGGCAAGATGACGGATCAAACCATTGCGGAGATTATGACGGAACCGCTGTTTGTCTATCAGCACACAAAAATCCGGGATATTCTAAAAATGCTCCAGCATCAGAAGTCCCACGTCGCCGTTGTTGTGGATGACTTTGGCGGGACGCTCGGTATTGTTACGATGGAGGATATTCTGGAAGAACTGGTTGGTGAAATTTGGGACGAACACGACGAGGTGGAAGAAGATTTTGAAAAGCTGGACGAGAATACCTACCGCGTGGACTGCTCCGCCAGCGTGGAGGATTTTATGGAATTCTTTGACGTCAAGCTGGAATCGGACAGTGTTTCCGTCGGCGGCTGGGTCATGGAGCAGCTGAATAGAGTCCCCGGTAAGGGCGATTCCTTTGCTGTGCAGAATTTGGAGATCACGGTCTCCGAGCTGAGCGCGTACAGAGTGTCGTCCATTACCGTCAAGCAATGTGACCCCATTTTAGAATGTGCGCAATAACAGTGTGGAGGGAATATGGCGAAAAAAGCACAGGGTACTGACACCAAGCGGCACGATATTGCCGTCCCGCCGGAAAACAGACAGCTCGACAAAAGTATTGCCCGATACATCATTCGCGCATTGCTGCTGATGATTCTTTTTGCTTGGGCTTTAATGAACCTCGATGCCGTAATGAAATTTCTCGGAAAAGTGATCTCGCTGTTCTCGCCGTTTCTGATTGGCGGAGGTATCGCTTTTCTGATCAATGTTGTCCTTAACCCACTTGAACGCTGCTGGAACAGAGTGTGCAAAAAGGCCCCTGTAAAGCTGGCAAGACCCGTTTGCCTCACTTTAAGCGCTGTTCTTGTGTTTGGGATTTTGTTTGCCGTAGTGTTTATGATGATTCCGAGTCTGCGGGAATCCGGCGACGAGTTTATTCAGAACATTCCGTTTTATGTTGATGAAATTGGGTGCTGGTGGGCAGATACTGTTCACTTTGCAGCAAAGTACAACATCGTTTTGCCGGAATATGCAATCGACTCCGATCTGCTGATTGAGAAAATTACGACCTTTATCAACGACGAAGGCAGCGGAATCATTACAGTAACATGGGGCGCGGCTACATCCATCCTTTCCGGCTTGGTTGACGTGCTTTTGGCGTTTGTTTTTGCTTTGTATCTGCTGGCAAAAAAAGAAGTGGTTGCAACCCACTTAAAAAAGCTGATCACAACGGTGCTTCCACAAACGAGGGCAAGGCGACTTCTGAGCATCGCTTCGCTGACGAATCAAACCTTTACCAACTTTGTCAGCGGACAGCTTACCGAGGCTGTCATTATTGGAGTCCTCTGCTTCTTTGGGATGCTGATTCTGAGGATTCCCTATGCCGGTGCCGTTTCCGCATTTGTTGCTGTTACCGCGTTAGTGCCGATCTTCGGCGCATGGCTCGGCGGCGGTCTTGGTGCATTTCTGATCCTGTTGGCGGAACCCATCAAAGCGGTGTGGTTCATTGTTTATCTGCTGATTCTGCAACAGGTAGAGGGCAATCTGATTTATCCAAAAGTTGTTGGAAAATCGGTGGGCCTGCCCGGACTGCTTGTGCTGATGGCTGTCACGATTGGAGGCGGGGCGTTTGGTGTCTTGGGGATGCTTTTCAGCGTTCCGGTCTGTGCGGTGCTATATAGTCTTTATCTGGAGTTCATGCAGAAATCAGACGCCCGGAGTTGAACCTTTCACGATTGATTGCCTTTGAAAAAAGAAAGAGTACCAGCAAATTATGCAAAAGACAGATTTTATACGCTGCCCTGTCTGCGGCAATAAAACAAGGGTACAGATTAGAGCAGATACCGAATTGAAAAGATTCCCTTTGTTTTGCCCAAAATGCAGGCAAATAACGCTGATTAACGTGACAAAATTAAATACGACAGTTATCAAAGAGCCAGACGCATAGACGCAGAGCCGATAACCCGTAGCCGAGAGGTCAACGGTTTATCGGCTCTATTCTTTTGATAATAGCTGCGCTGGCATACACAACAGGACCGTTGAGATCGGCCTTGCGGCGCGAAGCGGCGGTTTCGAAATATTTCATTTCAAACCGCCGTTTTCCTTTTGAAAAAATGGATTTACGGGGGGTGTGGTAAAGTCGCCCTTTTTTAAGGATACGGCGGTATCCAAGGAGGTATCGCCGTGTCCTTTTTGCTTTTTCACAACGTCCATAATCTGCACCAGCTAAAAAAAGTGTATGAGTACAAGCGGATGTGCGTCGAGTTATATCGACAAGGGAAATGGCCAGAAACGCCAGCGGGCATACAGAGGGAGGACTTTCGCAAAATGATTCGCAACTGGACTCGTATAGAGGATTCGTGTGGGCCAGAAGCGCTACAGCACAAAAATCAGAACAAGGAATGGACAGCAGAGCAAAAATATGAATTGGTAGCACAGGTCCTGGCAGGAAAGTCGATAAAAGAGACGGCCTTTTCAGTGGGGATAAACAACGGCCAGTTGACAAACTGATGGAAGCAGACCCGGATAATTGGCGCGAGGTCACGATACCGACCTGCGGCCACCGGGTATATGTCTACGACCTGCCGGACGAGGCAGATATGTTAAGGCATATTGGAAAAGTCAAGAGCTACGATGGAGAAAGCGACCTGTACTGCGTCGAGCTTGATGATGGAACCCTGATATCCTGTGACGAGGATGATTTTGAAATTCTGCATGAGGATTATCTGCCGGCGTGGTCAACGATGTGGTCGTTTGACGACAGAGCAGACGAGTGGTGGCTGTCTAACGGCAATGGCCTCCTGGAAATGTCCGAGTGCAGGTTCCGTATCTTCGAGAGCGAGGAATTTGGCTATTTCTTCGGCATTGATGGAGCCGGTTACGATTTCTATGAAGTTCATTGGGAGCCGCTCTATAAAGCCCGTGGCCTTCGGTGGCATGATGAAAAGGCCGAACATGAGTACCAGATGCGCCGTAAGGGGTACGAGCAGAAGAGGTTCTGTGGCAAACTGTGGTGGTGCAACGGCGACGATCCTATTGAGGAGGCAGAGTAAGTGCATGGACAAGGTTCTGCTTGGTTCACAAGACATCAAGAGCCTTTTCGAGTGGCGTGATGCCCACAAGGATGAAGTCCGCACCAATCCCTCCCCGGTTCGTGATATTGAAATCATCTGCAAAGAATCGCAGGTGAAGGTCAAGTGTATCCGGGAGCCGCAAAAGCTCAAAATGTGGGTCAATATCGGCGGTAAAAGCATGGGACACGCTGAATTTACTTTGGCATCCACTGGAATGTGGCATTCCGAAAAGAACAAGCTCAAGCTGCAACAGGAGGATATCCAGTCGTGCTTATCCCTGTATTGCAGCATCGTTGCCTTAATGGTCTACGGAACAATGGAAGAAGTGTCATTGCCCGAAAGGAGAAAAACAAATGGAAAAGCTGGAAGCAATGAAAAGCGAAAGAAGCAAACAGGAGGCTGCACCTACATACTACATCGTCGGGGCGCTTCTCTATATGTTGGCCGAAGGAGTACTCACGCTCGCCCGAAAGGTGAGTTCAGCGTTCGCGGCCATTATCGCCACTACCCTGCGCCATCAAAAGCTTTTTACAGCCAGCTTTGACACGGTGATGTCCATTGATGTCGAGTTGGATGGCGAGGAATACACCTTTAGCTATGATCTGCCGGAGGAAGAGGATGCAGAGGGGAAATGGGTGTACCAGGAGGAAGAATTTGATATCTATAACCTCCGCACCGCGCTCCGCTCACTTTCGGCAGTCAGCTTCACAGAAGAACAGCCCGAGGGACAGGAAGAAATTAAGGTCACGATCCACTTGGATAATGCGTATTTCCCAACGTTTGTACTGTCTGTCTACCGTTATGACGGCACAAACTGCATCGCCGAAGTGGACGGTGTACCGACTGCATTTGTATCCAGAAGTCAGACGGTGAATCTGATCGAGGTAGTCAATGGACTGATTCTCGGCGCAGCATGAAAAATGGCCTCCCCAGTCCGGGGAGGCTATTTTTGCAGCGTGTCAGTATCCTGCTTTCACATCGATAATGCTGCCGTCGATGGCGTTGATGGCGTAAACGATCCAGGGGGATGGGCTGAAGGTGGTGGTGCTGTCGGAGTAGAGGCTTTTGGTGCCGTAGAACACCCAGGCGGGGACGTACAGGCCGCTTAGCTTGTCGCCGTCGCGCAGGCGTATCATGCTCAGCTGAACGGTATTCACGTTCACGGTGAGCCGGTAGGGAGTGCCGGACTCCTTTTCCAGTGCGGCGACCTCAGATATAAACACGCTTTGCGCTGTTTCCTTAAAAATCTGCACGGCCTCATCGTAGGGCAGAATGTCCACATCCTCCAGCACCTGCTCGCCCGTGGTGACGGGGTAGCTCCAATAGATGTTGGAGATCCCGTTCAGATCCAGGGTGATGTAGAGCCGCTCATAGAGCCAAGCGGGACTGTCGTCCTCCAGATAAAGGGAAGAGGAGGCGGTGACCGCTGCGGGCAGACCGGCGACGTTTCGGGCATAGCATAGACGCAGGGCGCGATCCTCATCGTCATATTCGGTGGTGGTTTGTCCGTAGACGGTTTCTACTTCCTTTGCGGCATCTACCGTGTCCATCTGGATCAGCCGCATGGCGGGAAGGCCGGTTGCGGTAAAGAAATCGTTCATTGTCGCCGCCATCGTTTCAAAAATTTTGTGTTCATTTCCCCCAAACGCTGTGCGAATGGGGTCGACACCCTCACTTCGGCCTGCAGCGTCCGGCTGGCGGCGAAAGCGCTCCCCGGTCTCGCTGCAATATTCCAGATAGCTCCCGGCGTCCCAGTCCATGAAATTCACGACGCTCACGGTTTTTCCGCCGTCCGTTCGGGCTTCCAGACGCTGATATTCCCGGTCGCCGTCCAGGGTCGTGGCGGTTTCAGTCAGCATGGTGCCGTCGGTGAGGAGCTTGACGATCTCCTCCGGCAGGGTGTCATAGATGGCGTTCAGTCCGTCAATGTTGTCCTGACAAAACGCGATCTCGAATTCCCGGTCCTCTTCGGAAAGCGTCGTGTCGGCTTCCAGACGCGCCAGCTCCTGCTGAGCTTCGGCCAGGTCGGCATCCGCCATGGCTTTGGTGTAGTATTGATTGTCCTGCGCATACCAGGCGTCCTCCCCGTCAAAGAAGTAGCGGAAAATGGCGCTGACCTGCTCCTGGGTGAAGCCCTGGCAGGAAGCCCGGTAGATCGGAACGGTCTCCACACGACCGGGGAGTATCTCCGCGCCCGCCGTAACAGTCACCTTTTTATCCTCGCTGACCGATCGGCATGTGAATTTCTTTGGCAGCTCCGAGGCAGAGGCGTCCATAATCTGCTTCCGGGTTTCATCCTTTTCGGAGGCAATCTCGATCAGCCGCTCCAGGTTCGTCCCGACTGTGGCTGCACTGGCGGGCAGTATCCAAGCGGACAGACTGAGGGCGGCGGCAAGCCCCAGGGACAAAATGCGTTTACATGTTTTTTTCATGGTACTCACTCCTTTCAGTGATGGCTTGATTGTACAGCCGGGGCTGTTTGGGAGTCATCATGGAGTTGTAAAAGGATTGTAAAGGTGGTTCCTTTTCCCACTTTGCTGTGCACCTGCAGTGAGGAGCCGTGCAGCTGGGCGATCCGGCTGCACAGCGTCAGCCCAAGGCCAAAGCCCTCGTGGCTGCGGGAGCTGTCCCCTTGGTAAAAGGGCTGCATGATCTTATCTTGTATTTCCTTTGGAATGCCGCAGCCGTCGTCGGATACGGTCAGCGTCCCGCCCTCCAGGACAACGCGAAAATGCTTCGCCCCCGCCTTGCGGGCGTTGTCATAGAGGTTGGTGACAAGCATGGTCAGCAAATCGGTGTCCCCCAGGAATGTGTCGCTGCCCAGCCGAATCTCCGGCGCAATGCCCTGCTCCTCTGCCATGGGGCAAAGGAGAGAAAGCAGCTGCTTTTGCAGCGCCTCTGGGCGCAGAGGGGTAAGCTCTATTTTGGTATCCGTCACCGTAAGCAGCTCGGTGAGCTTGGTATACAGCCGCTCTAAGCGACGGCTTTCGCTTTCCAGAAAGGTCGTTGCCTCCACTCTCTGAGCCTCATTCATGTGTAGATGAGTCAGGGCATAGGCGTAGCCGGAGATAGCGGTGACGGGAGTACGCATTTCGTGGGAGAGGGCATGGAGCAGCAGATTCTGCTCCTGAGACGCGGCCTCCACGGCGTCGATGTGAGCCTGCACGGCTTGGGCCATCGCGTTAAAGCTCTGGGCCACCAGCCCCAGCTCATCCTGCCGTCCGCTCTGCACGCGCCGCCCATAGTCCCCACCGGCAATGGCGGCGCTGCTCTGCTGCAAATCCCGCAGGGGGCGAAGCTCCATGGTCAGGAAAAGGAGCATCAGCCCGCCTGCGGTCACCGCCGCCGCCGCGCCGATGACCGTGCAGCGGCGGCGGAGCAGGCTTACCTGCTCCATCTGTGCCGTCATATCCCGGACGACGCTGACGAGCCGATCCGCTTCCATTGCGGCACCCACCACGCAGTAGTGCCTTCCTGCGGTCTCCTGAAAGCCAGCCCGGAATTCCTGCTGCTCCAGGGTCACTGCCTCGCTTTTTTGGTCAAGGAGCGCGGCGGGGGAGAGACCGGCGTTATTGAAAAGTCCTTGCCCGTCCGCCTCGAGCACATAGCTGCTGCCCGCCGGGGCCTGGACGGCCAGGGAGATGAACAGATACCGGGCAACCGCATTCGATGTGGGACTGCCCGCTGCCTCAAGATTCTCGCGGAGCTGGGCCGTCAGGCGCAGCGCCTCGGCGGCGGTATCCGCAATGGCGTCGTTTTTCAGAATCCGTTGGGTAGCGTTCGTGATCACAATGCAGCATACCACCAGCGCCAGCACCAGCACTGCTACGGTTGCCATTGTCAGCCTCAGGCGCAGGGTAAGCGTTTTTTTCAATCAGTCCACCTCCAGCCGGTAGCCGATCTTCGGCACGCTGACAATGGGCAGCCCGGTCTTTTTCCGCAGCTGGGCAATGTGGACATCCACGGTGCGGGTGCCGCCTTCGTAGCGGATGCCCCACACCTCATTCAGCAGCCCATCCCGGCTCAGGGCTACGTTCTTCTTCCGCACCAGCAGGAGCAGCAGGTCAAATTCCATGGGCGTCAAATTCAGGTTGATGCCGCCTTTGGCCACAGTGCGGCGCTGGGCGTCGATGGCCACGTCTCCGATCAGGAAACTGGATTCCACCTTTCCGTGCCGCTCCAGTACCTTTTCCATCCGCACCAGCAGCTCCATCATTTCGAAGGGCTTTACGATGTAATCCTCCGCGCCGCCGGTCAGTCCCCGGAGCTTGGCCTCCAGGTCGCCCCGGGCGGTGAGGAAAATGACGGGGATGCCGTGCTCCTTCAGCGGCTCCAGCAGCTGAAAGCCATCCACCCTGGGCATCATCACATCCACCAGCGCCAGGTCGGCGCTTCCGCCGCCGGCCAGATCGTCCAGCACCTGCTGGCCGTCGAACTTGGGCACCGTGTCATAGCCCATCAGCCCCAGATTCATGCACAGCATTTTATTGATGGCTGGGTCATCCTCTGCAATCAGAATCCTTCGCATCTCATCGCCTCCCTTTGTAAGGCAATTATATCATGTACCTTTCAAAATGCGATGTAAAATAGTTGTAAAAACAAAACTTCGGGCGTACCGCCTTTTTCGCGGTACGCCCGAAGCAGCTTCTCAGCGCCAGTTGAATGTAACCATTCCGTAGATATAAATAAACGCGATCGCCAGAGGAACCACATAGCGGAACACCGGCTTCATCCAGCCCTTTACCTTCAGGCCGACGCCCATGTTTGCCTCTGCCAGGAAATTTTCCCAGCCCCAGCCGAAGCCGTTGCAGCAGAACAGGGAGAGCACAAGAGAGCCCAGGGGCAGAATATTGGTGGATACCAGGAAATCCCAGAAATCCAGCCAGGCGGTACCTTCTGCAAAGGGCTGGAAGTGCAGCACGCTGTAGCCCAGCGCAGTGGTCAGCGCCAGCAGGAACAGACCGATGCCGCAAACCAGGCTGCCCTTTTTCCGCGACCAACCGGTGAGCTCCCGCACCATGGCGAGAATGTTTTCACACACGCCCAAAACGGTGGACAGCGCCGCGAAGATCATAAACAGGAAAAACAGCGTGCCCCAGATTTGCCCGCCTGCCATATTGCCAAAGACCGCCGCCATGGTGTCAAACAGCAGGCTGGGACCGTTGTTGACATTCAGATCATAAGTAAAGCAGGCAGGGAAAATAATCACACCGGCCAGGAATGCCACCAGCGTATCCAGCGAAATTACATTCACTGCCTCACCCAGCAGCGAATGCTTCTTGTCAATATAGCTTCCGAAGATTGCCATGCCGCCCATACCGGTGGACAGCGTAAAGAACGCCTGATTCATGGCGCCCACAAAAACGGAACCGTTGATCTTTGAGAAATCCGGCTTAAGGTAGAAGGACATGCCCTCCTTTGCGCCCTTCAGCGTCAGGCTGTGGACGGCAAGCACCAGCATAAGCACCAGCAGCGCCAGCATCATATACTTCGTTACCCGCTCCAGACCGCCCTGAAGGTGGGAGCACAGCACCGCAAAGGTGATGACCAATGTGATAAACAGGAACATGACGTTTACCTGCGGATTAGAGATCATGGAGACGAAGCCGAGATGCTCATATTGCCCCAACAGGAACTTTGTGAAATAATAGATGATCCATCCGCATACCACGGAGTAAAAGGCGATCAGCGCAACGTTGCCGACCAGACACACCCAGCCGAAGATGCCCCACTTCTGCCCCTTCTTTTCCAGCTTCTGATACATATGCAGGGGGCTGCACTGCGCCGCCCGGCCAATGGTAAATTCCATCACCAGCGCCGGAATGCCCAGCACGATCAGACACAGCAGGTAAATCAGCATAAAGCTGCCGCCGCCGTACTGCCCGCACATCCAAGGGAATTTCCAAACATTGCCGCAGCCGATGGCGCATCCCGCAGAGAGCATGATAAAGCCAAGTCGGCTGCCCAATTGCTCACGCTTCATAAAATTCTACCTCCACTTTCTCAGGCAAAATGCTTTCACACATTTTGCTTATTCTCTCTCATCCTACAAAAATAAGCATAGCATTGCTTCCTGTATTTGTAAAATTTATAATACTGTGATATAATAACGAAAAATTCGTTGGTACGAGGTGCGCTTTATGGATATTCATGTGCTCAATACCTTTGTGGCTGTTTGTGAGTATTCCGGCTTTTCGGCGGCGGCGGAAAAGCTGGGCTATACGCAGTCCACGGTCTCTTCCCAGATCCGCCAGCTGGAGGCGGAGCTGGATACCGTTCTTTTTGACCGCTTCTATCACCGCACTACCCTTACGGCAGATGGGGAGCAGGTGCTGCAGTATGCCAGGAGTATTCTTGCCTCCGAGAAGGAAATGCTCACCGCGCTGAAAAAGACGGAGATGATCGCCGGTGACATTCGTCTTGCCATGTCCAGCTCCATCTGCAATCGTTATTTCCGGGGGGACTTCCTGGAATTTCGCCGGCGCTATCCCAATATCAATCTCGTGGTCATCGAAAGCGGAACACAGCAGATGTTTGATATGCTTCGCAAAAATGAAGCGGATCTGGTGTTTACGCTGGACAGCCACATCTACCATTCGGAGTTTATTATCTGCGCCGAGCGGGAGGAAAAGGTTCATTTTGCGGCAGCGGCAAACCACCCGCTGCTGGTGAAAGGGACGCTTTCTTTGGGCGAAATATGCGCGGAGCATTTCGTCCTGACGGAAAGCGGCATGAGCTATCGCAGGCTGCTGGACGATAAGCTTGCTTCCCGTTCATTGGAAATTAAACCTGTCCTTGAAATCGGCAACCCGCTGCAAATCTGTTCCATCGTGCAGGCAAGCGAACTGCTGTCCTTCCTGCCGGATTTTATTACCGGCCGATACCTTGAGCGGGGAGAGCTGTCCCTCCTGCCGGTGGAGGACTGTGACATCAGCGTATGGACGCAGCTTCTGATCCACAGGAACAAATGGCGAAGCCCCGCGCTCAATGCCTTCATCGAATTCTATCAGAACCTGATCGATATTTATTAAGAATCATTTAAGAATGATGTTGGTGGCTTGACAAAGCTGTCGCCTCGTAGTAGACTATAGCTGTCTACTGATAGTAGTCAAAGGAGGAATGCAGCTTGGCTGAATATAAGCTTGGGGAACTGGAATCCGTCTTTGCGGAAATCATCTGGAACAACCAGCCCCTCACGTCCCGCCGCCTGGCACAGCTGGCCGAGGAGCGGCTGACCTGGAAGCGGACAACCACCTACACCATCTTGAAGCGCCTGTGCGAGCGTGGCCTCTTTCAGAATCAGGGCGGCATCGTTACGGCATTGGTGAGCCGGGAGGAATTCAATGCCCACCAGAGCGAGCAATTTGTGGACAGTAACTTCCATGGCTCGCTCCCGGCCTTCCTGGCGGCCTTTGGCAGCCGGAAGCGCCTGTCCGATCAGGAGATCGATGAACTGCAAAAAATAATTGATTCCATGAGGAGGGAAGAGAAATGAGTGCGATTTTTTCCCGCATTCTGAATATGAGCCTGACAGGAAGCATCGTCATTGCGGCGGTACTGCTGGCGCGGTTCCTGCTGCGGCGTTCACCGAAGAAATATGCCTATGCCCTGTGGGCGGTGGTGCTGTTCCGGCTGCTGTGCCCGGTGTCCATCAGTGCACCCGTGTCGGCGCTGGAGGTAGCGGCGCCCCGGGTGCAGCAAAGCGGGACGACCAGCGTCCTTTCCTACCTGCCTCAGACTGCTATTGCCGACGCAGATTTTACGCCGGTTTATCGGGAGAGCCCGGAGCAGACGGATCCGGAACCCGTGGGCTACAAGCCGACGCCCGCCCATATCGCCTCCATTGTTTGGATCACCGGGGTATGTGCCATGGCGGGCTGCAGTCTGCTCCAATATATCCGGCTTCGAAAAAGATTGGCCGGAGCCGTAGGCTTGGGAATGCCCGGGCGGGTATACACGTCAGAGCGGATCGATACAGCCTTTGTGCTCGGATTCTTCCGCCCGGAAATCTACATCCCTGCCCATATTCCCCAGCAGGAGCGGACATGGATCCTGGCACATGAGCGCTGCCACATCCGGCGCTTCGATCCGTTGTGGAAGCTTCTTGGCTTCGGAGCGCTGTGCCTGCATTGGTTCAATCCTCTGGTGTGGCTTGCGTTCTTCCTGGCATGCAAGGATATGGAAATGAGCTGCGACGAGGCGGTGATCCGAGCCTTCGGGCCGGACTGCCGGGCAGATTATTCCGCCGCACTCCTGCACTGCTCCGTTCCGCATTCTGCGGCCATCGGAATGCCGCTGGCATTTGGCGAGGGGAATACCAAAAGCCGCATCCTGAACCTCTCCCGCTGGAAGAAACCGAAGGTATGGCTCAGCGTGCTTTGCGCTGTAGTCTGCATCGCCGTGCTGGTCGCCTGTGCGCTGAATCCGAAGGTGGGGGCAGAGCTGCCCGTCGTCTCCGGCTCAGCGGGAATCGGCTTTGGAGACTTCTATTTTACCCTCCCGGAGGGATTTACCTACAGGCTGAAAGAGCTTGCCCAAAAGCCGCATACGATGCTCTTCCGCGGGATCCTCTCAAAGGACGGCAGTCAGGTCGGAACGGTCATGGAGTATGCCAGACCGGAAGTGCTCGATGATGATTTTCAGTGGCAGCACGATCTTGATCTGCCGGAATGGAAGGACAGCACCCTGGGCTTCTTTGCAGACGCGACGCCGGACGGGACGGGTGGTATCGGGCAGTCCAGCCTGGAATTTTTCAGCGATGTGCCGACGGAGCAGGAGCGGACGGTAAAAAGGCTGCATACCTTCTTTTTCTACGGGGAATCCATGTATGATCTCTGCCTGGATGAAATGCTGCTTGATGATCAGAAGGTACAGGAGATCCTGTCCACCGCCTCCGTGGGCACGGCGAAAAAGGAAACACCGGCGCTGCCTTACCAAATCGCTGACCTGCCGGAGGGATATTCCGTGCTCTATGATGACAGCGGCATCCAGATTACTGACGGAACACAAATCGTTGGCGGCATAACCGGCTATTCCATCCCGGAGGGCGTGTGCGACACCTATGACGAGTGGTTCGAATGGCTGGCAGACGTGGGCATCCCGGATTATGAGGACAGCAGCCTGAGGCTGGACAGCGCAATGTCCGATTTCCGCGGCGGCTGGCACGCGAATTTCCAAAGCATCGCAGAGGTAGAAGGGGAGCCGGAAGTAAAGCGGAGCCACCATTTCACAGTCCGGGGCGCTACCGTCTATGATGTATGGCTGGATGAGAAGGTGCTCGATAGCGATACCAGGGATGCCATCTATGGAGCGATCCATTACATCGAGCCGACTGTTGAGCATAAGACCCTGACGGTGAATCTTTATGGTGAGGACATCACGTGTGACACGGAGCTGGTCGTCCGCCCGGGCTACGCAATCTACCTGCCCTCCGAGGGCTGGCCGTTCGGCAGCCAGGAGATCATCAGCGGCGTTCCCACGGACACGCTGGAATACGGGGAAGATGAAAACATCCGGCTCTCCATTGCAACGCTTGCAGGGAAGGATCTCCGTCAGGCACAGCAGTGGGTCACGGAAAACTGGCCGGAATATCAAATGATCGAGGACAAGCAGGGCGGCATCGGCGGAGCGGACACCCAGGGCAATATTCTGATGGCGCAATTCCATTGCGCAGAAGGCGTGACCTATGCCGTGATTCAGCAGTACCCGCAATCGGCAGCGGCCAACGGCGGCATCCTGCTGAGCCCCTTTACCGATACCTTCACACTGACGCAGGATTCGGCGGAGCCTGTCATGACGCAGGAGGAGCTGGATTTTCTGAAATGCCTTGCCGTGATGGGCAGCGCCTCGGACGGCCCCTGCTGGATCGTCAGCGAGCAGGAGCTGGATAGCGTCCAAACCACGCTCCAGCTCCTGGGGACAGAGGAAGCCACCATGGTGCTGGTGCAGTCGGATCAGGACGGCTTCCGCCGCGAGGCATATATGGAGTTTGGCAATGATTACTTCTGCAACTCTGGACATGAAACCGAGCAGGGAGAGATCGTCTGGCATCCCTGCGAGGATTCCCACGATTTCGCAATGCCTGCCATGGCTTCGTGCATATGGAATAAGCACTTTACGAGATACATGGGCAGCACGGAGGATGAAACGGGCGAGTGCATTTCCTACACCATGATCGGCTATGACGATGACGGCAAAGAGATACCGATCCGCAACGTGAACTTCTATTTTGACCCCGACGGGAATTTCATAAGATCCCAGTGGGAGATCCTTGCGGACTTTGCGGAATCCTTTACCAAGGCAACGGAATCCTTCGTTTCCGTTGATGCGGAAGAAATCACGGCGGAGATCGAGCGGGAATACCGGCGGGCAATTTCCTAAGGAAGCTCTGAAAAAATTGGCGAGAGCTGACGGCAAACGATTCACCGCCCAGGCGAAGACGATTTGTTCAGCGGTTCCCTGATTCAGGGCTGGCAGCCCCCACAGGGGCGGTAACCGGCTGCCAGCAGCGCTGCGCGCGATTCGTCGGAAAGCAGCCGATTGGAATCCTTCATTTGCCCCACGCTGGGGCAGGAGGGAAGGTGAAAAACCTTTGAGTTGAGGTTGATCACATAGGTGCAGTCGCTTTTTTCCTCCGTCGGGAGCGCACGGAAGGTCACATCCCGGCGGTAGGGGAAAATGTCCTTGCTGGAAGCTTCCTTTTCCGTGGTGAAGAAAACTTGCGTCCCGTCCGTGGTGAGCGTGACGGCGCCTTGCAGACTGACCCGGTAAACGGCTTTGCAGGCGCTGTCCAGCAGCCGGAGGGTTTCCTCGCTGCACTGCCCGGTAATGACGGCATAGCTTGGCCAGATGGCTGTAATTTTCTCCCGGCTGACCGAGCTGCCGTCAAAGACCAGTACCGTGGCGGAGGCAGGGGAGAGAATTTCGTCCTCAACCAGCAGGATGGAGACCTCCCCATAGGTGATCCGGATGGAAGCATCCGCCGCTGTTTTGACGGAAGCACTGCCCGATGTGTCCGAGGTCTGCACACCCGGCAGAAGGTCTTCACCGTTGCATTGCGCGTGGATTTCTCCATCGGTAATGCGTACCCAAAGTCCCTCCGGCGCATTATCCGCAGACTGACGGTAAAAGAGGAAGAATACCCCAATTCCGACAGCTGCGATCGACAGAAGGATCAAAATACTCCAAAGTTTCTTTTTCATAACGATCCCATCACGTTTTCATTGTATTTCTACCTCCATTATAAATGCCGCTCCCGGTGCGGTCAACCGGGGGCGGCATTTTTTGCGGCTGTTTTTTCGCGGTTGATGCAGACCAATTGCCTGAGCCATCGCACATCCTCACTGCGAAGGACGCCGAAGAGATTCAGCAGCAGGAAGAACATCGGGATAAACGCCAGCGGCAGATGCAGCGCATTTGCGCCCCATGCGGCCAGCATCCCGGCGCTGACGGACAGCGCAGGCGTAGCAAACGGGATATGAAAGCCGGTGATGATGCATAGCCTGCGCATGCTCAGAAGAAAATTGATCAGGTGCGTTATGAGAAAACTGAAAAAATATCCCTTCATTCCGTAAACCGGCAGCAGCAGGAAGAGAAATACAACATCAAGAAAAGAGGTCAGGATATTATACCGCACGCATACCCGCTGCTGCCCCAGTCCCTTTGTCATGGCGTCGGTAATGGCATCGCAGTATAAAAACGGGATCATCAGCGCATACCAGCGCAGGCTTTTCCCGGCGGCAGGCTCCTGATAGAGCCGCATGCACAGCGGCTCCGCAAAGAGGAAAACAAGCCCGCTGAAAAAGAGCCCGTACAGCATGGCTGACCACAGTCCCCTGCGCACCAGATATTGGATCCGTCTTTCGCTTCCGGCGGCATTGCAGCGCGCCAGTTCGGGGATCAGCAGCTCTGCCAGCGCATACAGGATGCAGGCGGGGAACATCATCACGGGGAACACCATGCCGCTGATACGCCCGAAGGCGCTCAGCGGATCCGATTCTCCCCGGAAAAGGGCAAGCCGCTTGGGCACCAGAAGATTTTCGGTGGTTCCGATGCCGGAACGCACCACATCGGCCCCCGCCAGGGGGACAGCGGCATGGAGCAGCCTTCGGCGAACGGGAATCGGGTTCCCGGAAGGGGCATGCTCCTTCACGCGGAGCAGCACCAGCAAAACCAGTGTGAGACATGCGCTGACACCGCCCCCCAGTACCACGCAGATGCAGGAGCGCTCGGTATCCTGCCCCGCCCACAGCGCCAGGGTCAGCATGGTAACGGCCATGGAGCACAGCTGCTCTGCAACCTCCACTGCCGCAAGCGTCCCAATGCGGTTGGCAGCGGTGAAGTACCCGCTCATGACCCCACTGAGGCAGACCACGGGAAGAAACACGGCGAAAAGCCGCAGTACCGGCACGGTCTGTTCATTCCCAATCCAATTGGATGCCAGCATGGGCGCACCGCAATAGACGATCGCGCCGACGGTGCCGCTGCAAAGGATGCTGTAAAGAATGCAGGACGAGAGAATATGCCCCACATTTTCAGGATTTCCCTTTCCCAGCTCCTCGGCGGTCAGATACATGGTTGCGGTGCGGATGCCGGCAATGCCCGCCACCATTGCCAGATTCCCAACGGACAGCACCAGCTGGAGCAGTCCGATTCCCGCTGCCCCGATGTGCCGCGACAGATAAACCTGAAAGGAGGTACCCACCATCCGCAGCAGCAGATTCACGCCGGTCAGAAGCAGGGCACGATAGAAGATCGGTTTGGTTTGGCGCAAAGAAATCCCCCCTTGTCCGCAGTGTATGCGGCAGGGGGGACAGGTATTCGGTTTATTCCTGAGGCGCACCGACGGTGCAGTACATGCTCAGCGGGCATTCCCCGCATTTCGGATTCCGTGCGGTGCAGATCTCCCGCCCGAACAGCACGATCCGGTGGCAGAAATCCGAGGATTCCTCCGGCGGCAGAATTTTGCGCAGCTGCTGCTCCACCTTTTCCGGCTCCTTGCCGGTGCTCAGCCCCAGTCGCCCGCAGATGCGGATGCAGTGGGTGTCGCATACCACGCTTCCCGGCACCTTGTAAATATCACCCAGCAGAAGATTTGCCGTCTTGCGCCCTACGCCGGGCAGCTTCAGCAGCTCTTCCATGGTGCCCGGCACCTTTCCGCCGTAGTCCGACAGCAGCATTTGGCAGGCCAGCACAATGTCCCGCGCTTTGTGCTTGTAGAATCCGCAGGAACGCACGTAGTTTTCTACATCGGAAACCGGCGCGCTTGCCATTGCCTCCAGTGTGGGGTATGCGGCAAACAGGGCGGGCGTAACCTGATTGACCCGGGCATCCGTGCACTGGGCGGACAGCCGAACGGAGATCATCAGCTCATAGTCCTTGCCGTAATCCAGCGCACATAGCGCGGCAGGGTAGCGCGCCTTCAAAATTTCAATAATTGCGGATACTTTCTCTTCCATGGTAAAATTTCCTTATATTTCTCTATTCGATGTATTCCTGCTGCAGATCCTCGGGCAGGGGGAATTCCGCCGTCATGGCGGATACCTCGTAGGCGGTGCGCTCCTGTGCGCCCTCCTCCGTCAGTTTCGTGTAGATTCTGCTCTGCATCCGTCCTTCCAGCACGATGCGGTCGCCGACGGCGCAGCCGGAAGCCTGGGCGGCGATCTTTCCCCACAGGATGCAGGGGAGATAATCCGCCCGGTGAAAGGCGCGGGGGACGGCAAGCATCACGTCGCAGATCTCACGACCAAGGGGCGTGCGGCGATAGGTCGGTTCCCGGCAGAGGGCGGCGTCCAGACGGACGGTGTTGATCGGTTCCCCCTCCTCGGCGGTGATGGAAGACGCAAAGACGAACACGGAAAGATGCCGCCGCCCGCCCTCGCGGATGTTGTGGGAGCGCACCTGCCCCGTTACCGTCAGCATGCTTCCGCCGGAGGGATCCACTGCATCCAGCGTCCCCTGCTCGGCAATAACGGGAAGAATGTCCACCGCCCCGGAGAGCCGGGGCACCTCCAGGTAAAAGCGGAAAAACCGCTTGCCGTGATTTTCGTGGGAGAATGCGGGAAGCTCCAGCAGGTTCCCCCGGAGGGTGATTTGATTTCGGCTTGCAACAGGTTCCATACGACCACCTCATGTTTCAGATGTATGGAACATCCTATGCACGCGACGGACAAACAGAACGGGGCAGGGGATAGCGCCTATTCTTCCTGCGCCCAGCTCCTGGTGCAGCGAACGGCCTTTTCCCAGCCGCTGAGGCGTGCTGCCCGCGCTGCTTCCTCCAGCTTCGGCTGGAAGGTACGGTCGGTTTGGCGGATGGCTGTCAGCTGCGCCTGATCCTTCCAGAAGCCCTCGGCGAGTCCGGCCAGATATGCGGCTCCTGCGGCGGTGGTCTCCACGCATTTTGGTCGATCCACCGGGGCGGCGTTGATGTCCGCCTGTGTCTGCATCAGGTAATTGTTGGCAGAAGCGCCGCCGTCCACCTTGAGGGAGGAAAGCCGTACCCCGGCATCGGCCTCCATGGCGGAGAGCACATCGTGAATTTCGTAAGTAATGGAATCCAGTGTGGCGCGAATAATATGCTTCTGATTGACGCCCCGGGTCAGCCCCACGATCGCACCCCGGGCGTATGCATCCCAGTAGGGCGCGCCGAGGCCGGTAAAGGCGGGTACGACATAGCAGCCGTTGGTATCCGGCACACGCTTTGCCAGATACTCGGAATCCGCCGCCGTTTCAATCAGGTGCAGCTCGTCCCGCAGCCATTGAATGGCGGCGCCCGCCACGAAGATGGAGCCCTCCAGCGCATAGCTGACCTCTCCGCCGATGCCCCAGGCAACGGTGGTGACCAGCCCGTTGCTGGATAGAATCGGCTTTTTCCCTGTGTTCATCAGCAGGAATGCGCCGGTGCCGTAGGTGCATTTGGAATCGCCGGGGGTAAAGCAGGCCTGCCCGAACAGCGCCGCCTGCTGGTCGCCTGCCGCACCGGAAATGGGAATGGGCGCACCGAAGAACTGGGGCTCCGTCTGCCCATAGCGGCAGCTGGAGGGCATGGGGGTGGGCAGCATGGAGCGGGGAATTTCCAGCCGCTTCAGAATGTCCTCGTCCCATTGGAGGGTGTTGATGTTGAACAGCATGGTGCGGGAGGCGTTGGAGTAGTCCGTCACATGCACCCTGCCGCCGGTGAGCTTCCAGATCAGCCAGGTTTCCACCGTGCCGAAGAGCAGCTCGCCCTGCTCTGCCAGCGCCTGCGCCCCGGGGATGTTTTTCAGGATCCAGTGAATTTTTGTGGCGGAGAAATAGGGATCGATCACCAGTCCAGTTTTTTCCCGGATGGGCTCCGTCAGTCCCTCGCCCTGCAGCTGGGCGCAGATCTCCGTTGTTCTGCGGCACTGCCATACGATGGCGTTGCAGATGGGCTGGCCGGTGCGCTTATTCCATACGATGGTGGTTTCCCGCTGGTTGGTGATGCCGATGGCGGCAATATCCCCGGCGCTGGCGCCGATGCTGGCAAGCGCCTGACGGGCGACGGAGAGCTGTGTTTCAAATATCTCGTCTGCGTCGTGCTCCACCCAGCCGGGCTTTGGGAATATCTGGGTGAATTCTTTCTGTGCAACGGCGCAGATCTCTCCCGCCTGGTCAAAGAGAATGCAGCGGTTGGAGGTGGTGCCGGAGTCCAGCGCCATGATATATTTCGGCATTGCTCGTCCCTCCAATCACTGAATGTGGACGTGGTTGTTGATATGATCCTGGCAGTAGCAGTAATAGCCCTTGCACTTGGAGCAGTAGCGGAATTCCAGCTCCGGGTTCGTCACATCCGTGCGCCCGCACACCGTGCAGCGGTGGTTGTAATTCTGCTTCGGCTCCTGCGGCTTCTGGGTGACATGGAACTGGATCACCTTCGGCTGCTTTGGCTTTACATGGAAGAGCTTGCGCAGCTTGTTTCGGAACCGGACAGGGAAGAGGTTCAGAACATCAGAGCCGAAGAACAGGAAATAGTTTGCCAGCGCGATCAGCGGGAAAAGGCTGTAGGGGAAGCTGGTCTGAATCATGCCGAGCAGAACCAGGACGAGGTCAAACAGCGCAAGCATCCAGGCCTTTATGGGAATGATCATCATGAACAGGAAGGTGGCATCTGGGAACATGGTGGAATAGGCCAGAAGCAGGCTGAGGTTCAGATAATATACATCTGCCCGACAGTTTGGGAAGAACATACAGAAGATGTCCATCATCACCACGCCGGAAAGATAGAATAGATTGAATTTGAGCGTGCCCCAGCTCCGCTCGATCACCATGCCCAGCGAATAGTAGCAGAACAGGCTGATGGCTACCAGCAGAATGTTCATTCCGCCGCCCATACCGGCATTCATGGTCAGCGGATAGGTGATCAGCCGCCAGACCTGCCCCCTGAGGATAAGGCTCCGATCAAAACAGAGCAGATAATACAAAAAGTTATTCTGGGCAAAGATACTCATCAAATATACGACTGCATTGCCGATGCAGATATAGAGCATCAGATTCGGGATGCCCTTGCTGCGGTTCCGCAGACAGAACCGCTCAAAATTTCTGCGAAGATTTTTCAAAAAAATCAACTCCTAAAACTGCTTTCCATTCATTTTACCAGCAGCGGGCAAAAAAGTCCATATCGTATTTGTGAACAATGGGGGAAAGTTTCGCGCCTACTTGACAAATCCCGAAACAGGTCTATAATAATACCGTAAATTGAAAATTGCATATAAGCCTTATCAAGAGTGGTGGAGGGAACGGCCCGATGAAACCCAGCAACCTGTTATTCAAGGTGCTAAATCCGGCGGCAACGAAAGATGAGGATTCGGTAGATGCGCACATCGAATCTTCGGTGTGCGATTTTTGTTTGCAAAAACGTTTTGCGTAGAGAGAAAGGACAAATATGGAAAAAAGAATTTTTACCTCTGAATGTGTCACCAACGGCCACCCCGACAAGGTGGCGGACTCCATTTCCGATGCCATCCTGGACGCCTGCCTTGCCCAGGATCCCAATTCCCGGGTCGCCTGCGAGACCATGGTCACCACGGATTTTTGCCTGATCTGCGGTGAGATCACCACCAAGGCAGTGGTGGATTACACCGCCGTTGCCCGGGAGGCCATCCGCAGGATCGGCTATGTCTACCCCGGTGACGGCTTCGATGCCGACACGGTGGAGATTCAGTGCCGCATCCACACCCAGTCCGCCGACATTGCCATGGGCACCAATGACCAGGTGGGCGGCGCCGGTGACCAGGGCATGATGTTTGGCGGCGCCTGCACCCAGACCCCGGAACTGATGCCCATGCCCATCGCCCTGGCTCGTGCCCTGTCCAACCGCCTGACCGAGTGCATCCACGAAAACGATAAGCTGCGCGCCGACGGCAAGACCCAGGTGTCCGTGGAATTTGATGAGGAAGGCAACGTGGTGGGCGTTGATACCGTGGTCGTTTCCGTGATGCACAGCCGGAATTTTGAAATTGAGGCGCTGCGCGGCTACGTTGCAAAGGAAGTCATTGCTCCCGTGCTTGCAAAGTATGGCTTCCGTATGGAGGATGTAAAGCATGTCTTTATCAACCCTACCGGCAATTTTGTCATCGGCGGCCCCAACGGCGATACCGGCCTGACCGGCAGAAAGATCATTGTGGATACCTACGGCGGCTATTTCTCCCACGGCGGCGGCGCATTCTCCGGCAAGGACCCCACCAAGGTCGACCGCAGTGCTGCCTATCTTGCACGCTACATGGCAAAGAACCTGGTAGCTGCCGGTCTGGCGACTAAGGTGCAGGTGCAGCTGGCCTATGCCATCGGTGTGGCGGAGCCTGTTTCTGTTCGTGTGGATGCCTTCGGCACCGGTGTGATTCCCGAAGAGCAGATGACTGAGCTGCTGCGCAAGACTGTGGACATGACCCCCGCCGGCATCATCAAGCGCTTTGACCTGCGCCGCCCCATCTATGCGGACACCGCCGCCAACGGTCACTTCGGCGTGGAGGGTCGCCCCTGGGAGAAGACTGATCTGGCCGAAGAGCTGAAAGCGCTTGTTTAATGACGCAGTGACAAGCATAGGGAGGAAAGAAGATTGGAATACATCTATTTGCACGGATTAGGTCAGACAGCAGCCAGCTGGCAGCCGCTGCTGGAACAGCTGCCGGAAAAGGGAACCTGCCTTGATTTGGTGGGGCTGATAAAGGGAAAGGAAGCAACTTATTCTAATCTCTATGCGGCTGTCTCCCAGGCTTGCGACGCGGCGGACGATTCCCTCGTTCTGTGCGGCCTGTCCCTTGGAGCGGTGCTGTCACTGAACTACGCCATCGACCACCCGGAGAAGGTGAAGGCGCTGGTTTTGGTTGCCGCCCAGTATAAAATGCCCAAGGCATTACTGGCTCTGCAAAACGTGATGTTTCATTTTATGAAGGAATCGGCATTTCAGCAGACCGGCTTCCAAAAGGCAGATTTTGTCAGCCTGTGCAAGACAACGGGGAAGCAGAATTTCAGTCAGTCCGTCAAAACACTGCGCTGCCCCACGCTGCTTGTGTGCGGAGAACAGGACAGCGCCAATCAAAAGGCATCCAAAGCCCTGGCGGCTATCCTGCCCAATGCGGAATTCAAAGAGATTCCGGGAGCAGGCCACGAGGTGAACACTCAGTCGCCGGACGGATTAGCGGCAGTGCTGCAAGAATTTTATCAGAATCTGTAAATAGGGAAGGGCAGAGCACCTTGTTTGGCGCTCTGCCCTGTTTCGTTCACTGCAGCAATGGCTGCATTTGTTTTCCCTGAGCGGCCAGCTCCACCGCCTGGGGAATCAGCTCAAAATGGGCAACCAGGGAAGTGGGTTTCTTTTCCGGATCATCCTGCCCATAGGGAATAAAATAGTAATGATTTCGCGCCATCAGGCGGCCAATGTTCTCCGCCGCACCGGCCAGACCGTCGTTGGTGGAGACGGCAACCAGCACCGGCCTGCCGTTGCGTAAGTGGCTCTTTGCCGCCATGGTCACCGGGGTGTCCGCAATGCCGTGGCTGAGCTTTGCCAGGGTATTTCCGGTGCAGGGGGCAATCACCAGCATATCCAGCAGCTTCTTGGGCCCGATGGGTTCTGCCTCGGCAATGGTTTTTATCACCTTCTGCCCGCAAATGGCCTCCGCCCGTTCCAGAAATTCACTTGCTTTTCCAAACCGGGAATCCGTGGAGGCGGACACAAATGAAAAAATCGGATAAACCGTGTGCTCCTTTGCTAGCCTTTCCATCACCGGAAATACCTTAGAAAAGGTGCAGAATGACCCGCACATTGCAAATCCAATGTTCATATCTGTTCCTCCCGCAAGCGGCGCAAAACGGTGTCGGCAATCAGCAGGCCGGAGCTTTCCGGCACATGAATCCCGGGAAGTCCCCGGGCGGGAATCACATCCGTCCCCTCCATACCGGGTACGGAAGCCAAATCGATTTTCAGGCAGCTGTCGCACTGTGCACAAAGTGGAGCTGGGAGGACCATGCCTGGTGCGGTGTTAAAGATGATACGAAATTCCTTCAGCCTGTCGGGCAGTGTCCCGGGCGACACAGCAGAAAACCCGAAAGAGACGGCTTCCGCCCGATGCGCTGCACTGCGGGACAGAATTGCCGTTTTTGCACCGTATGCTTTCAGAAGAAATGCCAGGTGTTTTCCGATTCGCCCCCAGCCGACCACCAGAACAGGCGCTTTACGCAGAGAGAAATTCATTTTTTCGGCGGCGACCCGCAGTGCACATTCCGCGGTCAGCGCGGCATTTTCATAGAGATATATGTCGTCCTTCAGAAGGTCGATCGCCGGATATGTATCTGTGACAGCGTCGGGAAGCATTCCACCAATCAATGTGATCCGCGGCGACAGCAGTGACAGCAATTCCTGCAGATCCGCACCGCTTTTCAGCAGTCCTTTTCCCGATAAACTCGGCACATCCATAAGCAGGTGCGTAGCATCCGGTGTGATATGGTCGGTTACTTCAATACCCTTTTTAGTCAGAATTCCGGCGGCAATGTGGCTTGCGGGTGTGCATCCAACAGGGTAAACTAAGATATTACGCATGATTATCACTCCTGTGCTCCAGATTATGCGGATCGGTGGGGTGACGTGACAGGGACATCTGGGATTTTTATGCGCTTCCCTTGATTTTTCTCCCCTTTTTTGTATAATGAAGGCAGCAAGGCCCCACCCTGATGGGGTGAAGCACTCTGAGAAGGAGGAACGATATGCAACGATTGGGATACGTCCATGATATGCTTGACGTGAAGGTGCTGATTCTTTTTGTCATGTCCAGAGTCAGTTACCCTGCTACCGGTCAGCAGATTTATGAATTGTGCCTGCAGGACGATTGTGTCAGCTATTTTGATGTGTGTGCTGCCATTCCTCAGCTGGTAAAATCCGGCCATCTGGCGGAAAAAGAAAAGGATCTGTATGAGATCACGCAGAAGGGAAAGGCCGACAGTGCGCTGACCCAGGATTCTATCGCCTACACCGTGCGCTGCAAGGCGGAGAATGCCGTTGACCGCTTTAATCGCCAGCTTCACAGAAGCAGTTTTATAAAAACACAGGTTGTCCCAAAGGAGAGCGGCGACTGCTCTGTGATTATGGCGCTGGACGATGAAACCGGCAATCTGATGACCCTGGAGCTGATGGCGCCCAACCAGCGTCAGGCAGTGCGGCTGGGCAAGCTTTTTGAAAAGAAAGCAGAGATCATTTACAACATGATGATGGCAGAGCTTTTGGATGAAGAGGACGAAATCGACACCTGACCCCTTGTCGAATGCGCGGTATCGTGGTATAGTTAAGATACACCGAGGTAATCGGTACTAAGAAAGGAGCTGCCGCGTATGAAATTCCAGTATAGTGAAAAGAAAGTCAAGCTGCCCGAAAAGGTTCACCTCTACGCCGAGAAGAAGGTAACAAAGCTTGCACGCTATTTCGAGGAGGATGCGGAAGCCTTAATTGTTTTTTCCGTTGAGAAAAACAGAAATAACGTTGAGTTGACGGTGCATGGTGCAGGTACCTGGTTCCGTGCTTCCGAGAGCACTTCCGATATGTTTGCTTCCATTGACGCCGCCGTTGCGACAATCGAAGGCCAGATCCGCAAGAATAAGACCCGTCTGGCACGGCGCCTGCGCCAGGATGCATTTGTCCGAAGTGTGCAGGATGAAACATCTTTTGCGCCCGAGCCTGCAGAGGATGATTTGAGCATTATCCGCGTGAAGCATTTCAATTTCCGCCCGATGACCAGGGAAGAGGCTGTTTTGCAGATGAATCTGCTGGGCCATACCTTCTTCGCCTTCCGGGATGAAGATAACGGCGGTTCCTTTGCCGTGGTCTACAAGAGAAATGACGGCGGCTACGGACTGATCGACGACGAGAAGTAAAGTTGAACGCCTTGTGCCCCCTGCGGTATTGCCGCAGGGGGCTTCTTTCTGTACGGCGGAATTTTATTTGCTCCGCAAAATCATTTTCCGGGCCTTTACAGAATGGAAAAATTCGGTTATAATACCCTCAAATATGCAGGGGAATTCCCCAAATGAGAAGTGAGAGAATACCATGAATATTGCCTTTGATACCTATAAGCAGAAGCTCAATGACTGCCGCCCCGCGCTGGATGGCTTGGCAGATTCCCTGAATGTGGAAGGACTGCGCAACGAGTTGGAGCGGCTCCATGCCATGCAGGAGGCGCCCGGCTTCTGGGATGACCCGGAAAAGAGCCAGAAGGTCGCCGTGAAAACCCGCCAGACCGAGGCGAAAATTGCCCGTTATGAGAAGATGTGCGCAACCTGGGATGATCTGATGACCATCTGCGAAATGGCTGCCGAGGAGGACGACGACTCCATGCTGGAGGAGCTCCAGAACGGCTATGAGATGCTGGCCGAGGAGATGGAGGTCTGCCGCCTGGAGACCCTGCTTACCGGCCATTACGACAAAAACAATGCGCTGATGAGCTTCCACGCCGGTGCAGGCGGTACCGAAGCACAGGATTGGTGCCAGATGCTCTACCGCATGTACACCCGCTGGGCAGAGCGGCACGGGTTCACTTATAAAATTCTGGATTACCTGGAAGGCGATGAGGCTGGCCTCAAATCCGCCGACATCATGATCGAGGGCGAAAATGCCTATGGCTTCCTGAAGGGGGAGAACGGCGTCCATCGTCTGGTTCGGGTTTCTCCCTTCGATTCCAATGCCCGTCGGCAGACCTCCTTCTCGGCCATTGAGGTCATCCCCGACATCGAGGATGAAAGTCAGGATGTTGAGATCCGTCCTGAGGATTATGAAATGCAGGTCTACCGTTCCTCCGGCGCGGGCGGCCAGCACATCAACAAAACTTCCTCTGCCGTCCGCCTGATCCACAAGGCCACCGGCATTGTAGTGTCCTGCCAGACGGAGCGCAGCCAGTTCCAGAACAAGGAGACCTGCCTGCGCATGCTGCGCAGCAAGCTGGTGGAGATCAAGGAGCGGGAGCACCTGGATAAGATCTCCGATATTAAGGGTGTGCAGCAGAAGATCGAGTGGGGCAGCCAGATCCGCAACTATGTGTTTATGCCCTATACGCTTGTGAAGGATACCCGTACCGGCTGTGAGACCTCCAACGTCAATGCGGTGATGGACGGCGCGCTCGATCCCTTCATCGAGAGCTATCTCAATTGCTTGGCGACCGGCAATTGGGTGCAGAAGTAATTTGCTTCACCCCAGGGTAGAAGCTGCGAGTATTTTTTGAGAATTCAGGAAAAATGCTTGCTTTTTCTGCGTATGTGTGCTATACTCGTCCATACGAGTGTGGTTTGCTTACTGAAAGCGAGCCGTATTATATTCGCTGCACGCGGATGGTGCGGAGGGAGGTTTGGAAATATGAAAACTGTTCTGATTATTCTGGAGGCTCTGGCAAGCCTGGCTCTGACGGTTGTCGTGCTGCTGCAGTCCGGCAAGGAAGCAGGTCTGTCCGGCGCACTGTCCGGCTCCTCCGATTCCTATCTCAGCAAGAATAAGAAGGGTGGCATGGATCAGGTTTTGGCATCTTCCACCAAGTGGATCGCCATCGTCTGGGTTGTGCTTACTCTGGTTCTGAGCCTGGTTCATTGATTTGAAGCATGGTAAGTTGAACATACGACCGCAGGATTTCATCCTGCGGTCTTTGCTATTTTGACGGGTGACATTTGTTTGCGGCGGTGGTATAATAAGAGTGTCATGAAGAAATCAAAAGTTCATCGTACACCATGGAAAGGAGTACATTTTTATGAGTGAAAAAAGGCTGGCCGGTTTGGAACCGGGTGCCGTATTCGGATACTTCGAGGAGCTCTGCGCCATTCCTCACGGCTCCCGAAACACGAAGGCAATCAGCGACTACCTTGTGGCCTTTGCGAAGGAGCAGGGAGTCCGCTGCATTCAGGATGAGAGCAATAATATTATTATGTTTGTAGATGGTACCTGCGGCATGGAGGAGCACGAGCCCGTGATTTTGCAGGGACATATGGATATGGTCTGCGAGAAGGATGCGGACTGCCAGATCAATATGCAGACTGATGGTCTGGACGTTTGTCACGACGGTGTTTCCGTCTATGCCCGGGGCACTACGCTGGGCGGTGACGACGGAATTGCTGTCGCCTACGCCATGACGCTGGCTGCTGATAAAACCATTCTCCATCCGCCGCTGGAGATCATCATCACCGTGGATGAGGAGATCGGCATGCTCGGTGCCAATGCAATCGATGTGTCCATGCTGAGGGGCAGAAAAATGATCAACCTGGATTCCGAGGCAGAGGGGATTTTTACAGTCTCCTGCGCCGGTGGAGCCAGAGCAACGATTTCTCTGAAGGTTAACCGAAAAATGGTCTATGGTCCCTGCGTCCGCCTGAGTGTGGATGGATTGCAGGGCGGCCATTCCGGCGCGGACATTCATCGCAATCGAGCCAATGCCAACAAAGTCATGGGCGAATTTATGAGCCGCATCCTGAAGCTGATGCCTCTGTGCCTGACTTCCTTTGTCGGCGGAAATCAGGATAATGCGATTCCGCGTGCCTGTCAGGCAAATGTGGTTGCAATGGGGATCGGCCTGGAGCGGATCAATGATATTGCGGCTCAGCTTCAGGCGGAGATCCGGGAGCAATACGATGAGCCGGACGCCTCCGTTCAGGCCTTTGATGTGGATGCACTGGGCGGCAACAGCCTGACCACCGAGGACACTGCCCGGGTCGTGGCGCTGCTCTGTGCGGCGCCCAACGGGGTGCAGAGCTATAGCGTCGATATTCCCGGCCTGGTTCAAACAAGCCTGAATCTGGGTATCGCGAAGCTGGGTGAGCTGTTTTCTGCCACCTTCTCCGTGCGCAGCAGTGTGAACAAAGAGAAGCAGGATGTGCTGGAGCAGCTGAAAAAGCTCTGTGAATTCTACGAAGGAAATTATTCCCAATGCGGAGAGTACCCGGCGTGGGAATACCGCAAGGATTCTGTCCTGCGGGATACCATGGTGAACATTTATACCGAAATGTTCGGAAAAGAGCCGAAGGTGCTTGCCATTCATGCAGGACTTGAATGCGGTCTGCTGAGCGAGAAGCTCCCTGGGCTGGATGCCGTCTCCATCGGCCCGCAGATGCACGACATTCACACCAGCCGCGAAAAGCTGGAAATCGCTTCCACCGCCCGTGTCTGGAATTTCCTCTGCCGGGTGCTGAAGGAACTGTAAAAGATCAAAAATACGAGGCCGTTCCCCAAAAGAGGACGGCCTCGTTGAACGTTATAAGGGTTTATACGTTGAAAAGGAAATTGACAATATCGCCGTCTTTCATGACGTAGTCCTTGCCCTCGCTTCTGACGAGTCCTTTTGCCTTGGCAGCCGCCATCGTACCGCAGGCCTTCATATCCTCAAAGGCGATAACCTCGGCGCGGATAAAGCCCCGCTCAAAATCCGTATGGATTTTACCCGCGGCCTGGGGCGCCTTGGTGCCTTTTTTGATGGTCCAGGCACGGCACTCATCACTTCCGGCAGTGAGGAAGGAAATCAGACCCAGCAGCGCGTAGCTGCTCTTAATCAGCCGGTCAAGACCGGATTCCTGCACGCCCAGCTCTTCCATGAACATCGCCTTTTCCTCGGGGTCATCCAGCTCCGCAATGTCGGCCTCCAGCTTGGCACAGATGGGCAGCACCTGGCTGCCTTCTTTTTCTGCCAGTTCCTTCACCGCCATGTAATGCCGGTTGCTTTCCGGGTCGTTGACTTCGCTCTCTCCCAGGTTGGCCACATAAATGGTCTTTTTCAGTGTCAGCAGATCGCTGGTGCCGATCAGTGCCATGTCCTCTTCGCTGCACTCAAAGGTACGTGCCAGCTTCCCCTCGTTCAGATGTGCCAGCAGCTCGGTGAAAACCTCAGCCTCGTGCAGGAAACGCTTGTCGCCGCCCTTGGCTGCCTTCTGGCATTTGTCGATCCGGCGCTCTACCATCTCAATATCAGCCATAACAAGCTCCAGGTTGATGATGTCAATGTCGCGCAGAGGGTCAGTGGAGCCCTCCACATGGGTCACGTTGGAATCCTCAAAGCAGCGAACCACATGCACAATGGCATCGGTGGTGCGAATATTGCTCAGGAACTTGTTGCCCAAACCTTCACCCTTGGATGCACCCTTCACCAGTCCTGCAATGTCCACAAACTCAATCACAGCAGGCGTCACCTTTTTGGGATTGTGAAGCTGCGCCAGCCAGTCCAGCCGCTCATCAGGAACGGAAACCACACCCACATTGGGATCAATGGTGCAGAATGCATAGTTGTCAGCAGGGACGCCTGCATTTGTAATTGCATTAAACAGAGTGGACTTTCCCACATTGGGCAGGCCAACAATACCTAATTTCATATATACTCATTCTCCTTCAATTTTCCTTGACTTTCAAGAGGTTTCAGCTGTTACTCCATTTCCGTGTTGACGAAAACACATTATCGCCCGTGAATTATAGCATATCACATTCTTTTTCTCAAGCCATTGCTTGAAAAAAACTCTCGGCCTGGTTGTGATTTTTTTGGAGCCTCTTGTAGTCTTTGCATCTTGCCGACGAACGGATCAAATTCCTTTCGTATAATTGACTTCCTGTTCCGGCGAAGAGCACAAACATTCGGTCAGCTTTTTCGACATGCTGTCAATCCTGGTGATGCAGATATTGCAGTTCTCGATTTGTCATAGGCAGGAATATTCCTCGTATTTACAGAGCAAGTGATTGCATAAAGGGAACATATGCTGTATAATTACCGAAGAAGATACGTGAATCCCTGGGCATTCTTATAAAATTTGAGGAAGAAGAGGGGGGAGTTGAATGGATAGAAAAATGCCTATGCGGTTGAAATTGCGGATAAAAGCTCTTTTCGCCGTGCTCGTTGTGCTTACCTTCCTGCTGAGTGCCTGCGGTACGCAGGGGATGGAAAGCAAGCAGGGGCGAAAAATTCAGAAACGGTGCAAGGAAATTGTATCCATGTACCGGGATCTTTACGATGCTGCCCCAAAGCAGGAACCGGAAAATCAATGGGATGAACAGACGCTGCCGCAGGAGAGTATCGATGAGATCGAAAATCGTCTGTTGGATAACGGGCTGAATATTCTCGATTCCAGCGAAGAATGCCCTGATTATTTTGTAAATGCGGAGCGTTTTCACCAATTTTGGGATGCAGTTCAGAACAATCGGAATGCCAGCCAGGAAATTATCGGAATTCGTTCCTCCGGTGCGCTGTCCTATCGCCTGCTGACGCACCGGGATGGCACCACATATGCTTACAGCCTGATTTACTCTCTGGACGGTGAGGAAGACCCTGATTATGAAGTGCATCAGGTTTACGGTGCAGAGCTGACGGAGCAGGAGAATTTCTACTACCGGATCAACCAGGAGGATGACTGTCACTATGCAAATTATGCATTGATTCGGCTGAAAAAGCCGGATCCGGAGCTTTGGGATTTATATTCCAAATACATTCTCGCCGGGGGATATTCCGCAACCAATATCTTTCTGACGGATTGGACGGAGAAGGATTTTACGAAGCTCTGCTTCAATGACCTTTGGGAATACCTGTACCGTTATCAGAACGGAACACAATTTTGGCCGGATGGCTGCGCTTACGACGAAGACCGCGGCTGCTATCTGATCCCGGCAGAGAAATTCGAGTCGGCGGTGCTCCCGTTTTTTCGGCTGGATGTGCAGACACTTCGGCAGCTGGCGCAGTATGACGCACAGACGGATACCTACCCCTGGCACCAGGTGGACAGCAATGACTATGCGTTTTACCTGAGCTATTACACCATCGAGCCGGAATTAATTGCCTGCCGAACCAATGCGGACGGTACGCTCTCGCTGACTGTTCAGGCGCTTTCTACCGATCTTGGGATCGACTGCCTGTTTTCGCACGAGGTGACGGTACGTCCCATGGAGGAAGGCGGCTTCCAGTTTGTCGGGAATAAAATGCTGTCACAAACGGAACGAGGGCTTCCTTTCTGTGAACCGAGATTGACCTGGGAAAAGGCAGGTTAAAAAATATAACGAAGGAGAAATGGTTATGTACGACTTTTTGAATCTGGCGCGGGAGCGCTACTCTGTCCGCCGCTATCGGGAAACGCCGGTGGAGCAGGAGAAAATCGATGCCATTCTGACTGCCGCAAGCCTTGCACCCACTGCGCGGAACAATCAGCCCCAAAAGATTTACGTCGTCACCAGTGAGGACGCGAGAAAAGCGCTGGCGGAAATAACCCCCTGCACATTTCATGCGCCCGTGGTTTTTGCCATTGGCTACGATGAGTCCCGCAGCGCCAAGGGGATGATTTACGATGGCTACGATTTCGGCAATACGGATGCGGCCATTGTCTGCACCCATATGATGCTGGAGGCCACTGCGCAGGGGCTGGGCACCTGCTGGGTCGGCTACTTCAATGAAGAAAAGGTGAAGGCGGCTTTGGGCATCCCGGAAGGGATCCACATTTGTGATCTGCTGCCTACCGGTTATGCGGCGGAGGACTCCGCCCCGTCTGACAGGCATGCTTCCAGCCGCGAGGCAGCAGAGATGGTCACATACCTGTAACGAATTCGCCAAAACAGAAATAGATTGTTTGGAAAAAATGTGAATTGAAACTTTGCTTTCCCTGCTGTAGTATGGAGTCAGTATACGGAAAGGGCTTTGAATGCCTTACCGGGTGTTAGCAGGAGGGAGAGAATGAGGCGATTCGGTTCAGTTTTGGCGGCGCTGGTTTTATTTGCCGCAGCGATCGGCGGCGCAGCAACTGCGCTAGGGGACAATTTTTCAAATGGGCAAATCGTCCATTTGTCGGCGGAGGAACGACAGGAGGAAGATATGAGTGCACTGGAATTTGCTGCGGCAATGAAAATCGGCTGGAATCTGGGTAATACTTTCGATGCGCCGGGCGGAGAGACTGCTTGGGGAAATCCCGTTACAACAAATGAGCTGCTTTTGCTGGTCAAGGAGTTGGGCTTTGAAACCATCCGTATTCCTGTTTCCTGGGGGAAGCATGTTTCCGCTGCGCCGGACTATCTGATTGACGCGGATTTTTTGGGCCGCGTGGATACTGTCGTGAACCAGGCGCTGGATGCGGGGCTTTATGTGATCATCAACTCCCATCACGATAATGAGATCTACATGCCCACTCCGGAAAATGCGGAGCAGGGGAAAGGGTATCTGACTGCCATCTGGACGCAGATCGCGACCCACTTTGCCGACCGAGATCACCGCCTGGTGTTCGAGACAATGAATGAGCCGCGCGTGACAGGGGTGTCCTATGAGTGGAATGTGGATACCCGCAGCCCGGATTGTATGGCAGCGGTGAAGGTCGTGAATGAGCTGAATCAGGCATCGCTGGATGCCATCCGAGCAGCCGGCGGGGAAAATGCCGACCGTTTTGTGATCATCTCGGCCTATGCCGGCAGCCCCAATTCCGCATTGCTTGGCGCGTTTCAGCTTCCCAAGGACAGCGCAGCGGATCGCCTGATGGTGTCGCTGCATGCCTATACCCCATACAGCTTTGCACTGGATAAAAATTCCGGCGATTCCGTCTTCGGAAAATCGGACGAAAACGAGATCAAAAAGCTGATTCAAAATGTAAGCTACCGGTATGTAAGAAAGGGGATCCCGGTCATTTTTGACGAAATGGGCTGCCTGGATAAAAATAACCCGGAAGACCGCTATGCCTGGTGCGTGGCGTTCATCTCCGCTGCGAAGGAAAATGGCATTCCATGCATCTGGTGGGATAACGGCTGTGTCAGCGGCGACGGTGAAAAATTTGGACTGATCAACAGACGAACGCTGAGCGTATACGAACAGTCGCGAAGTGTCCTCCAAGGTCTGATGGACGCGATTGCGGATTAAATGAAACAGCAGCAATAGCCCCGGATCTCCCGGGGCTATTGCCGGAGAAAGGGCAGAATATGAGCATTTTATTTGAAAGAGAAAAGAGAACGTTCTGGCTCAATACCCCCAATACCAGTTATGTTATGGGCGTAGCGGATCATTTCGGCTATTTGCTGCACTATTATTATGGGAAGCGGCTGAATCCGTCAGATGCGTCCTATCTTGCGAGGCTGCAGGAACCGCCCTACACGCCCGAACGCAACGCCAGAGACAAATTGAGCTTTCTGGACTGCGCGCCGTTTGAATATCCCACCGGCGGCATTGGCGATTTCCGTGAGCATTGCCTGGAGCTCCGTACACCGTCCGGTCATAACGCCGTCGAGCTGCAGTACTGCACACACCGCATCATGCCCGGCAAGCCTGGGCTGCCGAGGCTTCCCGCTACCTTCGGCACGCAGGAGGACTGTGACAGTCTGGAAATTACGCTCCGGGATCCGATCCTGGATTTGGAGGTAACGCTGCTGTATACGGCTTTTCGCCACCTGGATGTGATCACCCGCAGCGTCAGCGTGACCAACCGGGGCGGCAGGGAAGATACCATCTATCTGACAAAGGTTCTCTCCGCCTGCCTGGACATGGACAACGCTGATTATTCCCTGCTCACCCTCCATGGCAGCTGGGCGAGGGAACGCCGGATGCAGTATCGCAAAATCGGCTATGGCAGACAGGGAAGCTTTTCTGAGCAGGGAGAGACCAGCCATCAGGAGCACCCGTTTGCGGCTCTGACCAGCCCCAACGTGACCCAGACCTGCGGCGAGGTCTATGCTATGCACTTTGTGTATTCCGGCAACTTTGAGCTTCAGGCAGGGCTGGATCAGTTCGACCAGGTTCGGCTGGTGATGGGGATCAATCCGTATAATTTTACATGGAAGCTGGGCGCGGGGGAGCACTTCCAGGCACCCGAGACGGTGATGATTTATTCTGATTCCGGCCTGGGGCATATGACGAGAACCTTCCACGATCTCTACCGCAATCACCTGATCCGCAGCGCGTGGCGGGACAGAAAACGCCCCATCCTCATCAACAACTGGGAAGGCACTTATTTTGATTTTAATACCGATAAGCTCCTTGCCATAGCCTCCGGTGCGGCAAAGCTGGGCATTGAAATGCTGGTAATGGACGACGGCTGGTTTGGTAACCGCTGTGATGATAACCGGGCGTTGGGCGATTGGTACGTCAATGAAGAAAAGCTTCCCGGCGGACTGGAGCGTCTGGTTTCAGAGGTCAACAGGCTGGGGATGAAATTCGGCATCTGGATGGAGCCGGAGATGATCTCTCCGGATTCCAACCTCTACCGTGCCCACCCGGATTGGGCGATTCAGGCACCCAATCGCGCCCCCGGCCTGGCGCGCAATCAGCTGGTGTTGGATCTGACCCGTGAGGACGTGCTGGAGTATGTTTGGAGCCGCATCTGCGCCATCCTGGACAGTGCGAACATCGAGTATGTCAAATGGGATATGAACCGTCAGCTTTCGGATATTGGCAGTCTGAATCTTGCGCCGGATGCCCAGGGAGAGCTGTACCATCGCTATGTTCTGGCGGTATACGAATTGCAGGAGCGGCTGCATGCCCGCTATCCTGACCTTCTGCTTGAAAACTGCTCCGGCGGCGGCGCAAGGTTCGATCCCGGAATGCTCTACTACAGCCCCCAGATCTGGTGTTCGGACGATACGGATGCGATCGAGCGCCTGTCCATTCAGGAGGGAACGGCACTGATTTATCCCCTGTCCGCCATGGGCGCCCATGTTTCCGACTGCCCCAACCATACTGTCGGCAGGGTAACGCCCTTCCGGACGAGAGGACATGTGGCGCTTGCCGGTACCTTTGGCTATGAGCTGGATATTACAAAGCTGTGCCAACAGGAGCGGGACGAGATCCCGCAGCAGGTCGCCATGTATCACCGCTATAACGACCTGGTCCGCACCGGCGATTATTACCGTCTGGCGTCCTTCCGTGAGAACCACCAGTATGACTGCTGGCAGGTGGCGGCGAAGGATGGGAGCGAAGCACTGGTTACCTTTGTTCAGGTGATGGGGCGTGCCAATTGCCATTCCAGGCGCATCCGGTTGCAGGGGCTTGATCCTGCGGCGCACTACCGCGATGCAGAATCGCAGACTGTGTATGGCGGAGATATGCTCATGTACGCCGGTCTGCCGATCCCCAATCTATGGGGCGACAGCCAATCTGTTCTGATCTCCCTGAAGCGTGAAGAAACATAAATCCTCCCCGATTCGCCTCCGCGCATTCAGAGGCGAATCGGGGACTTTTTCTTGAAAGAAAAGAGGAAAAGACCTTTGGAAAGAATAACTAAAACGTTATCGTAAATTTTGTGCAATCATCTGAAATGCATTTTGATGGATTGTATTTTTGATACAGGTCATGTAGAATACAAATTATTAAGAAATTATTACGGTCACCGCAAAAAAAAGGACAGGAGCAGCTGCATGATGAGAAGAGAACGAATTGCCGTGATATTGGCAACCGCTTGTTTTGTGACAAGCCTGATTTCCCCCGCAGCTGCGGAATCCTCCTGGCAGCCCCAAACCGTCGGCTCCTACGAGGCGGAGGACGGCTCCTTCACCGGCAACGTCCGGGTGGAGAAGAAGGGAAGCGTGACCGGCTTTGAGCAGGACGGAGATTCCTGCACGGTTACCGTTCAGATCACGGAGGCGGGATTTTACGATCTGGAGTTCATGCTCAAGTCTTTGGGCGGATACAAGGAAAACTATGTTCTTGTAGATGGGAACCGCCTGGGAACCGTCTATGCGGATGGAAACAAATTCATGCGCGATACCATCCGCCGTGTTTACCTGGAGGCGGGAGAGCACAGTGTGGCGGTTTCCAAGTACTGGGGGTATATCCTCTGGGATAAGGTGAACATTCTCACGAGCGAACCCTTCGACGAGTCGGTTTACCAGGTCAGTGCGAAGCTGATCAATGAAAACGCAACCGACAATGCCCGACGCCTCTTCCGCTACAGAGACGGAAAGGCCGGTTTCTGGCCCGGCGCTGCCTGGATCGCCTCCACCAATGCCGACTACGACTGGGACGGCTCCGTCGGCTCCACCCTGGAGTTTGAGACCGCCTACGTGCAGTGGCCTGTCGGCCCCAGCGGCAATCAGGAGACCAATAAGGGCAAGTTCACCGCCGGTGCGTTCTGGATGATCCCCAACGGTGTGGAAGACCCCAAGTTCGTTTACAACGTCTTTGAGGCCGTTTTCAACTGGTATCATGACGATGTCTCCATCCGTGACGACAAGGAAACCATGTGGTGGTGGTACGCCGTTACCGCCGGTGACGAGGATCTCCAGGAGGAAAACTTCCAGGTCATGTTTGACATGGGCACCCGTGAGCAGTTCGACCTGTGGGACAGCGTGAATGTGGAAATGGATCTGGAAAGCCTGATCCGTGGCGACATGACTGCTGCTCAGATGCAGGAGACCTACCGCCAGCAGTATCAGGACGGCCTGGATGGCTACTTCGGCTAATCGCGCGTCCGTTTGAAGTAATCGCAATATCATCTCAGCCCGCACCCAATCGGGTGCGGGCTGTTCTAAAGGTGCAGCTTTATGCCTAAAAATGTTTTTTCCCCGGACGGCCTTTATGCCCGGGTCATGAACTGGTTTTGGAATATTCTGGTACTGAGTGTGCTCTGGGTCGTGTGCAGTCTCCCTGTTATTACGATTGGTGCGGCAAGCACTGCGGCCTATTACGCTGCGGCCAAGACCATCCGCCACAGAACGGGGAAGCTCCATTCAGAATTCTTTTCCTCTATTCGCAGCAATTTTCGTCAGAGCATTCCGCTGACATTGATCATTCTGCTCCTTATAGCCGTTCTGGCAGTGGAGTGCGTTTATTTATACTCCGATTCCCGCGTCCCGGCGGGGGTAGTCTATTTATTTGCAGCCATGTTTTTGGCTGTGTGCGTCATGGCGTCCTATCTATGGGCGTGCTTTTCCAGATTTTCTCTGACAAATTTTTCACTGTTCCGGATGTCAGTGGTGCTGACATTCCGGCATTTGTTTACGACTGTTTTACTGCTGCTGCTTCTGTGTGCCTGCCTTATCGAAATTTATCTGATGCCGTGGGGTATTCTGGTTTTCCCGGGGCTGGCGCTGTTCCTCGCTGCCTATCCGATGGAGAAAATACTGCGCAGGTATGCGCCAAAGGTCTCTGATGACGATCCGGAAGCGCAAAAGTGGTATTATCAATAAAATGAGAGGTTAAATATATGTCTGTCGCTTTCAGCCGGCGGGTGAAGCCCGGTGATCCTGCACTTCGCTATACGGGCAGGATCGATGATTCAAACCCGGATGCCCCCGTCTTTGTATATCCGTGCTCCAGTGTGGAAATCCGATTCTCAGGAACGGGCATTTGTCTGGATGTAACCAATCTGCATAGCTTCTATGAAAATTCCGTGGGTGTCCTCATCGATGGCATCCAGAAAAAGATTATTCTGCCGGAGGAGGGGAGAGCCGTCATCCCGCTTGCGGAAAATCTCCCCCAGGGGGAGCACACGCTGATGCTGTTCAAACGGATGGATGGCAGCCACTACTTTATTTTTCACGGATTCCTGCTGCCGGAGGATGCCGCCCTTTGTGCGCTGCCGGAAAAACCGCGCAGAAGAATGGAGTTTTACGGCGACAGCGTCACGGCCGGAGAGGTCAGTGAGCTGGTCGACCACTGCGGCATGGCGGATCCGCCGCACAACGGCGAATATTCCAATAGCTTTTATTCCTACGCCTGGTGCACCGCCCGGAAGCTGAATGCGCAGCTCCACGATGTAGCCCAGGGCGGTATCGCGCTTCTGACCGGAACAGGCTATTACTGTGCGCCGCAGCTGATCGGCATGGAGCAGATGTACGATAAAATTCAGTGCAATCCCTATATTGCGCCAACGGAACCGTGGGATTTCTCCCGCTACACGCCCCATGTGGTCGTGGTCGCTATCGGTCAGAACGACAGCCATCCCGAGGACGTCATGGAGACGGGAATCGATAATCCAAAGGCGGAAAACTGGATGGAGCATTACGCTTCCTTCCTCCGCCGCCTGCGCGAGATTTACCCGCGCGCAGTCATTATTCTGACAACTACAATATTGAATCACAACGCAAATTGGGATGCTGCCATCGATGCCGTTTGCCGCAATTTGCGGGACGGCAGCATCCATCACTTCCTGTATTCCAATAACGGCTGCGGCACACCCGGCCATATCCGCCGCCCGGAGGCAGAAAAAATGGCTGCGGAGCTGAGCAGCTTTATCGAATCCTTGGGCGAAGAAATCTGGGAGGATAATCTATGATCGATTTTGAAAAAGGAATCGTAAACCGGGGCAATTGGCATGCCATCGAGCGCGTTTTCGAAAAAGCGGGCAGGGGAGAGCCGGTGACGATCGGCTTCCTGGGCGGCTCTATTACCCAGGGCAGCCTGGCATCCTGCCAGAAAAACTGCTATGCATCCCTCGTTTATAAGTGGTGGAAGGAGCATTTTCCTAATGTGAATTTCATCAACGCCGGAATCGGCGGAACTACTTCCCAGTTTGGTGTCGCACGTGTGGAGGCGGATCTGCTGCAGTATAGGCCGAACATGATATTTGTGGAGTTCAGTGTAAATGACGATTGCGGCGCATTCTTTATGGAAACCTACGAAGGGTTGATACGCAGAATCCTTTCAACGGGCACTGCGCTGATGCTGATTCACAATGTGCGCTATGACAATATGCAGAGCGCTGAGGAAATTCATCTGAAAATCGGGAAGCATTACGACCTGCCCTGCGTCAGCATGAAAAGTACCATTTATCCGTTGGTTGCTTCCGGCGAAATTTCCAATCGCCGAATCACGCCGGACGATCTGCACCCCAATGACGAGGGGCACCGTATGGTTGCCGCAGTGATTACGCATTTTCTCGAAGCGATCCGGAGCGCCGATACGCCGGATGGCAGCCCGCTGCCGCTTCCATCGCCGCTGACGGAAAATCAGTATCAGGCAAGCTCCCGCTACCGGAACGATAATTCGTCCCCCGTTCTGGAAGGCTTCCAGCCCGACGAGACACCCCAGGAGCACATTACTCAGATGTTCCGCCATGGCTTCACCGCCTGGCACCGGGGCGACCGCATTACGTTCCGTGTGGAAGGAACGGGAATCGCCGTGCAGTACCGCAAATCCGTGCGGAAGCCCGCCCCCATTGCCCGGGTGGTCGTGGATGGCGATGAGAAGAGTGCAGTCCTTCTGGATGCCAATTTCCAGGAGAATTGGGGTGACTGCCTGTATATTGACAATGCGCTGGTACACGGGGTGCAGAAGTGCCACAAAGTAGAAATTTCCATTGTGGAAGCGCATGAAAATGATGCGGTTCCCTTCTATCTGGTATCCGTCATTGGCGCGCAGGAGCGTTAAGGCAGCTGTTCTGCTGCTCGTGCTTGCAATGCTCTGCGGCTGTGCAAAAGATGCAACATTTGATTTGGAGGTGCCGATTATGACATCCTACACGCTATCAAACCCCAATGCGGACGATACGACGAAGGCGGTTTACACCTATCTGTGCTCCCTGAACGGCGAGCATACCCTCAGCGCCCAGCAGGAATCCACGTGGATGGGGTCTGCGGATTATGAAATGGATTATATCCTGGAAAAGACCGGCAAGCTGCCCGCCATCCGGGGGCTGGACTACATGCACGATGATTTTGACGGGGCAAATGAAAGAGCCGCGCAGTGGTGGGAGCAGGGCGGTCTTGTGACCATCTGCTGGCACACAGGCGCGGACTTTACAGGAGAATGGAAGGACTGCATGGAATCCTCTATCCCGGATTGGGACGCCGTCCTCACGCCCGGAACGGCAGAACAGGAAGCGTTCCTCGCCGGAATGGACAAGGCAGGGCACGCGCTCCTGAAATTGCAGGAGCAGGGGGTGACGGTTCTCTGGCGTCCCTTCCATGAGTTCGACGGAAAATGGTTCTGGTGGGGCAAGGGCGGTGCAGAGAATTTTGTCAGACTCTGGCGGATGATGTATACCCACTTTACCCAGGAGCTGGGTTTGAATAATCTGATTTGGGTTCTGGGGTATTCCCACCTGTATCAGGGCTATGACGGCTGGTATCCGGGGGATGAGTATGTGGATGTGATCGGCGCCGACAGCTATGAGGGAGGAGCGCAGCACAAGCTCTACCTGGCCTTGCACAGAATTACCACCTCCAAGCCCTTTGCATTCCATGAATGCGGCACGAACCCCACTGCACAGGAACTGGAAGCGACCCCGTGGGCGTGGTTCATGACATGGCACACCAGCTTCGTGATGGAAGGAAACACGCCGGAGGCTTTCCATGCGCTCTACAACAGTGAGCGGATCATCACCCGCGACGAGCTTCCACGTTTCCGGAAGTAACCATCTCTCAATTTCCCGGTGGACGGCGAATCAGTGATAGCTGGCGATTTCCAGAATTCCGTTTGACTGATAGCGGAGTAGGGATGCGCCATATAGTTTTGTAGAGGTCGGATATGCGGCATTTGATACCAGCGTGATGTCTTGTTCCTCCAGAATGAACTGTGCCTGAAAGAGGATGCTTGCCCAGGGCAGGTGATAATCGCTGCTGACCAGCGCGGCTTGGGTCACCTCCGGGCACTGCTCCCGCAGCAGGGCGCTGCAATACATGGCGTTCTGTGTGGTGGTCAGCGATTGGGATTCCACCAGCACCCTATGCTTGTCGATCCCGTTTTGAATCAGCCACCCGGCCATGGTTTCGGCTTCTGTGACGGTGGATGCGGACGCCGTTCCGCCGCCGGTACACAGAACATATGCGTGGGGATATTTTTCGGCACTGTCCTTGGCCGCCTGCAGCCGTCCGATCAGTTCCTCCTGCATGGAGCCGTCCGGATTCAGCTGGAATCCCAGGACGATGATGCACAGCGCTCCGGTATCCTCTAGACCATCCGGCAGAACGGACGGATGGATGGTCATGTCGCTCCCGGATTCGCTCCAGGCGTCCATGATTTTCGTCCAGCGGCATGCGGAATCCGGGTCGATGGCGGTCAGCTCATCCAGCAGCGTTTCAATTTTTCCATCGCCGGGTGCCGCCCCCTTTTCAAATTCCCGTATCATCTCGTAGATGATCTCCGGTTCCCTGCGAATATCTGCCTCCGGCTGTTTCCGCACCCGTACAGCCAGAACTGCGGCTGCAATTGCAAGAATATAAATCAGTATCCAAATCCACTTTTTCATTTCATCCACCCAATCGTGATTTATTCAGGGCTTCCGGGGAAATTATACAATACCGACCGCCCAATTGTCCACAAAAAAAGTGCCAGGCACCACCGATTAAGATGGTGCCTGGCTATTTTATTGAATGCGGTAGCCGGATTGCATCAGGAATGCGATCTTCTTCCAGAAAACCGGCTCCTCGGCAAGAAAATTACTTGCCTCCGGCAGGTGGGTGAATGAGATGATGCGTCTTTGCTCGTCGATCCAGGCACATTTCATTGTTCTGCCTTCACTTTTTCTACCCATGCTTTAATCTCACTTTCCGGTGTATCCGTGATCACGTAGCGGTATACAGAGCCGATCTGGCTTCCATAGATCTGACCTTCATAGGAGCGATAGTCTACGACAATCTCACACAGGGAGCCTGCTTCATCAAACAGGTAGGTATAGACTTCCTGCGCGTTATATGCGCTGGACTGGGAAAAGGAATGAAGAAAGCGAATTTCCCGGTCACTGATGATGCTGTAGTCCTTGGAAAAATAATAGCTGTCATAGGGTTCATTCCAATAACTGCGCTTCGCCCAGGATTCAAACATCACATCGGAATCCGCGACGCTGTGCTTGTAGCCCTGGGAGCCGTAGAAATCGTATACTTCGCTCCCGTCATAGCGCCAGATGACCTCGACCAGATCTTCACTGGAGAAATAGTCGTTTCCGCTGCACTGGTACTTCTCCAGGCGGAAGCCCTTCTGTTTCAGCGCCTCGATGGCGGCATCCACTCTTGCGAGCGCTTCCTCGCCGCCTTCACCGTGAATTCCACCGGTGAGAGGGATGGAGAACTCCGCATACTGGATAATGGAGTCACCCTCCTGATAGAAGTGCTTGCCCATGCGGTAAATACCGGCCTCCAGCGTCCCGTAGGTATCCGACCAATCCACGTTGACGATCGTCGTCTGCCCCATGACCCTGATGGTATCCGTGCCCCAGCTGCCTTCCTGGTTGGCATCTCCCAGCCGCTGCCAGCGGTTGTCCTCCCACTTCTCGATCCAGTAATTGCAGTCGGTGGTGATTTTGGAAACGCCGGCCAGATTGGTACCAAGCCAGACCTCGCCGCCATCGCCCTTCAGCAGATCGTCGTCCACCCGAAAGAAGACGCTCCAGGGGGAGCGCTGCATCGCCACAAAGGAATCCTGCGGCTCATAGGTGCTGATCGACCCATCCAGGTAGTTGGATGCGCTTACGACCTCCATGCGGTTTCGCACATGTTCGGAAACATTTCCGTCCTCACCGATGGTTTCGTCCAGCCGCTCAATGGAATCCAGCGTTCCGTCAGTCTTAAAGCGGAAGGTATCGGTGCCGTGATGTACCTTGCCGGAGGAGTCCGCCCACACGGACAGGAAAGTGATCTCCTCCTGGCTGATTTTGGATTTTCCCTTCGGGAACAGGAATTTGCGGTTCTGATCCAGCGCGTATTTATTTTCCCACTGGGAGAACAGCGGATCCTCGGAGGATGTTTCGCCCTGGGATACCTGGAATTCTCCGTAAAAACGGGTGATGCTGCTGTTCGTGCCGTTGCGCAGCAGATGCATGACGGGCTGGAGATTCCCAGCAGGGCTTTCCTCGGAAAGCAGGACGGAATAGTAGCTGTTGGAGGTGAGTGTACTGAGCGCATTGGCGCAGCGGGTCAGCGCATTCTCTTCCTCGTCGGGGAGCTTTTCCCGGTAGATGTGGAAACCGGTCTGGAAGGTGGCAGAATCCGCGTTGCTGTAGACGGTCATTACGGCGCGGTAATCCCCGGCACTGAGCGCGCCATAGTTCAGCGACCAGTCGACATCCTGCCCATAGTCACTGACGCTGTAGTTCCGGCTTGCAGCAAAACCGATTTGTATTTTCGCCAGACTGTAATAGGGATCGGGACCTGGTACGCGCTCCCACTCGATGCCGTTCCAGTGCTCCAGGTATACGCCGTCGATCACTATATTTTCGGAGCGTTGGATAAACCGGTCTTCCACAATGCAGGCCAGATAGCCGCCGGTGGGGGAGGTGGCGTCCAGATACACGGTAACGCCCCAGTCCGGGTTCGGCTCCAGCTCCGGCATGGCGGGCAGCGTAACGGACTCCGGAGCCTGGTTGCTGCTGCGCTGCAATTCGGCCTGCTCATTGGAAGCAGCCTGCGCAGGATTGGTAAGCAGACACAGCGTTACGAACGCAACGGCGAGGACGCCCATCAGGCTCATAAGAAAGGCGGGCTTGCGATAGTGCAGGGTGGATTTGATGCGGTATTTTACGCTGACCTCACCAAAGGCCACGGGGCAGGCGGCGTAATAAATCCGATTGGTGCTGCACTGCAGCAGGGCGGAGGCATAGGCTTTCCGCTCGCCCAGCTCCATGAACTGCACCACCCGTTCATCGCAGGCAATCTCGATGTCCTTGCACAGCATCAGGTAGGCGATCCACACCAGCGGATTAAACCAGTGCAGTGCCAGCGCAATAAACGCAATCACCTTGATCCAGTGGTCGCCCTTTTCCAGATGGGTGCGCTCATGGGCAAGGATCTGCTTGCGGGCGGACTGGCTCATGCCGCTGGGAATGTAGATCTTCGGCTTGATGAACCCCAGCACAAAGGCTGTTTCGATCTTATCCGATTCGTAGCCGCCGGGCACCGCTACCGCGTCCTTTACCTGCTTTTGCAGGCGCAGGTAGGCGGCTACGCTGATCAGCACGATGGCACCGGCAGCGCATGCCCACAGGATCCAGACGAGTTTGGAGGAAATTGCGGGCAATGTCACACTGCCCGGCTGCAGACTGAAGGAGCTCTGCACGGAGATGGGCATCAGCAGCCGGATCCCAGCCAGCATCCACAGAAAGCAGATGTATTTTCGGGGCGTGCGTTTTAATACAAGCCGCAGGAGCATTACGGCGAGAATGACAATGCTGCCGTGAATGCTGGCGGTGAGCAGATTCTGGCAAAAGGCATTCATGATTCGTCCTCCTGATAGCTGTCGATGAAGGCTTGCAGCTGCTCCACCTCATCCCTGGTCAGCCGCTTCGTGCGGGAAAAAGCGGCCAGGAAGGCGGGCATGGAGCCCTCGAAGGTGTCCTGCATCATTTCGTCCAGGCGGGATTTCTGAGCATCCTCCTTGGAGATCAGGCTGGTGACGGTGGCGTTCTCGTTTTTGACAACGCCCCGCTCCTCCAGCCGCCGGATAACGGTGTAGGTGGTAGCTTTTGACCAGCCCAGCTGCTCCTTGCACAGGGCGACGAGCTTTGTGGAATTCACCGGCTCGTTCTCCCACAGCAGCAGGCAGAAGCGGTATTCGCTTTCAAAGATCTTGGGGGCTGCCATTGCGCATTCCTCCTTTAATTTCCGATGTAGCCGTCGTGTACTTTCTCACCGTTGATGGTGATGTTCTTTGTGTCATGGAGCATGAAGGGGGTGCCGTCGTACCATGTGCCCATAAATTCCTCACCCAGGTCGCGGATGGTGTTTCCGTTGAAGGTGACGTCACGGCATGTAACCATATAGATACCGCCCGTGCTGCATTCGTAAATGTCGCAGTTGGTGACCTGGATTTCCTTGCTGTTCTCGGCCCACACGCCGACCACGCCGCAGCCATACAGACCGCAGTTATTGATCAGAGCGTTTTCGCAATTGGCAAAGCCGATGACACCGCCAGCGCAGTAAGCGGGCTCGATGGTGTGTCCGGCGGTGAAGCCCTCCACCATGATGTTGCTGCAGTTTTCAAAATTGAGAACGTGCGCATACCGGGGTGTTGCGGATACGGTGTGCTCCTTCACATCGTCGCCCTCGGCGCGGATGGTCAGGTTGCTCAGATCGTGAATGGTGAGCTGCACGCCGTCGAATACTTCCTGCCAGCGATAATATTCGCCGTCGGTTTCGCCGTAGCCGGTGGCATCGCTCAGGTTATAAAATTCGGCATCCAGGATGATCTCGGTGTCGGGCGCCAGGGCGGCCAGAAGTTCGTCGACTGTGGAAACATGTACCTGCGTTTGTTCTCCGTCAATTACCGGGGTAAATTCAACGGGCTCGGTGGGGGCGGTGTCACCGGCCTCCTCCGCCAGCGCCGCAGGGGCAAAGGCCAGGAAGCAGGCGAACAGTGTAACGATCAGCGCGATGGCGAGGGTAAAAGAAATTGACTTTTTCATGGATTTCTCTCCTTTGATTCAAAAATTGGTTTAGCGCGTTAAACCTTACGCTCAAAGTTTAACACGTTAAACCAATCTTGTCAAGCCCTATTAAGAAATCTTAAGAATTGATCCGTTATGCCCTTTTATACATCCCGATACATGGTGATGTCCGCCTTGCCCTCCTGGCTGGTTCCGTTGTAGCCCTCTGTGTCCAGCCCGCCGATCCGGAAGCCAGCCTTCAGATAGAACAGGCATGCGGAGAGATTATTATCTTGCACAGTAAGCGACACACCCTGCATTTTCTTTTCCTTTGCAAGCTCCATGCATTTTTCAACCAGCATCTTTCCGATTCCCAGCTTCCGGCAGGAGGCAGCTACTTTCAGATCGGAAAGATACAGATATTTGAAAAAGCTCTTTTCCAGAATCGCAAGCCCTACACAGATGCCGTCCTGATATGCGCCGATAAAATCGGTGCTTTCCGCCATTTCGTCATAGCTGTAAGGTTCATCCGGAAAGCACATTTCGCTGCACTGTTCCGGCGGAAACTTCTCTATAGAGTAATCCCAATGCTTGTCCGCATAGCTGGGCACCATCCGCCCATAAAGAGGGAAGGGGTCGTTTTTCAGCAAAATATCTTCCTTGTGCGCTGCGTCGATCAGTCGAATTTCAATCATATATCTGCTCCTTTCGGCATGATGCCTCCATTTTAGCATCTTTTACTGGGAAGTCAACGGACGGTCGGATTTAATACGGTCGGGAAATTGATTCTTAATATTTCCTTAGCATCATTGACATTCTGAATACGGATGGATATAATTGGCTAACCGTTTAGAAACGATGTTGTGTAACGAAATTTTGGGGGAATTATGAACATGAAATATGAAAAGTACAAAATTGTCGGTGCAGCCGCCGTGCTGGCACTGTCCCTTTCTGCCTGTGCTCCGCAGATGAATATTGCTGCGCCCGCTGCATCAACGGAGCCGGAAACGCAGCCGACCCAGCAGGTGGCAACAGTGCCGCAGAGCTGGGACGATGTGGTGGAGCTGGTCAATATGGCAGGGGACAGCACGACAGTCTATCTGCTGGCAGATGGCCGCTACCTTGACCGGCAGGATCGCTTTTTCACCTATGACGGTGCAGAGACCTGGACATGTGACGATGGTAGCATCTGGAACCGCAAGGCGGATTCTGCTGCTTCCGGCGGATATTCTGATGCAGCGCCCTCCGCGACCAATGTCTATGCGGAATTTGCTGTCGAGCGGCTTCTTGCCCAGCGTCCGGATCACATCTCCTTCAGCGAAGGCGCAGGAGATAAGATTGTGCTGACCTTCGATACGGCAGTTACCGAATTTCGTTTCCTGGAGCTGCAGGGCGGCAGCTTTGATAATGCAGGCAAATTTTCCTGCACCGGCGTCAGGGAGCTTTACACCTGCGATTTGATCCTGGACAGCGACCTGATGGTGGTGCAGACGCAGCTGGAGGGGCTGGTTCCCACCCGCGGCTTCAGCTTCAGGGATGATGCGGGGAATATCCAGTACTATTATCTTGCCCTCAGCGGTGAGGATAATGTGCCTCTGGTGGTTCATTTCAATTTCTATGGTTGATATTTCTTGTCAGTCGTAGTATAATTGCCACGATTGACGTGCATTTCAAGCATGATTTTACTATGAACCGACGAGGAGGAAATCAATATGATTGCCTGGAAGAATCTGGATACCCTGGCTTCCTATCAGAAGCTTCAGGAGACAAAGCGGGTGAATTTGCCGGAGGCAATGTCCGGCGAGAGCGGCGCGCAGCGGGTGAAGAACTACTCTGTTCCCATGGGTGCCGGTATGGCTTTCAACTATGGCGCCAGAGCGGTGGATGATGCCGTTTTGTCCGCACTGAGCGATTTTGCCAAGGAGGCACAGCTGACCGAAAAGTTCGCCGCCCTCTATAACGGCGAAGTCATCAACACCGGCGAGAAGCGCCGCGTCCTGCACCACCTGTGCCGCGGCCAGCTGGGCGAGGACGTGATTGCTGACGGTGTAAACAAGCGGGAGTTCTACCTGGGAGAGCAGCAAAAGATTGCCGACTTTGCCAACAAGGTGCATTCCGGCGAGATTGCCAACGCCGCCGGTGAGAAGTTTACCACCGTCTGCCAGATTGGCATTGGCGGCTCTGACCTGGGTCCCCGCGCCATCTATCTGGCGCTGGAAAACTGGGCAAAGGTCAACAATACCCTGAAAATGAAGGCTGCCTTCATTTCCAATGTGGACCCCGATGATGCCGCCGGTGTGCTGAGTAACCTGGATTTGCCCCACTCCCTGTTCATCCTGGTGTCCAAGTCCGGCACTACTTTGGAGACGCTGACCAACGAATCCTTTGTGAAGGATGCCCTGCAAAAGGCCGGTCTGAATCCCTCCAAGCATATGATTGCCGTCACCAGTGAGACTTCCCCCCTGGCAAAGAGCAGCGACTACCTCACCGCATTCTTCATGGATGATTACATCGGTGGCCGCTATTCCTCCTCCTCCGGTGTGGGCGGTGCCGTGCTGTCCCTGGCCTTTGGCCCCGAAGTATTTGCCCAGTTCCTGGAAGGCGCTGCCGAGGCAGACAAGCTGGCCAAGAATGAAGACCTCCTGAAAAATCCTGCCATGCTGGATGCCCTGATTGGCGTTTACGAGCGCAATGTCCTGGGCTATCCCAGCACCGTCGTATTGCCTTACTCCCAGGCGCTCAGCCGCTTCCCGGCTCATTTGCAGCAGCTGGACATGGAGTCCAACGGCAAGTCCGTCAACCGCTTTGGTGAGCCTGTGCATTATTCCACCGGCCCCGTCATCTTCGGCGAGCCGGGCACCAACGGCCAGCACTCCTTCTATCAGCTGCTCCACCAGGGCACCGACATCATCCCCCTCCAGTTCGTAGGCTTCAAGAACAGCCAGATGGGCACCGATGTGGTGATTCAGGGCAGCACCAGCCAGCAGAAGCTGTGCGCCAATGTGGCGGCGCAGATTGTGGCCTTTGCCTGCGGCAAGGATGACGAGAACCTGAACAAAAAGTTCCAGGGTGGCCGTCCTTCCAGCATCATCATCGGCGAGAAGCTGACCCCCGCCGCTGTGGGTGCCCTGCTGGCACACTTCGAGAACAAGGTCATGTTCCAGGGCTTTGCCTGGAATTTGAACTCCTTCGACCAGGAGGGCGTGCAGCTGGGCAAGGTTCTGGCCAAGAAGGTTCTGGCGCACGATACCGACGGCGCATTGAAGGTCTACAGCGACCTGCTGAACATCTGATCATATAAAAAGCCGCTCCCTCCCGCGAAAAGCAGGAGGGAGCTTTGCTGTGCAGTCAGAGAATCCGCACAACGGTTGTTAATGACTGCTTGATTTACTGTCATCTTCAGTGCTTACACGACAATAGATGCAGATGTGGAGCTTTTTCTTTTTCGCATATTGTCCGCGTACTTTTCCTGATAGGAAGCGATCTGCATTTTGCGATTTCACGCGCTGTGTCAAGTCAAAAAATAACTCACTGCGTCTGCGATGAGCTGTATTTTATGACAGGCCATTCAAACCGCCAACCGTTTTCCCAACTATTCGTTCAACTCGCTGCCACAGTTAATATGCAATCCTTCTGGCGGGCAAAAGCCATAGTCAAACTGGCACTTTATAATTTGGAATACGTGGCCCGCTTTACAGCGAATGGAAGATTTGTGATTTTTGATATATCGTTCCCTATCAATCTCATTGTTACTTACTTGAGGCATAAGCCCTTGTGAGCAGCACAGTAGATTTTGCGGCATATTCTCCTGTGTTTCCGAAACGGACAGCCTTGTCCGCCAATTACCAGCTGTTATTGGTTCTAAATATATCGTCTGATTTTTTCTTCGACTGGCTAATATGGGGCACTTCACAAAACTTTTTCGCCCATGGTCTCTTCGCAAATCTTAATGGTATTGTCTAACAATGTAATAGCCAATTCGTTATTTGAGAATTCAGGCTCATTCAGCACAACAAATCTCATCTGCTTTAACAGTTGAACATTATCTAACTTGAAAGGAGAGACTCTTTGACTTCTAAAGCGAGAGATTCTCTGATTTTCGTTTTTTACCTGAGCAACAATACAATTGCAAATTAAAGAAAGTGGTTCTATAGATGACATTCCTTCAATGCATTTCATTAAACTATTAAATAAAATTTTGTCTACATGTTTATCAGGATTTTCTCTATAATATTCATATATTGCCTCGAGCATTACATAATAATTATGTCCTGCTCCCGGAAAAGATTCCAGCCTACACTTTCCGATACCCATAAGCATGCAAGGAAATGCCATTTTATTGCTGCCGTCTAAATATTTTTGTGTTGCAGAATCAACCATGAGCATAGCAAAATCTATCATATCTCTATTTCCATTCATTATAAATCACCTCTACTATTTATTGGTTTTGCAAAATTGCAACTTATCAAGCGTATTATATCACTACAGGCCCTTTTTAGCAACAGATTATATAAAAAGCCACCGTAATTCCGTCGGAATCACGGTGGCTTTTTACTGGTGGAGCCGAGGGAAATCAAGAGAATTATGGAGCACCTTCCGTGGAGCCGGAGGATGTCAACACGCCACCGGCGTGTTGAATTTAGATGGGTTCGATACCCATTTTTGCAGTAAAAAGGCACCCCCAATGGGGGTGCTTTTGGTGGAGCCGAGGGGAATCGAACCCCTGTCCGAGCTTGGCAAATCCATGCGCCCCATTATCAAAGCAATGGAAATTTGGGGCACAGACTATAAGAATAATTACGGCCAACAAAACAAATAAAGCAACAGAAGCCATCGGAATCAAAATCGGTGGCTTCTGTTGCTTTTACTCTATAGTGTGCTCTCTGTTCCGCCTTGGAATTTGAAAGTCATCCGCCCATCGGCGTGGACGGTCACCGTGTCAATAATGGTCAGCCAGAGCTTTTCGTCAAACTCGGTGATAGTATCCAATTCCTGCACCTCAAATATAAAGCCTCCGATGGCGTCTGCCTGGGCTTCTCGTGCCGCCTTTGTGGTGCGGAGCTGCTCAAACTGAGCCTCCTCATTCACCTTAATGCCGTCCGGTGTGATGTCATAGCCGAACAGGTCATTGCCTCGGACATGGACTTGGACGGTAGATTGCTATCAAACAGAAGTTGTGAATGCAAACCTCAAAGCAGTTTGCTCCCTGCACGCCTTCTATCCTACGGCCTGTGTCAGCACACATGCCGTTGTGCTTTGCGACATGAACGGCAGGCAAATGCCGCTCTCACCCGCGCCGACCAGCAGCTCCGTGCCGCTCGGGCTGATCAGGAGGGGATACGTCTCGGACATATAAAACGGTCCATCCGAGGTCTCATAGCTATTACCGCCCACAAGCGACAAGCTGAGCGTCACATAGCTCGGCCCGTCCGGAATGGTCTGAATCGTCCAGAAGCCGCTCCACATCTCCTCAAATTCGTCGCTGTCTTCGTATCCCCAGTTCAGATCGACCGTACCGCCCGTCTCATCCTCAAGATAGAAGCGCAGCGAGAAATAGGCATAGCGGCTGGTTTCCCCCACCATGGTTTCTGTGATCCAGCCCATGCCGTCAGGCTGCGATCTGGCAAGACCGAGCGCGGTCATGCCGCTCCAGCCGTCGGCAAGCCACGCGGAAAACTCGGCCGGGGCGTTGTACCAGGCATATTCCGTAAAGTCAAACGAAAGATAGTCTCCAGCTTCCGATATACACGGCGCAAGATAGCTCATCGCATCAAGCGAGGGATACCATTCGCAGGTATTCCCGTTATTGTCAGTGATGAAGACCTGGGTGTCGGCCTCATATGCAACGCCGTCGAGATTCGCAAAGAGCAGCACCGGCTCGCCGCTTTCCGACCGGTAGAGCACCTCCGTGACCTCGTCGGTCTGTGTTTTTTCGTTCCACTGGACACGGTTGATTGCAACCGTCGCGTTCTCATCGACCGGCACGATGCAATACAGATGCCCCGCGCCGCCGATAATGTGATCCTCGTCAATCTCCGCGATAAAGGGGTATTCAATGAGCATGGCCTCATTGGTTTCCCACAGCCATGCGGGGAAGCCCACCTCGAAGCCCTCCTCAAACAGGCCGCCGACATAACCGAGATACGCCGCGCCAAACATGGTCATTGGAAAGTCGATTCTGTCCCGCAGCCATCCAAGCGAGGTCTCCGCCTCCTGTGAAAACCCGTGTTGCGCCGGCTGTGTGTCCACGGCTTCATTTCGCGACGTGCGATTGCTCATGTCACTCTGCGATATCGCTTCTTCTGGCTGCCTCTCTGGCGTTTTTTTATTGATCTTTGTGGGAAAGTCAACCTCATCAGTGCTCTTTTGGGGTTCGTCCGACTCTGTTTGCGTCTTCTGCGCACAGGAACAAAGCAACAGCAGCAGAGCCAGTGCCAGCAGTAGCACGAGTGCTTGTTTGTGTGCTGTTTTCATAGCCGCTCCTTTCAGATCAGAATTTTCCGCTTCGGCCGGAACCGCCGCCGCCAGATTCGCTGTGGCTGCTTCCATCGCTGGAAGAGCTGCGCTCGATTTTCCGGCTGGAGGTCGTCTTATGGGTAAAACGATCTGTTTGCTCCGTAAGCCGGAGTCCCGCGGAGACGTAGTCGTTCGCGGTTGCTTTTTCCGACACTTTGCCCATTTTCTCCCATATCACAGTGACAATCACGGTTGCTGCCAGCAGGGAAAGACCGATCACAATAAGAATCGGAAAGAACAAGCTTGCCCGGACGGGCTTTCCGGCTGCGGCCTTTTCGAGATAGACATTGCATTCTTTGACATAATCCTCAAAACCGCCATACCAGTCATTCTCGCCGAGATTGTCGAGGAAGACCTTTTCCAGCTTCTCCTGACCATAACTGTTGAACGCATACTCGCAGCGTGAGCCGTAGCAGAACATTGCCCAGTCGCGATCATCCATGCTGAGCAGGAGCATGATCCCGTCGCGGTTCGGTCCTTCGCCCATGGTGTATTCATGGTAGATGGTATAGGTTGCCTTATAGACACCTTCAGAATGGAAGTCCCGATAGTCCTCCACGGTTACGATGTAAACGCCGACACCATATTTTTGAGAGACGCTTTCCGCCATCTTTTCCAGTAGCATATTTTCGTTTTGGCTGAGAAGTCCGGCCGCGTCCGTCACATAGTGAAGCTGTGCGCCCGCCTCCTCAGCTGCAGCTACACTCACGCAGAATACAAGCGTCAAAATAAACGCCAACAGGAGACAGCAAATTCTTTTTTTCATTTCTCCTCCCTCCCTAGCGCGCCAAAAGCAGCAGCGCAGTCACGCTGATGGCAATGAGCGGCGCCGCGATCGCTGCGAACAGACCGACAACCCGCTTCGTGCTGACGGGAAGGTTGCCTACCAGCTTACCCGTCTGACCGTTCATTGCAAAGAGGAAGTCCTTGCCCTCCCATCGTGTGTTCAAGATCCAGACGGGAAGCAGTGCGTAATGCACCTTGCCTCGTTTCAAAGAAATGCTTCGGCTTGTTTCATTGCAGGAGGCGTAGCCGGTTACCGTGCTCTGCAAGGCTGCGATCAGCGAGCCTGTGCAGCGCTTATCTGCCCGCTCCCGGCTATCTTCAATGCTCACATCATATTTGTCCGCCAGAAATCCGGGCAAATACGCCGTGGAAAACGGCTTGAGATCTGCATAGTCATACGGTTCGATGGAGTCCATGTAATCATCCGGCATTTTGCTCGACGCGTCCACCGGGATTTTTTCAAAGTCAATGGAACCGGCGCGGCGTACATCGTAGTGGCTTGTCTCTGTGACCTCATAATCTCCCGAGGTGTACTTATGTTCAGTAGTGGCATGGAACTGTGCGCTTCCGCTGGCCTCGCCGTCGTACATCCAAAAGGGCACATACACACCCTTGATCTCCTCCAGATGGTTGGCCTTGGAGAAGGTCGATGGCAGCAAAGGCTTTTTGAGATAGTGCTTCTTCAGTGCCTTGATGGCGTCCTCTTTGCTCAGCTTGAAGGGAAGCACATAGTCGGGCTTCAAAATGCCAGTGAACTGTCCTGGAATCACCGACGGATTTCCGCAGTATGGGCAAGACGTGGCTGCAGTGGTCGCGTCGCAGAGCAGTTCCGCGCCGCACGACGGGCAGCAGTATGCTTTCATGCTGCTTGCGTCTACGCCCCAGTCCTCGCTTAGGCCGGAAGCATCCCAGTCAGAGCCGTCTGCGATGGTTTGTTGTTCTTCCGCTTCGGCAGTTTTTTGAGCCGCTTCCGTTTCTCCCTGCTTCTGCGCCGCTTTCGCTGCTTTCGCTTCTTTTTCTGCGTAGAACGCTTCAATTTCTGCGATATCGAAGTTTGAGCCGCAGTAGTTGCACTCCAGCCGCCCGGACGATCCGGCAAAATGGAGCGGTCCCGTACAGGCCGGGCATTGGTAATTGGTGATCTGTGTTGCCATCTAAATCCCTCGTTTCCTAGGCCGGCGTTACAGACCGCAAAGGCAGCTTGCAACGCCAAACGTAGTTATGATCGTGTTTTTCCGGATATGTCTTGCAGGCTCAGCCATCATCGTACCAGAACACATCTGCCAGCCATGCAAACTGCGAGGAGTCCAGATAGCGCAGATGATAGATAACGTCATGTTCTCTGTCCTCAATCGTCAGCCCGCTGATCTTTTCGGCAAACTCCGCCTGAATTGTCAGAACGCCGTTTTGAAAGGAATATTCAAACTGATCGCCAAGATCTTCAAAATTCGTGTCGTAACAGCGGATGGGGTTATCCTTGAACTGTCCGCTGCGGTAATAGAGTTTCATGACCCCCGGTCTGTAAACGGTTTTTTTGATCTGGAAGTCGTCAAAGAGAACCGCCGTTTCCGGGTACTGATAGGTGCGCACGTCAGCACCGCCGCAGGCGGTCAGGCCAAGCAGCGCCATCCATAGACCTGCCATGACGAGGAACGCTTTGAGCTTCACAGCATCCCCTCCGTTTCTCCGCAAATAGCCGGATTCTCCCGCTCCAAATTGGGGCGGGAGCCGGTTTTCGTATAGATTTCAGAAGGACGCCGCCCTTATTGGAACGTCATGTTGTTGAGAATGATGTCGGGCATTGTTCCCGGGAAGCAGTCCATATTCTGCAGGCCGATGGAAAGGGCGCGGCCATCATCGAGCTGCGCGATATACTGAATCCAATCATAGCCGATGTACTTATAGGTGCGGCCGCGGAAGGTGATGCCGCCGATCACGCGGTCTTCGATATCCTGATAGTTTTCGAATTTGTCCTTGTAGAAATCAAATTTTTCAACGTTCTCTCTTATCTCAAACTGGATAGCGCCCGCACCAAACGCTGTGGGATCGTCGTTTTCCACCAGGCAGCGCGGTCCATCATCGTACGACCAGCCGGATACCGGGATCTTCGTCATGATCTTGACCTTCACATCGTCTTTTGCAAACTGGGCGATTTCCACGGAGAAGTCCTTCATCTCGGCGTTTGCAGACGCTGCCTTGTTCGCCTCGGCGGCCTCGGCCTTCACGATGTCCAGATACTTTTCTATGGCTTCTGTGCCGGAGAAGCCGCTGGTGTTGTACGCACTCACCGTATAAACGCCCGACTCGTTTTCCTTAAAATTGACGTAGATGAAATGGGAGTCGTCGTCCTCAGAGATCCATTTGTAGTAGCGGTAGTTTGCCTTCATGTGGTCGCTGTACTCTTCCTTGACGAACTGACCTTCCACGCCGAAGTAGGCAACGATATCATCGTAAGTAGCGTCAAAAATATTATTATTGACCTCGTTCATCCAGACGTAGCCCTTCTGGACCTGCTCCTCAGTTACGATGCCGTCTCCGCCGGATACGTTCGCGGCGGTGGGTGTCTGGGTCATCGCATCCGTTCCGCCGGAGGTGGAAGAGGTGGCCTCGCCGCCGACCACATCCGGCATGGCGCTGCCGGACTCCACAAGCGGGAGATACCAGTCGTCATAGTAATAGGGGATGTCGTCGGGATAGTCGGCAGCAAAGTCATCCCAGAGCTGCCCCCACGGGCGCAGATAAACCTCGTAGTAAAACTCGTCCTCGCCGTCTTCGTACCAGCCCTCAATGCAGATCATGTTTTCAACATCGGGGAAACGGCTGTTGATTGCGGGATCGATGATCCAGTTGGCACGCTCCAAAGGCAGATTCGTGAAGTAGCCGCTCTCCGACATCACGGTACCGTGCTCTCCGGCACCGGCGCTGTTCAGCGTGACCGACACCTGCGACATCGGATCCGCTCTCGAGTAGTCCTCGTCCCAGATCGTGACGGTGCCCGTATAATCCGAGCCGATGTCGATGACAGCGCAGGCGTCCCACCACCGTCCCGCCATGCTCTCGTAAGCGCCCGAGCAGCCGGTCATCGTCCACCAGCCATACCACGCGCCGTTCCACCAGTCAAGCAGCGCATCACCCGTCGGAACGGGAAGGGTGCTGTTTGTGCTGCCCGTCGAATCGGCGGACGCTTCCCGGCTGAGCGTAGACGGATCGATGGTAATCGTACCGTTTTTCTTGCCGAACAGCTGTTCAAAGGTAGCCTTGACCGGATGGGTCGTGTCCTTCAGCACAAAGGCCGTTTGAACTTCAAGCGTCTCGCCCGGTGCAACCTCCTCAAACTGTTTGTCAATCACCGCAGTAAAGGTGGAATAATCGGTGATAACAGTAGCAACCTCCAGCTCCTCGCCGTCCTGCGTGAGCGTCTCATTAATGCTCCAGAGATACGAAGCCGATTCCTTGCCGTTGTTTGTGAAGTCCAGCGTCAGAACGATCGCGTCATTTCCGTCCGAATCCTCCATGATGCACGCGCCCTTGTAGAGAAGCTCATAGTCACCGAGCTTGATCAAATTGGAGTCTTTCGCCGTCTCCTTGCCGCAGGCGGCGAGACTGAGCAGCATCAGCGCCGCAAGAAGCAGGCATAGAAGTTTGGTCTTCGTCTGTTTCATAATTCCCTCCCAATATCCTTCAGGGATGCACAAATCTGCCGATTAACAGATTGTTTTCATTATTTCTTTACACGCTGAATAAGATTCCCACTCTTGTCGGTGAACTTGCCGCAGAGAATCTTGATAAAGTCAACAAGGTACCCGATGCCGAACAGTCCGGCCGTCAGCGTGTAGAGAATGCCCGTGCCGATCTTGCCGACATAGTAGCGGTGGACGCCGAGACCGCCGAAGAAGAGACAAAGCAGGGACGTTGTCGTCCAGTCCTTCGTTTCGACCGGAACCTCTGGCGCGACATAGTCCTCTACTTCCTCACCGTTCAAAATCTTCTTCACG
>CAKTJC010000018.1 GCA_934567355.1 uncultured Oscillospiraceae bacterium
CGGTTGGAGCTGGTGGCAATGTTCAAATCGCGGCACACCTTTTCCATCCATTTGCTGCCGCTGCGGCCTACGGAGGCGATGATGTTGCGGCAGGTATAGCGCTTCTCCCCTACCAAAACGTCATAGCCGCCCTCGGTGACCTCAATGCAGGAGACGGGAGATTCAAAGTGGAACTCCACCTCGTCCTTCAGCTCGTCATACAGTCGCCCCAGCACCACCAGGTTGATGTCCGTGCCCAAATGGCGGACGGAGGCATCCAGGAGCTTGAGCTTGTTCTGCATGCATTTTTTCTTCAGAGCGGTGCCGGTGGTGGAATAGAGCTTGGTGCCCTCGCCGCCGTGGGACATATTGATCTCGTCCACGTACTGCATCAGCTCGATGGCCTGCTTCCGACCGATGTGCTCGTAAAGGGTTCCACCGAAGTCGTTGGTAATATTATATTTTCCATCGGAAAAGGCACCGGCACCGCCGAAGCCGCTCATAATGGAGCAGGTGCGGCAGCCGATGCAGGTTTTCACCTTCACGCCGTCAATGGGGCAGCGGCGCTTTGCCAGCGCAAAGCCTGCCTCAAAAACGGCGACCTTCAATTCCGGTCTCTTCTTTTTCAGCTCGTAAGCGGCAAAAATTCCGCCGGGGCCTGCGCCCACAATGATAACATCGTAATCCAAAGGTATATCCTCCGTCTTGGTTTTGATGCTCCCATTCTACCGCAAGAGAAGACATATTTCAAGCCATATTATTGCTCAATTCAGGACGGGATGGTGGACGGCCGGGCTGTCCGTCTGAAGCGGGAGGAATTGATAGCCGCTGCGCAGCCCCCACTGGATGATCTGCTCGACGGCATCCACGCTGAAGGAATGGATGTCGTGCTGGAGCACCACGCTGTACTGGATATCGCCGATGCCGCTCACCACATTCTGGTAGACCTGTGCGCCGCTTTTCGCTCCGCCGGCGTCATTGCTGTCCACATTCCAGTCGAAATAGGAAAATCCGCATGCCGTCACCGCCTGGGTCAGGTAGGTCATGATTCCCCTGTTCTTTCGGCTGATGGTATTGGAGCTTCCGCCGGGGAATCGAAGCAGCCAGGTTTCGGTGCCTGTCGCATCCCGGATGATCTGCTGCATCTGAAATAGATCCTGAAAATATGCCTCCGGACTGGCATAGATCTGCTGGTAGCGATGGGAGCAGGTGTGGATGCCGATGCTGTGGCCTTCGTCCACGATGCGCCGCAGCGTGTCCTCATAGCCCGTGTTTACCACGAAGAAGGTGGCATGGACATTATATTTCTTCAGAATATCCAGGAGCCTGTCCGTATCGGGACCGGGGCCGTCGTCAAAGGTGAGGTAGATGGTTTTTCCCTTCGGATAAATAACGGCGGGAGGCTGCCAGGGCGTGGTGGTCAGGGTGCGCTGCGCCACCGTCTCATGGCCGTCGCTGTCGGTGACGCGGTAGGTCAGGTGGTAGGTGTCCGGCTGATAGCGGACAAAGGGGTGATCGATGGTGACGGAGACCTGCGCCGTCAGGTCTCCGTCCCGCTTGTCGGCCGCCGCATAACCGGGGTCGGAAAAATCATTGCCCAGCGGCACCGTTACATTCTCCCCGCCCGTCAGGATGAGCTCCGGCGGATAATCATCGAAGATTGGGATCTGCCGCTCTGCGCTGGCATAATTGCCGGAGGAATCCGCCACGCTGTAGAGAATTTTTCCATCCTCCACCGTGCGGGTCACCCGGGCTGTAATGTCGCCGTCATAATTATCAAAGGCAGTGTAGCCCGCCTCCTGATATTCCGGCTGGGGCTGCAGATCCGGAGCATCCGGCACCAGGGTGATGACCGGGCTGACGGTATCCACCGTGCGCACGGTGCGGACAGCATTGGCCTCCAGCCCCAGCCAGGACGCATGGTATTGCAGCGCATATTTCCCGATTTTTGTTTCATTTACGCTGCCGGAAATCTGGGCGTCCGCGCCTATTTTCAGGCCGTCCTTCCAGAATTCCGTTCCACGCAGCACAACGCAATAGCCCGGCTCCCGGTAGGGCTGCCCGAATTCGACGCTTGCCGTATCCCCGCCCAGCAGCTCCAACTCCAGTGTGAATCGGTTCAGCCCGAAAAAGATGCAGTACAGCGCCGCCACAAAGAAAACAATGCCCAGAAGGATAAACGGACAGATGATCCTTTTCCTGCTGCGGTTTGCCCGAAGATAATCCTGCTCCATGCTTCTCTCTTCCTCTCAGAGGGCAGATTTCTTTTGCCGCCCGCAGGCGGCAAAGGATGTACGTTATTCCTCCGGAACCACAATGTCAAGGCCAAGCTCCCTCGGACGGAAGCGGGGGCAGACGCTTTCCGAAGTGACGATCACGGAGGAAGCCAGGTATGTACCGATCTCGCATGCCTGCCGCAGATCCTTGCCGTAGGTCAGGCCGATGGCTGCACCGGCGCAGAAGGCATCCCCCGCCCCGGTGGTATCCCTCACATGCACGGGACGCGCCGGGCAGTGGCCGCGGGTGCCGCTGCGATCCGCGTATACCGCGCCGCTGCTCCCCATGGTGACGATCATGCTGCTGATGCAGGCAGCCTGGGTCTTTTCTGCGATGATTTCCGACAGACGATCCGGTGTTTCGTTGGAATAATCCGACGAAAACAGGATGCCCGCTTCCTGCTGATTGCATACAAAGCAATCCACTTTCATCAGAAAATCCCGGCGTTCCAGCGCAATTCTCATATTGGAAACCACGGCAAAAACTTTTTTATGATACTTATTTGCCAGCCGGAACACCCGCTTGATGATTTCTTTCTCCAAATCAATCTCAATGATGATGCTGTCCGCCTGGCTGAAAATCTCGTCTCCCTGCTCGTCCAGAATATCTGCAATGGGAGACAAATCCGGGCGTTTGGAAATAGATGCCACCACATCGCCCTCGTTGTTGAATACCGCCAGCCAGGTGCCAATGCCGTTGGAGGTTTTGCGAATGTAATCCACGTTGACCTTGTGTTTTTTCAGCTTCCGCAGCACATCCTCTCCGGTACCGCTTTTGTCCACCAGACTGACAAAGGTGGGGCGCAGCTCGCAGTTTGCCACATCCTCTGCCACATTGCGCCCAACGCCGCCGTGGATTTGCTCCACCCGTCCCGCGTTCTTCCCTGCCGGAATGTAGGCATCCTCCGGATAGCCCTTGATATCTACAAAAGTCGCTCCGATGACTACGATTCCCATGAAAAATTCCTCCCATTTATTTTTGTATATTATACCATGTTTTTACCTGATTTCAACAAAATCTTCCCTGGCTGCACCACTTCCCTATTTTCTCAAATCATGGTATAATAATAGAAAATAATTCTGGAGGATATTCGATGCAAGCAATCGCAAAAATACTGGCTGAAGAACTGAACCAGAAGCAGGAATATGTGGAAAATGTCATCACCCTGATTGACCAGGGCAACACCATTCCCTTTATTGCCCGCTATCGCAAGGAAATGCACGGCACCATGGACGACACCACCCTGCGTAATTTGGAAACCCGGCTGACCTATCTTCGAAATTTGGAGCAGCGCCGGGAGGAGGTCAAAAAAGCCATCGACAACCAGGGAAAACTGACCGAAGCCTTGGTTTCTTCCCTGGATGCTGCCCAAACCATGGCAGAAGTAGAGGATTTGTATCGCCCCTATAAGCAGAAACGGCGCACCAGAGGCTCCATTGCCCGGGAAAAGGGGCTTGCCCCCTTGGCAGAGGCGATTTTTGCCCAGGACGGTCAATCTCCGGAACTGCTGGCAAAGGACTATGTCAATGAAGAAGCCGGTGTCAGCACAGTGGAGGAGGCCCTTGCCGGTGCCAACGACATCATTGCCGAAGACCTCTCGGACAGCGCAGACATCCGCAAGACGCTGCGGGACACGATTATGCGTCGGGGCAGCCTGGTTTGCAAGACTGCGGATGCGGAGACAGAAAGCGTCTATTCCCTTTACTATGACTTTAACCAGCCCATTCCCCGGCTGCTGAATCACCAGATTCTGGCAATCAACCGAGGCGAAAAAGAAGGACTGCTGAAGGTCAGCGTGGCAGTTCCCGGCAACGAGGGTGCTGCGGTGGTGTGCCGTGCCGCCCTGAAACCCCAGAAGAACATCTCCCTGTTCGTCCGGGCAGCGGCAGAGGATTCCTATGAGCGGCTGATTTTCCCCTCCATTTCCCGGGAAATCCGCAGCGAGCTGACCGACCGTGCCAGCCAAGGTGCCATTCACAATTTTGCGCTGAACCTGAAGCCGCTGCTGATGCAGCCCCCGGTAAAGGGCTTTGTCACCATGGGACTGGACCCCGGATACCGCAACGGCTGCAAGGTTGCCGTTGTGGACGCCACCGGTAAGGTGCTCGACACCGCTGTGGTATACCCCACCTTCAGTGAGCGGAAAAAGCAGGAGGCAATTGCCACTCTCTCCGGCCTGATGCGCAGACACGGCGTCAGGCACATTGCAATCGGCAACGGAACAGCCTCCCGGGAGACGGAGGCCATGACGGTGGAGCTGCTTCGCTCCTTCCCGGAAGCGAGCTATGCCATTGTCAACGAGGCGGGTGCATCCGTCTATTCCGCCTCTCCCCTGGCGGCAGAGGAATTCCCGAACTACGATGTAAATCTGCGCTCCGCCGTGTCCATTGCCCGGCGGCTCCAGGATCCTCTGGCAGAGCTGGTAAAAATTGACCCCAAGGCCATTGGCGTTGGGCAGTATCAGCACGATTGCCCTCAAAAGGAGCTGGATGCGGCACTGGGCGCCGTGGTGGAGGACTGCGTCAACGCCGTGGGTGTTGATGTAAATACCGCCTCGCGCAGCCTGCTCGAGCAGGTATCCGGCCTGAACAGCACCACGGCAAAAAACATTGTTGCCTATCGGGAGGAGAACGGCTCCTTCACTGGAAGAAGCCAGCTCAAGAAGGTACCGAAGCTTGGGTCGAAGGCCTTTGAGCAGTGCGCAGGCTTCCTGCGGATCCCCGAAAGCCGAGAAGTGCTGGATAATACCGGCGTTCATCCGGAGTCCTATCCGGCCGCAAAGGCGCTGCTGCAGCTGCTGAATGTCGCCGACCGTGCCGCACTCCCCCGGGCACTGGAGGAATACGGCATTGCCAAGGCCGCCGAGGCCTGCGGCGTGGGCGAGCCGACCCTCGCGGACATTGCAAAGGAGCTTGCCAAGCCCGGACGGGATCCCCGCGACGAGCTGCCTGCGCCGATCCTGCGCAAGGACGTGCTGGAAATGAAGGACTTGAAGCCCGGCATGGAGCTGACCGGCACTGTGCGCAACGTGATCGACTTCGGCGTCTTTGTGGACATCGGCGTCCACCAGGACGGCCTGGTGCATATTTCCGAGGTCGCGAACCGCCGTCTGCACCACCCCAGCGAAGCTGTAAAGGTCGGAGATGTAGTCAAGGTCGTGGTGCTGAGCGTGGATGAAAAGCGGCACCGCATCAGCCTGAGCATGAAGCAGGCGGGCAAAGGTGCGGCACATTAAGGCGCTGCCGGGTGCAAAAACCGGACAATTCCGCACTTCTTGACATTATTTGAGATTTGTTATATAATCCAGAGCAGTAATCCCTTGATTGGAGATTTTTCTATGCGGAAATTTACAAGATTTTTGGTACCGATGCTGTTGGGTCTGCTGGTGATCGCCAGTGTTTTCTGGTATTTGTTCGTGTATGACCGGGCGTTCACCCGGGACTTTCTGCTGAAGGAAGCCCGCATCAACGATGCACGGAATCACACCGCCCTCTCTTCGTGGTTCTACAAGCTCGCCTATGCCCACTCCGGCAACGACGAGGATGTGGCGCTGGAGCTGGCGCAGCAATATAAAGCCGATGGAAATTATACCAAGGCGGAGGTTTACCTTTCAAAGGCGATCAGTTCCGCTCCCAGTGCAGAGCTGTACACTGCTCTTTCCGACACCTATGTGGTGCAGGACAAGCTGAAGGATGCCGTGACACTGCTCGCCGGCATCCCGGATGAAAAGATCCACGCTGAACTGGAAGCCGCCCGCCCCACTGCCCCTGTCCCCTCCGAGGCTCCCGGCTTCTACAACACTTACGCAAATATTGCGCTTTCCAGCTCTTCCGGCACAATTTATTACACCATCAACGGTGATTATCCGTCCATCCAAAGTACCCCCTACTCCGAACCCATCAAACTTCCCCTGGGCGAAACGGTGATCCAATGCATCAGTGTGGATGAAAGCGGTCTGGTCAGCCCCCTCAGCGTGCTGGTCTATACCGTAGGCGGCGTGGTAGAGCCTGCCATCTTCATGGATTCGGATATTGAATTTGCCCTGCGTGACCAGCTTGGGATGACCAGAACCGAGGAGCTCTACACCAACGACCTGTGGGCAGTTACAGAGTTTACCGTGCCCGCCCAGGCGCGTACACTGGAAGATCTGTCCAAACTGACCCATGTGGAAAGCCTGACCATCACCAATCTCCCGAATGGGAGCTTGCAGGATCTTGCGACGCTCACAGAGCTGCGTTCCCTGGATCTGACCGGCTGCCGTTTTGCTGCCTCCGAATTGGAAGTGCTGGCAAAGCTGCCGAAACTTGAAAAACTGGTGCTTTCCAACTGCGGCTTGAGTACCCTTGCAAACCTTCAGGAGGTAACATCACTAACCTACCTGGACATCAGCAACAATACCATCCGCAATCTGGAACCGCTGCAGAAAATGGAGCACCTCCAGGAACTCTACATGAAGCTGAATGCCATCACCTCCCTGGACGTGCTGGCTTACCTGTACAATCTGGAAAAGCTGGATGTGTCCTTTAACTCCGTCAGCTCACTGATCCCGCTGGCGCAGTGCAGCAAGCTCACATGGCTGGATGTTTCCAACAACACCATCTCCAGCATCGACGGCATTGCCAATCTGAAGCTTCTGACCTCTCTGTCTCTGAACTACAACAGTCTGAGCGACATTTCCGCCCTGGGTGCATGCACACAGCTGAAGGAATTGAGCTTTACAAACAACAGTGTGTATGACCTTTCTAATCTGGGGTCGTTGTACAATCTGGAGATCATTGATTTCTCCTACAACAATATTCCTGCATTGCCCGCCTGGCCCCAGAACAGCGCACTGCGCGTCGTCCAGGGATCTCACAACAACGTTAACAGTGTATACGTTCTGAGCGGAATGTCAAATCTGACCTACGTGTCCATGGATTACAACAGCCTGACGGACATCAATGCTTTGGCGAACTGCCCGAATCTGGTGCAGGTGAATGTGTACGGAAACCCGATTTCCGATGTTTCCGAGCTCACCTCCCACAGCATCATCGTCAACTACGACCCCACGATGCAATGATAGAACCAATTTTCAGCCGGTGCATTTGCGTGCACCGGCTGGTTTTTGCATACAAAAAAGTCCGCAAGCAAATTGCTTGCGGACTTTGGCGACCCGGAACGGACTCGAACCGTCGACCTCCAGCGTGACAGGCTGGCGTGCTAACCGACTGCACCACCGGGCCGTGCTCGGAACAGGATGAATTATAGCAGATAATTCCGCATTTGTAAAGTAGAAATTTTGAAAACGGGTCTGAAGACCGTCTTACAGCTTTCAGACCCGTTGGCGTGTCATGTTCTTAATCCGCAGGGCTTACCATCCAGAATGTCGGCCGCCTTCCGAGGGAGGTTGTGCCGATGGGATAGGGATTGAACATCCGGGTCTGTCCCTTTGTCCCATACCGCCCCTCTGTATCCCGATACAGCATATTGGAGGACGATCCTCCCGTCATGGCGCAGGCGTTTACGGCCTCATATTCCGTCATAATATCAATCAGATCCGCATAGGTCGCACCTAAGGATTCCGCCGTTCTTCCCTCCACGCAGACAAATATGACCGTACCGTCAGAGCGCTGCCCGATGGCTGTTCTTTGATTGTAGCCGGAAGTTCCATCATACACAGCCGTGACCGGCTTCCCGTTGATGATCAGGACGGGGCCGGCTGCACAACCGTCCCGGATTTCGAGATCCGCTGCCTCCTCCGCCGTCATTGAGCTGCCCACGATCAGGATATTGTCCTTATTAAAGCCCGCAAACCCATCTCCCAGGGACATATCATGCAAATCATCCCACACAATCGCGCTTTTTGAGAGCACCAGTCCACAGGGAACGCTTCCAACTGCCAAGCTGCTTGACCCATCATCAAAGTAACTCCCCGCATTGACAGCCGCAATCGCATTTTCCTGCTCCATCGCATCATCCATAGGAATTCCAGGGGTTTCTTTGGAAAGTTGATGGGAAGCCGCTGCCAGATAGACCGCCGAAGGGTCACGAACCAGCATCACATGGGCGGTAAAAGTCTTTCCTGTGTATGTGTCGATTCGGACACCGTCGCGGAATCCTGCCCACTCATCGCTTCGCACGTCTTTCTCTGAATTTGTCATCGGAACCGTGGCAGGTTGGGTCTGCACCAAAGGGGCAGTTGTCTCCGCCGTATCCTGTGTCGGGGCGGATTCCTGCAAATCAGGAGCAGCCGTCTTTGCAGGGACTGTCAGGAAGCCGACTGCCATAACGGCAATTACGACAGCACAAACCAAAATGACCCAAAATCGAGGTCTTTTGTAACGCAGGACATTCCGAATTCTTTGTGTCACAGCCGTCTCCCCAAAGGCCACCGGGCAGGCCAGCACCAGGCGTTTCCCCGTGCTGCACTCCAAAAGCGCTCTTGAATATGCTTTTTTATCCGTGATGCCGTAATGGTGGATGACCCGCTCATCACAGGCAAATTCAATGTCCCTGCAAAGCAGCGCATAGGAAACCCACACAAGCGGGTCAAACCAATAAACAGCCAGAAGCACAAAGGCCAGCGGTTTCCACCAATGATCCTTCCAGCGCAGGTGGCATTGCTCATGAGCGATCACACATTCCCTGGTTGCCCCGGACAGGCCGGAGGGCAAGTAGATCCTGGGACGGATCAGACCGAGAATAAAGGGCGTCGTAACCGCGTCACAAATCCAGATATTTCCTGTCTCCCGAGCGGCCTCCCGCACAAGATGCCTCATTCTCAGATAGCTGAATGCGAAATAGCAAAGCATCGCTGCCATCCCGCCGCACCATATCAGCGGAAGCACAGGCATATGCTGCCCGTTGCGAACGTACACCGCATTCGTTTCATCCTGACCGGGTTCCGGGGTCATGACAGAGGAGATCACCTCCGGGTGAATCAGATTTGTGTCAACAGCCTCCTGAATAACGGATGTGGTTTGGGGAATCATGCTGACCGGACTTTCGATAGAAAACGGCACGATCAGCCGCAGAGCGACAATCAGCCAGAGAATACAGGTGACTCGCCTGGGCGCTTTCTTCAAAAGCAGCCGAAGGACGACCACCGCGAGAATCAGCCAATTCGCTACCAGACTAATACCAACGAGCTTCGAAAAAACAGCCTCCATGTTCATTCCTCCTCTGCCTGGTCGATCAGCTGCCTGATGAGTTCCCGTTCTCTATCCGACAGAGTACGGTTCTTGGTAAAGGCTGCCAGGAATGCAGGAAAAGAACCGTGAAAAGCGGTATCCACAAACTGCTCGCTCTGCATGGAATAGAACTGTTCTCTGGAAACAAGGGATGTTACCATTCCATTGTCATTTTGAAACAATCCCTTGTCGCAGAGTCGGCGCAGTACGGTATGCACCGTTGTCCGCTTCCATTGCAGTTCCTCCCCTGCCAGTTTCACAAGCATAGACGACGAAACCGGCTCATTCTTCCAGATCATATCCGCGAATCTGGATTCTACAACACCTAATTGAATTTCTGCCATTGTAAAGCCTCCTTCAAGACTACTTTCTGTAGTCTCTATGAATAGACTACACCATGTAGTCCCAAAAGTCAAGTCTTTTTTTACAATTTTTTGCTGTTGCCGCTGTCCCCCAAGAAGCAGCTTTGCGTGCTCAAAGGGAAGTGCACAAACTGGTAACTATCAAAAAAGCGGCAGGAACCACGAACGAATCGCGCTTCCTACCGCTAAAATATCAAATCAGTTTCCAAAGCAAGCCCATTCCCATAGAAAAAGCGCCTGCACGAAGCAGGCGCTTTTTGGAGCGGGTGACGAGGCTCGAACTCGCTACCTCCACCTTGGCAAGGTGGCGCTCTACCGGATGAGCTACACCCGCACGGGACGTGAGTTATTATAGCATGGTTATATGATTTGTCAAGCCCCGATTTTACTTTTTTCGCTTTTTATACGCCGAATACCAGCCAGATCAGAATATACGCCGGGATCACGGCGGCCAGCGTGAAAGGGATGCCGATGCGGAAGAAATCCCGGTTGGTGACCGTGCAGCCTTCTTTGCGCAGGATGCCGATTCCCGCAATGTTGGCGGATGCGCCGATGGGCGTGCAGTTGCCGCCCAGGGTTGCGCCGGACAGCAGACCGAAATACAGCGCCGTGGAATCCACGCCCATTTCGGCGGCAATTCCCGCAATCACAGGAATCATGGTAGCCACATAGGGAATGTTGTCAATAAAGGCGGAAATCAGCACGGACGCCCAGACAATGATGGTATACATAAGGAAGAGATTGCCGCCGCCCCAACTAACCATCAGGTGCGCAAGGGCATCGATCACGCCTTCGTGGGTGATGCCGCCGATCATCAGGAAGAGGCCGACCAGGAGACCCAGGGTCTCAAAATCAATGGCACGCAGCGGAGAGATCAGCGCCTGGAGCGTCTTCTGCCGCGCAACGTTATAGATCAGCCCCACCGCAAGGAGGGCACAGCAGATGATGCCGTTGGTCTCCGCGGGAAGGTTCCAGCTTTCGGGAGCAAAGGAGGCGCAGATCAGCAGCCCCACCATTCCGACCAGGAGTACCGTGGGAACGTAATCCGTGACCGGGGTTTTCTGCGTAAAGCCCTGGACGGCTCCCTTTTCTTTGCGGAACAGGAACCAGATGATCGCAGCGGACAGCAGCGCGCCCAGCTCCACGAAGAAGAACATGGAGGGCTTGCCGTGATACCAGAAGAAATCCACGAAGCTCATATTCAGCGCGGAACCCAGCATGATGGCCGTGGTATCCCCCACCAGGGTTGCCGCGCCCTGCAGATTGGAGGAAACGGCGATGCAGATGATAAAGGGAACGGGATTGGTCTTCAGCTTTCTGCAGACCGCAATCGCCACCGGGGCAACCATCAGAACCGTCGCCACATTGTCAACGAAGGCGGAAATCACACCGGCAAACAGGCTCAGGCTGACTGCCGCCCACTGGATGTTGGGCACCCGATCCATCAGCATATCCGCCATGCGTTCCGGCATCCGGCTTTCAATAAACAGCTGCACCAGACCCATGGTGCCTCCGATCATCAGCAGAACATTGAAATCCAGCGTGCCAACCACATCGGAAAGGGGGAGCATCCCCAGCACGATGAACAGCACGCCGGACGTAAGGGCAATATATGGCCGCGCCTTGGAAAACAGGAGCATCAGGACATACGTAAGCACGAACAGAATGATTGCAGGAAGCATAGACATTTCCTTTCCATGGAGGGTGCCGGGAAAGCAGGCTGCCCGCCCCTTCCCGTTTTGCGGTTTTGTCATACGGTATATGTGTACGCAAAAAGCCGGCCGGATAATCGGTCGGCTTTTGGAGCGGGTGACGAGGCTCGAACTCGCTACCTCCACCTTGGCAAGGTGGCGCTCTACCAGATGAGCTACACCCGCATGAACGAGGATTATTATAGCGGATCGGACGGATTTGTCAAGTTGTTTTTCCATCTTTTTCCGCTGTGATGATCCCCGCAGCGATAGCGGTCAAAGGGCGTCCTTGGAATAGTGGGAGAACCCGTCGCCCAGAACCTGGTGCGCCTCCTGAACAATTACGAAAGCAGTCTCGTCGCACTCCATGACCAGCTCCTTTAGTTCTGCCAGCTGCCCTTTTTTCACGACGGTCAGCACCACCTTTTTATCCTGGCGGGAGTAATAGCCCTGCCCATCCAGGAAGGTCACGCCGCGATCCAGCTTATCGGCCACATCCTTGGCAATCGCCTCTGCCTGGTCGGAAATGATGATAGCGACCTTGGAATAGTCGAACCGGTACACCACAAGATCCATCACCTGGCCGGTGATGAATACGGCAATGCCGCTGTACAGCGCGCGGCTGATGTCGCGGAACACAATGCCCGTGAGGATGACCACGAACGTATCAAACGCAATGGAAATCATCCCAATGGGCACGTTGCGGTAGTGCAGCTTCAGCAGGCGCACCAAGATGTCCGATCCGCCGGTGGAGGTGCCTGCCGCAAAAACGACGCCGATGCCCAGGCCGCAGAGCAGTCCGCCGTAAATTCCGCTGACCAGCGCATCCTGGAACCCGATGGAAAAGTTTGCAAACAGGTCGATCAGCACACCGCTGACCAGCATGCCGATCAGTGATCCGGCAAAAAAGCGCTTGCCCACCCGAATGCCGCCGATCAGGAACAGCGGCAGATTCAAAATCACGGACAGCAGACCCACATTCTGAATTCCGATGATATGCGCCACCGCCTGCGCCAAGCCGGAAATGCCGCCGGAATTGATGTTATTCGGCTCCAGAAACAGACTGAAGCCCAGGGCAAAAATCGCGCTGCCAAAGAGTGTTTTTACGACCCAGCCGTAATTTTTCCATAGTTTTTCCATGTTATCCTCTTCTCTCCCCTGCTGCAAATCACAGCTCAAGCTTCTGCTGCTTTTCCTGCATATCCTCCGGCTTCAGCAGCGCGCCGGCAGCGGGAACGGTCTTGGTGCGGTAGCGGCTCGGATTTTCGATACCGCTCTGCTCCAGGGGCAGCACTGCCGTCAGCGCCGCCTTCTTCTTCAGCGTCAGCACTGCCACGCCCTGGGTATTGCGGGTGGTTTTGGGCAGCAGCTGCGCCGTGGAGAAAATCAGAGCTCTGCCGTCGCTGGCATACAACGCCATCTGCACATCCTCCTGCAGGGCGTACACGGCCACAAGGGTGCTCTTATCGCTATAGGCGCCGGTGAGCTTCTTGCGGTTGGTTTTGGTCTCATAGGCGCTCAGGGGCACCTTGGCGACCTTGCCGTTTTCAAAGAAGAACAGCACAAAGCCGCCGTAATCGTCGGTGAGCACGACGCTGCGCACGGACTCTCCCTGCTCCATTCCCAGCTTCTGGGGCAGATAATCACCCAGGAGGGAGGCCTTGCTGTCCTCGAACTCGCTGAGGCGGGATTTGTAGCACTGGAACTGGTCGGTAAACACCAGCACATCCGCCCGGTTGGTGCTCTCCTGAGAGAAGAGCAGGCTGTCGCCCTCCTTGAATTTCTGTTCGCCGCTCATGCGCAGGGACTGGGCGGTGATTTTCTTCAAATATCCGTCCTTGGAAACGAAGACGGTGACGGGATAATCCGGTACGTCCTCCTCTTCCTCCTCCGGCTCCGCTTCCACGGCCTGGTAAATGATCTCCGTCTTTCTGGGCTGACCGTATTTCTTGGAAACCTCCTGCAGCTCCTGGATAATCACATTTTTCAGCTTCCGGGCGCTGGAGAGAATGTCCTTCATTTCGGCAATCTCCTGCTCCAACTGGCTGATTGCCTTTGTCTGCTTGAGGATGTATTCCTTATTGATGTTGCGCAGTTTGATCTCCGCCACGAAGTTGGCCTGAATCTCGTCGATGCCGAAGCCAATCATCAGGTTGGGCACGACCTCCGCTTCCAGCTCGGTCTCCCGGATGATGCGGACGGCTTTATCGATGTCCAGCAGGATGCGTTCCAGACCTTTGAGCAAGTGAAGCCGTTCCTCCCGCTTGCCAATCTGGAAGAACAGGCGGCGCTTGACGCAATCCATCCGCCAGGCAGTCCACTCCTCCAGAATCTCCCCAACACCCATGACCCGGGGCATTCCGGCAATGAGGATGTTGAAATTGCAGGCGAAGCTATCTTGCAGGGGGGTCATGCGGAACAGCTTTTGCATCAGCTTCTCCGGCTCTACGCCCCGCTTCAGGTCGATGGTCAGCTTCAAGCCGCCCAGGTCGGTTTCATCGCGCATATCGGCAATCTCTTTGATTTTGCCCGCCTTGATGAGTTCTGCCACCTTATCCATAATGACTTCCGTGGCAGTGGTGTAGGGAATCTCGGTGATTTCAATGAGATTTCCCTCTTTTTCATAGTGCCACTTGGCGCGAAGCTTAAAGCTGCCCCGACCGGTGGAATACACCTCCCGGGTAGCGGCCTCGTCAAACAGCAGCTCTGCGCCGGTGGAGAAATCCGGGCCGGGCAGGGTTTCCAGAATATCATGGTCAGGATTCTTCATCAGGGCGATGGCAGTATCGCAGACCTCTTTCAAATTGAAGGAGCAGATATTGCTGGCCATGCCCACGGCGATGCCCTGGTTGGCGGACACCAGCACATTGGGGAAGGTGGTGGGCAGCAAACTCGGCTCCTTCATGGTGGCATCGTAGTTGTCCACCATGTCCACAGTGTCACTGTCGATGTCCCGGAACAGCTCTGCACAGATGCCGTCCAGCTTTGCTTCGGTATACCGGGAGGCGGCGTAAGCCATGTCTCTGGAATAGACCTTACCAAAGTTGCCCTTGGAATCCACAAAGGGATGCAGCAGCGTTTCGTTGCCCCGTGCCAGACGCACCATGGTCTCGTAAATGGCAGAATCGCCATGGGGGTTCAGCCGCATGGTCTGACCCACAATGTTTGCCGACTTGGTTCGTCCGCCGGTGAGCAGCCCCATCTTATACATGGTGTACAGCAGCTTCCGGTGAGAGGGCTTGAAACCGTCAATCTCCGGGATGGCACGGGACACAATCACGGACATTGCATAGGGCATATAATTAAGTTCCAGCGTTTCCGAAATGGCTTGCTCGGTGGTGGAGCCAACCAGTCCCATAACGCCATCGGTATTCACTTTTTTCTTTTTTTCGGGTTCCTGTTTTTTCTTTGCCATGTTCTTCTTCCTCACATCAGGAAATGTCCGCAAGTTCCAGATACTTTGCGCCGTTTTCCGCGATGAAATTCTTTCTCTCGTTCAAGCCATCGCCCAGCAGAATGTTAAAATAGTAGGCGGTGCGCTCGGCATCCTCGGGCATCACCTTAATCAAGCGGCGGGTTTCGGGATTCATGGTGGTCATCCACATCATCTCCGGGTCGTTTTCGCCAAGACCCTTGGAGCGCTGGATGCTCACCTTTTTGCCCTCCAGCTCCTTGAGGATTTTTGCCTTTTCCTGCTCGTTATAGGCAAACCAGGTCTGCCCCTTGCAGGTAATCTCAAACAAGGGAGACTCCGCAATATACACATAGCCATCCCGGATCAGCGTGGGGCACAGCCGGTAAATCATAGTGAGAATCAGGGTGCGAATCTGGAAGCCGTCATAGTCGGCATCGGTACAGATAACTACCTTGTTCCAGCGCAGGGCGGACAGGTCGAAGGAAGACAGCTCCTTGAGCTTCTTTCCCTGAATTTCCACGCCGCAGCCCAACACCTTCATCAAATCGGTGATAATGGGGGATGCAAAAATCTTATTGTAGTCCGCTTTCAGGCAGTTGAGGATTTTGCCCCGCACCGGCATAATGCCCTGAAATTCTGCATCCCGACTGAGCTTGACGCTGCCCAATGCAGAGTCGCCCTCCACGATATACAGTTCCCGCACGGACACATCCTTGCTGCGGCAATCTACGAATTTCTGCACCCGATTGGAAATGTCGATGGAACCGGACAGCTTCTTTTTCACGCTGGTTTTGGTCTTCTCGGCGGATTCTCTCGCCCGCTTGTTGACGAGAATCTGCTCGGCGGCACGGTCGGCCTCCTGCTTATTTTCGATGAACCAGACCTGGAGCTGCTCCTTAAAGAAAGCCGTCATGGCATCCTGGGTGAATTTGGAATTGACGGATTTTTTTGTCTGGTTTTCAAAGCAGCCAATGGTTGAGAAGCAGTTGGTCACCAGCACCAGGCTGTCCTGAATATCCTGAAAGAGAATCTTGCTCTCGGTTTTGGTGTATTTATTGTTGTCCCGCAGATACTTGTCAAAGGCAGCCGTAAAGCCGGAGCGAACCGCCTTATCGGGGCTGCCGCCGTATTCCAGCCAGGAGGAGTTATGGTAGAACTCAATGTGGGACACCTGCTTGGAGAAGCAGAACGAGGCTGTAATTTTCAGTTTCATCTCCGGCCGGTTCTCGGCATCCCGTCCCCGGCGCTCTGTTTCCCAATAGACGGGCATGGTAAAGGCATTGTCCCCCACCAACTCCTCGATATACTGCTTGATGCCGCCCGGATAGCAATATTCCTCCTGCTGGAATTTGCCCCCCACCTGATTGCGGAAGCGGAAGGTGATGCCCTTGTTGACCACCGCCTGGCGGCGCAGCACGTCCCGGTAGTATTCCACAGGGATATTGATGTCGGTAAACACCTGCTTATCCGGCTTCCAATGGAAGATGGAGCCGGTTTTTTTCCGGTCGGTGGGCTCCTTTTTCAGGCCGCCCACATTTCTGCCCCGCTCGAAATGGAGGTCATAGCGATACCCGTCCCGGCGGATGGTGGCATCAAAAAATTCGGAGGCATACTGGGTAGCGCAGGAGCCAAGGCCATTGAGGCCCAGGGAATACTCGTAGTTTTCGCCGTTTTCGCCGTACTTGCCGCCAGCGTACATTTCGCAGAACACCAGCTCCCAGTTAAACCGCTTTTCCTTTTCGTTATAGTCCACGGGGCAGCCGCGCCCAAAGTCCTCCACCTCCACGCTCAGGTCTTCGTAGCGGGTGACAATGATGGTATCGCCGTGCCCCTCTCTTGCTTCGTCAATGGCATTGGACAGGATTTCAAAGACTGCGTGCTTGCAGCCCTCCAAATCATCCGAGCCAAAAATAACTGCCGGGCGCTTACGCACCCGGTCTTCTCCCTTCAGCATGGAGATACTGGTATTGCCGTACTGTTCTTGCTTTTTTGTTGCCATAATTCCCTACCTGCCATAGTTATCCATTATATTGTGATTATTATATCCGCTTTTTTTATGAAAGTCAACCTCTCTCCCCTTTCGCCGGGAAACCGCGAATTTACCTCTTGTTTTTTTGACGGATCCCGGTTATAATAGGGGCACAAAGAAACACAGGAGGTCATTATCATGGCTGTTAAAATTGAAAAAGATACCATCATCGGCGATATTCTGGATGTGGCGCCCCAGAGCGCTCCCCTGTTCTTCGCCATCGGCATGCACTGCCTGGGCTGCCCCTCTTCCCGCGGCGAGACTGTGGAGGAAGCCTGCATGGTGCACGGCATCGATTGCGACGGGTTCCTGGCGCAGCTGAATCACTTCCTGGAGGCTTACGAAGCCGACCAGGCAAACAAGGGCTGACAGATGCACGGGCTGCCTGCGGGCAGCTCGTTTTCTTAAGCATACACCAGGAGGTGTCCAATGAAACTCCCACTTTCCAACCGGCTGCTGGCCTGCTGCGGCTTTGTGCATCCAAACGACCGGGTCGCGGACGTAGGCTGCGACCACGGGTATCTCGGAATTCATCTGCTGCAGAGCGGAATTGCATCCAGCGTCATCGAATCGGACATCAATGAGATGCCGCTGCGATCCGCCATGGACAATGCCGCGAAATTCGGCGTGGCAGATCGGATCTCCTTTTTTCGCTCCGACGGCGTGCGGCAAATCCCCCGGGATTTTGACTGCATGGTCTGCGCCGGGATGGGGGCGGACACCATGATCTCCATTCTGCGCGCCGCGCCCTGGCTGCGTAATCGCCGCTACCGGCTGATTTTGCAATGCCAGAGCAAGCGCCCGGAGCTGCGGAGATTCCTGGCAAAAGAGGGATTCTCCATTTCCCGGGAAACACTGGCCATGGACGGAAAATTTCTGTACCCCGTGACGGAAGTCTGCTACGCCCCCGGCGCTGCTCCCGCCCCATGGGAATACTACATTACGCCCCAGCTGATCGCGGATCGCTCCCCCCTGCTGCTCCCCTTCGTCCGCCGGGTGATCGGCGGCGTGGAGGACAGCCTGACCGGTCTGCGGCACTGCGGCGGCAGCTGCGAAGAAACGGAAGAAATTCTTGCCCATCTGAAAGCGCTGGAAAGGAGCCTTGCACCGTGACGACCGTCAATGACATTCTCACCTTTATGGAAACCGTTGCGCCCCAGGCAAAAAAAGAAAGCTGGGACAATGTGGGGCTCTCCTGCGGGCGGCGGGACAAGGAGGTGCGCACCGTTCTTGTGGCGCTGGATCCCTTTGAGAACGTGGCGGAGGAGGCGGTGCAGATCGGCGCGGATCTGATCGTGACCCACCATCCGCTGCTTTTCCACCCCGCCTATGCGGTCACCTGCGAAACCGCCATTGGGAGAACCCTCATGACGCTGATTCGGCATGACATTGCCGCTTTCAGCGCCCACACCAATCTGGACATTGCCCCGGAGGGCGTCGGGCATTGCCTTGCAAAGGCATTGCAGCTGCAAAATATTTCCGTCATCGACCCCCAGCAGACGGATGCCGACGGCAGCGTCTGGGGACTGCTGCGCAGGGGCACCGTGGATGCGCAGCCGCTGGACGCGTTTTTATCCCGGGTGAAGCAGGCGCTTCATACCCCGGTGCTGCGTTATGCGCCCGCCGGAGAAATCGTGCGTCATGTTGCGGTGGGCGGCGGCGCCTGCGCGGACGAATGGAAGGCCGCATTGGATGCCGGATGCGATACCTTCGTGACCTCGGATGCACGATATAATGATTTCTGGGATGCGCGGGACGCCGGACTGACGCTGATCGATGCCGGGCATTTCTACACGGAAAATCCGGTATGCGCCTATTTGCAGCAAATTCTGCGGGATGCCTTTCCGGAAGTAAAGGTGGAGCTCTCCCGGATGCACGGAGACTGCATGAAATTCTTTTGAAATGCCCATCGAAATTCGTATTTCAGTGTTGATTTTTTCACTTTTGAGTGCTAAAATAGATTAGAAATTTTTTGAAACGACTCCAGAAAGGGAAGATTACCATATGTCCGGACATTCCAAATGGCATAACATCCAGAAAACCAAGGGTGCACAGGACGCAAAGCGCGCCGCTGCATTCACCAAGATTGCAAAGGAAATGATCGTCGCCGTGAAGGAAGGCGGCGGTGCGACCGACCCCGCCTACAACTCCCGCCTTGCCACCGTCATCACCAAGGCAAAGGCTGCCAACATGCCCAACGATAACATCAAGCGCGTGCTGGAAAAGGCCGCCAGTGCAGGCAGCGGCGAGAGCTATGAGTCCATTACCTACGAAGGCTATGGCCCCGGCGGCGTTGCCGTCATCGTGGAAGCCATGACCGATAACCGCAACCGCACTGCCGGTTCCGTGCGGCATCACTTTGATAAATACGGCGGCAACCTGGGCGCCAACGGCTGCGTCAGCTGGTCGTTTGATAAGAAGGGCGTGCTGGTGATCGACAATGAGGATGGCGACCTGGACGAAGACACCGTTATGATGGATGCCATGGACTGCGGTGCCGACGACTTTGAGCCGGAAGAAGACTGCTTCACCGTGTACACCACGCCCGATGATTTCAATGCCGTCGCCGATGCACTAACCGCCAAGGGCTACAGCTTCGCCTCCGCCCAGATTGAGATGGTTCCCCAGAATTATGTCAAGCTGTCCCCCGAGGATGCCGACAAGATGGAGAAAATGCTCGACCTGTTCGATGATGACGACGATGTGCAGAACACCTGGCACAACTGGGATCAAGAGTAACATAACCGCGTTTGAAAGCCGCTCCATTCGGGGCGGCTTTTCTGCTGCAAATCGACACTTGAACCCCGGACGACTCTGGGGTATAATACATTCAGTCGTTTTGAAACGGAGGGAGAGACCATGAATGAGCTATATACCTGCGAATGCAGGGACGGCAGAACCATCACCGGCGCGGCGCGGTGGAGCCTGCATGAGCTGCGGAGCCTTTCGCCGCTGGAGCTGGCAAAGGAGCTGGAGGAGCTTCTGGAATTCTCCCGCTATTATGAAGCCACCTTCTACTACCCCGCCCTCTCCATGAAGCAGGAGATGGAGCAGCTGAGCCGCAAGCTCCAGCGGGCAAAGCAGCTGGCAGCCGGGTTCGGAACAGCCGCCGGGGTCATGGCGGCAGCATGGATCATCCTGGTATTGATCCCATATCTGCGTTTTTCCGGCCTTGCCATGCTTATGGCCGTGCTGACCATTGTCAGCATTCTTGTGCTGATCCCCTTTCTGTTCCGGTTCATCTCCGTGCAGGAGGACTGCAGCAAGCGTCTGCCCCGAATCCGCAGCAAGCTGAACCATCTGAAACAGCAGGAGGAAAAGGAGGTTTTCGGCGAATACGTGGAATATCTGATCGGCGGATATCTTGTGTCTCCGGAGTTCAGCCTGTCAGCACAGGCGCAGGAATATATGATCCAGGCGCTTCGCACCAAACGCGCCGGAAACATCGCCGAGGCCTGCATGCTCTGCAAGAAGGAATTCGGCAAGTCCCCCGTTCCCCGTATCATTACATCGCTGCACTGTGTAAACGCCGCTCTCCGCGCTGCCGGGCAAGAGCCAAAGCGCGCCGGGGCAAGTCCGGCGGAAACGACAGACATGCAGAAAATTTTGCAGCTCTCCGGCAGCCTGACCGCCGCCCTGCAGGCCTTCGCCGCAACCCAGAAAACCACCTCCACCGGCACGGACAGCATCGCCTCCACCCTGACCTATGAGGAAGAAGCGCTGATTGAAGAATACCGGTATTTGCAGGAGGAGGAAAAGAAGCGGATTCGCAGAGTGGTACATAGTTTCCATACAAAGAAGTATTAAAGGTTTCCCAAAACAGCTCTACGATTAGGAACGCTCTGATTAAAAAAGGATACCATAACTATGAAAAAGATAAAAAGGAAATCGATCGGAACCCACTTCTCTATGTGCGTCCAGCCTGCTTTTATCATCGGCACAACCAACGAGGACGGTACGCATAATTTTGCTCCGATCACCTGGGTAAGCGTTACCGGCGAAGGAGACAATGATTATTTACTGGTCATCAGCATGTTCGGAACGAAAAGGACAAAGCAAAATGTTATCCGGACAGGTAAACTGAGCGTTAATCTTGTCAGTACGGATATGCTTGCGCTTATGGACTATTTCGGCACCCATCACGGCAAAGACGGTACGAAAGACGCGGTCTCATACAGCGTCGGCAGAGGCGAAGTCGTAGACGTCCCTATTCTTGATGCAAGCCGCTGGATATATGAATGCGAAGTGGTGCAGTCTGTGGATACGGGAGAATCAACCACGTTCTTCTGCAGGATCATGAATATTCAGGTGGATGAAAATTTTTCGTGCGAGGATAGCTTCGATGTAGATCTGACGAAACTTGACCCTGTTATTTACTCGGGAATGTACCACAGCATCGGTAAAGTATTGGGCAAAATCGGTGATTTTTCATTGTAATTGAGCGCGGATCAAGATCACACGCCTGCCCTTCAATTAAATTTATAAAACGGAAATCTGCTATTTCCTACGTAATACTAAAAATACAGGTGATGTAGTTACGTCAATTCTGTGGAAGGCAGCACCGAATAGCAAGACTGCATTTATTGAGGAATATGCGTTGCAGTCTATTAGGGGTGTCACCAATGCAACAACCTACAATAAAATCTGGAGTCCGGGAAAGAAATTATTTGAATTTATTAAGGGGTTATTCTGATGAAGTATATAAGTGCACCCATAACAGATACAGAGACTTTGCAACAGCATTATGTATTCCGGGATGGCTTTGTATTCACTTCCATCAGAAAGCCGGTAAACATATTTAACGCAGTTGTACTTCGCTACCCCAGTGATTGTGATTGCCAGTCTCCCAAAGTAGGTATTTCGACTCGGACATTGGAGGAACATGTTGCATTAATCAATCGCTATCAGCTTAAATTCGCCATTGTGATTGCGGAGGACATTCATTTCCTCAGGGATTGCCCCTCTTTGGAAATAATCGATGTGATTCCAGCTAAGACCTCATCCCCTGGCTTTGACTTCTCTCCTCTTTATACCATGCCAAATCTCAAAAGCCTTTCCTGCTCTACATATGTTGGTAATCCTTATGACCGTAATCAAAAGCATACCACGATTGATTATGCGTTTATGAATGGCTTGCAAGACTTAAAAATATCTGACGCATCTGACAAAGGGCATTATAACATCCATAATTTATCATCCTTAAAATCCTTACAGTTAACAGGTGCTTCTGGGCAAGATCTATCTGGTATCATCGGAAGTGAGGAGTTAGATACATTATATCTTATGCAGTGTAAATTTCGTTCCTTAGCAGGCATTGAAAAAGCTCAAGGCCTTCGTTGCTTATATCTGAACCATTGCCGTTCACTACAAGACATAGGGACTCTGCTGAGTGCCAGAGATACCCTGACAGCTTTGGAAATCGAAAACTGTCCAAAGATTAAGGATTTTTCCTGCTTGTCAGAAATGCATAAACTGGAATTTTTGAAGCTGCGGGGAGGAAACTCGCTGCCAAGTTTGGCATTTATGAAAGAGCTTCCCAATCTAAAAACCTTTGTATTTAACATGGAAGTTTTGGACGGAGATCTTTCTCCTTGCCTGAACTTGTCCTGGGCTTATTCCGAACGAAACAGGAAGTGTTATAATTTAAGGGATAATGATTTGCCCAAGAGAAAGTTTGTTGCTGGAACTGAAGGTATTGAGGATTGGAGATGTTTTTACTGAGTGAATCCTAAACTCTATAAAATGCCATGGAGATTTCGGATTTGCGTGTGTGCTTAATGACGATATGAACATTCCATACTCTTTTGGTATATTCAAAATTCCGTTTGTCGCATTATTCATCAGAATATTTTTTATTTCCTGCTTCGGTATGCTATTCAATAACGTCATACTGGAAAGCGAGTAAATATACTTCACCATATCGTCTAAATCCGTGACTGCCAGTGAATCGATATATTCTAATTTTTCTATTTTTGAAAAGAACTTACTTAAAATCCCGGTTCCGTTTTGAAGCGTAAAATTCTTATTCATGCTATCTTCAACGCCATATACAGAAAAAATTTTTGAAAGAAATCCTATAATTCCATTCTCGCCATATGTCGCGCAATAAAAATGTCCCTCCTTCTTCAGAACCCGCCGCACCTCTGCCAAGCCTTTGTCTATATCAGGCACATGGTACAGCATCATATTGGCAATAACGACATCGAACGTCTCATCTTCATAGGGTATTTCCTGAATATCTATGATCTTATATTCCATATTATCATAATGGCCGATATTGTTTTCTGCCGCTGCCAACATTCCTTCTGAAAAATCAGAAAGTACTAGCTTGGAACAGTCACCGATCAAGGACTCCCTGTTTTTCCACATATCTCCAATTCCGCAGCCGATCTCTAATACTTTTGCTCCTTTTTCAATTCTATAATTTGATACGATCCAGTTTCCAAAACCAATTTTATTTGTTGAGTATTTATCATGAATTGATATTCTCGTACTTAAATTGTTTTCCGTAGCATATTGTCGTTTTACAACAGATGAATCATTTACCTTATTCATAATTATCCCCATAACCTCCAAGCTATCTGTTTTTCTTCCTCGATTATACACGATGGAATAGGCTTTTTCAATTCCCTGAACTGCCTTTGTTCAGGTCTAAACAGCACTCCCACACACCGCAGAAGCACCGCCTTGTGCTCGATTGAAATATGATTTATATTGCAAATCTGAAAGGTTAGGTGAACATATTTGGAAAAAGTACGAGTTATTGTAGATGAGAAAACTCTGGAACTGACCCCGTTGCGGCGAGTAGCTGGTGTAATATATGTACAGCTATGCGAACGTTCTTTTCCAAGCCAATGTTGGTATGACCTCTGCGCAAGTATTCTTTCCATGTGGCTTTTATGTGTGAATAGATTCTTATTGGGTCTGGATGAGATCACCAAGTTATACTTCATGAGCGGTGACTATACATTGATGTTGATTCGTCAACGCAATCAGCAACCTTTAATGAGATTGACGGAACCAAACGACGTGTGCGTCATGGAAAGTGAGATTGATATTCAATATTTTGCCAAGCAGATACTTGCCGCATCATCAAAAATTACTAATCATTTTCCCCAATATCAAGACATTCGAAATATTCAGGAAATTACTGAACAGGTTGATGCTTTGCGCCGCACACTTCGGGCAGTAAACGTGCAAAAGTAAATGCAATCTATGTCCTGACACGCCATAGGGCTGAACGCATAGTGAAAGACATTGTAAAATTGAGGTTTGGCGATTTGATTGCAAGCCGGACACAAAATTCTCTTTTACCTCTTTCCTTTTGGTACGGCTACAGCAAAGACAACTCTTAATGTCTTTGGGGAAGCACATCCTCATTTTCTTCATCAAAAACACCCCTAAAACAGCAAAAACAGGAAGCACATCTCACCGGATTTCTCCGGTAGGACGTGCTTCCTTGCTTATTATTTGCGAAAAGTGGGGTTTGAACTTTTTCAGTTCAAAAGTAGGGGTTTACCCTTACTTCTTCAGTGCTTCCTCAACAGCCACGGCCACGGAAACGGTGGCACCGACCATGGGGTTGTTGCCCATGCCCAGGAAGCCCATCATCTCAACGTGAGCGGGGACGGAAGAAGAACCAGCGAACTGAGCATCGCTGTGCATACGGCCCATGGTATCGGTCATGCCGTAGGAAGCGGGGCCGGCTGCCATGTTATCGGGGTGCAGGGTACGGCCCGTGCCGCCGCCGGAAGCAACGGAGAAGTACTTCTTGCCCTGCTCGATGCACTCCTTCTTGTAAGTGCCAGCCACAGGATGCTGGAAGCGGGTGGGGTTGGTGGAGTTACCGGTGATGGAGACATCCACGCCCTCGTGGTGCATGATGGCAACGCCCTCGCGGACATCGTCAGCGCCAAAGCAGCGGACAGCGGCGCGCTCGCCATCGGAGTACTTGTACTCCTTGACAATCTTCAGCTCGCCGGTGTAGTAGTCAAACTGGGTCTGCACATAGGTAAAGCCGTTAATACGGGAGATAATCTGTGCAGCGTCCTTGCCCAGACCGTTCAGGATAACCCGCAGGGGCTCCTTCCGCGCCTTGTTGGCGGAACGGGCAATGCCGATTGCGCCCTCAGCAGCAGCGAAGGACTCGTGGCCAGCCAGGAAGGCGAAGCACTTGGTCTCGTCCCGCAGCAGCATCGCGCCCAGGTTGCCGTGACCCAGACCAACCTTACGGTCCTCAGCGACGGAGCCGTCGATGCAGAAAGCCTGGAGACCAATGCCGATTGCCTCGGCGGCCTCAGCAGCGTTCTTCACACCCTTCTTCAGTGCGATTGCAGCGCCCACGGTGTAGGCCCAGCAGGCATTCTCAAAGCAGATGGGCTGAATGCCCTTGACAATCTCATAGGGGTCGAAGCCCTTGGACTGGCACAGGGTACGGCACTCCTCAACGGAGGTCAGGCCATACTGTGCAAGGACACCATTGATCTTGTCAATTCTTCTTTCGTAACTTTCAAACAAAGCCATCGTTGTGTCCTCCTCTTATTCCTGACGGGGGTCAATGTACTTGGGCGCATTGTCGAAGCGGCCATAATGACCCATAGCCTTCTTGTAGGCAGTGTTGGCATCGTCGCCCTTCTTCATGAAGTCCATCATCTTGCCCAGGTTCACGAACTCATAGCCGATAATCAGGTTCTCAGCGTCCAAAGCAACGCGGGTAACATAGCCCTCGGCCATTTCCAGATAACGGGGACCCTTGGAGCGGGTGGCGAACATGGTGCCAACCTGGCTGCGCAGGCCCTTGCCCAGGTCTTCCAGGGACGCGCCAACCACCAGGCCGCCCTCGGAGAATGCAGACTGGCTGCGGCCATAGACAATCTGGAGGAACAGCTCCCGCATAGCGGTGTTGATGGCATCGCACACCAGGTCGGTGTTCAGCGCTTCCAGAATGGTCTTGCCGATGAGAATCTCGGCAGCCATAGCAGCGGAATGGGTCATACCGGAGCAGCCGATGGTCTCCACCAGAGCTTCCTCGATGACGCCCTCCTTCACGTTCAGGGTCAGCTTGCAGGCGCCCTGCTGAGGAGCACACCAGCCGATACCATGGGTAAAGCCGCTGATGTCCTTGATTTCCTTGGCCTGAACCCACTTGCCCTCTTCGGGAATGGGTGCGGGGCCATGGTATGCGCCCTTGGCGACGGAGCACATATTCTGTACTTCTGCACTGTAAATCATGGCAAATTTCCTTTCTTTCAAAAGGCGGTATTCCGCCTTCGGATTAACGTTCCGGAAATCCCCGGCTGAGAGCAAAACAATCCCAATCGCAGCAATTTCCGCATATATTATACATTCTGCCTTCCAAAATGTCAATTAAAACGGGCAAACAATCCGTACAAAAACACCGAATGGATTTGGTGCCAGTTTGACAAAATCGGCAGAACCGCTCCTATCCCTGCAATTCCCGGACATAAGCCGCCCGATCCGGTGCACGGAAGAAAGCGGAACCGGTGACCAGAACGCCTGCGCCGTTTGCCTTGCAGACGGGGGCGGTTCGGCTGTCAATTCCGCCGTCGACGGAGAGCAGGCAGCCGGGATTTACTTCATCAAGGACGCGGCGCAGCGCGGAGAGCTTGGGCATCATATCCTCTTTGAATTTCTGTCCGCCGAAGCCGGGCTGAACGGTCATGACAAGGATCAAATCGCACAGCGTCAGGTATGGGAAGGCTTCCTCCGCGCGGGTTCCGGGCTTCAGGGAAATGCCTGCCTTGCAGCCCATGGAGCGAATCATCCGCAATGCCTCCAAGGTGTTTTCCTGGGTATCCGCCTCGATGTGGACGGTAAGCCAATCCGCCCCCGCCGCGACAAAACGCTCTACATAGCGGATGGGGCGCTCGATCATCAGGTGCACATCCAGGGTCATATCCGTTACACCGCGGATGGCCTTTAAGGCGGGCAAGCCGAAGGAAAAATTCGGAACAAAGGAGCCGTCCATCACGTCTACATGGATCCAATCCGCTCCGCTTTTTTCGATCTCATGAATGTCCCGCTCCAGGTTCACAAAATCCGCCGCCAGGATGGAAGGTGACACTTTCGCCATATTTCTTTCCTCTTCTTTCGATATTTTGCTGTCTTATGATACCACAACGGCGCGGGGATTGCAACCGCGGCTATTTCGCATACATGCGCCCAACGATCCAACTGACCAAAGTTGCCGGAAGAATGCGGTTCAGAACCGTCACCGCTTTGTAGGACAGGCCGATGGCATAGCCAGGTCTCATGCGGCGCTTTGAGGCAATTCGGACGATCGCACCCGCCGCCTGCTCCGGCGTCATTCCCGTTTGTTCGTCATGCTCCATTGTGGCCACGGAGCGGCTGATCCTCCCGCCGTACACCGCATCTCCGACCGGAGATTTTTCCCGGCTGCCGGTGAATCCGGAACGTATATCCCCGGGTAAGATGGCACAGACCTGAATGCCGAAGGGGCGCACCTCGCCCCGCAAAGCGGAGGCGTATGCACTGACGGATGCCTTGGAAACGGAATACCACGCCTGGAACGGGATCGGCACGATGGCAGCAATCGAGCTGATGCAGAGGATTTTCCCGCTTTGCCGGCGGCGCATGACCGGGAGCACAGCTTTGACCGCATTCACCATTCCGAACAGATTGACTTCCAACAGGCGCTTTGCATCCGAATTCTCCGTAAATTCCACTGCCCCAGAGATGCCAAAGCCGGCGTTGCAAACCAGGATGTCTACCCTGCCCTCCGCCTGCACGATGAGTTGAATCGCCGCGTTTACTGCCTCTTCGTCGGTAACATCCGCCGAAATATGAACCGTTCCATCCTCATGTACCACATCGCGGCGGCTCAGCTCGTAGACCTTGCTGCCCTTCGCGCGGAACGCATGCGCCGCAGCCAGACCAATACCGCTGCTGCCGCCGGTGATCACGATCACCTGATTCATGTGTCTTCTCCCTCCTTTGCCGCCGGATAAAACCGGGGGCCGGAGTAGCCGTCCCGCTCCACATGCTCTGTCCACATGGAGGCGGGGCGCACCCATATTCCCCGTTCACCATAGAGGGCGCGGTAGACAACCATCTGCTCCCTGGTTTCGGAGTGGGTCGCCAGGAAGAGAACTTCATATTCGTTTCCTTTGAAATGACGGTAAATTCCGGGAATGATCTCCATTAAGCTTTCTCTCCTTAAAAATGCGCCGGGGAAAATCCCGGCGCATTGCTGTTAAGATTTTACAGGGGTACTGCCGCGGGCGGCCAGATCCAAGACGACATTGCTGTCGAAATAGCTGGCAAACTGGCTGGAATACCATGCCATTGTCTCACCGGTGACCATCAGGCGGGTCTGGCGGACGAAGGTGGTGTTGACATCCACTCTGGGGGATGAGCCGCTGTTCAGGAAGAAGCGAAGCCCACTGTTATAAAGCACATTGAAGGATGTGCCGGAATAGGATTCAATATCACTGCCGCGGGCAAAGACGATGGTATCCACCTCACCCAGGACGGGAGTGATCTGATTCGTCCAGTTCGTGACTTCCGCCTGGATCTGAGCAGTGCTCATGCTGCGGTATGCCTGGTTGCTGTAGGTATAGCTGGCGATGGTGTAGCCCTTTTCCCGCAGGGCGGCTACTATCTTCTTTGCCTCGGTCACTTCGTTGTCATAGAAGGCCTGGCCGAAACGGGAAACATAGGCAGTATTGGTGCGGTAGCCAAACACGCCCTCGGTACCGCTGACCGCCAGGATCGCACGGGCACCCTGATACACGAAGTCGGGATGCTCCTGGATAAAGCTCTCCAGCACGGGCACCAGATCGTAATTGCCGACCAGGCTCTGACCGCTGGCATCCACATAGGCAGCCTTGATGTCGCCGTTGGCATCCAGCACAAGCTTATTGGCAAAGCCGTGACCGGTGCCGTCCAGAGTACCGTCCTTATCCGGGTCGACCATATACTCAAAATAGTTGACCATGGTTTCGGTGATCATCACCGGTTTTTTGCCCTGGGGCAGGTAAATGGACTTTGCCTCAAAATTGGTATTTCCATCCACGCGGGTCGTCGTGGAGATAAAGCTGTTGAAATCCACCAGGACATAATTGGACGAATAGAGCTGATTCAGAATTCTGGTGAACTCTTCCACCGAGACGAAATTCTTGTTGTAAGAACCGGAAAGCTCCGCGCCGGACACATCCTTGTTGCAGGCACGGGAGGCATCGGCCATCAGCACATGGAAGGAGAGGTTGGGAATGGAGGAAATGTCCTTCAGCTCAACCAGGCTGTTCTGCTCGTTGACCAGATCTGCGCTCTTCTGCTTCAGCTGCTGCTGGTACTTCTCGTTATCGTTGGCACTGGCATTGAGAAGGTCGATCGCGCCCTTGTAATCGTACTGCGTTACCATAAGTTCCGCTTCAGCGATCACTCTCTTATACTCAACCTCGGCAGCACTGGCGGCATTGGCCTGCTGCTGCGCCTGCACCTGATTGGCGGAATCCTGATTTCTCTTGACCGTCAGTGCATTGGAAACGGAGCCGACAATGAAGCTGAGGATCAGGCAAAGTGCCAGTCCTGCGATGATGGCGGGCAGGTAAACCTCTTTGAAAATGCGTTTCTTCTCCCGCTTCCTCCGGCGGACGTACTTCGGATCAAGCGGATCGAGCACCTCGGTCTCTTCTTTGTACTTGGTGACGGGCTCCATATACATGTCCAGGAGCTTGGAGAAAGCGCTCTTTTTAGCCGGGGCGGCGGGAGCATGTTTCTCCTTTTTCTTGCCGGAGGTTCCTCCCAGCTTGGGGAACTTCAGTCCGCCCTTCTTCTTTTTGGCAGGGGCTTCCGGTTCCTCTTCCGGCTCTTCGGCATCGTATTCCTCGCCGTCATAGTCCACCGGCTCCTGCCGGCCGTCCTGATCGTCGTAAATCTGGGCATCTTCATCGTAATCGCCCTGGTAGTCCTGACCGTCCTGCAGGTCGTAGCCGCTCTGATCATCGACGTAATCCTGCTGCTCCTGGCCACCGGAACGAGGACGCTCCGGAAAGTCAGATGCTAAATCTTCATCGGTGTCGCTGATATTATCATCGTTATCACCCTCGTACTGGGTGGCTGTACGGTCGAAATGGTAGGCTCTTGTGGCATCCGGATCTTCGCCGGAATCATCCTCCTCCAGGATATCAGAATAATCGAAATCGTCGTCCTCTGACAGGAAATCCTTGGGATCAAAGCCATATTCTTCTTCAAAATCGATGTCGAGATCGAAATCGTTTTTATCCATGCTAGTCCCCTACCTTTATGGTAATCTCAAAGACATTCTATCATTGCCGTGAAAAAAAAGCAAGTGGAATTGACATAAAACCTCAAATTTCGTGCCTGCAAAGAATTTCTTAAGGAATGACATTCTCCGACTCGCTGAAAAGGTCCTCTCTCGTGATATTCTTCGCCCAGGCGCCGCTGCGATAATGGCGGATGACCCAGGGCCACTTTACGAATTCATCCGTGCACAGCAGGAAATACACCCACAGCACCGGCAGCTTCAGCACAAAGGCGGCAAGGAAGCCAATAGGCACCGCATAACACCACATGTCGATGGAATCGCAGATCAGTCCGAAGCGGGTATCGCCGCCTGCACGGAACACGCCGGCAATCAGGGAGGTATTGACGGCTGCGCCCATGATGTAATAGGAATTGATCCAGAGCATCACCCGCAGGTACCCCATGGCAGTATCCGACAAGCTTGCGGAAGCAAAGCGGAGCACCAGCGGCATGGATGCGATCAGGATCACGCCGCCTGCCGCACCGGCAAGCACCGTCATTTTCATGACCTCAGAGGCATACTTCTTCGCCTTATCCAGGTCACCGGTTCCCATGACATTGCCCAGAAGAATTCCGCCCGCGCCTGCCACAGCGAAGCAGAAGGTGGTCGTCAGATTGCGGATGACCACCACGATGGAATTGGCCGCCACCGCATCGTTGCCCAGGTGCCCCAGGATGACGGAATACATGGAAAACGCCACGCCCCAGGAGACATCGTTGCCCAATGCAGGCAGGGCAAGCCGGACAAAATCACCGGTGAGCACCTTATTCCGGTGCAGCATCTCCGAAAGATCCAGCTTCACATCCTTGGAAAGGGCTGAAACCACAAAGCTTCCCACCAGCTCCATCACTCTGGAAGCGGCGGTTGCAATGGCAACACCGACTGCGCCCAGCTTCGGCGCACCAAAGAGGCCGAAAATAAAGACTGCGTTCAGGATGATATTCAGGAAGAAGGTCATGATGTTCAGCACAAGGCACACCGTCACCCGTCCGATGCTGCGCAGGACTGCCATGTATACCTCTATGATGCCCCAGCACAGATAGGTTATTCCCATGATCCGCAGATAACCCGCACCGATGGAAATCAGTTCCGCGTCATCGGTGAAAAGGCGCATGAGCAGCTGCGGAACCGTAAACGCCGCCAGCGCAAACAGCACCGAGATCGCCATGGAGAAGCGAAGCGCAATTCCCTGCACTGCCCCGATGGCACGAAAATCCTTCTTCCCGTAGTATTGGGCGCAGAGCAATGTCGCGCCGGTACCCAGACCATAGAACACGCTGCCGAGAACCTGGGCATAGTTTGCCGCAAGGGACACGGCGGAAATGGACGATTGCCCCACGTAATTGAGCATGATCACATCCGAGGAGCTGACCGCGGCGTTCAGAAGATTCTGAACGACGAGGGGGATCAGCAGCTTGTACATCTGCGTCCGGAACGCGGGATCCACGGTTTTGATTTTGTTCATGAAATACCTCTCTTCTTTTCTTGGGAAGCTCTGATTAAATTGGCAAGAGCTGTGAGCGAGAGATTTTTCGGCCAATCGAGGTATCGAAAACAGGGGAATACTGTATGTATTTCCCGTTTTCGATACCGAAGAGTAGGCGGAAAAGATTCGCTCACAGCCGCAGACGATTTATTCAAAGGTTCCCTTGTGTATTACGTTCCGTTGCCGCGCAGCTCGATGATCTGGTCGCGCAGGACGGCAGCGTACTCGTATTCCATCATCTTGGCGGCTTCCTTCATCTGTTTTTCCAGGCGGGCGATTTCCTTTTCCTTCTCTGCCTTTGTCATCTTCACGCCGGTTCTGCCCTTCCGCTCTGCCGTGGGAGACGAAATTTCAATCAGATCGCGGACGGATTTGATAACCGTTTTGGGCACGATGCCGTGCGCCTCATTGAAGCTGTTCTGAATATCCCGGCGGCGTGCCGTCTCATCCAGCGCCATGCGCATGGAGGGTGTGACGGTATCGGCGTACATAATGACCTTGCCCTCGGCATTGCGCGCCGCTCTGCCGATGGTCTGGATCAGGCTGGTCTCGCTGCGCAGGAAGCCCTCCTTGTCTGCGTCCAGGATGGCGACAAGGCTGACCTCCGGCAGATCGAGGCCTTCGCGCAGAAGATTGATGCCCACCAGCACATCAAATTTTGCCATGCGAAGATCCCGGATGATCTCCATACGTTCCATGGCGCCGATGTCGGAATGCATGTAGCGCACGCGGATCCCCGCCTTGGTCAAATAGGTCGTCAGATCCTCGGCCATTTTTTTGGTCAGCGTGGTCACAAGCACCCGCTCTTCCCTTGCCGTGCGGGCATTGATCTCGCCGATCAGGTCATCGATCTGCCCGTTGATGGGACGCACCTCCACCACGGGATCAAGCAAGCCGGTGGGACGGATCACCTGCTCCACGATCTGGCCGGAACGGCTGCGTTCATATTCCCCGGGTGTTGCCGAGACATAGATCACCTGATTGATCTTCTGATCAAACTCGCCGAAATTCAGCGGGCGGTTATCATAGGCCGACGGAAGGCGGAAGCCGTAATTCACCAGCGCATCCTTGCGGCTGCGGTCACCGGCGTACATGGCGCGGCACTGCGGCAGCGTCACGTGGCTCTCATCGATGAACATCAGAAAATCCTTCGGGAAATAATCCAGAAGCGTTGTCGGCGGCGTGCCGGGCTCCCTGCCCTGGATCACGCGAGAATAGTTCTCGATGCCGCTGCAAAAGCCGATCTCCGTCAGCATTTCCAGATCGTAGGCCGTGCGCTGAGCAATACGCTGTGCCTCGATCAGTTTATTGTTGTCCCGGAAGAACTGCACCTGCCGGTCGCATTCCTTCTGGATCTCCAGCATGGCGCGCTGGAGCTTTTCTCTGGACGCCACATAGTGGCTGGCAGGGTAAATTGCCACATGATCCAGATAGCGCTCCGTCATGCCGGAGACGGCGTTGATCTCGCTGATGCGGTCGATCTCGTCCCCGAAGAATTCAACGCGGATGGCGCGCCCCGACCAGTAGGCGGGGTAGACCTCCAGGGTATCCCCCCGGACACGGAATTTATTTCGGGAGAAATCCAGGTCGTTGCGCTCGTAGCGGATCTCCGTCAGCTTTTTCAGAATATCGTCCAGCGGATGCTCCTGGCCGACCCGGAGGGAGACGACCATGCTCTTGTAGTCGATGGGGTCGCCCAGGCCGTACAGGCAGCTGACAGATGCCACCACGATCACATCCCGCCGCTCGAACAGGGCGGAGGTTGCGGAGTGCCGCAGGCGGTCGATCTCCTCGTTGACAGAGGAGTCCTTCTCAATATAGGTATCGGTGTGGGCAATGTATGCCTCCGGCTGATAGTAGTCATAGTACGAAACAAAGTATTCCACCGCATTTTCCGGGAAAAACTCCCGGAACTCCGAGCACAGCTGGGCAGCCAGCGTCTTGTTGTGCGCCAGCACCAGCGTGGGGCGGTTCAGCTTGGCGATAACGGACGCCATGGTGAAGGTCTTGCCGGAACCGGTGACGCCCAGCAGCGTCTGCTCCCGCAGGCCCAGATCGACACCGTTTGCCAGCGCCTCGATCGCCTCCGGCTGATCGCCGGAGGGCTTATATTCGGAAACCAATTTGAATTTATCCATTTTATTCCTCCGTGCCCGGCGACAAATACCCGGACTGCTTCAAAGAAACATAATCGTCATCACAGAACACCAGATGGTCGATCAGCCGTACGTCCACAGCGCGCAGAGCCGCTGCCACGTTCATTGTGGTATGAATATCCGCATAGGAAGGGATCGCAATGCCGCCGGGGTGATTATGGGCGAGCAGCACACTGGATGCATTGGCGGAGAGCGCCGTCTCCACCACCTTACGGATGGAAAGCTCTGTGGAATTGACGCTTCCCTCAGAGATTTTCCGGCAGCACAGGAGCTTGCACTTGGCATCCAGGCAAAGCAGGTATGCCGTTTCCACATTTCGCCCGATAAAGTAGGGCTGCAAATATTTCGCGCAGCTTTCCACCGTTGGCAGTATTTTCGTTTTGGCGACGCGGTCCTTCAGGTAGCACCGGCTCACCTGGGCAACCAGGCGAAGGTAGATGGCCGTGTTCTCCCCTACGCCTTCCACCTTGCACAGTTCCTCTACAGGTGCATCCATCACCTGAGACAGAGAACCGAAATGATCCAAAAGCCGATGCGCAAGGGGATTGGTATCCTGACGGGCAATGCAGTAGAAAAGAAGCAGCTCCAGTACCTGAACATCCGTAAAATTGTCCAATCCCTCCGCTAAAAAACGCTGACGAAGTCTTTTTCTATGTCCATCATGCACTGGCATATAAATTCACCTCAACAATGCGATGTTCGCCCTTGCTATTTTCGCTGGGTTCCGTTAAAATAGTGGTAACTGTCGAAACCCGCCGGGAAAGTTTTCCCGTGTTCTGCGCATCCTATCTTTGTCAGGAGGAGGACCCATGGAACTACAAACAGAGGAAATTGGGATGTTGGATCTGATGCCGCGCCCAACATTTTGCATTCAAAACGGAGGCATCACCCGGCTGAATCAGGAAGCGCGGAAACTTTTCTTACGGGAAGGGCTTTCCCTCCGGCTGCTCCTGGAATCCGGGGACGAGGATTACGCCGCATTCTCCGGCGGGCTGCTGTACCTCACGCTTACCATCCACGGGCAGAGTTTCGGAGCTTCCGTTGCCCGCATCGGGCAAGAGGATGTGTTCACTTTGGATCAGCAGTTTGAGAGTGAAGAACTTCGGGTGCTTGCTCTGGCTGCACGGGAGCTGCGGGCTCCGCTGACTGATGCCATGCTGGCCGCCCAGCATCTGACGCCGAAAGCTCCCACTGCCGGGCAGCTGAATCGGAGCCTGTATCAGCTGCTGCGCATTGTGGGCAATATGTCCGATGCATCAGGAAGCAGTCCGGCATTTCGCCCTGAAAACCAAAATCTGACTGCGCTGTTTCAGGAGATCACCGAAAAAGTGATCGCGCTGTCGGAGCCGGTGGGAGTGCAAATCAGCTACACTGCACCGGGCGAAAGCTGGAACTGCTGCATCGACCGGCAGCTGATGGAGCGGGCTGTGCTGAATATGATCTCCAACGCGCTGAAATTCACTCCAAAAGGCGGAACCGTCCGGCTTGCGCTGCACCGCAGCGGAAAGCAATTCCGCTTTTCCGTCGCGGACGATGGCCTCGGTCTGTCCGAAAAAGAGCAGGCCACGCTTTTTTCCCGTTATCTGCGGGAGCCGACCATCGAGGATTCCCGCCACGGCATTGGATTAGGCATGCTGCTGATCCGCAACACTGCCGCCCGCCATCGCGGGGCAGTCCTGGTGGATCATCCGCAAGGGAACGGCACCAGGGTGACGATCACCTTCACGTCCGTCCCGGAATGCCGTACCGGGCTGCAGTCCAAACTGCTGCTTGCAGACTACACCGGAGAGCAGGATCACACGCTGGTTGAGCTTTCCGAATTTCTTCCGCCTGCGTTTTATTGAGTGCCCTGCCGGATCATTTCAGTCCGGCAGGCTTCCTTTTTACAGGTATTTTTTCAGGTAGGCACCGGTAAAGCTGCCCTGCGTGGCGGCAACCTCCTCCGGCGTTCCGGCAGCGACCAGGCTTCCGCCGCCGTCGCCGCCCTCGGGTCCGAGATCGATCACATAATCCGCCGTCTTGATGACATCCAGATTGTGCTCGATCACCAGCACGGTGTTCCCGGCCTCCACCAGGCGCTGGAGTACCTCGATCAGCTTATGCACATCCGCCGCATGGAGACCTGTGGTGGGCTCGTCGAGAATATAGATGGTTCTGCCGGTGGATACCCGCGCCAGCTCCGTCGCAAGCTTGACGCGCTGCGCTTCGCCGCCGGACAGGGTCGTGCTGGACTGACCCAGCTTCACATAGCCAAGGCCGACCTCCTGGAGCATCTGTGCCTTGCGGCGGATCTTTGGGAGGTTTTCAAAGAAGTCCACCGCCTCCTCGGCGGTCATATCCAGCACCTGGGAAATATTCTTTCCCTTGTACAGCACCTCCAGCGTTTCCCGGTTGTAGCGGGAGCCGTGGCAGACTTCACAGGGAACATACACGTCCGCCAGGAAGTGCATTTCAATCTTCAACAGGCCGTCGCCGGAGCAGGCCTCGCACCGGCCGCCCTTGACGTTGAAGCTGAAGCGGCCGGGGCCGTAGCCGCGCATTTTTGCGTCCGCCGTGGAGGCAAACAGATCGCGGATGTCATTGAAGAGCCCGGTGTAGGTAGCCGGATTGGAGCGGGGCGTCCGGCCGATGGGGCTCTGATCGATGTCGATCACCTTGTCCAAGTTTTCCAGTCCCTCAATGCAGCGGCAGGCACCGGGACGGGTGCGTGCATGGTTCAGCTTTGCCAACAGGGTCTTATTCAGCACCTCGTTGACCAGGCTGGATTTGCCGGAACCGGACACGCCGGTGACGCAGGTGAAGGTTCCGAGGGGGATCTCCACATCCAGATCCTTCAGGTTATTTTCCCGTGCGCCCCGGATGACCAGCTTTTTCCCATTACCGGGACGGCGGGAGGCGGGAACCGGGATCTTCTTTGCCCCGGACAGATACTGGCCGGTGACAGAACGGGGGCAGGCAATAATATCCTGCAGCGTGCCCGCCGCCACGATCTCGCCGCCGTGGCTGCCCGCACCGGGTCCCACATCCACCAGAAAGTCCGCCGCCCGCATGGTATCCTCATCGTGCTCCACCACGATGAGGGTATTGCCCAGGTCGCGCAGGTGCTCCAGGGTGGCGAGCAGCTTGTCGTTGTCCCGCTGGTGCAGGCCGATGGAGGGCTCGTCCAGAATATACAGCACCCCCATCAGGGAGGAGCCGATCTGGGTCGCCAGACGGATGCGCTGGCTCTCACCGCCGGAAAGGGTACCGGCGGGGCGGGAAAGCGTCAGGTATCCCAGGCCGACATCCATCAGGAATTGCAGCCGGGATTTGATCTCCTTCACGATCTGCTCGGCGACAAGCGCCATGCTGCCCTCCAGATGCAGCTCATTCATGAAGTCCAGCTCTTTGCGGATGCTCATGCCGCAGAAATCCATGATGCCGATGCCGCCCACGGTCACCGCCTGCGCGACGGCGGAAAGCCGCTTGCCCCGGCACACCGGACAGGGTGCGGTGGACATGCATTCCTCCAGCTCCTTCCGGGCGGCGTCGGACTGGGTCTCCTTATAGCGGCGGGAAATATTGTTCAGAATTCCCTCAAAGGGCTGCTCCAGGACACCCATGCCGTTGCCGCGGTTATAGCTCATGCGCAGCTTTTCGCCCTTGGTGCCATAGAGAATCACATCCATCACATCCCGGGGCAGTTCCTTCACGGGAACCGTCAGGGAAAAATGATATTTCTGAGCCAGCGCCTCAAAATACATGCGGAAAATGGAATCCGTGCGGGCGCTCTGCCAGCCGGATGCCTGAATGGCGCCGTCGAAAATGGATTTATCCTTGTCGGGGATCACCAGATCCTCGTCCGCAATCAGCTGGAAGCCAAGGCCGGTGCAGCTGGGGCAGGCTCCGGCGGGATTATTGAAGGAGAACATTCTCGGCTCCAGCTCCGGCATGCTGATGCCGCAGTCCTCGCAGGCATAATTCTGAGAAAAGCTCAGCTCTTCCTCCTGCCCGGGGATGGAGATGGTCACCAGGCCGCCGGAATGGGCACAGGCCGTCTCGATGGAATCGGTCAGACGGCGGCGGATACCCTCCTTCAGCACCAGTCGATCCACGATCAGTTCGATGGTGTGCTTCTTGTTTTTCTCCGGCTTCAGCTCCTCGGTCAGGTCGTACTGGATGCCGTCCAGGCGGAGGCGGGCAAAGCCCTGCTTGCGGGCATCCTCGAATACCTTCTGGTGCTCTCCCTTCTTGTCGCGGACGACGGGGGACAGGATCAAAAAGCGTGTCCCCTCCCCCAGCGCCTCCACCCGGTCGACGATCTGATCGATGGTCTGACGGCGAATCTCCCTGCCGCACTTGGGGCAGTGGGGAATGCCAGTCCGCGCCCAGAGCAGGCGGAGGTAATCATAGATTTCCGTCACGGTGCCCACGGTGGAACGGGGGCTTTTGGAGGTGGTTTTCTGGTCGATGGAAATGGCAGGAGACAGGCCGTCGATGGAATCCACATCCGGCTTGTCCATCTGCCCCAAAAATTGGCGGGCGTATGAGCTGAGGCTCTCTACATAGCGGCGCTGCCCCTCGGCATAGATGGTATCAAAGGCGAGGCTGGATTTGCCGGAGCCGCTCAGGCCGGTGAAAACCACCAGCTTATCCCGCGGGATGGTCAGGTTTACGTTTTTCAGGTTGTTCTCTCTGGCTCCCTGAATCACTATTTTATCGTTCATTGATGTTTTACTCCCATGTCAAAGTCACTCGTTTCATTATAACACACTTTCCGCGTTCCTACAAGTATTTTCTCAAACATAATTTCGTTTTATATCTTTCCGCCGTGTGCCATTGTGCACTGTACGGTGCGGCAGAAAATATTGACCATAGAGCGTTTCCGTGGGATGGTGTCTTACTGGCGGTTTACACAAGAAGTCAGCGAAATAGCGGCTTTTTTCGGCGGTATTTTTTCCGGCTCCTTATTGCTTTTTTTCGCCGGGTAGTGGTATAATGACCCTGTCGAATGCCCTCTGCCCCGCAGACGGCAGAAAAAGAAAGAAGCGAGGTATTTCTTCAGATGACAGCATACGGAGATAACATCAAAATTTTCTCTGGCAATTCCAATCCCAAGTTTGCCGAAACGATCTGCCATGCACTGAATGTCCCCATGGGGCTGGCGGACGTCAAGACCTTCGCCGACGGCGAGGTCTCTGTCTCCCTCAACGAGACTGTCCGCGGAGCAGACGTGTTCCTGGTGCAGTCCACCTGTAAGCCCGTGAACGATCGCCTGATGGAGCTGCTGGTGATGACCGACGCCTGCCGCCGCGCCTCCGCCGGACGGATCACTGCCGTGATTCCCTATTTCGGTTATGCCCGCCAGGATCGCAAGGCAAAAAGCCGCGATCCCATCTCCGCAAAGCTGGTTGCCAACATGATCACCGCCTCCGGTGCCGACCGTGTGCTCACCATGGATCTGCACGCCCCCCAGATTCAGGGCTTCTTTGATATTCCCCTGGATCATCTGCTGGGTAACCCCTCCTTTGTAAGCTACTATCTGAAGAAATTCCCCGAAGAAAAATACGACCATTCCGAGTTTGTTGTTGTCTCCCCCGATGTCGGCTCCGTCAGCCGCGCCCGTACCTTCGCCCAGAAGGTTCACATGAGCCTCGCCATTGTGGACAAGCGCCGCCAGAAGGCCAATGAGTGCGAGGTGATGAACGTCATCGGCGACGTGCGGGGCAAGACCTGCATTCTGTATGACGACATGGTGGATACCGCCGGTTCTCTGTGCAACGCCGCCAATGCGCTGGTCGAGGTGGGCGGTGCCAAAGCCGTGTTTGCCTGCGCCACCCACGGTGTACTGTCCGGCCCCGCTTACGACCGGATTGAAAAGAGCCCCATTGAGGAGATCGTGTTCCTGAATACCATCCCTCAGGTGGGCAACACCGCCAGCAACAAGATCAAATTCCTGGATGTGGCTCCCGTGTTTGCCCGCGCCATTGAGCATATCCATGGCGGCACTTCCATTGCCGACCTGTTCTAAATCATGTTTGGAGCAAGCAAGGAAAGCTGGCTGATAGTCGGTCTGGGCAACCCCGGCAGAGAATACGAGCGCACCAGGCACAATACGGGCTTCCGCGCCATTGATCTTCTGGCCGGAAAGCTGGACTGCAGGATCGACAAAGCCAAATTCCAGGGGCTGTATACCCAGACCGTTTACGGCGGCAGGAAGCTCTTTCTGCTCAAGCCGCAGACCTATATGAATCTCTCCGGCCGCTCCGTTCTGCAGCTGAGCGCCTACTACAGCATCCCGCCGGAGCGGATCATCGTGATGTTCGACGATATTTCTCTGGCGCCCGGTCGGCTGCGCATCCGGGCGGAGGGCTCTGCCGGAGGGCACAACGGCATCAAATCCATTATCGCAGAATTGGGAAGCCAGGATTTTCCGCGTGTGAAGATCGGCGTCGGCGCAAAGCCGAACCCCGAATTTGACCTGGCGGACTGGGTGCTCTCCACCTTCAGCGCCAAGGAGGAAAAGGATCTGGCCTTTGCGCTGGAAAATGCCGCAGATGCGGCGCTGGCGATCATGGACAAGGGAGTGCCTGAAGCGGCCAACCGCTTCAACGGCAGCCACCCCTGAATCGAAAAAAGACGAAGCAGACGGAAAGCGGGGATCGTCCCGCTTTCCGCTTTGCCGCGTGGAGCGGCTTTTCTTTTATTGCTGGATGCAAGAGGTGTTCTTATGGATCAGGTTTTATTTATGCTCAAAACGATTCCCGAATACGCGGCGCTGGTGCAGTCGCTGAACCGGGGAGAGGCCGCCGCTGTGACCGGTGTGGGGCAGATCAACCGCTCCCACATGATCGCGGGCATCACCCAAGAGGTGAAAAAGCCGCTGATCATTCTGGTGCAGGACGATATGGCCGCCCACCGGATGCAGGAGGAACTGAAATGCTTTCTGCAAACCGAGGTTCCCATTCTTCCCGGAAGGGATCTGACGCTGTACGATGCCGCCGTGGTTTCCCATGCCTGGGAGCAGAAGCGGCTGCGGCAGCTCTATGCCCTGGGACGCGGGGATGTGGGCATCCAGATCATGTCCTGGGAATCCGCCTGCCTGCGGACGCTCCCCCCTGCCGTGCTGTCCCGGGCGACGCTCACGCTGGAGGTTGGAAAGGAATATTCCATCGACACACTGACTGCCGCCCTGGTGGCTGCCGGATACAGCCGGTGCGCCATGGTGGAGGGCGCAGGGCAGTTTGCCGTGCGCGGCGGCATCCTGGATGTATTCTCCCCTGCCCACGAAAAGCCGGTGCGTGCGGAATTCTTCGGCGACGAGCTGGACACCATGGGCTTCTTCGACCCCGGCACCCAGCGGCGGGATGAGAACATCACCAGCTGTGTGCTGCTGCCCGTAAGCGAAACCCTGCCCCACTGTCACGCGGACGGGCTTGAAGGACTGTGCCGCGACCTGCGCAATCTGATCATGCGGCAAAAGCGGCACAAAAACGTCAACGAGCCGCTGATCGCAACGCTTTCCAAGGATCTGGACAAATATGAGAACAGCGTCAATAACCCGGCCTCCGACCGGTATATGTCCCTGATTTATCCGGATTTTGCCTGCGCGCTGGACTATGTCCCCCGCGATGCCGTATGGGTGCTGTGCGACCATGCCAGCCTCCAGCGTGCCGCCCGCACCCGGACGGAAGAGCTGGGAATGCAGCTGGACAGCATGCTCCAGGCGGGGCTCATCGCCGGGGAGCTGTGCGACTATGCGCTGCAATGGGAGGATTTCTGCGCCCGACTGCGCGGGAAAACGCTTGCCTACTTTGATGCCTTTGGCGGAAGCGCCTATCCGGACGAATGCCCCCCACGGACGCTGCTGCCCGTCACCGCCAAGCAGCTGCCCGGCTACGGCGGAAGCATGGACACCGTGGTCAGCGACCTGACCCACTATCAGAAGATGGAATTCGGCAGTCTGGTGCTCTGCGGTACCCGCCATCGGGCGGAGCTGCTGCAGCAGATGCTGCGGGAGAAGGGACTGAGCTGCTTCCTGTGCATTCCCCTGACCACTCTGCCGAAGCCGGGGCAGATCCTGCTGGCAGAGGGAAGCCTGCCCTTCGGAATGGAATATCCCCTGTCCAAGCTGGCGGTGCTGACCGAGGGTCAGCTGATCTCCAAGGGAACGCCGCGACGCAAGCCAAAGAAATCCGGGGCAACCAACCGGCAGAAGCTCAATTCCTTCACCGATCTCTCCCCCGGCGATCTGGTCGTTCACGAGAATTACGGCATCGGCCGCTTCATGGCCATGGAACAGATCAAGGTGGACGGAGCGGTCAAGGACTATATCAAAATCGCCTATCAGGGTTCCGATACGCTCTTCGTCCCCGCCACACAGCTCGATCTGGTGAGCAAATATATCGGAGGCGGCGGTGAGGATTCCAACGTCCGGCTGAATAAAATCGGCTCCGACGCCTGGCAGAAGACCAAAGCCAAGGCGCGCAAGGCCGCCAAGGATATGGCGGGCGAACTCATTCAGCTCTATGCCCAGCGCAAGCGCCAGCCGGGCTATGCCTTTGCCGCCGATGCCCCCTGGCAGAAGGAATTTGAAGAGAACTTCCCCTACCCCGAAACCGACGACCAGCTGCGCTGCATCGCCGACATCAAGCACGATATGGAGTCCCCCACCCCCATGGATCGGCTGCTCTGCGGCGATGTGGGCTTCGGCAAAACCGAGGTCGCGCTGCGGGCGGTCATGAAATGCGTCATGGACGGGAAGCAGGCTGCCATTCTGGTGCCCACCACGGTGCTGGCACAGCAGCATTATCAGACGGCGATCTCCCGCTTCCGGGGCTTCCCGGTGAATATCGACGTGCTCAGCCGCTTCCGCACGCCGAAGCAGCAGGCAAAGACGCTGCAGGACATCCGAAGCGGAAATGTGGATGTGATCATCGGCACCCATAAGCTGCTGCAGAAGAGCGTGCAGTTTAAGGATCTGGGTCTGCTGATCGTGGACGAGGAGCAGCGCTTTGGCGTCAGCCACAAGGAGCGGCTGAAGGAAATCTCCAAGGGCGTGGACGTGCTGACCCTTTCGGCCACCCCCATTCCCCGCACACTGAACATGGCGCTCTCCGGCATCCGGGATATGTCCACCATCGAGGAACCGCCCTCCGACCGCTACCCGGTGCAGACCTTCGTCACGGAATACAATACCGCCATCATCGACGATGCCATCCGCCGGGAGGTGGAGCGGGGCGGGCAGGTATATTACCTGCACAACCGCACCGAGACCATCGACCAGTGCGCGGGCGCGCTGCGGCGGCGCATCCCCGGGCTGAATGTTGCAGTCGCCCACGGTCAGATGACCGAGGATGCCCTGGGCGATGTGATGCAGGCCATGGCAGAGGGCGAAATTCAGGTGCTGGTGTGCACCACCATCATCGAAACCGGCCTGGACATTCCCAACGCCAATACTCTGATCATCGAAAATGCCGACCGCTTTGGCCTCTCCCAGCTGCATCAGCTGCGCGGCCGGGTGGGGCGCTCCACGCGGCACGCCTATGCCTATTTCACCTTCCGTCCGGATAAGAGCCTGACGGAAATTGCGGAAAAGCGGCTGGCCGCCATCCGGGATTTTGCGGAATTCGGCTCCGGCTTCAAAATTGCCATGCGTGACCTGGAGATCCGCGGTGCGGGCAATTTGCTGGGCGCGGAACAATCCGGCCATATGATGAGCGTAGGCTATGACATGTATCTGAAGCTCTTGGATGAGGCCGTGCTGGAAGAGCGCGGCGAAGCGCCCAAGGCGCCAGACTGCACCGCCGACCTGACCGTCACCGCCAATGTGGATAAGGATTATGTGGAGCGGGGCGAGGAACGGATGGATTTGTACCGCCGCATGGCCGCCATCCGCAGTCAGGAGGACGCGGACGATCTGCTGGATGAGATTGTCGACCGCTACGGAGAGCCGCCGAAGGGCGTGCTGAACCTGATCGACATTGCTCTGCTGCGCGCCCAGGCACGGAATGCAGGCATCAAAGACATCCGCCAGAAGGGCGGCAATGTGCTGTTTGTTCTGACCAACCTGAATTTCGAGGCGGTAAGCGCCCTGTGCGCCGACCCGGATTACAAGGCACGGGTGGTCTTCCTCGCAAGCGCCAAGGAGCCGACCCTGCAGCTGAAGCTCGCCTCCGGGGTGGACAGCCTGAAGCAGAGCAAGATTTTTGTGCAGCGGTACCGTGGCCTCTGCGGCTAAAAAGCGGTTGTAATTCCCGCTTCACCATGCTATAATACATTGCAGCAAAAACTGCGAAATGGCAGAGTATCCCCTTCCCTGCCGTTCCGGCCAGAAACAGGAGGCGTTTTCATGGCTGACAATCACGAACTTAACGACTTCGATGTTTTTCTCAAATCCATCGGCTCATCCACGGACAGTACGGATGAGGATGTAAGTGTGGACGAGCTGCTGGCACAGCTGCGTACAGAATTCCCTGCCGATTTCGGCGGTAAATCTGACCAGACAGCCCCAAAGAAAGTTGCTCCGGCAGCGCCCGCTGCCCCCAAGGGATCAGAAGAAAAGGTTCGCCGCGCTCCCAAAAAGCAGAAGGAAGCGCCTCCGCGCCGTCCCGAGAAGCATCCGGACAATGTGCCCCCTGCCAAGGGCGGCGGCTTCCTGGATATGATCTCCCGGCATCACAAGGGGATCAATCTTACACTGATCATTCTTGCGCTGATCCTGGCTGCCGGGATCGTGGCCGTTGTTTTCGTACAGTCCAATTCCGATCCCTATGGAGAAAAAATTGTTGAGAATGTGCATGTGGCCGGAGTCGACGTGGGCGGCATGAGCAAGCAGGAGGCAATCAACGCCGTATCCTCTGCGGCAGGCGGCATCTATGAGGGCAGCGACATGACCGTGGTGTTGGGAAGTACAGAGATCATTCTCGCGGCATCCCAGACGCAGCCGAAACTGAACGTCGCCCAGGCGGTGGAAAACGCCTATGCCTACTCCCGCTCCGGCTCCACCACCCAGCGCCAGCGGGAATACAAAGAGGCGCTGCAGTCTTCCGTAGACATTCCGCTGGGAAACAGCCTGACTCTGAATGCGGATTATATCCGCAGCACCATCTCCAACTACCTCAGCAGCATTGCTTCCAGCTACATTCCCTCCGGATATACGCTGGAAGGCAGCCGTCCGGGTCTGGATGCGGACAGCTTTGACGAGTCCGTTCCCTGCCAGAATCTGGTGCTGACCGTGGGCGCTCCCGGGAGCGACTATGATATGGACGGGATCATGAGCACCATTGCAGATGCCTACAGCCAGCGGAATTTCCGCGTCGTCATCCCGGAAGAATATCTGCCCGAGCAGCCTGATGCTCTGGATATTGACGCCATTTACGATGAGCTTCATGTGGATGCCGTGGAGGCAGTAGAGGGCAGCGGCAGCAGTGAAGGTACCCCCGGCTCCTGCGGCTACACCTTCTCTCTGGAGGACGCCCGCCAGCAGCTGAGCAGTGCAGGCTACGGGGATGTGATCACCATCCCCATGGAATATATCGTTCCCGAAAAGCTGGACAGCGACGGCACCTTCATCTATCCTCTCGCTTCCATCTCCACCCCTGTCAGCAGCGATGCCGCTTATAATGAGAATATGCTGCTGCTCTGCCAGCAGCTCAACGGCAAGACACTGGCAAGCGGCGAAAGCTTCAGCTTTGACGCCGTACTGCCGAAGCGGACCGAAGAAAACGGATTTCAGAATGCCCCCGCCCACGGTGATGAATGCCTGGAAGAGTCGATCGGCGGCGGTGCTGATCAGGTGGCGACCACGCTGTATGTTGCCGCCATGACCAGCGGAATGCAGCTGACGGAGCACCACATTGCCACCCATGTTTATTCTTTCGCCACCCGAGGCACCGAGATCACCGTCTCCAACTCGAGGGATCTCAAGTTCCGCAACGGACTGGACTACACGGTAATGATCCGCGCCAAAGTTACGGATTCCCGGGTGATCATTCGCTTCCTCAGTGAAAAGGCGGCAGATTTTGAAATCAAACTGGAAGTAAATCAGCTCTCTACTGTGCAGCCCAAGACCGTCAACGTGCAGAAGAATGCCTCCGACGGCTATACGGCTCAGCAGGTTCTTACCGAAGGGATCGAAGGCGGACAGTTCGCCCTCAGCTGGGTCACCTACAAAAAGGGAACCGACACAGAGATCCGCAGAACCGGAGAGCACGTCTCGCTGCCTGCCCTGGACAAGGGTGTTGTCAATCTGAAAAGCTGAGCACCCCCTGCGCCGCACACCACACAAAACACCGGCTCGAAATTCTTGAGCCGGTGTATTTTTTTAGCCGAAAATTACAGTGAAAACGGTGCCCGTCTCCGGAGTGCTGGCCACTTCGATTTTTCCATCCATCAGCTCGACTGTCCGCTTGATGATGGCAAGTCCCAGGCCGTGTCCCTGGTGGGCGGTGCGGGCTTTGTCGCTGCGGTAGAAGCGCTCAAAAATGTGGGGCAGATCTTCCGGGGCAATCACCGTGCCGAAATTCTGCACCGTCAGTGCGGTCTTCCTCCCCCGGGCTTCCAGCTTTACGGCAACCCGGCCATCCTTCGGCTCATATTTCAGGGCGTTTTCAATCAGGCCGGAGGCAATTCGCAGCAGCGCATCCGAATCACCGGTGACGGTGACCCCCTCCTGCACATCCTGCTCCAGGGTGACGCCCCTGTCATAGGCCATCACATCCATTTGCAGCACTGCCTTTGTGACCACTGCGCTGAAATTGACGTTTTCCTTTTTGGGAAGACGCTGCGCAGTGTCCACTGCACTGAGGGTGAGCATATCGTCGATCAGCGCCTTCATATTCTGCATGGCCGCGCCGCTTTTGTCCAGCCAGGGCTGCGCCTCCCCAACGGTCTGCGACGGGTTTTCCAATAGAATATGGTGGCATGCCTGCATCACGGCCAGTGGAGTTTTCAGGTCATGGGAAATATCCGCCACAAACTGCTTTTCCCGGTTCATAGCCATCTCGACCGGGCGGACGGCGATTTTGGAAATGTAGCGGCTGACCCAGTAAAAGGCGATCATCGTTAGCAGGAACGTGACCAGAAGCCTGAGAACAATGCCGATGATCGACTGCCGCAGATAGCGTGCCGGATAGAGGGAGAGTCTTGCAAAAGCCTCCCGTCCGGCGACCTGATAAAACATATCATAATCGCGCAGGTAGCCGAAATCATCCGTTTGCTCCATGGCCTGAGCAGCGGCAGTCAGGACGGTCTCCTCGTCTGCATCGTTGATGCCCGAGAGGATCGTGCTCTGTCCGTTGCTGTAAAACACGGTGATGCAGCGGCTGAAAAACGCATTTTCGTCCACTCCCGGCTCAGCACCATCCTGCGGAGGCTGGGGCGCATCCCGATGCGGCAAGGCTGTCTGGTCGTCTGCCGGAGCCGTATCCGTATTTTCTGACCGGGATGTCCCATCAGGAATAAAAGGCAGAAAGGCATTTCTATTCTGAAACGGCATCAGGGTTTCCAGCATGGTCTGGCGCATGTTCCCATATTCGCTTTGAATGGTCGAGCCACCCACCGCCAGCAGCGTAATGAGCAGCACTGCGCCGACCAAAACCATATTCAGGCGAATGAAATGTCTGCGGTAGGCGTTCATTGCTCCGTCGCCTCCATGCGGTAGCCGATCTGCTGGATATTGCGGATCGTCACTTTGGAATTGAGGTATTTCAGCTTCTTGCGCAGGAAGGACACATAGGCCATCACATTATTATCCGTCACCTCGGAATCCATGCCCCATACGGCGGAGAGGATCGCATCGACTGACAGCGTGTGCTGCGGGTGGCTCAGGAAGAGCCGCGCCAGCTCGAATTCCTTCTTGCTCAGCTGGACGGAATCCCGGGCGGTGGAAAGCTCCGCTGCGTTCAGATCCAGTGTCAGGTCGGCGTAGTGCAGCTGCTTCATGACCACCTCGCCGGTGCGGCGGCACAGGGCGTTGAGCCGTGCCAGGAGCTCGGCATTGTCAAAGGGTTTCGTCATATAGTCATCCGCTCCGGCGTTCAGGCCGGTGACCTTATCCGAGATCGCCGTGCGGGCGGTGAGCATCAGCACCGGGGTATGATTCCCGTGGGCGCGCAGGGTGCTGACGATCTGAAATCCGTCCATATCCGGCAGCATCACATCCAGCACGATCACATCATAGCTTGCGCCCAGAGCATAGGCCAGGGCATCGTCGCCGGTATACACGGCATCCGCGCTGTAGCCCGCATGCTTTATAATATGCTCCAGCGCATCGGCCAGGGAGCGCTCGTCTTCTACGATCAGTACCTTCATTTTGGAGAATCCTCCGATCTCTTTTATGGAATGAGTATATCATAAAAGACACATCTTAAAAAGAACTGAATAAAAATTATCTTCACGATTTTTTCATAATTCTTTCAGACTTCTTTCAGCCCCGTCGGTATAATGGGGCATGTAGATAAGTTCTGCAAAACAAGGAGGAACATGATATGAAACGCACATTCAGAATCATCACAGCCTTGGTTCTGGTGCTGGCGCTATGCTGCGTCACAGCAGCGGCCGCCCAGCCTGAAAGCACAGACAGCCGCCCGTCGGGATTTCCGGATGCCGGAATGATGCCGCAGGATAATGGGGAAGCTCTTCAGATTCTGGTGGACGAGGGGATCATCAGCCGGGAAACCCTGGACGCCATTCTGAAATTCATGGAAGAAAATCGCCCGGAACTGCCGGACGGCACTGACGGGAACCAGCCCGGTGATCCCCCGGAAAAGCCTGACAGCGCACAAGGCGGGGCACCCCAGATGCCCGGCGGGCAGAAGCCCGACGGCGCACCTGAAATGCCCGGCAACCGGCAGAGCGGCAGCGCTCCTCAGATGCCCGATGGTCAGCAGCCCGGAACGCCTCCCGAAATGCCCGAAAACGGCAGTCGGCTGCCCATGCTGAGCCAGGAATTGCTGGATCAGCTGCTGGAGGCCGAAATCATCACCCAAGATGAATATGATGCCATCCTCACCTTCCAGCAGAGCGCCTTCGAAAGCGCCGATACTGCCGAAGCCTGAATCGTGTCTCTTTAGAAAGGACTGACAAACAATGAAAAGTCACAAATGGATCATCGCGGCAGCTTCCGCGCTGTGTATTGCCATCAGCCTGCCGCTCAGTGCCCTTGCCCAAGGTCCCGGAGGAAATCCTCCCAGCGGCGGTCCGGGAGGTGGCCCCGGCGGTCCGGGAGGTGGCCCCGGCGGACCCGGAGGTGGTTCCGGCGGCTCCGCTTCCGACGTGACCTATACCGCCGCAACGGAGATCACCTCTGCCGCCTCTTTGGAGGATGGAGTATATCTCTCCGACAGCGCGGATGAAAACGCGATCCTGGTCGATACCGACGAGGAAGTCACACTGACAAATCCGAACGTTACCAAAGCGGGCGACTCTGACCGCGGCGACAGCTGCAATTTCTACGGGCTCAATGCCGCCGTGCTGGCCAAGGGTGGCACAACGCTGACCATCAGCGGCGGCACGATCACCAGCGACGCGAGCGGCGCAAACGGCGTCTTTTCCTACGGCGGCAACGGCGGACAGAACGGTGCAGCCGGTGACGGCACCACCGTGAACATTTCCGACACCGTAATCACCACCAGCGGCGACGGCTCCGGCGGCATCATGACCACCGGCGGCGGCATTACCAATGCCAGTAACCTGACGGTCACGACCTCCGGCCGCTCCTCCGCTGCCATCCGCACCGACCGGGGCGGTGGAACGGTAAATGTGGACGGCGGCACCTACACCTCCAACGGTCTGGGCTCCCCTGCCATCTACTCCACCGCTGCCATTACGGTGCAAAACGTGACTCTAGTTTCCAATCTCTCCGAGGGTGTGTGCATTGAAGGCATGAATACCATCACCCTGACCGATTGCGACCTCACCGCAAACAACACCCAGTGCAACGGCAACGCCACTTTCCTGGATACCATCATGATCTATCAGTCCATGTCCGGCGACGCTGATTCCGGCACCTCCGCCTTTACCATGACCGGCGGCAGCCTGACCAGCAAGAGCGGACATGTGTTCCACGTCACCAACACCCATGCGGTCATTACGCTGAACGGCGTGCAGATCGTAAACGAGGACAGCGACAAAGTGCTGCTTTCCGTCTGCGATGACGGATGGAACGGTGCGGAAAACAACGCCGAGCTGTATGCCAACGCGCAAAGCCTGAGCGGCACCATTCTGGTGGGCAGCAACTCCAAGCTGACTCTGACGCTCTCCGACGGCTCCGCCTTCACCGGCAGCATCTCCGGCGAGATCACGAACAGCAAGGGCACCGCTATTTCCAGTGAGGTTGGCACCGTCAATGTCACGCTGGATGAAACCAGCACCTGGACGCTGACCGCCGACACTTATATCACCGGCTTTGAAGGAAATGCCGAGCAGATCATCAGCAACGGCTACACCCTGTATGTAAACGGTGTGGCACTGACCGGGACAAAGTAAGCTCCAACAAACACGATACCGCTGTGTGACGAACGCCTGCCACACAGCGGTTTTTCGCCCAGCTGTGCCTCGCTCAGCTTCACATGCCGCTTGGACATAAAGTCCAGCACCTCCTGAGCGTAGCTGTCCCGCTGCACCTTCCGGTGCGCCTCCAGCCAGTCCACCGCCTTGCCTGCCCGTTCCTCGATCCCTTCCCACAGGAAATCCGTCGATCTGGAAATGTAGTTGTAGGTGTCCTCCAGCAGCGCCGCCAGTTCCGTGCTGCTTCCGCTTGCGCCGTTCTCCCGGATCAGCTGGGAAGCAAACTGCTTCAGGCTGGTTCTGTCCAGCGTATAGTCGGAGTTGCCCTTCTTCTGGATCTGCACCAGCTTCTTCAAATATTCCACTTCCGTCGCCAGCTGCTCCGCTTTTCCCTCCGCCCGCTGGCGGGAAGAGTACAGCAAATTATCCTTCCGAAAAACGTCAGAAAATTTTTCACCGTAGATATTGACACTTCGCCGATTATAGGATATACTACCTATATAACCACTTTGGAGCAGCTCGATAGGCATATGGAAGCCTATTGACCGAAGCAACGAAGTGGTTCTTTTTTCGTCTGCATACATGATAAAACTGTTTTCAACAAAAGAAGTTGCCTCCGTTGTCTTGGTGTAGGCGCTCGTAACCTTCTGCATATCGGAAATCACAAAGTGATTCTCAGAGGGGCGAAGGTCAAATACAACCATAACCGGAAGCCCGTTTTGCCCTTTCACAGAGCTGAACATGGTCATTCGGGTATTCTGTGCGCTTCGCCCGGCGTTTCGGCTCTTCAAGATCAATATGGGATCGTTGATGATTTTCGGAATTTGCCGAATTTCTTCCAGCGTAATTTCCGGGTGCTCGTCCAGGATCGTGTTGATCTTGTCGCTGTTCATATAAATGTCGCTCTCGATAGCACCCAATCCTTGCAGGACTTCCCCAGTGCTACCGAGAATGAACTGCCGGTCTCCATCCTGCCCGTCTTTCACCCACTGCGAAATCTCATCCGAGAACTGCTTGGAAATGCTGTCATATTCCCGTTGACTGAACTGCACGCCCTCAGTGGCGTTATTTTTTTGCCCATCCTGCAGCCGGTAGTTCACCACCGCGTCGCTTGCCGCATCGGCAAAGGCATCCAGCACCTTTTCGCTGCTGTTGATCGTCTCCCGTGCCAGCTGGGCGATGCCGCTGTCCGGGTTCAGCCCCTTGTACGCCGCCTTCAGCCGGTCGACCAGCCCCTTCAGGAAATCCTTGATCTTCCCCCACAGGCTCTTGTCCGTCTGCTGCAAGCGTGCGGAGATCCGCTCCATCACGTCCGTGTCCGTCAGCGCCGTCTCCATCATCTCGGCGGTCACTTCGCTGTAGGCCAGGTCGTTCAGCTCATTCTCGCTGAGCCCCTTGTAATCTTCCATCTTCCCCAGCTTCTGCGCCTTGGCTTCGATCAGGGCGGAGACGTCCGTGCCATTCTTGCCCATCTCTTCAAAGAGAATGTCCGTGAACGCCCGGAATTTCTTCGGGCTCATTTCCTCCACGAAGTGGGTAAATTCATGGCTCAGCGCAAAGGCCATCACGCCCTGCCCGTCCGCACCGGCGTTCAGGTCAACCAGGATGCTCCCGTCGCTCAGCCGGATGTTGCCGTTCTCCATCCCGGCCTTCCGGTCAGCCTCCGTGCTGGCATACACCGTCACATCCAGCCCCATCTCCGCCAGCAGCCGCGCCGCATCCATGCCGCTTCGCTGCCGCTCGTTCAGCTCCGTGATCTTCCCCGCACTGTCCTCCACCGTCAGCCCGCCCCGCGCACAAAAAAATGAGGCAGCTCAACTGAACTGCCTCATCTTGGTCGGAGTGGCGGGACTTGAACCCGCGGCCTCATGGTCCCGAACCATGCGCGATACCAAACTTCGCCACACCCCGTTAGCGTTACCCATTATAATGAAAGAAACATAAATTGTCAAGAGTTTCCCTGCTTTTTTCCGCAGGGCGCACCAGGAGCGGACATGACGGCACGACTTGCTGCCGGTGGAATTGTGCGGTGGGTACGGACATAGAAATATATGAGGTGATGAAAATGAGGGCGCGATCGGGGTATGAAAAAACGCTGCTGCTTGCAGCCGCTTTTCTGGCAGTGTTCTTGTTTGTGGGTTGGAAGTATTTCAGCGAGGAAAGCGAGCCGTTTCCGGTCTTTTCCGAAGCCTGCACTTGGCTGGATTCCCATTTGGAGCAGGCACAGCAGGGGGAAAGACTGTACCGTGCGGTGGGTAATTTCCTTCGCGAGGTGATTTGCAGTGCGGAAGCGGATCTGTTTTGACTATGGCTTCTGCTTCCTGACGGCGCTCCTGCTGCTGACTCTCCCGCTGCACTGGGTCGCGGCATACTTTCTGGCGGCTTTTTTTCATGAGCTTGGGCATTATCTGGCGGTTTTAATCCTGGGCGGGAAAATATCCTGCCTGGAATTTTCCTTTCGCGGCGCCAGAATGCATGCATCGGCGCTTCCGCCCGAAAGGGAACTAATCTGCCTCCTGGCAGGGCCGGCGGCGAGCCTTTCCATGCTGCTGTTTGTCCGTATTTTTCCGCAGCTGTCCCTCTGCGGGCTCATTCAGGGAATATACAATCTGCTCCCCATCGGGAATCTGGACGGAGGGAAAGCGGTTCGGCTTATTCGTCTGCTTTGGAGGGCGCGATATTTTCGGGGCAGGCGGAAAAAGCCCTTGCAAAGCGACGCAACAAATAGTACAATGGGGGCACTATGTTCTAAGAGGTAAGCAAATGACCGAGCTGAAAAAGAGAATCCTCCCCACGGTGCAGAAGCCTGCCCGCTATACCGGCGGCGAATGGGGGGAGATCAGGAAGGATAAGCAGAAGGTTGACGTGCGTGTGGCCTTCTGTTTCCCGGATACCTATGAGATCGGTATGTCCAATGTGGGCATGCGGATCCTCTATGGGGTAATGAACCGGATGGAGAAGGTCTGGTGCGAGCGAGTGTTCGCTCCCTGGGGCGATATGGAAGCGCAGATGCGCAAATATGGCCTCCCCCTGTGGGCGCTGGAGAGCCAGGATGCCGTTCGGGATTTTGACATGATCGCATTCACCATCGGCTACGAAATGTCCTATTCCAACATCGTCAATATGCTCCGGCTGGCGGGCGTCCCCATTCACAGCCAAGACAGGCATGAGCTGAAAAATATCGTCTTCGCCGGGGGCGTGTGCGCCTTCAACCCGGAGCCGCTGGCGGAGTTTATCGACTTTTTCTCCACCGGCGAGGGCGAGGACAGCACCGTGGAGATTGTCTCCCTCTACCAAAAAGCCAAGCGGGAAGGGTGGAGCAAAGAGCAGTTCCTTTGGGAAGTGTCCAAAATCCAGGGCGTGTATGTGCCCAGCTTCTATACCCACGAATATAACCCGGACGGAACCCTGAAAGCCGTTATCCCCAAAGAGGGCGCGCCCAAGGTTGTGACCAAGCGGATTGTGGAAAATCTGGACGAAGCCTTTTTCCCCACCCAGATGATTGTTCCCTCCACGGAGATTGTCCACGACCGGGCCAACCTGGAGGTGTTCCGGGGCTGCATCCGGGGCTGCCGCTTCTGCCAGGCGGGGTTCAGCTGCCGCCCGGTGCGGAAAAAAAGTCCGGAGGTACTTTACCGTCAGGCGGTGGAGGTGCTGGAAAACTCCGGCAACAACGAAATTACCCTGTCCAGTCTCTCCACCTCCGATTATCGGGGGCTGAAGGAGCTGACGGATGAGCTGATTCCCTATTGCGCGGCAAACCGGGTCAGCCTCTCCGTGCCCTCCCTGCGGGCGGATAATTTCTCCCGCGAGCTGATGGAGAAACTGCAAACCGTCCGCAAAAGCGGCCTGACCTTTGCGCCGGAAGCCGGAACCCAGCGGCTGCGGGACGTTATCAACAAGAATCTAAAGGAGGAGGAAATCCTCTCCACCTGTGCCCAGGCCTTTGCCGGTGGCTGGAACAACGTGAAGCTCTATTTTATGCTGGGTCTGCCCACGGAGACGGACGAGGACGTGCTGGGCATTGCAGACCTGGTGTACAAGGTGATTCAGGCGTGGAAGGAAAACGCCGTGAACAAAAAGCGAGGGCTCCGCGTCCATGTGGCCACGGCCTATTTCGTGCCCAAGCCCCACACACCCTTCCAGTGGGAGGAGCAGATTACCCCCCAGGAATACCTGCGCCGCTGCAAGCTGCTCAAAGAGCATTTCTATTCCAAATCCATTGAATATGACTACCACAGCACCGAGCTCAGCCGCCTGGAGGCGGTGTTTGCCCGCGGTGACCGCCGCCTGGGTGCAGTGATCGAGGATGCGGTGGCTCACGGTGCACGGCTGGATGGGTGGGACGAATACTTCCGCTACGACATCTGGCAGGATGCCTTTGAGCGCTGCGGCATTCCGATGGAATTCTACACCACCCGCGGCTACGGCGAGGAGGAAAATCTGCCCTGGGATATGATCGATGTGGGCGTCAGCAAGCGATTCCTCCTGCGGGAGCGGCGGCGCGCCTACGACAGTCAGGTGACCCCGGACTGCCGCCATGGCTGCGCGGGCTGCGGCGCCAACGGACTGCTGAAGGAGGTGGCCTGCGATGCCTAGGCTCTTGTTTGAGAAGCGGGGAAACGCCGTCTGGATCTCGCACCTGGACCTGATGCGGGTGTTCCAGCGTGCCTTCAAGCGGGCGGGGCTTCCCCTGATCCACACCCAGGGCTTTAATCCCAGGCCGTCCGTCTCCATTGCGCTGCCCCTGTCCGTGGGCATTGAGAGCGGCTGTGAGCTGCTGGACTTCGATCTGGACGGCAGTACCGTGCCCAACGAAGAAATCCGTCAACGCCTGAATCAAGCGCTGGTAGCGGGTGTTCGGGTGCTGGATGTGTACGATGGAGGCCAGAAAGTCAAGTACCTCGCATACCTGGATTGCGTTCTGCGGCTGGAATACGACGCCGGAGTCCCCCAAGGAGCCGCCGAGGCTATCGGTACACTCTTCTCACAGCCCGAGGTGACGGTCACGAAAAAGAGTAAAAGCGGCAATACCGAGCAAAATATTATCCCCATGATCCGCAGCCTGCAAATCAGAGAGGCAGACGAAAATACGCTGGAGATCGCGGCGCGGGTCTGCTGCCAGAATCCTTCGCTCAACCCCATGCAGATCGGGGCGGCGATTGAAAAATACCTTCCCGCCTATGCCCCGGATTATGCGGCATACAGCCGGGAGGAAATATTGGATGTTCAGGAAAACCGATTCAGATAGGAGTAAAATAAGATGAAAGAATATATCATGCTGGAAGAATGCCCCATCTGCCGCGGCCCCGGAATGCTGCTGCACGAGGGCGGCTGGAGCGTGCAGGTTGAGTGCACCGATTGCAGCGCCCACACGGTGTATGTGGAGTATTCCAACGAGGATGAGAAGGAAAAGGCGGAGCAGACCGTTGCCCACCTGTGGAACATCGGCAAGGTGGTCAGCAGTGAACGCGGAGAATAAAACCGACGTGCAGCAGGCGCTGGAAGAAGTCCTTCATTTGCTGCACGAAAAGGCTCCAGATTCGATCGGCGACCGGCTTCATCTTCAGGTCGGAAACTGTGACCCGCAGGCGGGGGACTATACGCTGTATGCCCAGGCGGAGCCATGGATGTGCAATCCGTACGGCACCCTCCACGGCGGCATGATCAGCACCATGATGGATCAGGCCATGGGGACGCTTGCCACCTGCCTGACGGAGGGCAGGGCGCTTACCCCCACTGTACAGCTGAATCTGACCTTCCACCATCCACTGCTGCCCGCCCAGCGCACGGTGCTGCATCTTCACATCGATGCAGCCACCCGCACCATGCTCCATCTGCGCACTGAAGCGTACAACGAGCAGGAGCCGCAAAAGCTCTGCGCCAGCGC